>JBDIAX010000012.1:0-68759 GCA_039812605.1 Acidimicrobiia bacterium | reverse complement strand
GGCGCGGCCGGATCGGCCACTGGCTCGGTGGGGGCGGCCTTCTTGGCAGGCGTCTTCTTGGCAGGCGTCTTCTTGGCGGGAGCCTTCTTCGCGGCGGCCTTCTTCTTGGCGGGGGCCTTCTTGGCCGCGGCCTTCTTCTTCGCCGGCGCCTTCTTCGCCGCGGCCTTCTTCTTGGCCGGGCGCTTGCCACCGCCCTCGGCGATGCGGTCGCGGCGGGCTTGGAGGAGCTCGGAGGCCCGCTCGTCGGAGATGGTCTCGAGCTGGTCGGCCTTCTGGAGCGACGCGTTGACCTCGCCGTCGGTCACGTACAGCCCGAAGCGCCCGTCCTTGATCACCATCTGCTTCTGCGAGATCGGGTCGATCCCGAGCTCGCGCAGCGGGCCCGCCGCTGGTGCCTGGCCCCGCCCGCGCTTGGGCTCGGCGAGGATCCGCAGGGCCTGCTCGAGGGTGACGTCGAAGATCTGCTCCTCGGTGGCGAGCGAGCGGGTGTCGGACTTGGCAGCACCCGTCTCGGCGTCGGTCCAGTCCTTCTTGATGTAGGGGCCGTACCGGCCGTTCTGGGCCCAGATCTCGCCACCGTCGGCGGGGTCGGCACCCACCAGCCGCGGCAGGGAGAGGAGCTGGAGCGCGTCGTCGAGCGTGAGCCGCTCGAGGGTCATGGTCTTGAACAGCGACGCCGTCTTGGGCTTGTCCTCGGGCTTGACCTTCTTGCCCTTGCCGGTGCCCTCGGGCATGTCGCCGAGCTGCACGTAGGGGCCGAACCGGCCGGCCTTGGCGTAGATCGGGAGCCCGGTGGCGGGGTCCTCGCCGATGGCGATGTCGCCGCTCGGCGCCGCGAGCAGCTCGACCGCCTTGTCGAGGGTGAGCTCGTCGGGGGTGAGGTCGTCGGGGATCGAGGCGGTGTCCTCGCCGCGCTTGAGGTACGGCCCGTAGCGACCGGGCTTGACGACGATCTCCTCGCCGTCCTCGGTGATGAACCGACGCACGACGTTGATCTCGGCAGCGTCGATGGCGTCGCTCTTGCCCCGCTCGACCAGCGCGGCGAGACCCGGCGACCCGGGCGACACGTCGGCGAGCTCGGGGGTCTGCTCGCCGGCCTCGTCGCCGAACCAGAACTTGTTGAGCCACGGCTCGCGCTGCACCTGGCCGGCGGCGATCTGGTCGAGCTCGTCCTCCATGCGAGCGGTGAACGCGTAGTCCACGACGTCGGCGAAGTTCTCCTCGAGGAGGTTGATCACGGCGAACGCCGTCCACGTGGGGACGAGCGCCGTGCCCTTCTTCCACACGTAGCCCGCGTTCTGGATGCGCTCCATGATCGAGGCGTAGGTGGACGGGCGGCCGATGCCGAGCTCCTCGAGCTTCTTGACGAGGGTGGCCTCGGTGTAGCGGGCGGGAGGCGAGGTGGTGTGGCCCTTGGGCTCGAGCGCCGGCGTGGGCAGCACGAGGCCTTCGGTGAGGTCGGGCAGCCGGGCCTGGCGGTCTTCGGTGGAGGCGCCGTCGTCGGTGCCCTCCACGTAGGCCTTCTGGTAGCCGGGGAAGGTGATGGTGCGCCCCGAGGCGGCGAGCTCGACGTCGCGGCCGTCTGCTGCGACCGCGCCGATGCGCACCCGCTTGTCGAAGCCGCGCGCGTCGACCATCTGCGATGCCACCGTCCGCATCCAGATCAGCTCGTACAGGCGCAGCTGGTCGGCCCGGAGCTCGCCAGCCACCTGGGCCGGCGTGCGGAACACCTCGCCCGCGGGACGGATCGCCTCGTGCGCCTCTTGGGCGTTCTTGACCTTGCGGTCGTAGGTGCGGGGGGCGGGCGGGAGGTAGTCGTCGCCGTAGAGCGAGCGCACCTGGTTGCGAGCCGCGGTGAGCGCCGTCTCCGACAGCGTCGTGCTGTCGGTTCGCATGTAGGTGATGTAGCCGTTCTGGTACAGGTCCTGGGCCACCCGCATGACCTGAGCCGAGCTCATGCGGAGCTTGCGCCCGCCCTCCTGCTGGAGCGTGGAGGTCATGAACGGCGGCTTGGGCTTGGAGGTGAACGGCTTGTCCTCCACCGAGCGCACCGTGAAGGTCGACGATCCGAGCCCGTCGACCAGGCCGCGCACGGCGAGCTCGTCGAGCACCACGGCGTCGGCCTTGGTGAGCTGGCCGCGGTCGTCGAAGTCCTTGCCGGTGGCCACCCGCGCCCCGGCGACGCCCACCAGGGTGGCGGTGAAGTCGGGATCGGTGGGGAACAGGGCCTCGAGGTCCCAGTAGTCGGCAGCGCGGAACGCGATGCGCTCGCGCTCGCGCTCCACCACCAGGCGCACGGCCGGCGACTGCACCCGACCGGCCGACAGCCCCCGGTTCACCTTGCGCCAGAGCACCTCGGACACCGGGTAGCCGAAGAGCCGGTCGACGATGCGCCGGGTCTCCTGCGCGTCGACGAGGCCCTCGTCGATCTCGCGCCAGTTCTCGACGGCGTGCTCGATGGCCGACGGGGTGATCTCGTGGAACACCATCCGCTTCACCGGCACCTTCGGCTTCAGCACCTGGAGCAGGTGCCAGCTGATGGCCTCCCCTTCGCGATCCTCATCGGTCGCGAGGTAGAGCTCGTCGGCCTCCTTCAGCAGCGCCTTCAGCCGCCGGATGACGTCCTTCTTGGAGGCGTGCACCTCGTAGGTGGGCTCGAAGTGGTGGTCGACGTCGATGTTCAGACCGCTCGACGGCAGGTCACGGATGTGGCCGACGGACGATTCCACGTTGAAGGCGCCCCCGAGGAAGCCCGCGATGGTGCGGGCCTTGGCGGGGCTCTCGACGATCACGAGCGGCTTGGGCACGCGCAGTAGAGAACGTGACGCGGACCTGCCCTGTCAACACGCAATCGTTCGCGAGGGTTGGCGAAGGGGTCCTCCGGACGGCCACGCTTGCCCTCGATGTCGGTGGTCCTGACCCCCTCCACGCGCTCCCAGCGCGACCGCCTCGTGCGCCTCGGGCTCATGATCTTCGTGGCGTCGCTGCCCATCGCGGCGATCCTCGGCGCCCTGGTGAACTGGGCGATCGCGTGTGGCTTCGTCGTGATCTGGACGGTCGGCCTGCTGTTCGGCGTGGGTCAGCAGCGGACGGTGTCGCTCAAGGTCGACGACAACGGGATGCAGTTCGAGGCGGGCACGTTCGTGCTCCGGACCACGTGGGCCGACATCGACCGCATCGGCGAGGCCACGCTCCCCTCCGGCAAGACCCAGGCCTTCGTGCTCGCCCGAGGTGGCCTGCGCTGGGCCCACACCGCGGCGACCCGAGCCCAGGTGCAGCAGCGGGGCTGGGACCGCATCATCCCGATCGACGAGTTCGCCCCCCGCTGGCCCCAGGGCCGCCTCGGCGACGCCGTCCGCGAGCACCGGCCCGACCTGCTCGCCTGACCGCCGAGCGAGCGGCCGCGGCTCGCTACTCGGTCGGCGGACGGCGCCGGTCGGCCTTGGTCTGGGAGCGCTGCTTCTTCGCCTGCAGCCGTCGCTCCTTCGAGCCCTTCGTGGGCCGGGTGGCCCGCCGAGAAGCCTCGACGTGGAGCGCGGCGGCGAGCCGGGCGACGAGGCGCTCCTCGGCGATCTCGCGGTTGCGGGCCTGGCGCCGGGTGTCGTCGACCACCACCCGCACGACCGGGCCCAGCTTCGCGACGAGGCGCGCCTTGCGAGCCTCCGGGAGCGACGGCGAGGCCGCCACGTCGAAGGTGAGCTCCACGCGGGTCGCGGCCTTGTTGGCGTGCTGGCCGCCCGGGCCGCCGGACGCGGTGAACCGGTAGGTCAGCTCGCTGCGAGGGATGCGCACCCCGCGCGCCACCACTAGGTCGTCGTCGGCCACGCGTCGGGTCTAGCGGCCGAGCGCCCCGCGCGCCCGTCGGTTCCGGGAGCCGGAGGGGTTCAGGGAGCGGTGGGCGTCAGCTTGGCGAGGACGACGCCACCGGGGGTCGACGCGGTGTCGGTCCGGAAGTAGGTGATCGCCATCGTCGAGAGGTCCGGCGAGCTCAGGTGCGGGTGGATCCTGACGGCGTAGATGTTCGCCGGCGCCGTGAACACCTTGCGCGGGGTGGTCCACGGACCCTCCGGTCGCGGCGAGGTCGAGAGGTAGATGTCCTTCGAGAACCCAGGGTTCGACAGCGCCGCGTAGCGCTTCCAGGCGGGGACCCACGCCACCGAGATTCCCGAGTTGCTCCCGGGAACCGCCGGCACCGCCTGTGACGGGTCGGTGCCCCACCCCAGCCCGTTCCAGTACCGGTAGGCGGCCGGATCGAGGACCTCGCCAGCCGGGACCCGGGCGACGCGGCAGCGGGTGGACGGATCGGTCAGGTTCACCACCGTCGAGAGCACCGAGCCGGGCTGGAGCCGGTCGAGCAGCTCGGGCGGGGCGGCGATGCCCCCGCAATCGTGGAGGTAGATGTTCCCGCCATCTGCGTAGGGGCTGTTGGCGTAGGTCGCCTGCGGCGCCCGGAGCGGCTCGCCGAGACGGGTCGAGGTCGTCGACCCCGCGCTCACCTCGGAGACCACCAGCGAACCGTTCACCCACCCCGCGTCGCTCGCGTGGAACTTGGTCGACAGCACCAGGGCTCGAGCGTCGGATGTGGCGATCACCGACGCCGGCCAGATCACCCACTGGCCATCGCCGGCGCCGTTCTGCGCGCTCTCCGCCGCATCGAAGGGCACGAGCTGCGCCGGAACCCCACGGGTCAGGGTGTCGGTGACCTTCGTCGGGTCCGCGATCGACGCGTAGGCGCCGCTGTTGCGGACGCCGCCGTTGGCCGTGAACGTGTCGCCGAACGCCCAGAAGACCTTCCCGCCGAGGACGGCCGACGCCGCCCCGTCTCGGCCGATCGCCACGGTGGGGTTCCGCACCTCCCCCACGGTCTCCACGCGGTCGCACCCGCTCAGCCCTGCCATCGCCACCGAGGCCACCGCCACGCCTGCGAGCGCGCGGCGGACCAGCTTGATCTGCCCTCCAACCATGGAGGGGGCATCGACAGGTTCGACCGCCACCTGCATGGGTCATCTGGCACATCGTGCGCCACAACATTCGGGTGCTCGCGACGGCGATAGGGTCGCCCGCCGACCGCCTCCACCGCCGACCGCAGGAGCACCGCCATGACCGCCACCCGCTTCGAGGGCCGCACCGCGATCGTCACCGGTGCTGCGTCGGGCATCGGTCGGGCCACCGCCGTGCGGCTCGCCGCGGACGGGGCGAAGGTGGGCTGCGTGGACCTGGCGGACGCGGTCGACGAGACGGTCGAGCTGATCCGAGGGGCAGGCGGGACCGCGACGGCCGCTCGGATCGACGTGGCCGACGAGGACAGCGTCGCTGCCGGGGTGACGGCCATCACCGGCGAGCTCGGCTCGGCCACGATCCTCGCCAACGTCGCCGGCGTCTTGCGCTTCGGCGTGTTCCACGAGTCGAGCGTGGCCGACTTCGACCTCCAGCTCGCCGTGAACCTGAAGGGGCCGTTCCTCATGGCCCGCGCCGTGATCCCCCAGATGCTCGACGCGGGTGCCGGAGCCATCACCACGGTCGCGTCGTCGGCTGGCATGTTCGGCCAGGCCTACATGCCGGGCTACGCCGCCTCGAAGGGCGGGGTGGTCATGCTCACCCGGGCGATCGCGTGGGAGTACCACAAGGTCGGCATCCGCTCGAACGCGGTGTCGCCCGGCGGCGTCGAGACGAACATGACGAGCCACGTGACCTTCCCCGAGGGCATCGACTTCAGCCTGATCGAGAAGACCACCGCCCCGGGCTACCGGATGATGCAGCCCACCGAGCCGGCCGCGCTCATCGCCTACCTCTCCTCCGACGAGGCCGCGGCCATCAACGGCGCCGTCATCCCGATCGACTACGGCATCACCGCCTGAGCCCACCCCGTCGCCGAGGCCCGGGGTACGGTCCCGAGCCATGGACTTCGCCTTCTCCCCCCGCTGCGAAGAGCTGCGCGCCGAGCTCCTCGACTTCATGGACGCGCACGTCTACCCGGCCGAGCCCACCTACCACGACCAGATCCAGGCGAGCGGCGACCCGCACCACCACCCGCGGGTGATGGAGGAGCTCAAGGCCGAAGCCCGGCGCCGCGGCCTGTGGAACCTCTTCCTCCCGCACCAGACCAAGTGGACCGACGGGCTGAGCAACCTCGACTACGCGCCCCTCGCCGAGATCATGGGCCGCAGCCACATCGCCTCCCAGGCCTGCAACTGCTCGGCGCCCGACACCGGGAACATGGAGCTGCTCACGATGTTCGGCACGCCCGAGCAGCAGGAGCAGTGGCTCTACCCGCTCCTGGAGGGCGAGATCCGCTCGGCGTTCGCCATGACCGAGCCGGCGGTGGCCAGCTCCGACGCCACCAACATCTCGTGTCGCATCGAGCGCGACGGCGACGACTACGTGATCAACGGCCGCAAGTGGTGGATCTCGGGCGCGGCCGATGCCCGGTGCCAGCTGTTCATCCTGATGGGCAAGACCGACCCCGCCGCGCCGCGCCACCTCCAGCAGTCCATGATCCTCGTCCCCCGAGACACGCCCGGTGTCGAGATCGTCCGGGCCCTGCCGGTGTTCGGCTACCAGGACCAGGAGGGCCACTGCGAGATCCAGTTCAGCGACGTCCGTGTCCCGGCCACCAACCTCCTGGGCACCGAAGGCAGCGGGTTCGCCCTCGCCCAGGCCCGCCTCGGCCCCGGCCGCATCCACCACTGCATGCGCTGCATCGGTGCCGCCGAGCGGGCGCTGGAGCTGATGTGCCAGCGCGTGACCGACCGGGTCGCCTTCGGCCGACCCTTGAGCGAGCAGGGCGTGATCCGCGAGTGGATCGCTGACTCGCGCATGGAGATCGAGCAGGCCCGCCTGCTCACGTTGAAGGCGGCCTACCTGATGGACACGGTGGGCAACCGGGGTGCCGCGGTCGAGATCTCGGCGATCAAGGTCGTGGTGCCGAACATGGCCCTGCGGGTGATCGACCGCGCGATCCAGGCGCACGGCGGCGGCGGGGTCAGCGACGACTTCCCGCTCGCGTCGATGTACGCCGGGATCCGCACCCTCCGCCTCGCCGACGGCCCAGACGAGGTGCACCGCCGCCAGGTCGCCAAGCGCGAGCTGGCCCGCTACGTGGCGACCGAGATCCCGCCCGACGTCGGTCGGGTCTGATCAGTCCTCGGCTTGGTCGCGGGCGAGGTCGTCGACCGCGAGCCCGCCGTCGCCGTCGCCCACGCGGTGCGCGGCTCGACCCACCAGGTGGGCCGCCACCGGCGCGGTGAGGAACTGCAGCACGATGGCCAGCAGCAGCTTGGTGGTGGGGGCGAGGCCGTCGGCGCGGATGGCCGCGCCGGTCAGCACCAGGGCGAGGCCGAGGGTGGGCGGCTTGGTGGCCACGTGCATGCGGACGAACAGGTCGTGCATGCGCACCTGACCCCACCCGGCGAGCAGCGCGAAGGCAGAGCCCGCCAGGATGAGCACGGAGGCGAAGGTGCGCATCAGCCACCTCGCCGTTCGATGAAGCGGGCGAAGGTGGCCGTGCCGACGAAGGCGACGAGCGCCACGACCACGGCCACCACCGAGTAGACGGCGTCGTCGGTGAGGGTGCCGTAGGCCGCGATGGCCATCACCGCGATGGTGAGGATCCCGTCGAGGGCCACGACGCGGTCGGCGAGCTTCGGGCCCCGCACCAACCGGTAGAGGAACCCCGCGCCGGCGAGCGAGAGGACCACGAGCGCAGCCTCGATCACGGTGCCTCCCCCGCGGTCTGGTCGGTCGGTTCAGCACCCTCAGCACCCTCAGCACCCTCAGCACCCTCGGCGCCGCCCGCACCGACGATCGCCCTCGAGGCCGCGACCTCGCGAGCCCGGGCGGAGCCGACTGCGGCGACGATGCGCCGCTCGATCTCGTAGACGTCGTCGCGGACCTGCTCGGCGGTGTCGAAGACGAGCACGTGGACGTAGAGGGACGGCACGGCGGGCGCCACCTCCAAGGTCAACGTGCCGGGGGTGAGCGTGATGAAGTTCGCGATGGCGGTGACGAGGCCGGTGGGGCATCCCGGGAGGTCGACGCGCACGACGGCGGTGCGGATCCGTGACCGAGACGGCGGGCGCAGCACCTCGATGGCGACGGCCACGTTGGCCTCGACGAGCTTCCACGCGAACCACACGATCAGCGACACGAGGGCGAACGGCCGGATCACCGGCCGCTCCGCGTCGGCGTGCGGCCGGGGCACGGCCACCAGGAGCACGCCCACCACCACGGCCCCGCCGAGCACGTTGGCGAGGGTGACGCCACCCCACAGCAGGGTCCACAGCACCACCAGCCACAGGGCCAGCACCAGGCTGCCGGGACGCAGCACGCGGCTCACCGCAGCACCGCCGACACGTAGCCCCCGGGATCGAGCAGGTCCGTCGCGGCCCGGGTGCTCAGGTCGAAGAGCGGTCCCGCGGCCAACGCGATCGCGAGCGACAGCGCCACGAGCGCGGCGGTGGCGCCCAGCATCGCGGGCCGGCCGCCCCACCGAGCCACGGTCCGGTCGACCGGCTCGATGGCCACCTCGGGCGCGCCCCAGAAGGCGCCGCCCCAGATCTTGGTCATCGAGAAGAGCGTGAGCACGCTGACGAGCAGCGAGACCACGACGATGCCCCAGGCGTGGCTGCCGACGCCGGCTTGGACGAGCGCGAGCTTGGCGACGAAGCCCGAGAAGGGCGGGATGCCCGCCAGGCTCAGGGCCGGCAGGAGGAACAGCCACCCGAGCAACGGGAAGCGTCGGGCCATGCCGCCGATGCGTCCGAGGCCGCAGGTGCCCGCGGACTGCTCCACCAGCCCGGCGACCAGGAACAGCGTGGTCTTCACCACGATGTGGTGGATCACGTAGAAGATCGCGCCAGCCAACCCGGCGACGGTGAAGAGCCCGAGGCCCATCACCATGTACCCGATCTGGCTGACGATGTGGAAGCTCAAGATGCGCTTGATGTCGTCTTGGGCGATCGCCCCGAGGACGCCGACGAGCATGGTGAGCCCGGCCACCACGAGGATGAGCCCGGCGGGCCTGCTGTCGGGCGGGATGATCAGCAGCTGGGTGCGCACGATGGCGTAGATGCCGACCTTGGTGAGCAGGCCGGCGAAGACGGCGGTGATGGGCGCCGGCGCGGTGGGGTAGCTGTCGGGCAGCCAGAAGAAGAGCGGGAACAGCGCGGCCTTGATGCCGAAGACGACCAGCAGCAGGAGCGCGAAGGCGAGGCGCACCCCATCGGGCAGGTCGGCCACCTTCCCCGCCAGGTCCGCCATGTTGACCGTGCCGGTGGCGGCGTAGAGCAAGGCGAGGGCGCTCAGGAACAGGGCCGACGCGATGAGGCTGATGACCACGTAGGTCATGCCGGCGCGGATCTGCGCCCGACGGCCCCCGAGGGTGATGAGCACGTAGCTCGAGGTGAGCATCATCTCGAACGCCACGAACAGGTTGAACAGGTCGCCGGTGAGGAAGGACGCACCCACGCCGGCCGAGAGCACGAGGTACACGGGGTGGAACGCCACCCGCTCGCGCTCCGCGCCCCCCTGGCCGATCGCGTACACCAGCACCGCGAGCAGCATCAGCGATGCGATGCACAGCATGATCGCCGCGAACCGATCGGCCACGAGCGTGATGCCGATCGGCGCCTCCCACCCGCCGACCTGGGTGACGGCGGTGCCGTCGGCGTCGACGCGCAGCAGCAGCGCCGCGCTGATGGCCGAGGTGGCCGTGAGCACGGTGACGCCGATGATGCGCTGGGCGTTGCGCCAGCGCCCGACGGCGATCGACAGGCCCGCGCCGAGCAGGGGCAGCACGATCGGCAGGGGCAAGAGGACCCTCACGGCGACACCTCCGAAGCGGGCTCGGCGTCGTCGCTGCCGGGCAGCGGCTCGTGCTCGTCCTCGTCGTCGTCGGAGACCCGGGTCTCGTCGGCCTGGTCGGCCACCAAGGCCAGCTCGTCGGCGATCTCCTCGTCGGCGGTGCGGCGCTGGGCGGCGATGCGCCGATCCTCCACGTCGTCCTCGACGAGGTCGTCGCCGGTGAGCTCGTAGCGCCGCCATGCCAGCGCCAAGAGGAACGCGACCACGCCGAAGGTGATCACGATGGCGGTGAGCGCGAGGGCCTGGGGCATCGGGTCGGCCAGCGGCCCCGGAGCGTCGACGAAGATCGCCCGCCCGCGACGGCCAGCGGAGATCAAGAGCAGCACGTTGGAGCCGTGGCCGATCAGCCCGAGCCCGATGATGATGCGGCTCAGTCGGCGTTGCAGCAGCAACCAGGTCCCGAGCCCGAAGAGGATCGCCGCAGCCGCGGCCAGCACGACGCTCACGACTCGTCGTCCAGGGGCTCGCCGAACGCTTCGAAGAGCATCAGCACCATGCCGACGACGATGAGGAAGACCCCGGTGTCGAACGCGAGGGCGGAGGTGATCTTGGGGTCGCCCAACGGGCCGAGGTGGAACTTGTGCTTGCCGCTCTCGAGCACCTGCCCACCGAACGCGAGCGGCACCAGCGCCGTGGTGGTCGTGAACAGCATCCCTAGGCCGAGCAGGCTCCACGGCCGGACGCGGGCCGCGGTGCGCACGGCGTCGATGCCGCCCGAGCCGTAGCGCAGGGCGAAGGCGGCGCCGGCCACCAGCCCGGCGATGAACCCGCCGCCGGGCTGGTTGTGCCCGGCGAAGAGCAGGTACGCGGCGAGCACCAGCACCGAGTGGAAGACCACCCGGACCACCACGTCGACGATCGTGGAGCTCCTCACCGCGCCGACCTCACGATCCCGTCCTCTCGACCCGGCGACGCACCGGAGCGGATCCGGCCTGGCGGCGCGTCCGAGCGATCGAGACGACACCCACGGCGGCCACCATCAGCACGGTGGCCTCCCCCAAGGTGTCGAAGCCCCGGAAGTCGACCAGGATCACGTTGACGACGTTGTGGCCGCCACCCTCGGGCAGCGCCCGCTCGACGAACTCGGGCGAGATCGGCGGCGCCACGCGCACGCCGCCGGCGATCAGGGCGAACGCGAAGACCACGATCGCGACGATCGACGAGACCGCGATGCGGGCGACCCGCCCGACGAGGGTCGGACGCTCGTCGAAGCGAGCGGGCAGCCGCCGCAGCACCAGCACGAACAGCACGGCGCCCAGCGTCTCGATGGCGAACTGGGTGAGGGCGAGGTCGGGGGCGCCTTGGATCACGAACAGGAGCGCCATGCCGTAGCCGACCGCGCCGAGGCACAGCACGGCGGCCATGCGGTGGCGAAGCGTGGCGGCGGCGGCGCCAGCGACCACGAGCAGGATGGCCACCGGCCACTCGCCGGGCGACGACGTGAGGTGCAGGTCCGAGGGCCACGGCGCGCCGAGGAGCGCGAGGCCGGGCACCACGGTGGCGGTGAGCAGCACGACGCCCGAGTACACCGGGAGCGACCCGTTCTGGACGACACCGGTGACCCGGTCGGCGGTGCGGTTCAGGCCCCGGAGGACGGCGAGGTAGGCGTCGTTGCCGTCGAAGGGCGCCCGGGCCCGTTGACCGAAGCGCACGACCGCACGACCACCGGCGACGAGCGCCAGCCCACCGGCGATGGTGACCGCCGAGAGGGCGAGGGCGAGGTTGAGCCCGTGCCAGATCGCGAGGTGCTCGGGGTGGGTGTGAGGGTCCAGGCTGTGGGCGGCCGCGCCGACGAGGTGGGACGCCAGATCGGGCCAGAGGCCGAGGACCACGGTGATGGCGGCGAGCAGGCCCGCCGGGGCCCAGAACGCGAACGCGGGGCGGGGCGGATCGACCACCGGGGCGACCTCGGTGGGGTCGAGCGGCTCCACCGCGTCGATCCCCTCGAAGGCGGCCCCGGGCCGGAACGCACCGAGCAGGAGGCGCCCGGTGTAGGCGAACGTGAGCATGGAGCCGACGACGAGGCCCGCGAGCACGACGCCGCTCCCCGCGACCTCGCCGTGCACGAACGACTCGTACGCGGCTTCCTTGGCGACGAAGCCGAACAGCAGCGGCACGCCGGCCATGGACGCCCCGGCGATGGCCGCCGACACCCGCGGCCCGTTCCACCCGGGGCCGTAGCTGCCGAGCGCGCGGATGTCGCGGGTGTGCGTCTGGTGGTCGACCACGCCGACGACGAGGAAGAGGGTCGCCTTGAACAGCGCGTGGGCGAGCAGCACCGCGACGCCGGCGGCGGTGGCCTCCGGGGACCCGACACCGAGGAGGACCACCAGGAAGCCCAGCTGGCTGACCGTGCCGAACGCGAGGATGCGCTTGAGGTCGTACTGGCGCAGCGCGCGGTAGCCGCCGCTGATCATGGTGATGAGCCCGACGCCGAGCACCAGCGGCCGCCAGGGCGGCTGCTCGGCGAACGCCGGCGCGAACCGGGCGATCAGGTACACGCCCGCCTTCACCATCGTGGCGGAGTGCAGGTACGTGGAGACCGGCGTGGGGGCCACCATCGCGCCGGGGAGCCAGCTCGAGAACGGCCACTGCGCCGACTTGGTGAAGGCGCCGAGCAGCACCAGCACCAGGCCGACCTCCACCGCGGTGCCGGTCGGCGGGTGGGCGAGGATCGACCCGAGGTCGTAGGTGCCCGCCACCGTGCCGATCAGCACGAAGCCGCCCAGCATCGCCAACCCGCCCGTCCCGGTGATGAGGATCGCCTGGAGCGCCGAGGCACGGGCCCGGGCATCGGGGTCGTTCCACCCGACGAGCAGGTACGAGGTGACCGACGTGAGCTCCCAGGCCACGTAGAGCAGGAGCAGGTTCGAGGACACGACCAGCAGGACCATGGCCGCGCTGAACAGCGCGAGCAGGCCAGCGAGGCGGTGCAGCCCGGCCCGATCGCGACCGAAGTACTGCGCGGCGTAGCACTGGACCAGCACCCCGATCCCGCACACCAGCCCGATCATGAGCAGCGCCATGGCATCGACGCGCAGGTCGATGGTGAGCCCGAGCGGACCGACCCACGTCCGGTGCTCGGTCACGACCTCGCCATCGAGGATCGACGAGGCGTTCGCGAGCGCCCACCCGAACCCGGTGGCCGTGGTGACGGCCGCGACCAGGAACGATCGCCGACCGAGGGCACGCCCTCCGGCGATGAGCGCCAACCCGGTGGCGATCTGGAGGAGGAGGAAGGGGATCAGGGGGACGCGCTCCCAGCGCAGGGTCGACAAGCAGGGTTGCCGACCAGACTTCCCGGCGCTCCGATCGGGCGATCCTAGCGGCCCTCGGAAGGGCCCCAGAACGGCCGGTTCGTCAGTCCGCGGGTCGGGGCTCGAACCGCATCACGACCGTGGTGCCGTCGTCGGTGCGAACGAACTCGAGCCCGTCGGCGAGCATCCGGATGAGCGGGATGCCGAGCCCACCCTCGTAGTCGAGGCGCGCCGGGTCGGTGACCTCGGGGTGGGGCTGCAGGGCGGCGGGGTCGAAGCCGCCGGCGTGATCGGTGACCTCGACGACGATCGACCCCACGTCGCACGTGCAGCGCATCGACACCGGCGGGGCATCGCCCGCCACCGCCATCTGCGCCTGGACGGCGTTCGTGCACGCCTCCGACACCGCGAGGCGCAGGTCGGCGGCACGGTCGTCGTCGAACAGCGGATCGGCCGACACGATCGCGCCCACCACCAGGCGGGCGATGGAGACGACCTCGGGACGTGCGGGGATCTCGAGGTCGATCACCTCGGGATCGCTCGCCGCGTCCATCGCCAGCTCAGTCCTCGGTGGGGATGTCGGCGACCGCGTCGTCGAGCGACGGGGAGATGGCGAACACGGCGTCGAGGCCGGTGATCTCGAAGACCTTCAGGATGCGTGGCTCGGTGCACACGAGCGCGAAGGCACCGTCGTGGGTGCGCACCCGCTTGAGCCCGCTGATGAGCACGCCCAGACCGGTGGAGTCGATGAAGTCCACCCCTTCGAGGCCCACCACGATCCGGTGCTGGCCGTCGTTCACGAGGGAGATGAGCTGCTCGCGGAGGCGGGGCGCGGTGGCGACATCGATCTCGCCGGCGACCTCGACGATCGACCAGTCGCCTCGCCGGCTCACGTCGATTCGCAGGTCCATGCGCTCCCCCGGCAGGTGTGGTCGCCGCCCGAAGGCTAGCGGCGTGGCCCCCGAGCGCGGTGCCCACCCTCGACCGTGAGCAACGAACGACACCCGTGTAGTCTGGCGAACGCCTGTTCCCTGCCCCGGTCACGCCCATGGCCATCACCGCCCACGACCCGGCCGACTCCCTCTTGCGGGCGATGGGCGCGCGCCTCGGCGAGCACGGGCTGGTGCACCTCGAGCGGCTGCCGGCACGGCCGGCGGCGAGCGGCGAGCTGGCCCGTCCGCTCCCCGGGTGGTTGGCCGACCGACTGGTGGAGCTCGGCATCGACGACCTGTGGACCCACCAGGCCGAGGCCATCTCGCTGGTGCGCGATCGGCGTTCGGCGGTGGTGGCCACGGGCACCGCCTCGGGGAAGTCGCTCTGCTACCAGGTGCCGATCGCGGAGGCCGTGGCCGATCCGATCAAGCCGGGCACCGCCATCGCGCTCTACCCCACGAAGGCGCTGGCGCAAGACCAGCTCCAGAGCTTCGGCCACCTCGCGGTGCCGAACCTGGTGGCCGCCACCTACGACGGCGACACCGATCCGGCGATGCGCACCTGGGTGCGGCGCAACGCGAACGTCGTGCTCACCAACCCCGAGATGCTGCACTGCGGGATCCTCCCCCACCACGAGCGGTGGGCCACGTTCCTCATGCGCCTGCGCTACGTCGTGGTGGACGAGCTGCACGTGCTGCGCGGCGTGTTCGGCACCCACGTCGGCCACCTCCTCCGGCGCCTCCGACGGGTGTGCGAGAGCTACGGCGCGTCGCCCACCTTCGTGTTCTCCTCCGCCACCATCGGCGACCCGAGCCGGCTGGCCACCGACCTCTGCGGGCTCCCGGTGGAGGAGGTGTCGCACGACGGTTCGCCGAAGGGCGAGCGCCTGGTGGCGTTCGTCGACCCCACCCAGATCGACGGTCCCCGCGCCGCTCGCTCGGCCAACCAGGTCACCGCCGGGCTGGTGGCCGACCTCGTGCGGTCGGGCCATCGGACCCTCGCCTTCTGCCGGAGCCGGGCGGGCACCGAGGTGGTGGCAGCCGATGTGGTGCGGCGCCACCCCGACCTCGCGGGGCGGGTGCGGCCCTACCGCGGCGGGTACCTCGCGGCCGAGCGGCGCGAGATCGAGGCCCAGCTGTTCAGCGGCCAGCTGGGCGGCGTCGTGGCCACGAGCGCGCTCGAGCTGGGCATCGACGTGGGCGGGCTCGACGCCTGCGTGCTCACCGGCTTCCCCGGCACCATCGCCTCGATGTGGCAGCAGATGGGTCGGGCCGGCCGGGAGGGCCAGCCGTCGCTTTCGGTGCTCGTGGCCGGCGAAGACCAGCTCGATCGCTACTTCCTCGCCCACCCCGAGGAGGTCTTCACCCGAGCTCCCGAACCGGCGGTGGTGAACCTCGCCAACCCGTTCGTGCTCGACCCGCACCTGTCTTGCGCCGCCTACGAGACGCCGCTGTCGCACCACGACGAGACCTGGTGGGGCGAGCACCTCCACGACGGCGTCCACCGCCTGGTGCTCGACGATCGGCTGCGGCTCCGCTCGCGGGGCGATCGCATCCGCGCGTTCTGGGCGGCGCGGGGCCACCCCTCGTCGGGGATGGGGCTGCGCTCGGGCTCCACCCAGGAGGTGCGGATCGCCTTCGCCGACGGCACGATCGTCGGCACGGTCGACCGGGCGCGGGCGTGCGAGCTCGTGCATCCCGGCGCGATCTACCTCCACCAGGGCCGCCCGCACCGGGTGGCGGCGCTCGACCTGGCCGACGGGGCGGCCATCGTGGAGCCCGACGACGGGCGGGAGTACACGCTGGCGCGCACCGACGTGGACCTGCGCATCCGGTCGGTCGATCGGGTGCGCCCGTTGGGCGCGCTGGAGCTGGGGTTGGGCACCGTGGAGGTCACGAGCCGGGTGACGGGCTACCAGCGCCGCGAGGTGCTGACCGGCAAGATCCTCGGCCACGAGGAGCTGGACCTGCCGCCCTCGCACCTCATCACCCGTGGCTACTGGTGGTCGATCCCGCCGGAGGTGCTGCGCCGGGCGAAGGTGGCCGACGGCGATGTGCCGGGCGCCCTCCACGCAGCCGAGCACGCCGCCATCGGCATCCTGCCGCTGTTCACGATCTGCGACCGCTGGGACGTGGGCGGCGTGAGCACCCCCTGGCTGGACGACACCGGCGCCCCGACGATCGTGATCTACGACGGGCACCCGGGCGGCGCCGGGATCGCGGAGATGGGCTTCGACTTCGCCGATCGACAGCTCCAGGCCACCCTCGACGTGCTCGACCGCTGCGGCTGCCGCGACGGGTGCCCCAGCTGCGTGCAGTCACCCAAGTGCGGCAACTGGAACGAACCGCTCGACAAGCGCGCCGCCGCCCGCTTCTTGCGCGCCAGCGACCTGCCTGCCTGATCAGCCGGCGGCCCCCTCCACGCGCATCGTGGTGGTGGCGTGCACGACGGGATCGCCGAGCAGCGCGCCGACCAACGGCACGTCGGTGCGGACCCGGTAGGAGACCTCGACGCGCGCCAGCCCTCCGGGTTCGCCGACGGAGGCAGCCACCGCCAGCTGATCGGACCGAAGCCCA
This sequence comes from Acidimicrobiia bacterium, assembly GCA_039812605.1. GTDB lineage: Bacteria > Actinomycetota > Acidimicrobiia > Acidimicrobiales > Iamiaceae > Aquihabitans. The sequence continues at coordinate 52,132 of JBDIAX010000012.1, read as the reverse complement.
GGGGTGGCCTCGACCCCGACGCGCGCCGCCGTGCTCGAACCGTCGACCGCGGCCGCTCGCGCGCCCGACCGGGCAGCATCGACGACGAGGGCCTGCGCTCGCACGACGACCCCCACCTGGATCACCAGCAGGAGGGCCAGGACGACCACGGGGAGCACGAGCACGAGCTCGACGGTGGCCTGGCCCTGCTCGCCGCCCGCCCCGACCGCCGGTACCGGTGGGCCCGCCAGGACCGCCGGGACCGCAGGGCCCGCCGGGACCGCAGGGACCGCCGGCCGAGGGAGGTCACCCGACATCATCGACGAGCCGGTCGACGACGGTGTCGAACAACCGGGAGATGGCGCCGGACTTGGCGGCCCACGCCGCGAGCAGGAGCGCGATCGCGGCCGCGCCGAGGAGCACGAGCGCGTACTCGGCGGTGGCCTGACCGCGCTGATCCGCGAGCAGGGAGGTGCGAGCCCGCCGTTCGACCGAGCGAACGAGCGAGGTGAAGGTCACGAAGAGGTGGAGGACGAACACGGGAGGTCCTGTGGGAGAGAGGGGTCGTGCGGTCGCCCACGGCGACGAGGAGGGCTCACAGGTGCAGCGACTCGAGCGACACGGCCAGCACGGGCACCACCGCGAGGAGGATCGCAGCGGGCAGGGTGCAGGCGGCGAGCGGGATCAGCAGGAGCACGGGGAGGCGCCGTGCCGACGACTGCGCGTCGCGGAGCCGTTGGTCGCGCGCCGCGGCTGCAGCGTTCGCGAGGGCCGGGGCCAGCGGCGACCCGCCGCGGGCAGACCTGCGGAGCGCGTCGAGCAGCGCCACGCCGTGCGGGCCGAGCGCGGCCTCGAGCGCGCGAAGCGCATCGTCGAGGGGCAGCCCCCGCCGGAACGAGCGATGGGCGTCGGCCAGCGCCGCCCGAACCGGCGGAGGCGCCCGCGGCACCACTGCGGCGAGGGAGCCGGCGACGGGAAGGCCCGCGGATGCCGCGAGCTGGAACAGGTCGACCAGATCGGGCAGGCACCGCTCGACCGCCCGACGACGGCGCGCTCGGGCGCGCGACCGCGCCGTCGCCACCGCCGCACCGGTCGCTACCACCCCGACGAGGGACCGCACCGGACCGGCCAGGACCACGAGCGCCGGCAGGGCCACGAGCGCCCACGAGGCGGGCACGGTCCTCCGCCGCGCCGGGGTCGGGAGCGACGCGGGCGTTCGGTGCAGCCACCTCGACCGCCGGTGCCTAGCGACGGCGCCCACCAGCGACCCGACCAGCAACACCGCCGCCACGACCGCGGCGCTCACCGGGTCCTCCGAACGAGCGTCGACATCCACCACGCGCCGGCGAGATCGAGCACCGCCCCGGCCACCAGGCAGCCGATGCCCAGCCAGGAGCCCAGGTAGAACCGGCGGACGCGCCCATCGGCGACCGCGAGCACCAGCGCGAAGGCCACCGGCGTCGCGACCAGCACGACGCACGAGGCCACGGCCTGCGATGCCAACGCCCGAACCTCGCGAGCGAGGGCCGCCCGCTCGACCAACGTGGAGCGAGCCGCGTCGAGGGCCGCCACCTGGGCCGCGCCGGTCGCGGTGGCGATCGCCAGGGCATCGACCACGAGGGCCGCCTCAGCGCCCTGCCGAGCTGCCCACCGATCGAGCACCTCGCCCTGCGGGGCACCGGCACGAACCTGGGCGAACACGTCGCTCGCACCGTCCGCCCAGGGGCCCCCGGTCCGACCGAGGGCCTCGAAGGCCGCGGGCACCGACGCACCACCCGCGAGCGACGACCGCAAGCGCGCCACCTCGATCTCGTGCTCCTCCGCGGCCGATGCCCTTCGCCGGAGGCGCGACCACGAGCCGAACCGTGCGGCCGTGGTGGAACCGAGCGACCCCGGCGCGATGTCGCCCGGGCCCCTCGCCGAGCGCGCTCCCACGGTGACCGCTCGGCGTCCCAGGGCACCCACCCCCACGGCCGCCACGAGCACCCCCAGCGCCGCGAGACCGGCGGCGGGGATGGACACCGGGCTCACGCGACCGACCCCGCTCGGCGCACCGCTCGTGCGGGCCGGTCGACCACCCCGGCGGCGTCGGCGAGGAGGTGGACGCCGCCAGGACCGCCGCCACGCTCGGGGTCAGCGAGGAGCGGCTCCGCCACCGCGACGACCCCGCGTGCCCCACCTGAGCCTCGCTCGACGTGGACGATCAGGTCGATGGCCGAGCAGAGCTGCGCAGCGATGGCCTCGGTCCCCAGGCCGACGCCGGCGAGGAGCACGAGGTTGGCGAGCCGCGCCAGCGCGTCGGCTGCGCTGTTCGCGTGCACGGTGGAGAGCGAGCCGTCGTGGCCGGTGCTCATGGCCGAGAGCAGGTCGAACGCCTCCGCGCCCCGAACCTCGCCGACCACCAGCCGATCGGGGCGCATCCGCAGCGCGTTGCGCACGAGCTCGCGGATCGGCACCCCGGGCGCACCGTCGGGGGCCTCGGCCCGCGCCTCGAGGCGCACCACGTGGGTGGCTCCCAACCGGAGCTCGGCCGCGTCCTCGACCGTGACGATCCGCTCGGCCGCGGACACCTCCTCGGCGAGCGCGTTCAGCAGGGTGGTCTTGCCCGACCCGGTGGCCCCGCTCACCACGATGTTGGAGCGAGCGCGCACCGCTCGGCGCAGGAGTGCCACCACGGGCGGCACCGCGAACTGCTCGAGCCGCAGGGCACGCACGGCGAAGCGGCGGATGGTGATGCACGGGCCGTCCACGGCGAGCGGGGGCACCACGACGTGGACGCGCGACCCATCGGCCAGGCGACCGTCGACCAGCGGGTGGACGGGATCGGCACGCTGGCCGAGCGGCGCCACGATCCGCTCCACCAACAGGTCGACCTCGGCACGGTCGAGCACCAGCGAGGTGGCCTCCAGGCGTCCGCCGCGCTCGACCCACACCGGGCCCGCACCGTTGATCATGATGTCGGTGACGTCGGGGTCGACCAGCAGGGGTTGGATCGGCCCAAGGCCGTCGAGGTGCGCTCGGATCTCCGCCACCGACCGAGCGACCTCATCCACGCTGCGGAGCGGATCGGCGGCGCGCACGAGCTCGGCGAGCCGTGCGTCGTCGGGCGCAGGCTCCTGGCCGGAGGCGAGGGCCCGGTGGAGCTCGAGCTCGAGCCGGCTCACCGCACACCGTCCAGCGCCCGGACGAACCGCCTCGGAAGCGGCTTCGCCACGACCCCGACATCGGCGCACGCGCCAACGCTGGGATCCAGGTCGAGCTCGGCGACGACCGGGGCGCCGCAGCGAGCGGCGATCTCGGTCCACCGCAGGCAGCGCCTCGGATCGCGCACGACGACCACCGCGTCGGGCCGACTGGGCAGGTCCGCCACGGCCCGCATCGAGAGGGGGCAGGCCCGAACCACGAGCACCGATCGCTCAGCGGCTTCGACGACCGCTCGGCCGACCTCGTGGTGCACCAGCCGTGCGACGTCGGCGACCACGAGGCGAGAGTCAGCGGCGAGCCGCTCGGCGAGGGCGCCGCCCCGGCTGGCATCCCACCGACCGGTGCCCGACGGCACCAGGCGGCGGCCGTCGTCGATCGCCTCCTCCAACCGCTCGAGGGCATCGCTCGGGACGTCCTGGCCCGCCCGGGTCCACTCCCGCAGCCCCGACGGACCGCCAGGCCCGACCCCGTGGAGGAGGGCTTGGTCGCCGCACAGGTCCGCGATGAGCACCGACCCGGGGGCTCGCTCCACCGACGCCGCGGCCAGCCCGGCCACCACGGTGGACACACCGACGCCGCCCTTGACCGACCAACACGCCACCAGCACCGACCGACCTCCGCGAACCACCGCCGACCGCGACGGGCCGGCGTCTCGACTGCGGGGAAGGCCCGAGGGAACCTACGGGTCGGCGATGGCGAGGGCTACAGACCGATGCGTCGCACCTTCACCTGGCCCCAGACGCGACGAAGGCGACCACCGGCCCGCGGACGAAGCGTGGGACGAGGTCGCCGGAGGAGGCGCCGCAGAGCGGTCGGCGTCCGCCCCGCCGAAGCCGGGCGGACGCCGACGCGCTCAGACGGCCTTGATCTTCTTGGCGGCGACAGCGCCGAGAGCGACGAGGGCGATGATGATGAGCAGCTTCTTCATGGCGCCCAGCCTATGCCGCGAACCGACGCCGTGCGTCGGGCGGCCGCGGGTGCGGCGCTCAGACGGCGAGCAGGTCGCGCGCGCCGGTGTCGGAGCTCGGGTGGCGCAGCTTGCTCATGGCCCGAGCCTCGATCTGGCGGATGCGCTCGCGGGTGAGGTTGAAGTGCTCGCCCACCTCCTCGAGCGTGCGGGGCTCGCCGCGGTCGAGGCCGAAGCGCAGCTTCAGGATCTCGCGCTCGCGCTCGTCGAGCGGCGACAGCAGCCGGGCGATCTCCTCGGGGAGCAGCGCGGTGGCGGCCACCTCGAACGGCGACTCGGCGGAGCGATCCTCCACCACGTCGCCCAGCTCGGCGTCGCCGTCTTCGCGCAGCGGCTCGGAGAGCGAGAGCGGCTCGGCGGCGAAGCGCAGCGCCTCGGTGACCTTGTCCTCGGGCATCTCCACCTCAGCCGAGAGCTCGGCGAGGGTGGCAGGCCGGCCCATCTTCAGCTCGAGGCGGGCCCGAGCCTTCTGGAGGCGGGCCAGCGTGTCGCCCGCGTGGACGGGGAGGCGGATCGTGCGGCCGGTGTTGGCGATGCCGCGGGTGATCGCCTGGCGGATCCACCACGTGGCGTAGGTGGAGAACTTGAAGCCCTTGCGCCAGTCGAACTTCTCGACGGCGTGCATCAGGCCGAGGTTGCCCTCCTGGATGAGGTCGAGCAGCGGCAGCCCCGACGCCTGGTACTTCTTGGCGATCGACACCACGAGGCGCAGGTTGGACTGCACGAAGGTGCGCTCGGCGCGCTCGCCCTCGCGCGACAGGCGCCGCAGCTCGCGCTTGCGGGCCGCGGTGACCTCCTTGCCTCCGGCTTCGAGCTCCTCGCGAGCCGCGTTGCCGGCCTCGATGGCCTGGGCCAGACGAACCTCGTCGTCCTTCGTGAGCAGTGGGTACTGTCCGATGTCGGTCAGGTACAGGCGGACGAGGTCCTCTTCGTCCCGCTCAACACGCTCTTTGGCCATCTCGCACCTTTTCTCGTCGTTCTCTGTGCCCGGATCTGCCCCTGTCGGACCCGGGAGCGGCCGCGTGAGTGGTTCTGGTGTGGATCGGCCGACCCTGGGCATGGTTCCGGGCTTCCCATACGATACCGACCGGGTCAAGACCGCCAAACTCTCGGAATCCATGAACGACACGCCAACTCCCGCTCCCGCCCACCCCGAAGGCACCCCGCTCCCCTCCGAGGTGCCCGCCGACTGGGGCCTGCTCGACGCTGAAGCCCAGCACGACGCCTTCCCCGACACGTTCCCCATCCCCACCCTCGCCGAGCGCGTCAGCCTGCGCACCGGCGACATGGTGAAGCTGGTGTTCGTCCTCGATCCGCCTCCCGCTTCGGGTCCCAACGCCGAGCGCATGTGGGTCGAGGTGCGCGGCAACCAGCCCGAGGGCACCTACGAGGGCTGGCTCACCAACCGGCCCGTCGTCATCGGCACGCTCCAGCCGTCGTCGCTCATCGCGTTCGAGGCCCGCCACGTCGCCGGCATCGCCCTCCGCAAGGAGGAGGTCACCTTCGACGTCGCGCTCCGAGCGGTCGTCAGCACCCGGGTGAAGGAGGTCCCGGGCCCGCCGGAGTGGGCCGGGTTCGACGCACCCCTCGACAGCGGCGACAGCGGCTGGACGATCACCGCCGGAGACGAGCCGGCCGACTACTTCGGCGAGGACGGCTCCGGCGTCGAGGCCATCTCCCTCGGCGAGCTGGTGCAGCGGTTCCCCGCCCTGGTCGAGGTGTTCCAGGCCGGCGTGGGCGAGTGGGTCTACCGACCCGACCACCGCCGGTACGTGCGCGTCAAGGGGACCTGACCCGCACCCCTCGCACCTCTCGCACGCCCCCCGCTCCCTGCGGGAGCCGCCTACGGCAGGCCGCCCGCCACTTCGACGGCGCGCGTCCATTCGGGCGCCGGGTCCCACCCGCCGACCCCGAAGGTCGAGCGCAGGGCGACGCCGATCGACACCGCGGTCGGCCCGTCGGCCGGACCGACCGCCACCTCCTGGCGCCGGTGGTAGCCGACCCGCAGGCCCCGCAGCACCGCCGCGAGCGCGCCTCGACGCGCGGGCGACGACGCGGGTGCGTCGAGCGCGGCCAGCTGGTCGAACAGGTCGGCCACCGACGGCGAGCACGGCACGAGGAAGCTGGCCTGGGGGAACTCGCGCAGCTCGGGAAGCCGGTGGTACCAGGACTCGGCTCGCTCGGCGGCGTCGGCGCGCTCACGCCACAGGACGAGAGCGTGCTCGGGGTCGGGCTCCACCGCGAGCCACGCGGTGAGCACCTCTTGCAGACGCAGCTCGGCCCAGCACGCGTGGCCGAGCCAGGCCGCCGCGTCGAGGATCGGGAGCCCCGGCGGCGTCAGGATCGCCGGGTCGGGCGCGGCGTCGGCAGGCGCGGTCACGGTCATCGAGCCTTGCACGCCTCCGCCCCACCCCGTCAACCGCTCACCCCGGAACCGGGCGAACCTGGCGAACCTGGCGCGGATCGTCACCCATCCGGTGACAGATCGCGCCAAGAACCGGGATGACGACGAACCTGGCGCGGATCGTCACCCATCCGGTGACAGATCGCGCCAAGAACTAGTCGGGGGGGTTCGGGACCACGGCGAGCTCGGCGCCGAGGGCATCGGGGCGGTGGTCGCGCCCACCGAGCTCGGCCACCACCACCGCCACGAGGATCAGGGCCGCACCCGCGGCACCCGACCAGCCGAGGTCCTCGCCCACCAGCACCCCGAGCACCCCGGCGGACACCGGCTCCAGCAGGAGGATGATGGCGGCCTGCGATTCGGGCACCACCTGCTGCGCCCAGGCCATGCACCAGAAGGCCAGCGCGGTGGCGCCGACGCCCGTGAAGGCCACCGCCGCCCACACCCCGGCATCGAAGGAGTAGCCGCCGGGGGCGAAGGCCCCCGGAACGAGGCACGCCACCCCCACGGTCAGGGCTTGCCACATGGTGAGGCGCACGGCGTCGTGGCGTCCCGACACCTCGCCCAGGATCACGATGTGGAGGGCGAAGCAGAGCGCCGCGCCCACCGTGAGCAGCTCGCCTCGCCCGATCCCGGTCACACCGCCCGAGAGGAGGAACAGGCCGCTCACCGCGAGCACCACGCCCACCGCCACGTTGGGGCCGGGAAGGCGCCGGAACCGCACGACCCCCATCAACGGCACCATCACCACCAGCAGGTAGGTGATGAACGCGGACGTCGACGAGTCGGTGGAGCGGAGCCCGAACGTCTGGAACAGGTAGCCGACCAGCAGCGACAGCCCGGCCAGCACGCCGTCGCGGGCGACCCCCGGGGTCGAAGGCCGACGCCGCGCCAGGGGCCACAGCACCAGCGCGCCGACCAGGAACCGCGCCGCGAGGAACGGCACCACCGCCGCCCGATCGACCGCGTCCTGCACCACCAGGAACGTGGATCCGAAGAGGAACCCAGCCAGCACCAGCGCGAGCGCGCCCGCGCCGCGCGAAGGGAGCGGCCGCGCCTCGGTCACCTCAGCGGTAGCCGTTGGTGATCGGCAGCCGGCGGTCCTTGCCGAACGCCTTGGCCGAGACCTTCACGCCGACGGGGCTCTGGCGCCGCTTGTACTCGGCGCCGTCGACCAACCGGGCCACGCGCTCGACGGTGGCCGGATCGTGGCCGTGGGCGATGAGCTCGGCGATGGTGCGGTCGTGCTCGATGTAGCCCTCGAGGGTGGGGTCGAGCACGTCGTAGGGCGGAAGCGTCTGGTCGTCGCGCTGGTCGGGCCGCAGCTCGGCGGAGGGGGGCTTGGTGATGACGCCCTCGGGGATCACCGGGAACGGGCCCTGGGTGTTGCGCCACCGGCACAGGTCGTAGACGCGGGTCTTGTACACGTCCTTCAGCACGGAGTACCCGCCCACGGTGTCGCCGTAGAGCGTGGCGTAGCCCACGGCGACCTCGGACTTGTTGCCGGTGGACAGCACGATCCAGCCGAACTTGTTCGACAGGGCCATGAGGGTGAGGCCCCGCAGGCGGCTCTGCAGGTTCTCCTCGGTCAGGTCGGCGTCGCGCCCCTCGAACGACGGGGCGAGCACGTCGAGCATCGCCGCGTGGGCTGGCTCGATCGGGATGGTGCGGAAGTCCATGCCCAGGTTCTCGGCGAGCAGGGCGGCGTCGCTCTTGGAGTGGTCCGACGAGTAGCGGCTCGGCATGGAGACGCCGTGGACGTGCTCCGCACCGATGGCGTCGACGGCGACCGTGGCGACGAGCGTGGAGTCGATGCCGCCCGACAGGCCAACCACCACGTCACGGAACCCGTTCTTCACGAGGTAGTCGCGGGTGCCGAGCACGATCGCCCGGTACACCTCCTCGTCGGGATCGAGCTCGGGTGCCACCGCGATGGGCCCGAGCGGCGCGTCGTCGGCAGCGTTCGGGGTGGTGGAGGCCTCCGTCTCGAGCGCTTCCGCACGTGCTCGGGCGACGGGCAGGAGCTGATCGCTCGGTCGACCCCGAGGGTCGAGCAGCCGCTTCCGGTACACGGGCTCGACCTCGAGGTCGACGATCATCAGGTCCTCGACGAACTGCGGCGAGCGCGCCAGCAGCCGGCCGTCGGCGTCGAACACCATCGAGCCGCCGTCGAAGACCAGCTCGTCTTGGCCACCGACCTGGTTGACGTAGACCAGCGCGCACGAGGCGTCGGCGGCGCGGGTGGACATCATCCGCTCACGGCGGGCGAGCTTGCCCTCGGCGTAGGGCGACGCGTTGAGGTTGACGATGACCTCGGCGCCGCTGTCGGCCTGGTCGAGGATCGGCCCGGCCGGGTTCCAGGCGTCTTCGCAGATCGACACGCCGACCGACACGCCACCGATCGACCACAGCTGCGCCGGCGCGTCGCCCCGAGCGAAGTACCTCGCTTCGTCGAAGACCGCGTAGTTGGGCAGCTCGCGCTTGCGGTACGTGCCGACCACCTCCCCGTGGGCGCACACGGCCGCCGCGTTGAAGAGATCACGGCCCCGGTCCACGTAGCCCACCACCGCCACGCAATCGCCGGTGGCCGCGGCCACCTTCTCGAGCGCGGCCAGGTTGTCGGCGATGAACCCCGGCTTCAGCAGCAGGTCTTCGGGCGGATAGCCGGTGATGGCGAGCTCGGGGAACACCGCGAGGTCGCATCCGGCGTCGGAGGCCTCGGCGAGCGCCGAGAGGATGGCCGCGACGTTGCCGTCGAGGTCACCCACCCGGGTGTTGAGCTGGCAGCTGGCGATGCGCAGGCGGGCCATGGTCCAAGTGTGTCACGGGACGCGACGAGGGCGACCGGTGCGAGCGCACCGATCGCCCTCGTGGTGGTGGCGGAGGTTCGTGGCGACGATCAGTCGCCCAGTCGATCCCGGAGCCGCTGGCGGAGCCGCCCGGTGCCGCCGGCGCCACCCTGGCCATCGGCGTCGAGGATCCGGTCGACCACCTGGTCGAGGTGCTCCTTGGCCTTGGCGGCCTGCTCATCGGTGAGCCGACCATCGGCCTGCGCCGCGTCGATCCGCCCGGCGAGCAGCGTCGTGATCGCGTCGTCCACCACCTGACGATCCACCCCGGCCGCCTCGGCTTGGGCGGCGATGCTCGTCCCCGCCTCCACCCCAGCCTTCACCTCGTCGGGCGTCGAACCGATCGCGTCGGCCGCCGCCTGGAGGACCTCGGCGCGGTTCTCCTGCCGACGCTGCTGGCGCTGCGTCCTCGCCTCCTGGGCCTCCCCCTTCGTCGCGTCGAGCACGGCATCGGCCTGGTCTTGGGTCAGGGTGCCGTCGGCCACGAGCCCGTCGAGCGCACGCTGGAGCGGCCCTTCGCGGCCGCCGGCCGAGTCGGCGGGAGCGGTCGTGGCGGTGGTGTCGTCTTGTGCGCCGGCGATGCCGAGCGGGTTGACGGCAGCGACGGCCAGGCCGCCGACGCCCAGCGCCGCGGCGATCCCGACGGCGGCGATTCGCTTGCCCATGGCGGGCCTCCTCGAACGATGGGAGTCCACCGGTGCGGGCTCGCTTCGGGGACCACCGTGCGCCCCACGTGTGAGGGATCCGTGAGCGAGGGGTGATGGGTGCGTGAGCGACCGTGCGACGGGTGGCCGTACCATCGGCGCCGTGGAGCTGGTGCGCGCGGCGCTCGAAGGTGGACCGACCCAGGTGATGGTTGACGCCGCCGCCCACGGCGAGGGCCGGTGCGGGGTGCTCGGCATCGACGTCGCGGCCCGGACCATCGACGGCCGCCACTGGATCGTGGTCCAGCTCCTCCTCGACGATGACCACCCCGGGTTCGATCGATCGCTCCTCGACGCGCCGGTGGTCGCCGAGGTCCGGGGGCGCCACGGCGACGGCGCGGTGCTCGCGATGGAGCCGTTCGACCACGATGCCTTCCGCCGTCAGCTCCAGGCCGAACGGGCGGCAGGCGACTCCCAGACCCGAGGCGTGCTGGTGCTCACGGGTGGTCAGCTCCCGCCCCCGTACGTGCGGCTGGCGTTCCTCCCGCTCGAGCTGGCCGAGTCGGCAGGGGCCGACCTGGTGGTGCGGCGCACCACCGTGGCCGAGCTCGTCGCCGGGGTCGAGCACGCCTTCGCCCACGGCGAGGTCACCGACGACGAGCGCCGTGCCCTGCTCGTCGGCATCGAGCAGCGCCACCCCACGCCGAGCGCCTGACGGTTCTTGGTACGACCATGGTCGCTGGACGACCACCCCGGTACCAAGAACCGGGCCACCGCAGCTCTTGGTACGACGATGGTCGCTGGACGACCACCCCGGTACCAAGAAGCGCCGAGCGCTCAGGAGGCGGCGCGGGCGATGACGGCGGCGAGGGCGCCGGGGTCGGTGACGGCCGGGACGTGGCCGCATTCGAAGCGCACGACCTCGACGAGGTCGGGGATGCGCTGGAGCATGAGCTCCTGGTCGGCGGGTCGCACCGGGCGGTCCCGCTCGTTGAGCACGTAGGTGACCGGCACCCCGGCCGCCTCCGACCAGCGCACCGGCTGGAAGTAGTGGTGGACGGTGTCGGGCACGGTCCGCTCCGGGTCGGTGAGGTAGGCCAGGTCGTCGTCGCTCAGCGGGTCGCCGCCGTAGGCCTGGCGGAACGGCTCGGGATCCTCGGGCGCGCCGGGCAGGGTGATCGGCGGTCCGCCCGCCTTCTTCGCCTCGTCGACCGCCCACAGCAACCCCTCGCGGTGCGCGGCCTTCATGCAGTCGAGGCCGGTCCCGCCCTCCTCGGGGACGAGGGCGGCGTTGAGCACCACGTGGCGAACCTCGCGGCCCGAAGCCAGCAGACCGGCCACCACGCCCGGGACCACGAGACCGCCCGAGGAGTGGGCCACCACGACGATCGGCTCGTCGTCGCCCGGCCCGGCGGCGTCGACATCGGCGAGGACCGATGCCACCTCCTCGTCGATGGTGAGCGTGCCGAGGTCGGCCGGCTTGCCGTTGCGGCCGGGGAGGTCGACGGCGAGGACCTCGCCGTCGAGGAGCGGGCCGAGTCGATCCCAGAAGCGGGCGCTCGAGCCACCGCCGTGGATGAGGAGGTGCAGCACGGCGCGGAACCGTAGCCACCGAGAACGCGCTTCTCGGGACGGCACCGGCTGCGGAAGGCTCCGGCCGTGGAGATCCGCGCCGCCGCCGACCTCGAGACCGTCCTCGCGCTTCGCCTGGCCTTCCTGGGCGAGCTGCGTGGCGTCGACCCGACCGACTTCGACCCCGCCTTCGTCGACGTGACCCGCCGCTACCTCGAGGACGCCACCGCCGCCGACCGCATCCGATCCTGGCTGGCCTTCGACGGCGGCATCCCGATCGGGATCGTCTCGGTGCTGGCGAACGACTCGCCGCCCTTGCCCGAGGAGCACCGGGCGAAGGAGGGCTACGTGGTCAACCTCTGGGTGGCCCCCACCGCCCGCCGCCGCGGCATCGCCCGCACCCTGCTCCGCGCGGCGAAGGCGGCCGCGCGTGACGAAGGGTGGCGCCGCCTGTACCTGCACGCCACCGACGAAGGCCGGCCGCTCTACGAGGACGAGGGCTTCGCACCCGATGCTCGGTGGATGGGCACGAGGATCGAGGCCCTCGGCGAGTGAGCCTCAGCCGCCGAACGTGTGGATCGTGCCGTCGGGGAAGCGAGCGAGGGAGCGGTAGCGACGGCTGGCGATGCGCCAGGTGCCGTCGACCTTGCGATAGGTGTCGTCGTAGCGGCCGAAGGCGTCGCTGCGCTCCTTCGACCCGCGGGGCACGCGCAGCTCGCACATGAACACGCGGCTCGTGGCGAGGGTCGGGTCGGCGCCGGGCCAGAGGTCCACGTAGCTGTTCACGATGGCGAACTCGAAGAACTCGAAGTCGTCGACGGCCGGACCGATGAAGCCCACGATCGCGTCGGGGCCGTCGAGCTCGATGCTCGGCCTGGTGACCAGGTCGAGGCTGACCGTGGCGTCAGGGAGGAACAACGAAGCAACGTCGCCCCAGCTCCGACGGGTGACCGCATCCGCGTAGGCCCGCTGGAGCGAATCGATGAGCACTCGGTCGACCACGGCCTGGGTGACCTCGGGGTTCGGGGCGTCCACGGCGTCGAAGGCTAGGCCCCTCGGGGCAACCGCCGATGGGGCGGTCCGCCTCAGCCGCCGATGGTGGCGGCCAGGGTCGCGCCGAGCTCCCACGCGCCGTCCGTGGCCGCCCGGTCGGGCGGGCCGACCACCCGCAGCGGCGGCGCCGCCGCCTTCCACCCGAGCCCGGTCACGATGCGCTCCACGTCTCGGATGGCGCCGTCCACGTCGCTGTTGCCGTGCACGTACAGCGCCCACGGGCGGCCCTTCGTGGCCTCGAGGCACGGGTAGTAGACGGTGTCGAAGAAGTGCTTGAGCGCCCCGGCCATGGAGCCGAGGTTCGCCGGGGTCCCGAGGAGGTAGCCGTCGGCGTCGAGCACGTCGATCGCCCCCGCCCGCAGCGCCGGGACCGCCTCGACGTCCACGTCGTCGACCTCGGGCGTCCGCGCCCCGTCGAGCGCGGCCTGCAGGAGGGTGTCGAGCGGCGGGGAGACGGTGTGGTGCACCACGAGGAGCCGGGCCATCCCCGCAGCGTGCCACCAACCACCGCCGGGGGACAGGCAACCTCGGTGCACCTCGACTGCTCGCACGGGTGTTAGGGTCACCTACCTAACAGCGGTTCGCAACCGGAGGTGGGGATCCATGCGACATGCACGAGGGCTCTTCGCTGCCGCGTCCATCGCCGTGCTGGCAGCAGCCTGCAGCGGTGGCACCGACAGCTCGCCCGACACCACGCAGGCGAAGGGCGCCTCGACCACCACCGCCGCCGCGGTCGCCGACCGCGGCAACGTCGACGGCACCTTGGAGATCGGCTTCCTCGCGCCCGAGACCGGGCCCATGGCCGCCGTGGTCTCCTCGGTGACCACTCCCGTCGATCAGGCGATCGATGAGATCAACGCGGCGGGCGGGGTCAACGGCAAGGACGTGGTGCTCACCGTCCGAGACGACGGCGCCGACCCGCAGATCGCGTCGGCGTCGTTCGACCAGCTGGTGACGTCGGACAAGATCGACGCGCTGCTCGGGCCGGCCACCTCGCCCACCACCCTCGCGGTCCTCGAGAAGATCAAGTCGGACGGCGTCGTGACCTGCGGCGGCTCGGCCACCGCGATCGACCTGTCCGAGGCCGATTCTGGCGGGTACTACTTCCGCACGGCTCCGCCGGATCGGTTCCAAGGTCCCGCGCTGGCCGAGCTGATCCTCGGTGACGGCCACACCAAGGTGGCGATCATCGCCCGCGACGACAGCTACGGCCAGGGCCTCTCCGAGGTGGTGGCCAGCGCGCTGGAGAACAGCGGTGCCGAGGTGGCCGACCCCGTGCTCTACGACCCGTCCGGTTCGAACTTCGAAGGAGACGTGCAGAAGGTCGTCGCCCAAGACCCGGATGCGGTGGTCCTCATCGGCTTCAGCGACGATGCCGCGCTCATCGTCAAGGAGCTGACCGTCCAGGGCGCTGGACCTGCTGACCTGCCGATGTACACCACCGACGGGTTCCAGAATCCGGGCTTCGGCGCCATGGTCGACCCAACCAACCCGGCGGTGGTCGCGGGGATCAAGGGCACCGCCCCGGCAGCGTCTCCCGCGGGTGTGGACAGCCCGTTCATGGAGACCTTCGTGAAGTCGGGCGTCCCACCGATCTTCTCGGCCTACTACTACGACTGCACGCTGCTCACCGCGCTAGCCGCCCAGGCCGCGGGATCCGATGATCCGGCCGAGATCAAGGACGCCTTCGCTGCCAACCTCGACGGCGAGACCGATTGCAGCACCTACGCCGATTGCAAGGAGATCCTCGAGGACGGCGGCACGATCCACTACCGAGGGGCCTCGAACTCCTTCGACACGTGGGCCGGGTTCGAGCCTGGTTCCGGCGCCTACGACGTGTGGGCGTTCGACGAGCAAGGCCAACCGGTCACCGGCGACGCTGACGAGCAGATCAAGATCGCCGGCTGAGCCCGCCCAGGCACACTCGCTCGAGCAGCGGATCGGTGAGCAGGTCCGAACTGGCTCCCTCGAGCACGCAACGGCCCCGCTCGTAGACGTGGGCCCGAGCGCTCACCTGGAGGCACAGCCGCACGTTCTGCTCCACGAGGACCATCGCGACCCCGGTGGCGTTGACTGCCTCGAGGTGCTCGACGAGCTCATCGCGCGTCCGGGGATCGAGTCCCGCGGTCGGCTCATCCAATAGCAGCACCGCGGGTGCCCCCATCAGGGCTCGGGCGACGGCGAGCATCTGGCGCTGGCCACCGGAGAGGCTCCCTGCGACGCCTCCGCGCTTCGATGCGAGGGCGGGGAACAGCTCGAGCACCTGTGCCTCGCGTTGCTCGGCCGCGTCACGATCGCCCGGCGCCGCCCGGGCCCCCATCCGGAGGTTGTCCGCGACGGTCATGTCGGGGAAGACCCCACGTCGCTGGGGAACGTAGCCCAGCCCTCGACGAACCCGTTCGTGGACCTCGGCCGCGGTGACGTCGGCGCCGCGCAAGCGCACAACCCCCGCCCACGCCGGGAGGAACCCAGCGATCACCTTGAGGAGGGTCGACTTCCCGGCACCGTTCGGGCCGACCACGCCAACGATCTCCCCCGGGCCGACCCGGATCCGTCCGTCGCGCAGCACCGGCTCGTCGTAGCCCGCCACGATGCCATCGGCATCGAGCGCCGCGCCGGGGTCTTGGCCACCCGTCGCTGCACTCACGTCGCCACCCCGCCACCGAGGTAGGCCTCAGCCACCCGGTCATCCGCCAGCACCGCTCCGGGGTCGCCCCGAGCGATGATCCGACCCCGATCGAGGCAAACGACCTCGTCCGCCACGGACGCGACGAGCTGGACGTCGTGCTCGATCAGCACGGCGCTCGTCCCCCGTTCGGGCAGCGACGCGACCCGCTCGGCCAACCGTTCGACGAGCGCCGGGCTGACCCCAGCGAACGGCTCGTCGAGCAGCAGCACGGACCCACCCGCCGCGAGGACGCGACCGAGCTCGAGGAGCTTGGCCTCGCCGCCGGAGAGCTCCGAGGCCAGAGCGGCGGCGCGGCCGGCGAGCCCGACCCACTCGAGGAGCTCCAAGGCGGTGGCGGTCACCTCCGCCTCCTCACGACGCCACGACCGACGGCGGACCGCGCCGAGCAGCCGTTCCCCATGCTGGCCGGGCACGGCCACGCGCAGGTTGTCGAGGACCGTCAGCTGCGGCAGGAGACGCGTGAGCTGGAAGGTCCGGACCAGCCCGGCGCGGGCGATCTCGGCCGCCGTGCTGCCACGCAGCTGGCGGCCGTCCAACGACCACGCGCCGGCGTCCGGCGGGACGAACCCGGTGAGGATGTCGAACAGGGTGGTCTTCCCCGCCCCGTTGGGACCGATGAGCCCAACGATCGACGCATCGGCCACCTCGAAGCGGTCGATGTCGAGGGCGACCACCCCGCCGAACCGGCGGAGCAGGCCCTCCGCGACGAGTCGGGCGGCGTCGAGGTCACCCATCGGTGGCCCCACGCCGAGCCCGCCGTCCGACGAGTCCCACCGGCCGCCACACCATCAAGGCCACCAGGATCACCCCGACGACAGCGAGGCGGATCGGCCCCGCATCGGTCGGCGCGAGGTGATCGGCGAACACCGGATGGGCGAGCCACTGCCGCAGGAGCGTGTCGCTCGCCTGGAGCAGGAACCAGAAGACCATGCTGCCGACCACGGGGCCGGTCACCGTCTGCTTCCCGCCGACCACCATCACGGTGAACGCGTAGGTCGTGATCGCGAGCACCCATGCATCGGGCTGCACGTACTGGGCATCCAGCGCGAGCAACACCCCGCCGAGCGCACCGATCACCCCACCGATCGTCAGCGCCTGCACCTTCACCCGCAGGACGTCCTTGCCGATGCTGCGCACGACCTCCTCGTCCTCGCGGACGGAGAGGAGCACGCGGCCCCAGGGGCTGCGAACCACCGACCAGGTGAGCAGGCAACAGAGTGCCACGGCCGTCCATCCGACGAGCACCAACCAGAGCGTGCGGTGGCTGAACGCGACATCGCCGACCCCGTATCGACCGACGGGGATCGGGTTCCACTCGTAGAACTCGCCGCCGAACCCTCCGATGCCGCGCACGCCGCCGGTCCACCGATCGAACGTCTGGGAGCGGACCAAGAGCCGCAAGATCTCGGCTGCCGCGAGCGTCACGATCGCGAGGTAGTCAGCCCGCACGCGGATGGATGCCATGCCCAGGACGACGCCGAGCAGGGCCGCGGCACCGAGGCCGGCCGCGACACCGAGCAGCAGAGGAGCACCCGCGTGCACCGCCATCGCGGTGCCGTACGCACCCACCAGCATGAAGCCCACCTGCCCGACGTTCACGAGCCCGCCGTAGGCGAACTGGAGGTTGAGGCCGACGGCGACGAGCGCGTACGCGATGGCCGGCACGCCGAGCGCGGCCCGGGCACCGTCGTTGAGCGCCTGGACGACGTTCACGCGATCCGCTCCGCCCGTCCGAACAGGCCCGTCGGCTTGACGAGCAGCACGGCGATGAGCACGACCAGCGCGAACGCGGTCACGAGATCGGCGGGCAGCCAATAGGTGCTGATCTCGGTCGCCCAACCGACCAGGACCCCACCGACGAGCGCACCCGGCACGCTGCCGAGCCCCCCGAGGACCACGGCGGCGACCATGAGCAACAGCACGCGCAGGCCCATGTCCCACTGGACGGCATCCGTCGCGCCCAACATGACGCCGCCCAACCCCGCGAGCGCGGCGGCCAGCATCCACACCTGGGTCGTGACGGCCCGCCGATCGATGCCGGAAGCGGCGGCCAGGACCGGGTCGCTCCCGACCGCCCGCACCGCGGTGCCCGCACTCGTCCGGCGGAGCACCCACGCCAACGCGATCAGCACGGCAGCGGCGACGAGGATGACGGCGACGCTCCGGGGCAAGATCCGCACCCCCCCGATGACCCACGGCGTGCCCACCGCGTAGTCGTGGTACGAGCGAGATGCCCCCTTGAAGACCACGAGGTAGGCGTTGCGGAGGAACAGGGACAGCCCGATCGTCACCACCATCACGGTCGACGCATCGGTGCGTCGGCGCTCCAACGGCCGCCACAGGCTGCGGTCGAGCACCCAACCGAGGACCGCCCCCGCGAGGCACGCGACCACCCCCGCGAGCACGAGCGGCACCCCGTTCGCGTTCGCGTACCAGGCCACGATCGCACCGAAGGTGACGAACTCGCCGTGGGCCAGGTTCACGATCCCAGTCGTACCGAAGACGAGGGTCAGTCCGACCGCAGCGAGCGCGACGACGAGGCCGAACCGCAACCCGGAGATCGCCAGGGCGGCCAGCCGCGCCGCAGTGCCCGGTGATGCAGACCGGACCGGGGAACCCAGCCGGAACACCACAGTCTTGGGTCGAGCGCCCTGGACGACGACCTGCTCCAAGCGCGCCTCGGCACCCGGGGCGAGGTCCACGCCCGTTGGCAGCGACGACGCGACGAGCTCGACCTGGTAGGTCCCCCCGCTCGCCAGTTCGATCACGAAGCGGCCATCGGGACCGGTCACCCCCCGCCCCACCTCGTCGCCGTCGAGCTCGACCCGCACCTCGACGCCAACCACGGGCTCACCGTCGTGGAGGAGCCGGCCGGTGACCGCAGGGCCCGCGGTCGCTTCCTGGGCACCAGCGCGCGCCACCCCGAGCAGCGCCCCCGTCACGCACAGCGCGACGCACACCACCACCCTCCCGACGATGGCTCGACGCTAGCGGTCCCGTCTGGAGGTCGTTCGACCCGCGAGGCGCACGCCCGGCGCACCGTCGGTACGATCCACGGTCATGGCGCACCTCCCGTTCCCAGCCCACCTGCCGGGGATCCTCGGCCCGCTGATGTTCCGCCCGGAGACAGCCGAACCGCTCAACCAGCTGGCCGAGGTCCTGCTGGTGTCGGACAACTCGCTGACGCGTGGGGAGCGGGAGCTGATCGCGTCCTACGTCTCGAACCGCAACGAGTGCAACTTCTGCCAGCGGTCCCACAGCACCTTCGCCGCCATGCAGATCGACGGCGGCATGGCCACGGTCGATGCCGTCAAGGCGGATCCCGCCACCGCTCCGGTGAGCCCGAAGCTCCGGGCGCTGCTCGCCATCGCCGCCAAGGTCCAGGTCGATGGGCGCACGGTGAGCGAGGCCGACGTGGCCGCGGCACGAGCCGAGGGCGCCACCGACGTCGAGATCCACGACACCGTGTTGATCGCCGCCGCCTTCTGCATGTTCAACCGGTACGTCGACGGCCTCGGCACCTGGGCTCCGGAGTCGATGGAGGACTACCAGGAGATGGGCGAGCGGACGGTCGAGCAGGGCTACCTCCCGCTCCCGCCGCGCGGCGTCACCGCCTGAGGCTGCGCAACGGCGCTCGGGACGGCTCCGGGCGCGCCACTGCCGGCCCCCCGAAGGGAGCCGGCAGCGGCACAACCGACCGGAGCGACGCCCGATCGGACACTCACGCGGTCGCCAGCGGCGACCGCGCACGATCACTCGCCAGCGGCGGCGGAGCAGACCGTGTTGGTGATCATGCGGGACACGACGTAGGGGTCCATGTTGGCGTTGGGACGGCGGTCCTCGGCGTAGCCCTTCTTGTCGACGGCCACCTGCCACGGGATGCGGATCGAGGCGCCACGGTTCGACACGCCGTAGGAGAACTCGGTCCACGGGGCGGTCTCGTGGGCGCCGGTGAGGCGATCCTCGATGCCGTGGCCGTAGGCCTTGACGTGCTCGGTGGCCTTCTCGCCGAGCGCCTCGCACGCCGCGATGATGGCGTCGTAGCCCTCACGCATGGCCTGGGTGGAGAAGTTGGTGTGGCAGCCCGCACCGTTCCAGTCGCCCTTGGCGGGCTTGGGGTCGATGGTGGCGGAGATGCCGAACTCCTCGGCGATGCGGTAGAGCAGCCAGCGGGCCACCCAGAGGTGGTCGCCGACATCGAGCGGCCCGAGCGGGCCGACCTGGAACTCCCACTGTCCGGGCATGACCTCGGCGTTGATGCCCGAGATGCCGATGCCGGCCTCGATGCAGGCCTCCATGTGGGCCTCGACGACCTCACGGCCGAAGACCTCGTCGGCGCCGACGCCGCAGTAGTAGAAGCCCTGGGGCTCCGGGTAGCCACCCACCGGGAAGCCGAGCGGGCGACCGTCCTTGAAGAAGGTGTACTCCTGCTCGATGCCGAACCACATGTCCTGGTCGGCGTACTTCTCGGCGACCTCGCGCAGGGGGGCGCGGGTGTTGGTCGGGTGCGGGGAGTCGTCGACGAGGAACACCTCGCACAGCACGAGCACGTCTTCGCCGCCCCGGATCGGGTCCGGGAAGACCGCCACGGGCTTCAGCACGCAGTCCGAGCTGTCGCCCGGGGCCTGGTTGGTGCTGGAGCCGTCGAAGCCCCAGATCGGCAGCGAGTCGTGGGAAACGCTGTCGTCCACGATCTTGGTCTTCGAGCGCAGACGGGCGGTCGGCTCGGTGCCGTCGATCCAGATGTACTCGGCCTTGTAAACCACGGTGTTGTTCTCCAGTCGTCTCGCCACCCGTCGGTCGGGCAGGCAGATCCGTTGTGCGGACGAGACCCTAGGAGGCCGCACGCGCGATGCCGTTTCTCGAATGTGAACGGTCTGTGAACCGGCCTGACCCCGATCCGCACCACCTCGGGTGCCGCGACGGGCGTGCTGCGACGTGCTCCACTGGCGAGGTGGGATCGAAGCGAAGGATCCGAGGGGCGCGAACCCTGCTCGTCGCCGTCCTGGTGGCGCTCGTCGCCGCGACGGCCGGCGCGGCCACGGCCCGGACGTGGCTTCCGGTCGCGCCCACCAACGCCACCGCTCAGCCAGCCGCCACCACGTCGGCGTCCGGGCTCGGCGGTGGGGCCACCGAGGGCCACCTCGTCGGCGTCCGTCCCTGCCGCCTGGTCGACACCCGCATCGCCAAGGGCAAGCTCGCGGTCGGCGCCGTGCGAGCGGTGGCGGTGCGCGGCACCGGGCCGGAGTTCGCGGCGCAGGGCGGCAAGGCGGGCGGATGCGCGATCCCCGCATCCGCCACGCTCGTGGAGGTCACCGTCACCGCGGTGGACGCCGGCAGCGGCTTCCTGCGGGCCTGGCCGGGCGGATCCACGATGCCGAACGCCACCTTCCTGAACTACGACGATGCCTTCAACGTGTCCACCACCGGCACGTTGTCGCTCTGCGGCCTGCGCGACGAGCCCTGCACCGAGGGCGCCGACCTCTCGGTGCGGGCGTTCGGGAGCCCCACCCACCTGGTGGTCGACGTGCAGGCGTACGCGGCCCCGCCCATGAGCGCGCTGCTGAACGCCGACGGCACCATCGTGCGCTCGTCGCGGGTCGTGAGCGTCCAGAAGCAGGCGACCGGCCGCTACGCGGTGGCCTTCGATCGCGACGTCGCCGCGTGCACCTACTCGGCCACCGTCTCGACCCCCGATGCCGGCCTGATCGACGGCTTCGCCACCGTGACGAACTTCGCCGGCGTCGAAGCTGCCGTGTTCGTCCAGACCTTCGGGGCCGACGGCGTCGAGGCCGACCGGCCGTTCAGCCTCGACGTCACCTGCTGACCCGGGGAGCGCGCCCAGAGGCACGCGGATCGCGTTCCGGGGGTGTCACCGGGGCCTGATGCGTTCATGAACGGAGTGTGAACCTCGCGCCGATCAGGTTGCTCCGATCGCGCGCCCGCCACGATCATGGCGACCGTGGATCGCCAGAGGGAGTACGTGCTGCGCACGGTCGAGGAGCGCGGGGTGCGCCTGGTGCGCCTCTGGTTCACCGACGTGCTCGGCCAGCTGAAGTCGTTCGCCATCTCGCCGGCGGAGCTCGAGAACGCCTTCGACGAGGGCATGCGCTTCGACGGGTCGGCGATCGATGGGTTCAGCCGCATCCAGGAGAGCGACGTGCTCGCCCGGCCCGACGCCCGCACCTTCGAGCTGCTGCCGTGGGCCGAGCGCGACGAGGCGTCGGCTCGCATGTTCTGCGACCTCACCACCCTCGACGGCGAGCCCTTCGCCGGCGATCCCCGCCAGGTGCTGCGCCGCAACCTCGACGCGGCCCGCGCTCGTGGCTACTCGTTCTTCGTCGCCCCGGAGATGGAGTTCTTCTACTTCGCGAACGGCGACCCGACGCAGCCTCCCCAGCCGCTGGACACCGGGAGCTACTTCGACCTCACCACCGCGGACGTGAGCTCGGACCTGCGCAAGCAGACCATCCACCACCTGGAGTCGATGGGCATCCCGGTCGAGTACTCGTTCCACGAGGACAGCCCGAGCCAGCACGAGATCGACCTGCGCTACACCGACGCCCTGTCGATGGCCGACAACGTCATGACCTTCCGCCTGGTGGTCCGCGAGACCGCGATGGAGCGCGGGCTGTACGCCACGTTCATGCCCAAGCCGATGGCCGACGTCCAGGGATCGGGCATGCACACCCACCTGTCGCTGTTCGAGGGCGACAGCAACGTGTTCCACGACCCCGACGGCAGCCACCCCCTGTCGAAGACCGGCCAGGCCTTCGTGGCCGGCCTGCTGCGCCACGCGCCGGAGATCACCGCGGTCACGAACCAGCTCGTGAACTCCTACAAGCGCCTCATCGTGGGCACCGAGGCGCCGAGCTACGTCACCTGGGCCCGCAACCACCGGGCCGCGCTGGTGCGGGTGCCGATGCAGAAGCCGGGCAAGGAGTCGTCGGTGCGCATCGAATACCGGTCCCCCGACCCGGCGTGCAACCCGTACCTCGCCTACTCGCTGCTGCTGGCCGCCGGCCTCAAGGGCATCGACGAGGGCTACGAGCTGCCCGACGAGGCCAGCTCGTTCCTCGAGCTGTCGCCGAAGGAGCGAGCCGCAGCCGGCATGCGCGACCTGCCGCAGTCCCTGGCCGAGGCGCTCGACGAGATGGAGGGCTCCGAGCTGGTGCGCGAGGCGCTCGGCGACCACATCTTCGAGTGGTTCCTCCGCAACAAGCGCGCCGAGTGGGCCGACTACAAGGCCCAGGTCACGCCGTTCGAGCTCGCCCGCTACCTCCCTGCGTGGTAGCCCACCCCTGATCCCATGGAACCGCTCCTCGTTCACCCCGATCCTCCGCCGCCGGAGCTGGCGCGCCTGCTCGACCTGGGCGGCTACGCGTGGAAGCCGGTGGCCGACGAGCGCGCCGCGCTCACCCAGACCCCCGACGACGGGTGGGGCGGCGCCATCGTCGTGATCGGCGAGCAGAGCGAGGCGGCGTGGGCGCTGTGCCGAGCGATCCGCAAGGGCGACCTCCCGGTCGAGCCGCTGCTCCTGCTCATCGGCGGCAACCGCCTCGACGAGCTCGACCTGCGCGACGAGCTCTACGACGACTTCTGCCTCGACCCGTTCCACCCCCGCGAGCTCGAGGCCCGGCTCCGCCACCTGTTCTGGCGCACCGGCTTCGGCGCGGCCCCGGACCTGGTGGAGTACGGCGGATTGGTGCTCAACCTCGAGACCTACCAGGCCGTGATCGACGGCGAGCCGCTCGACCTCACCTACATGGAGTACGAGCTGCTCAAGTTCCTGGCCCAGCACCCCGGCAAGGTGTTCACCCGCGAGACGCTGCTCAGCCGGGTGTGGGGCTACGAGTACTACGGCGGCGCCCGCACGGTCGACGTCCACATCCGTCGCCTGCGCGCCAAGCTCGGCGAGGAGCACGCCAACCTGATCGCCACCGTGCGCTCGGTGGGCTACCGCTTCGGCCAGTCCCGCTGGAGCGCGTGACCTCGGGGCCTTCGTTGCGCACCCGGCCGCGATCCGGCCAAGATGGCGGCATGGAAGGCGCCGTGCTCATCGTGATCGTCCTGCTCGTGGCCATGCCCGTCGGCGTGCTGATCTCGGGTGGCATCGGTGCTGCGCTCTTGGGGTTCGCGCTGGAGCGCGACAACGAGCTCGAGAACGAGGGCAGCGAGCTCCTCGAGACCAACATCTGACGAGCGAAGCCAGCGCGCCTGGCGCGGCTCACCCGCGGTGGGCCCAGGCCTCCACCTCGACGTTGGCATCGAAGGGCAGCCGCGCCACCTGCACGGCGGAGCGGGCCGGCCGAGGTTCGGGGAACGCCGCGGCGTAGCGCGCGTTGAACTCGGCGAACCGATCGAGGTCGACGAGGAAGCACGTGGTCTTCACGACGTGCTCGAGCCCCAGGCCGTGCTCGGCGAGGCGGGCGGCGAGGTTCGCCAGGCACTGCTCGACCTCGCCGGCGAAGTCCTCGACGAGGACGCCGTCGCGCAGGCCGACCTGGCCGGAGACCACGACCCAGTCGCCCGCAGCGACGGCCGGGGTGTACGGGAGGCCGGTGGATCCGTTCACGTGAGCGCCCCTCGGGTGGGCCAGTCGGTCGGATGTCCCTGGTGTCGCCACACCGCCGCCGCGACGGCGGCGAACACGGCGTCGGAGCCGTTGACGGGCTCGCCCGGGGTGGGGTCGATGGCGATCTCGATCGGTGGGGTGTCGACGGCGCGAGCGATCCCGAAGGAGCGGATGGTGAGGTCGTGCACCTGGCCGTCGGCGTCGACGGCGAGGCCTTCGGACGTGACCCAGCTGTAGGCCATGTGGGCGGCGCCGATCGCGTAGGACCGCAGCACGACCTCGTCGAGGGGGTCCCCCGCGGCGACCCGCACGCGGATCGAGCCAGCGACGATCTCGGCCTCGGCCACGCCACCGTCGGGCGCTCGCAGCGGCCCTCCGGCGCCGACCGCGTCGAGCAGCACGAGTGCCTCGGCCCAGCCGGCGGCGCGCACCGCCACGGACGTGGGAGGCCCCACGAGGTCCACCTCTCGCACCTCGATCCCGGGCGCGACCGCGGCGATGGCCTCGACGATGCCCGGCGTGCGAGCCGCCACGAGCACGCCGCTGCCATCGGCGCGCACCCCGGCCGCCACCGGCGGCCGCTTCGGCCCGAGCCGAACGACGTCTTCGCGCGACCACCGGACCCGCACCGCCCGACCGTGCTCGTCAGCGAGGCGGCGAGCCACCTCGCCGAGGTGGTCCGCGGGCTTGGCGCCGAACGCACCGCCGTTGGCCAGCGAGGTGGCGGGCTCACCTCCCGGCTCGCACCACGTCGCGTCGGTCTCCAGGTAGCCGGGCTCCACCCACGACGTGCGCAAGGTGGCGTCCCACTCGCCCTCGGGCACCGCGAGCGGGGGGACGGGGTCGACGGTGGTGCGCCGCCCCTGCACCTTGCCCGCTGCGTGGCGGGCCTCCTCGAGGGTCTCGCCCAGGGCCCACGAGCCATCGGCGGCCCGCACCGCGACGAGCGCATCCTCGGGCGCGGTGTCGTCGGCGAAGCCGCCGTGGCCGAGCGCGACCGACGATCCCACCTGCTGGGGCGCGCGCCCCTCGATCTCCGCCCGTCGGGCGGCGGCGTCGAGGTCGCGCTCGGGGAGCGCCGACGGTGCGGGATCGTCGCCGACCACGCGGTCCCACGCCTCGACGATGGTCTGCCAGCCGGTGCACCGGCACAGGTGCGCCTGCAGCGCCCGATCGACGGCGGCGTGGTCGTCGCCCCGGGTGCCCTTGGCCCGCAGGCCCTCGAGGCGGAGCACGATGCCAGGGGTGCAGAAGCCGCACTGGCTGCCGCCCGACGCGCACAGGGCATCGCCCCACTCGGCCTGGTCGGCCGGCGCCAAGCCGTCGATCGTGGTGACGGTCCGCCCGGCCACCCGCCGCAGGGGCGTCACGCACGACACCCGCGGCGCGCCGTCCACCAGCACGGTGCAGCAGCCGCACTGGCCCTGGGGGCTGCACCCGTCCTTCACGCCTCGCAGCCCGAGGTGGTCGCGCAGCGCGCCCAGCAACGAGCCCCCCGCGTCGGGCACCTCCACCGCGACGCCGTCGACCACGAGGGCGATGGTGGCAGCGGGCACGGCGGTCGACGGGTCGCTCACCCGCCCGACACTACGGCCGGTGGCTCCGCTCACGGAACGTGACCATCCGCGTCGCGACGTGGGGGTCTGAGTAGAACGGGGCCAGGCCCGCCGGGCCTGGTTCGCGTACCCCACCACCTCGACCACCTCCCTTCGCGGGCCACCGTCCACCCAGGAGCACGCAGTGGCGTCGGGTCTTCCCACCCCCGACACCTCCGGCGACGCCGGAGGGTTGATCGTCATGGTCCGCAGCGACCCTGCGGACGCGGCGCGCGCCATCGCGGCCGACCTCCAGGCGGAGCTGGCGGTCGGCGGGCTCGAGACCGAACGAGCGCTGGCCCGCCTGCGTGCGCGCCAGCTGGAGTCGCGAGACCTCGACTCCCTCGCCGCGTCGATGCGGCGAGCCGAGCTGATCCGCGAGCGCACCCGGGCCGCTATCTCCGAGCGGGTCGCACGGTCGCTCAACACGAAGGTCGCCATCCACCCCGACACCCTGCGACGCGCTGCCACCGAGCTCGTGGCCGCCGAGATCGCGCTCGAAGCCGCCCTGGCCGCCGACCGACGTCGTGCCCGCCTCGCGCGGCGAGGGAGCGCCGGGGGTGGCGCGGTGCTCCTCGGCGCTGGCGCGGGGATCGCCGCGCTCGTCGCACCGCCGGTGGGAGCCGCGGTGGCCGCCGCCGGTGTGGTGGGGGGCGGCGCGTCGTGGCGCCGGGCCCGCCGTCGCACGCCACCGAGCCACGCCAGCCTCCGTGGCCACTGCGACGTGGCCCGGTCTCGCTGGGAGCAGGTCGGCGGCGTGGGAGCGGACCCACTCGAGGTCGAGTCGATCATCCACCGCTACGACCCCCACGATCCGATCGTGTCGCCCCTCGTGGACGCCCACCCGGCGGTGCGAGCCGTCGAGCGCGCTGCGGTGGAGCGGCGCCTCGCCTGGGTCAACGCCTGGCGCCTCGAGGTGGGCGACCAGTCGCCCATCACCGATCCGGCCCTGGTCGACCTCCTGCACCGCGACCGGGCGGAGCTGTGGCTCACGGCATCGTCGCCGTTCGAGCTCGGCGAGCCCGAGACGCTGGTGGTGGCAGCGCCCTACGCCGACCTGCCCGCGCCGCGAGCGCGCGACCTGCACCGTCGACTGCTCGCGCTCCCCCGCGGCCAGCGGGTGATCGTGGTGCTCGCGCCCGACCCGGAGGCGCCGCTCGGCGCCCGGGTGCCCGGCGTGGGGTGGGTTCCCGGCTCGGCCCTCGAGGCCGAGAGCCAGGTCAGCTGAAGGAACCGATCAGCTGAACGACGAACCGCAGCCGCAGGTGCGCTGCGCGTTGGGGTTGTCGATCGAGAAGCCGGCCTGCTGGAGGCCGTCCTTGTAGTCGAGCGTGGCGCCGGTGAGGAGCTGCGCGCTCGAAGGATCGACCACGACCTTCACGCCGTCGCGCTCCGCGGTGATGTCGTCGTCCGCGATGTCGGAGTCGAAGAACATCTCGTAGCTGAAGCCCGAGCACCCACCGGGGCGCACGGCGACGCGCAGCGCGAGGTTCTCGTCGCCCTCGGCGGCGATCAGCTCGGCGACCTTGGACGTGGCGTTGTCGGTGAGCGCGATCACGGGCGGTTCCTCCTGGGTGAGATCGGTCGCGCGAGCGTACCGCCGCGCCACCCCGAACGCACCCATCGGCCGTCCGGTCTGGCGGGGCGCGTCGGTAGGCTCGGGCCCATGGAGGACGCCGACTGCCCGACCCCCGGCGAGCTGCGCCTCCTGCTGCGCGGGGTGATCGACCCCGAGCTCGGCAGCGACATCGTCGAGCTCGGCATGGTCCGAGACGCCACCATCGACGATGCGGGAGCGGTCACCGTCACCATCGCCCTCACCACCTCCGGATGCCCGCTGCGAGCGCAGATCCAGCGCGACATCCGCAGCCGCGTCGGGTCGGCGCCGGGCGTGACCTCCGTGTCCATCGAGTGGACCGAGATGACCCAGGCCGAGAAGTCGCGCGCCATGGAGCGAGCCCGGTTCAACGTGTCGCAGCGGCCCGAGGACACCTCGGTCGGACCCTCCACCAAGGTGGTGCTCGTGGCGTCGGGCAAGGGCGGGGTCGGCAAGTCGTCGGTCACGGCCAACCTGGCCGCCGCGCTGGCCGATCGAGGCCTGAAGGTGGGCGTGCTCGACGCCGACGTCTGGGGGTTCTCCATCCCCCGCATGCTCGGGGTGAACGGTCGCCTCGGCGGCAAGCTCGACGGCGAGCGCAAGGTGATGACCCCCATCGAGCGCGAGATCGGCGACGGCGTGGTGCGCATCGTGTCGATGGGCTTCCTGGTGGAGGACGAGGAGACCGCGCTGATGTGGCGCGGCCTGATGCTCAACCGCGGGGTCCAGCACTTCCTCCAAGACGTGGAGTGGGGCGACGACCTCGACTACCTGCTGGTCGACATGCCCCCGGGCACCGGCGACGTGCAGATGGGCGTGGCCAAGCTGGTCCCCCGCGCCGAGGTCATCGTGGTCACCACCCCGGCGGTGGCCGCCCAGAAGGTGGCGATCCGCGCCGTCTCGATGGCCCGCAAGAGCTTCCTGCGGGTGGCCGGCGTGATCGAGAACATGAGCGCCTTCACCTGCGACCACGGCGACTCCTACGCCCTGTTCGGCGCCGGCGGAGGCCAGACCCTCGCCGACGACGCCGGTGTGCCGCTGCTCGGCCAGATCCCGATCGAGCCGCTCGTGTCCGCGGGCGGCGACGCCGGGCAGCCCGAGGTCTTGGGCGACTCCCCCGCCGCCCAGGCGTTCCGCGACCTCGCCGAGCACCTCGTCACCGAAGCGATCCCGCCTGCCGAGCTCGCGGGCTGCTCCGCCCGGATGCTCGAAGCAGCCGTCGCCGCGCTCGACGCCGAAGACGCCCTCGCCGCCGACGCCTGATCAGCGCATGCGGAGGCCGCGAAGGGCTTCGGGGAGCTGACCGACCACACCGCGGTCGATGCGCGTGGCGGGCACCTCGCAGGCCTGGGGCTCGGTGGACGAGTCGAAGTCGCGACCACGCAGGATGAGGCGCACCCCGAGCTCGGTCTCGACCGACAGCGACTCGCCCAGCTCGTCGGCCACATCGAGCGTGACGCCGTCGTCGCCGGGGTACTGCGTGCGGAGGTACTCGGGCGCGTAGACCACCACGCCGTCCACCTCGCCCACCGGCTCCTGGTCGGGACCTGGCCAGAAGTCCTCGTAGAGGAACGGCGCGGTGGACTCGCAGCACCCCGTGCCGATGGTGACGGTGAGCGATCCCGCACGGCGCCGCCCCATCTCGGCGATGACCTCACGAGCGCGATCGGTTGCGTGGACCAGCACGCAACGAGCCTACGACGGTGGCCGCGAGAACGCTCCGGGCTGGCTAGCGTTCGGAGGACCTCAGGGCACCGAGATCTCCCTGGCGGGGGCTCCAGCCGTGGGGATGGGACCAATCGCAACCTGAAGGAAGCTCCCCGTGAAGATCCGCCTCGCCATCGTGGCCTGCCTCGCCTTCGCCGTTCCGCTGCTCGCGGCATGCGGCGGCAGCGACGACAACAACTCGGGCGACCGCCCGAGCGCCGAAGAGCTCGCGAAGGCGTTCGCAGACGTCATCCCCGAGGGCACCCCCGGCGCCGAGGAGGTCACGGACTGCATCGGCCGTGAGCTCGAAGCATCCGACCTGCCCAACGGCGTGCTGCGCTCCATGGCCGCCGGCGACGAGGAGACCAGCGTCGACGCCGACAACAAGGACAAGTACGAGAAGATCGTCACCGACGCCACCCAGCTGTGCGTCGAAGAGGCGACCGCGGCGCTCACCGGCGGCAGCTGAGCCAGAGCATGCCGACGTCGAAGCTCGTCCGCGGCCTCGCCGCCTCCATCGTCGTCGCCTCGCTCTCGCTGTCGGCCGTGGCCTGCACGGCCGACAGCACCGGCGAGCTCGATCGCGGCGACCTCATCACCGAGCTCGAGGACCGAGGCATGAGCCCCGAAGCCGCGGAGTGCGCGGCCGAGGCAGTCATCAGCGCCGACTTCACCAAGGACGAGTACCAGGCGTTCAACGCCGGCCAGGCCATCGCGGACACCGAGAAGGCCAAGTTCTACGAGGAGTCGCTCGCAGCGTGCACGCCGGGCTGACCCAGCGCACCTGAACACGAGCAGAGCCCGGGCTCGTCGCCCGGGCTCTGCCGCGTTCGGGGCCAGCTCCCGAGGGAGCCGGCCGGGTCAGATGTTGCCGCTCAGCGCGGACAGGTGCAGGTAGTTGTCGCGCGACCCGCCGGGGTTGGCGTGGAGGTGCTTCACCTGCTGGTAGGCGCGCAGGCCCTGGATGCCGAGCTCGCGCCCGATGCCCGACTGCTTGTAGCCGCCGAAGGGCCGCTGCGGGTCGATCAGGTGGTAGTCGTTGATCCACACCGTGCCGGTGCGCATCTGGCGAGCGACGTTCAGGGCCCGGTCGAGGTTCGTGGACTGCACGCCGCCGGCGAGGCCGTAGATCGAGTCGTTGGCGATGGCGATCGCCTCCTCCTCGGTCTCGAACGGGATCACCGAGAGCACCGGGCCGAAGATCTCCTCCTGGGCGATCTTCGCCGAGTTGGGGACGTCGGCGAAGATCGTGGGCGTGTAGAAGGCCGCCTGGTCGAGGCCCTCGGCGAGACCCTCGGGGCGGGCGCCGCCGCAGATCGGCTCGCCGACCTCCTCACGGCCGAGCGCCACGTAGCGCTCCACCGTCTCGACCTGGCTGCGGCTCACGAGCGGGCCGAGGTCGGTCATGAAGTCCATCTGGTTGCCGATCACGATCTTGCCGGCGCGATCCACGAGCAGCGAGAGGAACTCGTCGTAGATGCTCTTGTGCACGAGCGCCCGGGTGCCCGACTCGCACACCTGGCCGTTGTGGAAGAAGGTGCCCCACAGGGTGACGGCGGCGGCGATGTCGAGGTCCGCGTCGTCGAGGACGATGTTGGCGCTCTTGCCGCCGAGCTCGAGGGTGACCGGCTTCACCGTGCCCGACGCGAGCTGCATGATCCGTCGGCCGACCTCGGTCGAGCCGGTGAACGCCGTCTTGTCGACCAGCGGGTTCACGGCGAGCTCCTCGCCGGCGGTGCCGCCGGGGCCGGCGACGACGTTGGCGACGCCCGGCGGGAGGTCGACCTCCTGGAACACCTCGCCCAGCATCAGGGCGGTGATCGAGGTGAACGACGCCGGCTTGAGCACGGCGCAGTTGCCGGCGGCCAGCGACGGCCCCAGCTTCCAGGCCGCCATGATGAACGGGAAGTTCCACGGGATGATCCCGGTGGTCACGCCGTGGGGCTCGTAGCGGACCCAGTTCTGCGACGGCGGGAACGGCGTGCCGGGCAGCTCGACCTCGTCGGCCTCCTCGGCCGCGAGCTTGGCGAACCAGCGCAGCGCGCCCGCCGCGCCCGGGATGTCGGCGAAGGTGGCCTTCTTGATGGTGCCGCCGCCGTCGCGGGCCTCCATCTCGGCGAACTTCTCGGCCTTGGCCTCGATGGCGTCGGCGATCTGGTTGAGCTTGTCGCCGCGCTCCTTGCCGGAGAGCTTGGGCCATGGGCCTTCGTCGAACGCCTTGCGAGCGGCCTCGATCGCCCGGACCGAGTCCTCCTTGCCGGCCTTGGCGATCTCGCCGATGGCCTCGCCGGTGGCCGGGTCGTAGGTGGTGAAGGTCTCGCCCGAGGCGGCATCGACGTACTCGCCGTCGATGAAGAGCTGGTAGTCGGCCATGGTGCCGTTCCCCTTGGTGCGGTGTGGGTGGTGTGGAGGCGCGGCCCGGTCGCATGCCCCTTGACCGCGCGGTCAGGACGCTACCCCGCCACCGTCCAGCGCGCATCGGGGTCGGCCGGGTCGGTGGCGGACGCCACACCCTCCCCGGCGAGCTTGCGCAGGTGCGCCCACACGCTGAAGCGAGCTACCGGCCACAGGAGCTCGGGCACGTCGGTGTAGATGGCGGCGACCAGCTCGGCGGTGTCGGCGCCGCGACCACCGAAGCCGGCGAGCGCTTCGGCCACCTGGGCCTCGCGCTCGAGGCGGTGGGTGAGGTACTCGTCGAGCTTGGCGGCGGGATCGTCGATGACGTGACCGTGCGCGGGAGCGATGGCCGCGATCGCCGGCGTCCACGCCTGCAACCGCTCGAGCGAGGCGAGGTAGTGCCCCATGTCGCCGTCGACCGGGGTGATCACCACGGTGGAGCCGTCCATGACGTGGTCGCCGGTGAACAGCAGCCGCTCGCGCTCCAAGAGGAAGCAGAGGTGGTTGCTGGCGTGGCCGGGGGTGTGGATGGCCCGCAGCGAGAACTCGCTGCCCTCGATCACGTCGCCGTCGACGAGGTGGAGGTCGCACACCAGGCCGTCGCGGTCAGCGAACCCGAGCACCTCGGCACCGGTGCGCGCCTGGAGCGGCGCCGCTCCCGGCGAGTGGTCGCCGTGGGTGTGGGTGCAGAGGATCCACCGGATCCGATCGGCGCCAGCCGCGGCGAGGATCGCTTCGAGGTGCTCGTCGTCCACCGGGCCGGGATCGATCACCGCGACCTCGTCGATCCCCACCAGGTAGGTGTTGGTGCCAGGCCCGGTCATCATCCCCGGGTTGCCGCACAGCACGCGCCGCACCACCTTGCCGAGCGCCACGGGAACGTTCGGGACGAGGTCGGGTCGGGGCGCGGCGTCGCTGTCGGGGGCGCTCACGTCACCGGCCCCGTCACTCCGCGAAGCCGGTGACCCGACGGCTGTCGGCGAGGTGCATCCAGCTGCCGTGGTGGTCGGCCGCGCCCTCCACGCCGGACGGCGCGCCGTAGTCGGGGTCGCCGGGAAGCACGATGCGCACCCCGCCATCGACCGACACCACCCTCGGCAGGACGGCTGGGACCTGGGTGATCTCCCGAGCCGCGTCGAGCGCTTCGGCGGCGGTGGAGAACCGAGAGATCGTGCGCAGGCTGGCGATGGTGGGCGGCATCATCGTCATCTGGCCGGCCTCGCAGCGGGCGATGGCGTCGAGCGGCCGCACCCACTCGTTGGCGATCACCTCGTGGTCGTCGTGCAGCGGCGTCTGGTTGGGCGGAGCGGCGGCCAGGAAGAACCGGGTGTCGTACCGACGAGGCGCGCCCTCGGGGGTGATCCAGTGGCTGAAGTAGTGCATCTCGTCGCACGCCAGGCGCAGGCCCTCGAGGCGGCACAGGTCGACCATCGTGAGCTGGCCCGTGTCGACCTGCTGGCGGTGGTGGTTCCAGTGCGCCGCCGTGACGTCCGCATCGAGGTCGACGTAGCCGTCGAGGTCGTACGCGAGGAGCACGCCCGCCTCTTCGAACGACTCGCGGATGGCCGCCACCCAGAACGCCAGGCCGCCACCGTCGATGCCGAGGCGCCTCGACGCGTCGGCGTCGGTGCGCCCCTCGCACACCGGTTCGAGGTCGAGGTGGCGGTCGGCCGGATCGACCGCGCCGCCGGGGAAGACGTAGGCCCCGCCGACGAAGTCGGAGTTGAGGTTGCGCTTCAGCATGAACACCTCGAGCCCGTCGAGGCCGTCGCGCAGGATCAGCACGGTGGCGGCATCGCGCATCACCACCTCGCGAGCCGACGGTGGGGACGGGTCTGCGCTCATGCGTCGAGCTCTCCTCGAGTCGGCTCGGTGGCGCTCGCGCCTGCGGAACCGGTGGTGTCGAAGACGTCGCCACCGCCGCTGGCACGGAAGGTGCCCACGAACCGGGCGCCTCCCGGCCCGCTCGACGTCGCCGCGAAGAAGCGGCCGGTCTCGCCCGAGGCGAACCGCTTCATGACGAGGGCACGGATCGGCGCCCTCGTCGGCGGGAGTAGCAGCAGGTAGCCGATCACGTCGCCGATGAACCCGGGAGCGACCATCAGCGCGCCAGCAACGAGGATCAGCAGCCCGTCGACCAGCTCCTTGCCCGGGACCCGCCCGCCGTTCACGGCGTCGGAGATCTTGGCGAGGGTGGAGAGGCCCTGGCGCTTGAGGAGCCACGCGCCGATGGCGCTCTCGATGATCAGCAGCGCGATGGTCTCCCACGCACCGATGACCGTGCCGACCTGGATGATGACGTACAGCTCGACCAGCGGCGCCACGATCAGCAGGAGGAACAGCCAGGCCATCACCGCAGGCTACCGGCGCTCCGCCGCCGCTCCTTCGCCACAACGAGCCACGACCGTTCCGTTCTCGGTGTGGAACTGGTCGATCCTCGACGCCAACCACACCGAGAAGCGCCTGGCCGATCGACCTGGTCAGGCGGGCGTCGTCAGGCGGGTCGGGGCAGGCGCTGGCGCCACCAGGCGAGCAGCTCCTCGTCGTCGACCAGTCCGAAGGCCTCGTCGACCGCCCGGGCGCACGCCACCAACCGGTCGAGCCGCCGTGCCGCGGTCGTTGCCGCCTGGGCGTCGGCGAACGCTGCGGCGCCCCGGTCCCACGCCTCGCGATCGGTCGGGAGCGGAAGGGCGAGGAGGTCGCGCGCGGACAGGCGGAGCGCGGTCGCGCTGCGGCCCGAGCCGAGGTGCCGACGGGTGGCGACGAGCGTGGCTGCCGGCGAGGTGAGGAGCGCGGCGACGCGCCAGAGGTCGTGCACCGCCGCGACCACGCTCACCACCGGCACCGACGGGAGCAAGCGACCGTCGACGTCCACCACCGCCTCGAGCGCTCGCGTCTGGGTGGCGACGAGCACCTTCGGGACCGACCGACGCTCGGCCCAACGCTGCAGGTCCGGCGCCAGCGCGCCCACGTCCACGCGCGGGTGCCGGTAGCCGACCTTGTTGAACCGACACGACCGCTCGCCCCACGCCACATGGGCTGGGTCGATGAGCCCGGTGGTGACGAGCTTCGGCCCATCGCCGGCGACCGCGCCGGTCTCGTCGTCGATCACCGCGCCAGCGAGCCCGTAGAACTGGTCTCGGAAGTCGGCCGTCGCCGAGGCGATGTCGCCCAGCACGCCCGCGGTGCGCAGCTCGCGCTCGGGGTGGCCGACGATGGTGGCGAGCAGCGCGGACCAGGACCCGTCGCCCGGGCGCGGCGCGACCGCCTCGCCGGCCGGATCGAAGCCTCGACCCCGGCGCAGCTCCGTGAGCGAGGACGACGCGCCCCGCACGAGCACGGGCGCGCACACCTCCACCTCGGCATCGAACACCGGCTCCCCGGCCACCCAGAGCTGCGAGAGCGCCGCCTCGTCGAGCGACGCCCGCCGCACCCCACCGGCGTCGCGGGCCGAGAGGAACGACAGCGGCTCGATGAGGCACACCGTCCCGCCGTCGGGGCGAGCCGCTCGCAGCGAGGCCAGCACGAAGGCGGAGGCTGGGTCCGTGTACGCCGAGATCGCTGGGCCGAACCGCGAGCGGAGCACCTCGGCGTCCCCACGGGTGCGCGCCGTGGCTCCGGCGAGCTGGCTCAGGAACGGCGGGTTGCCGATCACCACGTCGAACGCGTCCGGCTCGATCGACCGAGCGTCGAGGAGCGCGTCGGCCTCGACGACTTGCGCACCCGACGATGACGGGGAGACCTCGGCCAACGCCCCACGACAGAGCCGGACGGCCTCGGGGTCGACGTCGACACCGTGGACGCAGCGCACCGCGCGCTCCGCCGACGCCGACGCTCCGACACCGAGCGCCTCGAGCGCCGTGGCGATCCGCCGGGCGGCGGCGGCCAGGAAGATGCCGGCGCCGCAGGCCGGATCGAGCACCGCCAGCGCGGCGACCGCGTCGGGGCCGTCGGCGACCGCCCGCGCCAAGGCCGGCCCCAGCGCCAGGTCGAGTAGGCCCTCCACCACATCCGGGGGCGTGTAGTAGGCGCCGCGCGCCTTGCGCTCCCCGGCCTCGGCCAGGCGCCGCTCGTGCTCGCTCGCCGCGACGGTCCGAGGCGGGCGCGACGACGGCATCGGCCCAGCCTCGCAGGCCGCCGGATGCCAGCCCGCACGACGCCGCCCCGTAGGCTGGAACGCCCCTACCGATCGAGTCATCCGACGCGCCCACGGCACCCTGTCGCCGCACCACGCCCGTCGCCCGGCTCACCTGTGGAGCCATCGTGACCGACACCCCATCCGCCCCGACCTTCGCCGACCTCGGCGTGCGCCCCGAGGTGCTCCGCGCCCTCGACGCGCTCGGCTACGAGGAGCCGACGCCCATCCAGGCCGAGGCCATCCCCCCGCTCGTCGCGGGCGACGACCTGCTCGGCCAGGCGGCCACCGGCACCGGCAAGACCGCCGCGTTCGCCCTGCCCATCCTCGAGCGGATCGTGCCCGGCGCCCCCGTGGCGCCCCTCGCGCTCGTGCTGGTGCCCACCCGCGAGCTGGCGATGCAGGTGTCCGAGGCGATCTACAAGTACGGCCGAAACCTCGACGCCCAGGTCCTGCCCGTGTACGGCGGCCAGCCGATCCACCACCAGATGCGGGTCCTCAACCGTGGGGTCCACGTGGTGGTGGCCACGCCGGGCCGGGCCATCGACCACCTCACCCGCGGCTCGCTGCCGGTGGAGGGCATCGAGCTGGTGGTGCTCGACGAAGCCGACGAGATGCTGGACATGGGCTTCGCCGACGACATCGACGCGATCCTCGAGATGCTCCCGTCCGAGCGCCA
Organism: Acidimicrobiia bacterium; assembly: GCA_039812605.1. Taxonomy (GTDB): domain Bacteria; phylum Actinomycetota; class Acidimicrobiia; order Acidimicrobiales; family Iamiaceae; genus Aquihabitans. Next base: position 16,086 of record JBDIAX010000012.1, on the reverse strand, counting down.
GACCGTGCTGTTCTCGGCCACGATGCCGCCGCGCATCACCTCGATCGCGAACCGCCACCTCACCGATCCGCGCCGCATCGAGATCCGCCGGGAGGCGCCCGCGGCAGGCGAAGCGCCGAAGGTCCGCCAGGTCGCGTACCTCACCGCCCGCAACCACAAGGCCGCGGCGCTGGGGCGCATCCTCGACGTGGAGTCTCCCGGAGCGACGCTCGTGTTCTGCCGAACCCGCGGCGAGGTCGACGAGCTCACCGAGACCCTCAACGGCCGCGGCTACCGGGCCGAGGCCCTCCACGGCGGCATGGACCAGGAGCAGCGCGACCGCGTCATGGGCCGGCTGCGATCGCAGACCGCTGACCTGCTCGTCGCCACCGATGTCGCTGCCCGCGGCCTCGACGTGGACCACCTCACCCACGTCGTCAACTTCGACGTCCCCAGCTCGCCCGAGTCCTACGTCCACCGCATCGGCCGGGTGGGGCGTGCTGGCCGCGAGGGTGTGGCCATCACCCTCGCCGAGCCTCGCCAGCGTCGGCTGTTGTCGAACATCGAGCGGCTCACCCGCCAGTCGATCGCCGTCGAGCGCATCCCCACGGTCGCTGACCTCCAGGCCCGCCAGATGGAGCTCACGCTCGACCAGGTCCGCGAGTCCGTGGAAGCCGGCGAGCTCGACCGCTTCCGAGCCGTGGTCGACGCGCTCGCCGACGAGTTCGACGTGGTCGACGTGGCGCTCGCCGCGATCCGCCTGGTGCACCAGTCGAGCGGTGCCACCGACGACGTCGAGGAGATCCCCGACCTCGCCAACCGAGGTGAGCCGGGCCGAGACAAGGCGCGCAAGGGCCAGGGCAAGGGCGGGCCGCACGGCAAGGGGCGCGACCGGGACCGCGGCGGCGATCGCCCCGAGCGCCGGCCCCGAGACCGTGGCCCGCAGGGCCCGGTGGCGCGCCTGTACGTGGGGGCGGGGCGCGTCGACGGCGTGCGCCCGCAAGATCTCGTCGGCGCCATCGCCGGCGAGACCCACCTGCGCGGCGACGACATCGGTGCGATCCGCATCTTCGACCGGTTCGCGCTGGTGGAGGTGCCCGACGACTCCGTCGACCGGGTCATCGATGCCATGCGCTCGACGTCGATCCGCGGCCGCAAGGCACCGGTGCGGCGCGATCGAGGCGAGCGGGGCTGATCGCTGCGACACTGGGGCCATGCCCCTGAACCTCGGACGCTGGTTCAAGTACGCGCAGGCGAAGCTCGATCAGGCCGTGAGCGACGGCAACGACGAGCTCGATCAGCTCGAAGCGAAGCGAGAGGCCGAGCTGGCCGACAAGCCGTGGCTCGCCGACGATGGGGAGGTCCCCACCTTCGAGAACGCCAAGGCCCGCATCGAGCGCGAGGCCCGCGACGCCGATGTGGAGCGAGGCGCGCCACCGATCCCCGACGCCCACGCGCCGCGAGACCCGTCGCCGGACCCGGCGGGCGACCTGGCGGGCGACGCGGAGGTCGCGGCGGCGAGGGTCGAGCTCGAGCGCCGAGAGCACGAAGCCGCGACGCGGCTCGATGCCATCCGAGCGGAGCTCGGCATCGACCGCGGCGACGGCCCCTCGGACGCGGCAGAGCCGCCCGGGCCGGGGTCCCCCTGACCCCCGACCCGGCGGCAGAGCGGGTCAGACGGCCTGGATGAGGAGCGCCTTGCGCTCCGTCTCGTTCAGGCCACCCCAGATGCCGTGGGGCTCACGGATGGAGATCGCGTACTCGAGGCAGGGCTGCTTCGACGGGCACGTGCGACAGATCTCCTTCGCACGCGACTCCCGCGCCAGCTTCTCGTCCTTGCGCTCGAACGTCCCCGGCGGGAAGAAGACCGCTGCCTGCGGCCCCCGACACGCTGCCCGCACCTGCCACTCGTCAGCCGTTCGCTGTGCACTCACCAGAAAGCCCCCTTTCGGTGACAGGCGACCGTAGAACCGGACCTGGAGCCGCACAACCCCCAACCTTCGCGAGCAGGACGCGCGACAGTTGCAAGCGCGCTCAGGGTGCGTCGAGCGGCTTCCCGTCGACCAGCACGACGCCGTCGTCGGCCGGCGCGCCGCTGTCCGCGCCGTCGTCGCCGTCGCCCTCGCCACGCCGGCGCTCGCGGTAGTCGACCGCGCCGCCCTCGAGCGGTTCGACCTCGAGGAGGAGCCCGTCGACCTCCACCACCCGGATGCCGTCGCGCAGGTCGATCGGGGTGGCGCGGTTGGTGCGCGCCCGCCACAGGGCGCCGCGGATGCGCACGACCCCGTCGGGGTCGACCTTGGTGACCGCTTCGCCCTCCTCGCCGATCATCCACTCCCGCCCGATGGTGGGCGTGGAGAAGCGGGTGCGGACCATGGCGGGCATGCCGCCGATCATCGCCAGGGTGACGCCCCCGATGCCGACGAGCAGCGTGATCCACGACAGCGAGAAGCCGTCGAAGAGCGCGATCGAGCCGACCAGGAGGGACACGAACCCGATCGCGGACCACACCCGGGGCACCCCGGTCTGGACGTCGACCGCGAAGCCGAACATCGCCAACAGCAGCAGGCCGATCGCCCACGGTCGGGTGGGCAAGATCGCGAGGCCGTAGCAGGAGAGCACGAACGAGCCGGCCCCCACGAGCCCGGCGACGCCGACGCCCGCGGTGAAGAACTCGAAGATGATCAGGGCGAGCCCGATCACGAACAAGAGGTAGGCGGCCGGCGGGCTCGCCACCGTGTGGAAGAGCTGGTCCTGCACCGGCAGGGCCGAGAACACCGGCGTCGTGAGCGGCTGGAGCTTCGTCTTGCCACCCTCGGTGACCTCCTTGGTCTTCACCCCTGGGAGGCCGATCAGGAACTCGCCGATCACCGGTGCCTGCTCGAGCTCGGTGATGCCGAGGTCATGAGCTTCCTCGGCGTTGACCGTGCTGGTGCGAAGGCGGTCGGCGGCGGCGACGAACGCGGGCGACAGGAGCTCGGCGGGCACGACGAGGTCGCCGGTGCGGCCGAGGCGGGCGCCGGGGGCGATGCCGATCCGGGAGGCGGCGCCCACGAGCTGCGCCGCCTTCCCGCGGGCGCTCGAGCCGCTCGGGCCCACCCACACCGTGACCGGGACGTCGGCGTCGTGGACGTGGCGCGCCAAGTCGACGAGCCGGTCGTCGTCGATCACCGCGTCGGAGCTGTCCATCTGGAGCACGACGGCGACCGCACCGGCACGCTCGGCATCGGTGATCGATCGGTCGATGAAGTCGGCCATCACCGGGTCGATGAGGCCCTCGACCTTGAGGATGCTCACCCGACCGGCATCGATCTCCTCGCTCTCCGCGGTGGCCTCCGAGGCCGCCGTGGTGGTGCTGGCGTCCTGACCTGGGGCGACGGGACGGGCCAGCACGGGCGCGGCCAAGCCCAGGACCACGGCAGCCGTGATCAGGGCCGCACCGAGGATGGGTAGTCTGCGCACGCACGAACCTCCAGAGGAGCCGTCGACCGAGGGGAACTGGAGTGGATCCAGCGCAGTTCTTCACGGCGTCTCGCCTCGTCATCGTTGCGGGCAAGGGCGGTGTGGGCAAAACCACGGTGACCGCGTCGCTCGCCCGAGCCGCGGCACGGTCCGGGCTGTCGTCGCTGATCGTGGAGGTCGAGGGCAAGTCGGGCCTCGCGTCGATGTACGGCTCCCCGGCGTTCTCCTACGACGAGGTCACCCTCGCGGAGGCCGACGAAGGTGCCGGAACCGCCGCGGTGCGGGCGCGGACCCTCACGCCCGACGAGGCGCTCATCGAGTACCTCGAGGACTCGGGGATGGGCCGGATCTCCAAGCGCCTGCTGACGAGCGGCGCGCTCGACATGGTGGCGACGGCGATCCCGGGCATCCGCGACATCCTCGTGCTCGGGAAGATCAAGCAGATGGAGCGAGCCAAGCTGGCGGACCTGCTGATCCTCGACGCTCCGGCGGCGGGGCACGCGATCACCTTCCTCCAGTCGGCCTCCGGGCTCGCCGACGCGGTGCGGCTGGGCCCCATCAACACCCAGGCGCGAGACGTGCTGGACCTGCTCGGCGACCCGGAGCGGTGCCAGGTCGTGCTGGTGACCCTGCCGGAGGAGACGCCGGTCAACGAGCTGGTGGAGACCGCCTACCAGCTCGAGGATCGGGTTGGGGTGAGCCTCGGGCCCGTGGTCGTCAACGGCCTCTACCCCGAGCTGCCCGGCCTGGCCGCCGTTCCGACCCGAGCCGCCGAGGAGGTGGGCGCCTCGCTTCGCCGAGGCGAGGCCACCACGCTCTCGGCAGCAGCTTCGTTCCGGCGAGAGCGCATGGCGCTCCAGGCCGAGCAGGTCGCTCGCCTCGCCGACGCCCTGCCGCTCCCCCAGCTGCGCCTGCCGTACCTGTTCGACGCCGAGCTCGGTCCTGCCCAGCTCGACGAGCTCGCCGACGCGATGCTCGAGGGGATCGGGGCGCTGACGTGACCGACCCGACCCCACCCCCCACCGCTCCCTCGCTCGCCGAGCTGATCGCCACCCGCCAGATCGTGATCACGTCGGGATCGGGAGGCGTCGGCAAGACCACGAGCGCCGCGGTGCTGGCGATGGAGGCCGCGGCGGAGGGCCGCCGAGCGGTGGTCGTGACCATCGATCCGGCCAAGCGCCTCGCCGACGCCCTGGGGCTCGGTGGCGATGGCATCGGCAACGAGCCCGAGCGCATCGACGGCCCGTGGAAGGGCGAGCTGTGGGCCGTGATGCTCGACACGAAGCGCACCTTCGACGACCTCGTCCGGCGCTACTCCAACGACCCCGAGCAGGCAGAGCGGATCCTCGCCAACCGCTTCTACCGGAACATCTCCGGCGCGCTGTCGGGCACGCAGGAGTACATGGCGATGGAGAAGCTCTACGAGCTCCACCACGACGACGGCTTCGATGTGGTGGTGGTCGACACGCCGCCGAGCCGCAACGCCCTCGATTTCCTCGAAGCTCCTCGACGCCTCACCCGGTTCCTCGACCACCGGCTCTACCGCGTCCTGATGGCCCCGACCCGTGGCGTCATGAAGGCGGTGAACGTGGCCGCCCAGGCGTTCGTCCGGCAGGTGTCGAAGGTGGTGGGGGCCGAGGTGTTCGAGGACGCGATCACCTTCTTCCAGGCGTTCGATGGCATGGAGGCCGGGTTCAAGGAGCGAGCCGACGTCGTGCTCGAGCTGCTGACGTCGCCGGCGACCTCGTACGTCCTGGTGGCGTCGCCGAAGCGAGACACCGTCGCCGAAGCGCGGTTCTTCGCCGAGAAGCTGGCCGAGGCGCAGATCCCGATCGCCGCGCTCATCGTGAACCGCATGCACCCGCACTTCACCGACGAGCTGCCCGAGGCGCTGCGCGAGCGGGCGAGAACCTTCGAGGGAACCGACCTGGGCGGCTTGTATCGGAACCTGGCCGACTTCGCCCTCGTCGCCCACCGCGAGGAGGAGCACCTCGCCGGGCTCGCGGAGATGGTGGCCCCGGCGCCGGTGATCCGGGTGCCGTTCTTGAAGACCGACGTCCACGACCTCACCGGCCTCGCCATCGTCGGCGACCACCTGTTCGAGCGCACGTGAGGCCGTCTCGGTGACCTCGGGGAGGGGCGCGGTTGCGGTGCCGGTGCTCCCGGTGCAGGACCTCGAGCGGTCGGTGGCCTGGTACGAGCGGCTCGGGTTCGAGGTGCTCGCCCGCTTCGACGAGTACGCGATCGCCGCGTTCGACGGGGCGGAGCTGCACCTCGTGACGTTCGACGTGGAGTACCCGCCGATGTCGCTGTCGGGCGCGTACCTGCGCGTGGCCGACGCCGACGTGGTGTTCGAGCGCTGGACCGCGCTCGGCGCGCCGGTGGTCGCTGCGCCCGAGGATCAGCCCTACGGCATCCGAGAGTGGGCGACCGAGGACCTCGACGGCAACCTCTGGCGGGTCGGCTCCCCGGTCGCCGCCCTTGCGGAGACGATCGGTGTCGCCGACGACAGCGACCGGTCGAGCGATCGCGAGGAGGGCGCCACCGCAACCACCGAGAGCACCGAGACCGCCGGTCCCACCGACGGAGACGAGCTCCCCGCGAGGGCGCTCGGCGCTGAGATCCGCGATGAGGCCCACTCCCTCGGCCGCCTCCTCGCCGGTGCCGACGACGACGCGGTGCGAGTCCGGGGTCGGGGCCGGGAAGGATCGTGGTCGGCGCTGGAGCACGGGGTGCACGTTCGCGACCGCCTCACCGTCTGCGCGGAACAGGTCGTGCGGACCCTCGCCGAGCACGAGCCCGAGCTGGGTCCGTCGCCTCAGGACCATGCGATCCACGACGGCATGGCGAACGAGTCCGATGCCTCGGCCGTCGTCGACGATCTCGGCCGCAACGCCGCCAAGGTCTCCGAGGCGCTGCGGATGGTGGACGACGAAAGCTGGGGGCGCGGCGCTCGCCTCCCCGATGGTGGGCGCACCACCATCGAAGCGCTGGCCCGTGACGCCCTCGACTCGGTCGTGAGGCACCGCCTCGAGGCGGAACGAGCGCTCCACGGAGACCGGTAGGCTCACGCCCGACATCGCGTGGACTGGTGGGAGGGTCGTCCGATGGCGGGGTTGGTCGAGGTTCCGTGCAAGCCGTGCAAGGGCACCGGCTCGCTCGAGCGGCGCGGGCCCCAGCTCAACGCTGGGATGTACGAGCCGTGCCCGTTCTGCCATGGAAGCGGATCGACGCTCCAGCAAGGCGCCGGCTGCATCGCTTCCACGATCATGTGGATCATCCTGGGGTTCCTGGTCATCGCCATCGTCGGTGGCGTTGCGTTGCGAGCCCTGGGCATCATCGGCGCCCCGCAGACGAACGTGCTCCCCGAGGCGAACGCCCCAGTGGAAGCGCTCGGCTACTCGGTGGGCGATTGCGTGGCCAACGCGAAGGCGACCCCGCAGATCGTGGCCTGCGACCAGACCCACGACCTCGAGGTGTACGGGCTCGCCCGAGTCGACCTTCCCACCGGCGAGGCGTTCCCCGGCGACGATGTCCTCCACGCCTTCGCCGACCGAGCGTGCGAAGCCGCGTTCGAGGAGTACGTGGGGTCCGACATCCGCTCCACCTCGCTGGCCCGCAACTCGTTCACCCCCAACGCGGAAGGTTGGGCCAAGGGCAAGCGCGACGTGGCCTGCACCGTGTCGGAGCACAAGCTGTCGGAGCTCGCACCTGTGGCGGGTTCGCTCCGAGGCTCGAAGCGATAGGGACAGCCGCGGTCAGGCCGGATCGATGGAGACCGCGGCGACGGCGGCGTCGAGGGTCTCGGTCACCGGGACGATGCGGTCGAAGCCGGTGGTGTGCAGGAGCTTGGTGAGGGTGGGCCGGCTGCACGCCACCGCCACCTCCCCGCCCTGCTCGCGAGCGCGGCGGATGCCACCGATGAGCGCGCCGAGGCCGGCCGAGTCCATGAACGGGACCGACGAGAGGTCGATGACCACCCGGGGGTGGCTCGCCAGCTCGCCGAGCGACTCCCGGAACGCCGACACGGTGTAGGCGTCCAGCTCGCCCACCGGCCGGCAGACGGTGTGCGTCGGCTGTGGGTCCACTTCGATCTCGAGCACGAGGTGCTCCTCCTGGGGTGGGGGACCACCGATGGTACCCCCGCCTCCCGTGGTCGTGATCGGGCGAGCGTGCGGCGACGTGGAGGGCGCCGACCGCAGGCCGCTAGCGTTCACCCTCGTGCCCCGCATCCTCCTCGCCACCGATGCCGATTGGATCCACGAAGAGGTCGACGCGGCCGTCGCCGGCGACGACCTCGAGGTCCTTCGGGTTCGCCAGGGCACCGACGTGCTGCCCGCGGTCCGCGAGCTCGACCCCGATCTGGTGATCCTCGATCTGCAGATCGGCAACATGGGCGGGATGGCCGCGTGCATGGATCTGCGGCTCGACCAGTCGGTCGGCCGCCTCGAGCCGGTCCCGGTCTTGATGCTCCTCGACCGCGACGTGGATGCCTTCCTCGCGAGCCGCTCGGATGCCGATGGGTGGCTGGCGAAGCCGCTCGATGCCTTCCGCCTGCGCAAGGCCACCACCGCCCTGCTCGACGGCGGCACCTACCGCGAAGGCATGACCGAGGCCTCCACCACCGGCTGAGGTTTCGATGGGAGGTCACCCGAGCCCGCGGGCTACGGTGAACCTCCGCACATCACCGGGGTGTGGCTCAGCTTGGCAGAGCGCTGCGTTCGGGACGCAGAGGTCGTGGGTTCAAATCCCGCCACCCCGACCACTTCCTTGGTCCTCCCACCACGATCGTTGGCGGGCGACAACCTTCCGCTGGAAGTTTCGCTCACGGCGTCACCGATGGCGACGTGAGCGGGAGATTCGGCGAACCAAACACGGTGGAGCTCCCGAACGGGTGGGTGCAGTCGCGCTGGCGGAGCTCCGTCGGCCGGGCAGTGCGACAACAGGGAGGAAGCAACCATGGGTGTGACCGCGAAGGCTCGATCCGGCACGTCGCTGTCGGGCACGACCACGCTAACGCCAGATGAGGTGGTGGGACTCGTCAAGGAGATCGCTGGAGCGAAACTCGGAGGGGGCGCCAGCCTCCTCACGACCGGCGCGGCCAACATCGGGGCGAACGTCAACATCGTCCGAGAGGCCGGTTCCAAGCTGACGCTGTCGCTGACCTCAGGCAAGAAGCTGGTCGAGCTGTGCACGTTCCCGATGTCCGCCGATGCCGGACCGGACGGAGGCACGAAGCTGAGCATCGGCGGACTGGCGACCTACAAGACGTCGCAGGAGAAGCTGCTCATGGTGATCCCCATCGGGCCCAAGCAGATCCTGGGCATGGCGCCGTACAAGAAGTTCCTCAAGCGGGTCGACGAAGCGATCCGACAGAAGGACCCGGCCGCCTCGCTCACGATCTCGCAGGAGAGCTAGCGCGCGATGAACGCCGGAGCCATCGCCATCGGCGTGATCGTGGTGGCCGTCGTCGTCTACGTCCAGATCGGCGACCTGTTCAAGCGCGAGTTCAGCCGCAAGGAGACCATCGAGGGCACGGCGAAGCCGACCCGCGAGGACGACTGACTCAACAGCAGCCCGACGACGCGCTGGGAGCGGCGCCGAGCGCCACGGGCTGGCTGGCCGAGGGGGCGCAGCACTGGCCCTCGGTGGCACCGACCACGGCGTTGGCCATCTGCTCCGCGTCGCCCGTCTTCACGTACCACTCCCACGGCGCGCCGTCGGGATCGCTCACCCAGGTCTCGGTCTTCTGGGCGTAGCAGCACACGGTGTCGTCCACGCCGGTGGTCTCGACGCCATCCGCGCGCAGGCGGGCCTCGGCCCCCTCGACCTCCGCTGCGGTCTCCACCTCCACCCCGAGGTGGTTGAGCGTGCCGCCGCCCTCGCCCTCGATGAGGACGAGCTTGAGGGGTGGCTCGTCGATGGCGAAGTTGGCGTAGCCGGGCTTGCGCTTGTTCACCTCGGCCCCGAAGAGCTTCGAGTAGAAGGCGACGGCCTCATCCAGGTTGGAGACGTTGAGGGCGAGCTGGACTCGGGACACGGGAACTCCCCATTGATCGAAGGTTGTCGATGTGTCTACCCTACCGATGCATCGACCGATGTCAATGTGAAGGCAGAGGACGCTCCATGGCCGCAGTACCCACCACCGATCCCACCGCCACCTCGGCGTGCTGCGCCGCGTCGGTGGGCACGCCGCTGAGCGAAGCCGACGCAGCCTCCGTGGCCCAGACCTACGCCGCACTCGCCGACCCGGTGCGGATCCGCCTCCTGAGCCTGATCGCGGCAAGCGGCGAGATCTGCTCGTGCGACCTCGTGGCGCCCCTGTCGAAGAGCCAGCCCACCGTCAGCCACCACACGAAGGTCCTCGCCGACGCCGGCCTGATCGTCGGCGACAAGCGAGGCCGGTGGGTCCACTGGCGAGTCGAGCCCAGCAGGGTCGACTTCGTCCGTCAGGCCCTCCAGGGCTGAGCCCCTCCCAGCGCCGATGACCGATACGACCGAACCGACCGCCGCGGCGATCGCCTCGCTGCCCGAGACCGGCACGGGCGAGCTACGACTCGACCTCGCCCGACGGCTCACCGCAGAAGCCCTCGGCTCCGCGTTCCTCCTCATCGCCGTCGTCGGCTCGGGCATCATGGCCACGAACCTCTCCACCGACGTCGGCCTCCAGCTCCTCGAGAACGCGGCGGCCACCGGTGGCGCCCTGATCGGCCTGATCCTGATGTTCGGGGCGGTGTCCGGCGCCCACTTCAACCCGGTCGTCACCCTCGTCGACAGGAGCCTCGGCTCCATCACCACGCGCGACACCGGTCTGTACGTCGCCGCGCAGACCGCCGGTGCGTGCACCGGCACGATCCTGGCGAACGCGATGTTCGCCCTCCCCGCGATCGAGCGCTCGACCCACGTCCGCTCGTCCGGACCGCTGTGGCTGTCGGAGGGCATCGCCACCGTGGGCCTCCTGCTCGTCATCCACGGGTGCGTCCGCACCGGACGGGCCAACGCGGTGCCCTACGCGGTCGGCGCCTGGATCGCCGGCGCCTACTGGTTCACGTCGTCCACGAGCTTCGCCAACCCGTCGGTCACCGTCGCTCGGACCCTCTCGGACACGTTCGCCGGCATCGCACCGTCCTCGGCACCCATGTTCATCGCGATGCAGCTCCTCGGCGCCGCCATCGCCGTCGCGCTCATCCGCTTCCTCTACCCGATCCCTGCACCCGAGCCCACGTCCCAGGAGCCCTCGTGACCGTCCCAACCGTCTTGTTCCTCTGCGTCCACAACGCCGGTCGCTCCCAGATGGCGCTGGGCTGGTTCAACCACCTCGCTGGCGACCGCGCCGTCGCGTGGTCCGGTGGCTCAGAGCCCGGCACCGAGGTCAACCCATCGGCGGTCGCCGCCATGGCCGAGGTCGGCATCGACATCGCTCGGGAGTTCCCCAAGCCGTGGACCGCGGAGATCGTCCAGGCCGCCGACGTGGTCGTCACCATGGGCTGCGGCGACGCCTGCCCGTTCTACCCGGGCACGCGCTACGAGGACTGGGACCTCGAGGACCCTGCTGGCCAGGGCGTCGAGGCCGTCCGCCCCATCCGCGACGAGATCGAGCAGCGGGTCCGCGGCCTCCTCGCGAGCCTCGAGGTTCCCGTCTCCTGAGCCACCGGGCCAACATGGTCCGATGCCCGCTCCGTTCGTCCGACTGCTGGTCGGCGCTCTCGCCGCCGTGACCTTGGTGGCGGTTGCCCCGACGATGCCCGCGGAAGCGGTGGACACCACCTTCGCTGAGGGCGACCTCATGGCGTTCGGGCCGAACACCGACCCGATCGCCGGGCTCACGGTCACCGTCCTCGAGCAGCCGGCGCTCAGCGCGACCACCGATGGGAGCGGGCACTGGCACATCGACGGACTTCCGGTCGGATCGACGGCGACGTTCGCGCTCGATGGCGGCGAGCGGCCGCGCATCCAGACCGCCACCTTCACGGTGCCGACCGGAGGCCTCGAGCGCGTCACGTTCCAGTCTCCCGACCACGCGATGTACGCGGTGCTCGAATCGATCGTCGCCGAGGAGGCCCGAGCCGACCGGTGCCAGGTCGCCTCGACGGTCACGCGGCGGGGCTACTCGCTCTACGGCGGCGCGGCCGACGGCACCCACGGCGAACCGGGCGCCACCGTCACCATCGACCCCGTCCCGTCCGGCGGCGCCACGCCGATCTACTTCAACGGCTCGCGGTTCGACACGATCTGGCCGGACCGGGCGCTGACCGAGACCACCGCCGACGGCGGCGTCTTGTTCCTCAACCTGCCGCCCGGCACGTACACGCTGACCGCGCACAAGGCGGGGGCCACCATCCGCCCCGTCACCATCACCTGTCGGGCAGGGGTCCTCGTCAACGCGTCGCCCCCCTGGGGGTTGCAGGTCGAGTCGGGCGGCCTCGACCTCGACGAGACCGTCGCGTTCCCCACCGCCACGACCTCGACCACCACGACCACGGCCGGCGCGCCGACGACCTCGTCGCCCACCACCGGCTCGACGTCGACCACGGCGATCGGGTCGAGCCCAGCCACCGCCGCTCCAGCCGCGACGCCGATCTCCGGCACCGCCGACTACACCGGCTGAACTGCTCCACCATGACGCTTCCCCCGAGGCGCCCCGCGCGCCACGCCGACCTGATCGATCCGCCGCATCGGCTCCGACCGATGGTCGGCCGCGACCCCGAGGAGGGCGGCCGCGCCGCGACGCCGCTCGAGCTCCTCTTCGATCTGACGTTCGCGGTGGCGTTCAGCGCCGCTGGCAACGAGTTCGCGCACGCCCTGGCCGACGGGCACCTCGTCGGCGGGGTCGCGGCGTTCTGCCTCTCGGTGTTCGCGGTGTGCTGGTGCTGGATCAACTTCACCTGGTTCGCGTCCGCGTACGACACCGACGACTGGCTCTTCCGCGCCCTCACCATGGTGCAGATGGCCGGCGTCATCGTGGTGGCCGTCGGCCTCCCGACCCTCTTCGCCTCCATCGTGGAGGGCGACCACCTGGCGCTCGCGGTGCCCGTCGCGGGCTACGTCGTGATGCGAGTGGCGATGGTCCTGCTGTGGCTGCGGGCCGCGAAGCACGATCCCCAGCGTCGCCGGTCGGCGAACGCGCACATCGTGGCGATCCTCGCCGCCCAGCTGCTGTGGTGCCTGCTGGCGCTCGCGGACCTCCCCGTGATGCCCGGGATGGCGATCTTGCTCGTCCCGATCGGCGTCGAGATGGTGGGCCCCTACCTCGCCGAGACCCGCGACGGAGGCACGCCGTGGCACCCCCACCACATCGCCGAGCGCTACGGGCTCCTCGTGATCATCACCCTGGGCGAGACGGTGATCGGCACCGTCTCGGCCATGTCGGCGCTGGTGCACCACACCGACGCGGGCTGGACCGCCGATGCCATCGTGGTGCTCGCCGCCGGGGTGGCGCTGACCTTCGGGCTGTGGTGGACGTACTTCGTCATCCCGTGGGGCGAGGTCCTCCAGCACCACCGAGAGCGGGCGTTCTTCTGGGGCTACGGGCACATGGCGATCTTCGGCGGGATCGCGGCCACCGGGGCCGGCCTGCACGTCGGCCAGCACTACCTCGAGCACGAGACGCACCTGAGTGCCATCGCCACGCTGCTCGCCGTCGTGGTCCCCGTCGCGGTCTACCTCGGGATGCTCTACCTGATGTACGCGGTCGGCATGCGAGCCGCGGACCGCTTCCAGCTCCTGCTCATCGTCCCCACCGCGGCCGCGCTGGTCCTCGCCGTCGCGCTCGTCGCGAGCGGCGCCTCCTACCCGGTCGGCCTCGCCATCGTGGCCCTCGCACCGATCATCACCATCGTCGGCCACGAGACCATCGGCCACCGCCACGTGTCCGCCCACCTCGACCGCCTCCGGGACTGAACCGTGCTCGCTGCCGTGCTCTTCGACCTCGACGGAACGATCACCGACCCAGAGGTCGGCATCACCGGCTCGTTCCGCCACGCGCTCGACGCGGTCGGCCACCCCGTTGCCGACGACGCGGACCTTCGATGGGTCATCGGCCCGTCGATCGCCGAGAGCCTCGATCGCTTCGGTCTCCCCGCGGAGCTGCACGACGAGGTCGTGGCGCGCTACCGAGCCCGGCTCCGCGACGTCGGGCTCGCCCAGGCGGTGCTGCACGACGGCATGGTCGACGTGCTCGACGCGCTCCGGTCCGACGGCGTCCGCCTCGCGCTGGCCAGCGCCAAGATGATCGACATGGGCGAGGCCACGCTCGAGCAGTTCGGCCTGCTCGACCGCTTCGATCTCGTCGCCGGCACCCTCGCCGACGGCCTCCCCCGGACCAAGGCCCAGATCGTGGCCGACGCGCTCGCAGGTCTCGGGCACCCCGACCCCGCGACCGTGGCGATGGTGGGCGACCGCCGCCACGACGTCGAGGGCGCCCGCGCGAACGGGTGCATCGCGGTGGCGGTGAGCTGGGGCTTCGCGGCACCCGACGAGCACGACCCGCTGCCACCGGACCACCACGTGGCCTCGCCGGCGGAGCTGCTGGACCGCCTCCGGGCCCTGCCCTGAGCCAGCGCTACTTCGGCTGGGTCAGCTTCAACTGCCGGTAGAGGAAGGCGGTCCAGGCTTCGTCGACCTCGGCCTGGTGGGTGCGGTAGAGGGCCTTCGCGTGCCCCGACTCGGTCGGGTAGTAGTTCGCGACCGTGGCGGTGCCGAACGCCTTCGCCCGGTTCACGGTGGCCACCGAGCAGGCGTAGGGAACGGCGCCGTCGTGGCCCGAGGCGAGCATGGCGATGGGCGCGTCGTTCGCGTCGATCGCCTCCGGCTCGTACTGGCAGCCCGACATGGCGAGGACCGCGCTCACCCGCGACGCCGCTGGCGGCGTGCCACCCCCGGGGTTCGCTCGCTGTCCGACGTTCACCGCGGTCACCGCACCTGCCGAGCTTCCGCCGACCGCGATCCGGCTGGTGTCGACCCGGTAGGCGGCTGCGTGGCGACGCAACCACGAGATGGCCGCGAGCGCGTCGTTCTGGGCGGCGGTGATGTCGCGGGTGCAGCGGTCGTGCTCGGCGGCTGCCTCGTCGGGATCGGTGATCTTGCCGTCCTGCAGGTCCTGGCAGCGGTTGCCCGGATCGAGCCGATAGGAGATCGACAGCGTCACGTACCCGCGGCGCGCCCACTCCGCAGCCACATCGGCCATCGCCGACCGGGCGCCGACCTTGAAGCCGCCGCCGTGGATCCACACGATCGCCGGTCGCTTGGCCAGCGTGTCGCCCGACGGCTGGTACACGTCGACGTACAGGTCGAGCGGCTCGCCCGACGTGAGGTCGAACGTCTCCTTGTAGAGGGCGGTGGTCTTGGATGTGGACGCGAACACCTGGTCGATGTATCGGCCCGATCGCGGCGTGCACGCGGACAGGCCTGCGATCGCCACACCCACGACCACCACGACGGACAAGGCCAGGGAGCGCTTCATGGGGCGATCCTCGCGGACGCGTGTGAGGGCTCCGTGAGGGACGTGGCCGTCAGCTCCATCGCTCCCACGGCTCGGGCTGCGCCGCGAGCAGCCGCGCCGCCGTCGCCGTGGTGGGCCCGAAGGTCTGGTTCTTGCGGCCGTACCGGAACCGGATCTCCTGGAGCTCGGCCTCGTCGAAGCGGCACGCCCCCGCGGCCGGATCGAGCCCGTGGAGCTTGGCCGCGTTCAGCCCGAACACCTTGCGCTTGAGGGCGTCGGTGAGCGCCGGGTAGCCGTGCTTCTCCTGGAGCTCCTCGGAGATCTGGAAGGCCCGGAACGATTCGATCTGGTCCTGCGGCGAGCCGTACCAGATCGAATCGGTGCCCCACAGCACGTGGTCCTCGCCGAAGTGGACCAGCAGCTTGCCGATGACGTGCGCCGCGGCCGTGGGGTCGCTCATCACGAACCGCCACGTGGAGCCCAGCTCGGCGTAGACGTTCTCGCCCGGACCGATGCCGGCCCGGCGCACCGAGGTGATCAGCCGATCGATCCCGAAGTCGTTGCCCTCGTCGTAGGCACCCTCCGCCGGGCCGATGTCGAAGCCCGAGTGGTACACGACGATGTTCAGGTCCGGGTGCTTGGCCGCCGCCGGGCCCACGTCGACGGGGTCGGAGTACTTGGCGGCATCGGGCCCGACCCCACCGATCATGGTGAAGCCCTTGTGCACCGCGACGCGCGGGATGCCGAGCGCCTCGGCCTGGGCCAGGAACGCCTCGCCCACCAGCGGCGCGGTCGGGTCGTGGTCGTCGAGGAACCAGCCCGGTCCACCGGCGTGGCAGTACGCCTTCCACGCGGTGACCGGGAAGTTCTCCGCCACCTGCGCCATGGACTCGCGGAGCGCGTCGTTCGACGCGGCCTGCGACGGGTTCGTCTGCGCCTGCATGAACACCCGGTCGTCGCCGCAGAGCTCCTCGCCGATGCGGACGGTCTCGGCCATGACCTCGGGGCTGAGCAGCCCGCCGCCGAACGGGATGCCCGACACCACGATCGCCGAGGTGTCGCTCTCGAGGAACATGAGGTCGAGGAAGGTGGACCTCCGATAGCAGTCGACGGGATCCTCGAGCCCGCAGTCGCTCTGCTGGAACGCGGGGAGCAGGCTGGCGGGCGCGCCCTCGGGGTACTCGAGGAAGTGCGATTGCACGTCG
>JBDIAX010000011.1:0-68852 GCA_039812605.1 Acidimicrobiia bacterium | reverse complement strand
TCCGGGCCGCGCCGAGCGCACCGCTCCTCGGCCGAGGCCGGCACCGGGACCGCTGGTCGCCGCCGTGCCCGCCGCTGACCTCGGGGCACGGGTCCCCGGGCGGGTGGCCGCGGCGGTGGCCGCGGCGCTCGGGATCGTGGCAGCCGTGATGCTCGTCGCCGGCCACCAGCCGTGGGATGGCCCCGAGGTGGTGGCCCTCACCGGATCGCACGGCCTCCACGCCGGCGACGTCGTCGCCGTGGTTCCCTTGGTGGCTGGCGCGTGGCTCGCCGCTTGGTGCCTGCGCCGAGACGTCGCCGCCTGACGCCTCTTCCGCGGTGGTCGTCGGGCCCGGCCTCGACACCAGGCGAACCGGATCTCGAAGATCGGTTACCCGTCGGTAACTTCGCGCCATGGTGTGACGGACCTCACAGGGATGAGGTGCGCCGTTCGGCGCTGAGACGGAGGGACTCCACCTGATGCGACTGCTCACTCGACTGGCCGTGGCGTGCGCAGCGGTCGCGGTGCTGATGTTCGGACTCTCGTCGCCTGCGCAGGCGGCGTGGGTCAACCCCTTCCCGCACTCGCTCAAGTACGGCTCGATCGGTGGCGACAACTCGTTCCCCGCCGCGTTCGCCACGGCCATGCTCAACCCGACGAAGAGCCCCGCCGGCGCGAACGACTGGTCGTGCAAGCCCTCCACGAAGCACCCGAACCCCGTGGTGCTGGTCCACGGCACGTGGGAGAACGCCTACGACAACTGGAACGGGCTCTCGCCGATCCTCAAGGACAAGGGCTACTGCATCTACGCCCTCAACTACGGCAACACCACCGGCATCGGGTTCCTGAACGGCACCGGCGACATGATCGCCAGCGCCAAGGAGATCGGGCCCTTCGTCGACAAGGTCCTCGCCCAGACCAAGGCCAAGAAGGTCGACCTGATCGGGCACTCGCAGGGCGGGGCCATCATCCGCTACTACGCCAACAAGATCGGCGGCACGGCCAAGGTCAACCAGGTCATCGCACTGGCGCCGTCGAACCACCCGACGACGCTGTCGGGCATCACCGAGCTGGGGAAGGTGCTGAACCTGTTCGGCTTCGCGATGGACGTGCTCGACCTGGTGAAGATGCCGGCCGCCGTCCAGCAGGCCGATCAGAGCCCGGCCCCGCAGGCGCCCTTCTACCAGCAGGTGAACGGCAACGGCGAGACCATCCCGGGCATGCGGTACACGAACATCATCACGAAGAACGACGAGGTCGTGACCCCCTACACCCAGGGCAAGATCACCGCCGGCTCCGGCGCCACGGTCGACAACATCACGATCCAGAACGTGTGCGCCGTGGACCAGTCCGAGCACGTGAGCCTGCCGTACTCCCTCAACGTCGCCCAGATCGTGCTCAACAAGCTCGATCCCAGCGATCAGCGGGCCATCTTCTGCTACCCGCAGGCGCCCATCACCGGCAACACGCAGCTCATCGGCTGACTCGGACGAGCGGTGCCTCCACGGCCCTGAGGAGCGTGGGATCGGCGTCGTGGCACGCGACGGGCGGCCAGTAGGGTGGACCGACCGGCGCCAGGCCCGAACCACGAGCCGGCCCGCGCACCACGAGAGGGGGCGAGCACGTGCAAGCACAGGAGCTGCGGCGAGCGTGGACCGACTTCTGGACGGCCCGCCAGCACACCGACGTCCCGTCGGCCGGGCTGATCCCGCTGCACCCCTCGGCCCCGATGTTCACCAACTCGGGGATGATGCCCTTCGTCCCGTACTTCATCGGTGAGGAGCCGGTCCCGTACCGGCCGCCGCGGGCCAGCTCCATCCAGACGTGCGTGCGTGCCGGCGGCAAGCACAACGACCTCGACGCGATCGGTCGCTCGCCGCGCCACCTCTCGTTCTTCGAGATGCTCGGCAACTTCAGCTTCGGCGACTACTTCAAGGCCGACGCGATCCGCTGGGCGTGGGAGTTCTCGACCGAGGTCCTCGGCCTCGACGCCGACCGGATCTGGGTCACCTGCCACGTCGACGACGACGAGGCCGCCGAGCTGTGGGTGGACGAGGTCGGGTTCCCCGCCGAGCGCATCCAGCGCCTCGGCAAGGACAACTTCTGGGAGATGGGCGACACGGGGCCGTGCGGCCCGTCGTCCGAGCTCTTCTGGGACTTCGGCGCCGAGCACGGCCCCGACGGCGGCCCGGCGAACCCCGCCGCGGAGAACCGCTACGTCGAGTACTGGAACCTGGTCTTCCAGCAGTACTTCCGCCTCGGCGACGGCAGCCTCAAGCCCCTCGAGACTCGCAACATCGACACCGGGGCCGGCCTCGAGCGCATCCTCGGCGTCACCATCGGTTCGCCCGACGTGTTCCAGACCGACGAGCTGCGGTCGCTGGTGGCGGCGGCCGAGCAGGCCACCGGCGTGCGCCTCGGGACCGCGTCGGAGTCCGACGTTGCCCTCAAGCTCCTCGCCGACCACGCCCGCACGATGACCTTCCTCGTCACCGATGGCGTCGTCCCGTCCAACGAGGACCGCGGCTACGTGCTGCGGCGCATCATCCGACGCGCCATCCGCTTCGCCTACCTGCTGGGCGTCGAGAAGCCGATCACCCCCCGGCTGTCCGAGCACGTCGTGGGGCTGATGGGGGAGGCGTACCCGCAGCTCGTGGCCAGCGCCGACACCGTGCAGGCCGTCCTCGGACGCGAGGAGGAGCAGTTCCGCCGGACGCTGCGAAGCGGCCTCACGATCCTCGATGCCGCGCTCGCCGAGGTGCCAGAGGGCGCGCCGCTCGACGGCACCGTCGCGTTCACGCTGCACGACACCTATGGCTTCCCGCTCGAGGTCACCACCGAGATCGCCGAGAGCCGCGGCCTCGAGGTCGACCGAGCGGCGTTCGACTCGGCGATGGCCGACCAGCGGGAACGGGCTCGCAAGGGTGGGAAGAAGGGCGTCGTCGCCGTCGGCGACGAGGCCGAGTCGTTCCAGGCGGTGCTCGACGGCCACGGTCCCACCGAGTTCGTGGGCCGCGAGCTGTTCGAGGACGTCGAAGCCACGGTGCTCGCCGTCGTGCCCGGTCCCGACGGCGGAGCGAGCGTCTTCCTCGACCGGACCCCCTTCTACGCCGAGTCCGGCGGCCAGGTGGGCGACACCGGGGTGCTGCGGTTCGGCGACGCCGAGATCGCGGTCATCGACACGCTCCAGGCGCTGCCGGGCCTCCACCGTCACCTCGTGGCCGACGCCGGCGACCTCGCCGAGGGGGCGCGGGTGGCAGCGAGCATCGACGTGGAGCGACGCGACGCCATCCGCCGGAACCACACCGGCACGCACCTGCTCCACTGGGCGCTGCGGGAGGTGCTGGGAAGCCACGTGAAGCAGCAGGGCTCCTGGGTGGGCCCCGATCGCCTCCGGTTCGACTTCAGCCACTACGAGGCCGTCACGGCCGACCAGATCCAGGCCATCGAGGACCTCGTGAACGCCGATGTGCTGGTGAACTCCCCGGTCCGGCACTTCGAGACCACCAAGGCCGAGGCAACCGAGCTGGGCGCCATCGCCTTCTTCGGCGAGAAGTACGGCGACATCGTCCGGGTCCTCGAGGCCGGTCCCCACTCCACCGAGCTGTGCGGCGGCACGCACGTCCGTCGCACCGGCGACATCGGTCCCATGAAGGTCGTGGCCGAGTCGTCCATCGGAAGCAACCTCCGTCGCATCGAAGCGGTGAGCGGCACCGGGCCCATCGACCGCCTGCGCCGGGAGGAGGCCGAGCTGGCCACCGTCGCGGACCGCGTCGGCGTGCCCCGCGCGGAGCTGCTCGACGGGATCGACAAGCGCCTCGCCGAGCTCCGTGACCTGCGCGCCGAGGTCAAGTCCCTCCGGTCGAAGCTCGCGTCGAGCGGTGCGTCCGACCTCGCCGCCGGGGCGGTCGACGGCATCGTCGTGGCCCGGGTCGACGGCCTGGACCGCGACGACCTGCGCAGCCTCGGCGTCGCGGTGCGCGACCAGGCCGGTGTCCGTGGCGTCGTGCTCATCGGCGCCCCCGAGGGTGGCGGCGTGGCGCTGGTGGCCGCGGTGGCCGCCGACAGCGGCCTGCACGCGGGGGAGCTGCTGGCCGACGCGGCTCGAACCGTCGGTGGCGGCGGCGGCAAGGACCCAGCGCTGGCGGTCGCTGGCGGCAAGGACCCCGCTCGGATCGATGACGCGCTGGATCTGGCCCGTCGCGCGGCGGGGATCGGCTAGCCCTCCTCGATGCGCGTCCTCGCCCTCGATCTCGGTGCCAAGCGCATCGGCGTCGCCGTCACCGATCAGGAGGAACGGGTGGCGACCCCGGTGGCCACGCTGGAGCGCCACGGGGACCGACCGCGCCTGCACCGCGAGATCGCGGACCTGGTCGCGGAGTGGGAGGCCGACCTGCTGCTGGTCGGGCTGCCGATCGACCTCGAGGGCAAGCAAGGACCGGCCGCGTCGGCGGTGCTCGCCGAGCGAGCCGAGCTGGCGGCGGTGGTCGGGGTGCCCGTGGAGGTCCACGACGAGCGGATGACCACCCGGATCGCCGAGCGCGCCCTGCGCGAGCGCGGCGACCTCGACGGTCGGGCCCGTCGGAAGGTCATCGATGCGACGGCCGCGGCGGTGATCCTCCAGGATTGGATCGACGGACGGCGCGCCAGCGGCGCGGAGGAGGAGCGACGGTGACCGACCACGGCCCGACCCCGGGCGACGATGGGCGCGACCCGTTCCTCGATCCCGACATCTGGAGCGACGAGCCCGAGGTGGCGGTCGGCGCTGCCCGTCGCGGACCGCGCCGGCCGGGCCGCCCACCGGAGCGTGGCCCGGCCCGCCCACCCCGGCCAGCCCGTGCGCCGCGCCCGGTGGTAGAGGAGGAGGACGAGTACTTCGACCTCCCGCCCCACAGCCGGGCCCCGCGGTGGCTCGTGGTGCTGTTGGTCCTGGTGGGCCTCGTGGCCGTCGGCGTGCTCGGCGGCCGATGGTGGTACGGCAACCAGGTCGACCCACCAGGTGCTCCCGGTGAGGAGATCGCGATCCAGATCGCGGAGGGCACCTCGGCCAAGGGCGTCGCGTCCGTGCTCGCCGATGAGGGCGTCATCACCAACGCGAGCCTCTTCAACCTGTGGGTCAGCGGCAAGGACCTCGACACGATCCAGGCCGGCGCCTACCGGTTCCGCAGCGACATGAGCTTCCAGGAGGCAGTCGACGTCTTGAACGCCGGCCCGGACACCCCGATCGCGGCGGAGACCACCAAGGTCACGATCCCCGAGGGCTACACCGTGGCCCAGATCGTGGCGCGCATCAGCGAGAAGGTCCCGCGCTTGGCCGCGGCCGACCTGCAGGCCGCGCTCGACGAGGGGAAGGTGCCAACCTCGCTGCTGCCGGCGGGCACCACCGACTACGAGGGCCTCCTGTTCCCGGCCACCTACGAGGTCGGCGACGACGACGACGCCGTGGACGTGCTCACGATGATGGCCCAGGAGATGGAGACACGGGTCGAGGCGTTGGGCATCGACGACGCGATCGCCCACGTCCAGCGCCAGTGGGGCCTCGACCTCACCGCCTACGACATGGTCAAGGTCGCCTCCATGATCCAGTACGAGGCGGCGGTGCCCGAGGATGCGCCCAAGATCGGCGCGGTCACCTACAACCGCCTCGAGCAGGGCATGCCGCTGCAGTACGACTCGACATCCATCTACGAAGCAGCCCTGCGAGGGCTCACGCCCGCTGAGGTCGACTACACGGCCGACAACCCGTACAACACCAGGACGCGCACCGGGCTGCCGCCGACGCCGATCGCTGCGCCCGGCGAGTACGCGCTCGTGGGCGCGTTCCAGCCCTCCGACGGTCCGTGGCTCTACTTCGTGCTCACCGACACGAAGGTGGTGAGCTTCACCGACAGCTACGACGAGTTCCTCGAGTTCAAGCAGCAGTGCATCGCCAAGGACCTCGGCTGTGGCTGAGGTCGAGCCGTTCGACGGCGCCACCCGGTTGGCCGCGGTCATCGGGTCGCCGGTGCGCCACTCCCGGTCACCGGCCATCTTGAACGCCGCGTTCCGGGCCGCCGGCATCCACTGGGCGTTCCTGGCCTTCGAGGTGGTCGAGGCCGAGGCGGCGGCCGCGGTGGGGGCGATGCGCTCGCTCGGGCTGGGTGGTCTGTCGGTGACGATGCCGCTCAAGGAAGCGGTGATCCCGGCGCTCGACGGCCTGTCCGAGGATGCTGCGGCGCTGCGGGCGGTGAACTGCGTCGCGTGGGACGGCGACCGGCTGGTGGGCCACAACACCGACGGCGCCGGCCTGGTGCGGTCCCTGTCGGTGGACCACGGGATCGAGGTCGCCGGTCGCTCCTGCGTGGTCCTCGGCGCTGGTGGCGCAGCCCGCTCGGTGGTGCGCTCGCTCGCCCGTGCTGGCGCGGCGTCCGTGTCGGTGGTCAACCGGACCCCGGAGCGCGCGGAGGTCGCGGCGGCGCTGGCGGACGGGGTCGGACGGGTCGCCCACCCCGACGCGATCGAGTCGGCGGACCTCATCGTCAACGCCACCAGCGTGGGCATGGGTGCGAACGGCGACGATCAGGGCCCGTCGCCGGTCGCCGATGGGCTCCTCCACGAGGGTCAGGTCGTGGTCGACCTCGTGTACCTCCCGCTGCGGACCCCGCTGCTCGCGCAGGCCGAGGCGGCGGGGGCACGGCCCGTGGACGGCCTCGGCATGCTCGTGCACCAGGCGGCCATCTCGATGGAGCACTGGACGGGCGTGCGCGCCGACGTGGGCGTCATGCGCGAGGCGGCCCTCGCCCCCTGATCGCCGACCGCGAGCGGTAGCGGCGCGCAATCGTTCAACTTCGCGGCGTGGCTGCCGATGGAACGGGACCGAACGCGCCGAACCATCCTGAGGAGGATGCCGTGGCCCTGCAGGGTGATCTCTCGTCCTTCGCGCTCCCCGAGGTGCTCCGCTTGCTCGCGGGCACCGCGAAGTCTGGACGTCTGGAGGTGCACGGTCCCGGAACCAGCGGTGAGCTGGGTCTGCTCGGCGGGGGGATCGCGCACGGCGAGCTGCACGGCGCCGCCCGGTCGAGCGAACCGGGCGAGGTCCTCTTCGAGCTGCTCCGGCTCGACGGCGGCTCGTTCGCCTTCGACGAGGATCGCCAACCGGCGGACGGACCCACGACCGACGTCGAGTTCGCGCTCGAGCGCGCCGAGGCGCTCGTGCGTGAGTGGGCCGAGGTCGAGGAGGTCGTGCCGAGCATGGAGGCGTGGGTCGCGCTCGTCGGCACCGACCGAGACGACGAGCTGCACCTGAGCGCGCTCCAGTGGCGCACCATCGTCGCCATCGGCGGGGGCGGCACCGTGCGCGACCTGGCGACGGCGCTCGACCTCGGGGACCTCGACGCCTGTCGGGCCGTCGCCACGTTGGCCGATGCGGACCTCATCGACATCCGGGTGTCCCACGCCGCGATCACGTCGTCGCCCGACGAGGTCGGCCTGCGGGCCGAGCCCTTCGAGCTCGACGACTTCGACCAGTTCGAGGTCGACCCCGAGCCGATGGGGATGACCGGCCTCGAGGACCTGGTCGTGGAGGACCGGCCGGTGGTGATGGAGGACTCGGAGGACGCGCTCCTGCCCGAGCCGCTCCCGGGGGAGGGCGTCGCCTACGAGGGCGAGGCCATCACGGGCTCCGTGGACGGCCGCACCTTCGACGTGGCGGAGCAGCCCGTCCCCGAGATCGCCGACCAGCTCGACGACCTCGACGAGCATCCCGACCTGCAGGGGTCCGCCGAGGCGCACCTCGAGGCGACGGCCGTGGTCGAGGCCCATGCCGCGGGCGAGCCGGAGCTCGATGACGAGCGTGGGTCGCTCCTGAAGTTCCTCTCGACCGTCAAGCCCTGAGGAGGCTCGGGCCGGTGGTCGCGGCCCGATAGCGTCGCAGCCGCATGACCACCCCGCTGCTGCTCGCGTTCCTCGCCATCTTCGGCCTCGTGGTCGGCTCGTTCCTGAACGTGGTCATCGTCCGGGTGCCGAGCGGCGAGTCCCTCGTGAGCCCGCCATCGAAGTGCCCGCTGTGCGAGCAGCCGATCGCCCACCGCGACAACATCCCGGTGGTCTCGTGGCTGCTGCTTCGGGGGAGGTGTCGGAACTGCGGCGAGCCGATCCCCGCGGGCTACCCGCTCGTCGAGCTGGCGAACGCGGTGCTGTGGGTGCTCGCCGGGCTCCGCTTCGGCACGTCCGGGGCGCTGATCCCGTACTGCGTGCTGTTCTCGGTGCTGCTCGCCCTCTCGGTGATCGACCTCGAGCTGTACATCCTGCCGAACCGCATCACCTACCCGGCGATCCTCGGGTCGCTCGTCGCGATCCCCGTCCTGTCGTTCGCCGTCGCGGATGACCCGGTGGGATCGATCGTGGTGTCGTACCTCTGCGGCATCGGGTTCGCCCTGGTCCTGCTCATCCCGCTGCTCGGCTACAGCCTCGTGATGAAGAAGGACGGGATGGGGATGGGCGACATCAAGCTCGCCGTCATCTTGGGGATGTGGCTCGGGTGGCTGCACCCGATCCTCCCGCTGATGGCGCTCATCGTGGCGAGCGTCGTCGGCATCGTGATGGGCATGGCCTTCATGGTGAAGCGCGGGCGCAGCGACTACTTCCCGTTCGGACCGTCGCTCGCCATCGGCACGGTCGTCGTGATCCTCGCCGCCAACCCGATCCTGCGCTTCTACGGCTTCGTCTGAGGTGCAGGTCGGCCGGTAGGTTGGCCCGGTGATCCGCTACCTGACCGCCGGTGAGTCGCACGGGCGCGCCCTCGTCGTGATCGTCGAGGGCTTGCCGGCCGGGCTGGCGGTGGCGGCCGACGACATCGCCGGTGAGCTGGCCCGACGCCGGTTGGGCTACGGCCGTGGCCCGCGGATGCGCTTCGAGCAGGATGTCGTCACGCTGGTGGGCGGCGTCCGCCACGGCCGCACCCTCGGGTCGCCGGTGGCCATCGAGATCGCGAACTCCGAGTGGGAGCGCAACCCCGAGAAGTGGCAGCGGGAGATGTCTCCGGCCGCCGAGGACGGCCCGACCCAGGCACCCCTCACCCAGGTGCGGCCGGGCCATGCCGACCTCGCGGGCATGCAGAAGTACGGCTTCACCGACGCACGCGACGTGCTCGAGCGCGCCTCGGCGCGAGAGACCGCGGCCCGCGTGGCCGCCGGCACCCTCGCCAAGCTCCTCCTGTCGCAGCTGGGCGTCGAGGTCGTCTCGCACGTCATCCAGATGGGGGACGCCCGCTCCGACGGCACGCAGCGACCGGGTCCAGCCGACCTGGCGCGCGTCGACGAGAACGAGGTGCGCTGCCTCGACCTCGATGCCGCGTCGGCGATGGTCGCCGAGATCAAGGAGGCGGCGAAGGACGGGGACTCGCTGGGTGGGATCGTCGAGGCCATCGCCTACGGCGTGCCCATCGGCCTCGGAAGCCACGTGCACTGGGACCGCAAGCTCGATGCCGCCCTCGCCCGAGCCGTGATGAGCATCCAGGCGGTGAAGGGCGTCGAGATCGGCGACGGCTTCGAGGTCGCCGGTCGGCGGGGGAGCGCGGCGCACGACCCGCTGACCTGGACCGACGCGGAGGGGTACCAGCGCAGCTCGAACCTCTCGGGTGGGCTCGAGGGAGGCATCTCCACCGGGGAGCCGGTGGTCGTGCGGGCCGCGATGAAGCCGCTGGCCACGCTGAACCGCCCGACGCTCGCCACGGTCGACACCGCCACGAAGGAGGCCGGGGTCTCGTTCAAGGAGCGCACCGACGTCACCGCCGTGCCCGCGCTGGGCGTCGTGGTCGAGCACATGGTCGCGCTGGTCCTGGCCGACGAAGCTGCCCGCAAGTTCGGCGGAGACTCGATGGCCGAGCTGCTGCGCAACGCGGATGCCTCGGCCAAGGCGATCGCCGAGGGGCCGGTCGGTGCCTGATCGCGTCCGGCCGGTCCACGTGGTGCTGGTCGGGTTGATGGGATCGGGCAAGACCACGGTCGGCCGCAAGGTGGCGTCGTTGCTCGGGCGGTCGTTCGTCGACGCCGACGACGAGCTCGAGGCCCGTTCAGGCCGCACCGTGGCCGCCTGGTTCGAGGAGGAGGGCGAGGTCGCGTTCCGCGAGGCCGAGGCCGACGTGCTCGATGACCTCCTCGAGTCCCCGGAACCGCTGGTGGTGGGCGCTGGCGGCGGCGTGGTGATCACCGGCCGCAACCGCCTGCGCCTCCAGCGCGACGACGTCGTGGTCGTCTACCTCCACGGCGACCCCGCGTTCCTCGGCTCTCGGGCCAAGCCCAAGCCCCACCGGCCGCTGCTGGCCGGCGACGTCGATCCCAAGGCGATCCTCGCCCAGATGTACGAGGCGCGCGACCCGTGGTACCGGGAGGTGGCCGATGTCGTGGTCGAGGTGCAGCCGGCCCACGAGGCCGGGGATCGCCCCAAGTGGCGCCTCGCGCAGCAGGTGGTCGACGCCCTCGCCGCCGAGGGGTGGGTGCAGGCGTCGTGATCGAGCTCACCGTGCCGCTGGCCGATCGCTCCTATCCGGTGCTGGTCGGTGCCGGTGCCCGCCACCGGCTGCTCGAGGTGCTGCCCATCGGGGTCAAGCGCGCCGCGGTGGTCACCCAGGCGTCGATCCCGGTCACCGTCGACCCGGGGGTCGAGCACCGGGTGTTCACCATGCCCGAAGGCGAGCACGGCAAGGACCTGGGCACGATCGAGGACCTCTGCCGAGACTGGGCGCAGTGGGGCCTCACCCGCGGCGACTGCGTGGTGGCGGTCGGCGGTGGGGTCGTCACCGACACCGCCGGGTTCGCCGCGGCGGTGTACCACCGGGGGATCCCGGTCGTGCACGTGTCCACCACGCTGCTCGGCCAGATCGACGCCGCGATCGGCGGGAAGACCGGCGTGAACCTTCCCGAGGGCAAGAACCTGGTGGGGGCGTTCTGGCAGCCCGACGCCGTCCTCTGCGACACCGAGGTGCTCGCCACCCTGGCGCCTCGCGAGTACCGCAACGGGCTCGGGGAGATGGCGAAGTACGCGTTCCTCGGGGTCCCGAACCTGGCCGACCTCCCCCTCGACGAGGCCGTCGCTGCCTGCGTCGCGTGCAAGGCCGAGGTCGTGGGCTCGGACGAGCGAGAGGGCGGGCGGCGGGCGATCCTCAACTACGGCCACACCCTTGGCCACGCCCTCGAGACCGCCGGCAGCTACGACCTCCGCCACGGCGAGGCGGTGGCCATCGGCCTGATCTACGCCGCAGAGCTGGCCCGGAGCATGGGTCGCATCGATTCGGCGCGCGTCGCCGAGCACCGGCGGGTGGTGGCGGGCTACGACCTCCCGATGGCCCTGCCGCCCGGGTCGGACCCCGATCAGCTGATCGCCCTCTTCAGCCGCGACAAGAAGGCGATCGACGGCGTCACCTTCGTGCTCGACGGCCCCGACGGGGTCGAACCGGTGCGGGTCGACGACGTGGCGGTGCTGCGCGCCGCGTTCGACGGCCTCCGCTGACCCCCGACATCGGCGAGGATGGGGGCATGACCGATCGCCCGATCGTCCTGCTGCTGTCGGGACCGAACCTGAACCTGCTCGGTGAGCGCGACCCGGCGATCTACGGCACCTCGACCCTCGCCGACCACGTCGCCACCGCGTCGACGGCGGCGGAGGGCGCTGGCCTGCGCCTCGAGCACCTGCAGTCGAACCACGAGGGCGCGCTGGTCGACGCCATCCACGCCGCCCGCGGCCGGTGCGCGGCGATCATCGTCAACCCCGGGGCCCTCACGCACTACGCCTGGTCGCTCCACGACGCGCTCGACGCGTTCGACGGCCCGATCGTGGAGCTCCACCTGTCGGACCCCAAGGCGCGCGAGCCGTGGCGGCACCTGTCGGTGGTCGAGCCCGTCGCCACGGTCACGATCGCCGGGCAGGGCGGCGACGGCTACCGCCTCGCGGTCGAGGCGGTGGCCGGGCACCTGGAGGATCCATGACCGAGCTGGCGCTGGCACCGATGGACATCGCGGCCCGGGCCGACCGGCTTCGCAGCGCGATGGCTGGGGCCGAGGTGCCTGCGCTGCTCGTGACCCACCTCACGAGCATCCGGTACCTCACCGGGTTCACCGGGTCAGCGGCGCTGCTGGTCGTGTCCGAGGACGGCCTCACCTTCGTCACCGACGGGCGCTACGGCCAACAGGCCGAAGCCCAGCTGGGCGCCGCCGGGGTCGACGCCCAGATCGAGGTGTCGTCCACCGGGCAGAGAGACGTGGTGGCGGGTGCGGTGGCCGCGTCCGGTGCGGCGCGGCTCGGCCTCGAGGCGGAATCGGTGACGTGGGCGGCGCAGCGCGCCTACGACGAGACCTGGTTCCCCGACGTCGAGCTGGTCCCCACCACCGGGTTGGTGGCTGGGCTCCGGCTCGTCAAGGACGACGGCGAGCTGGCCCGCCTCGAGCGTGCCGCAGCCATCGCCGACGCCGCGCTCGCCCAGGTGCGTGGCCGCCTCCTCGATCGCCCCACCGAGACCGAGTTCGGCCTCGAGCTCGACGCCGCGATGCGGGCGCTCGGCGCCGAGGACGTCAGCTTCGAGACCATCGTCGCTTCCGGGCCGAACGGTGCGCTGCCGCACCACCGGCCCGGTCACCGGACGGTCGTCGACGGCGACCTCGTGGTGGTCGACTTCGGCGCGCTCGTCGACGGGTACCACTCGGACATGACCCGGACGCTGTCGGTGGGCGAGCTCACCGACACCCAGCAGCGCATGTGGGACGTCGTCCACGAGGCCCAGGCCGCGGGCGTCGCCGCCGTGGCCGCCGGCACCGAGGCGAAGGCGGTCGACGCGGCGTGCCGCGAGGTCATCGCCGCCGCAGGGTGGGAAGAGGCCTTCCTCCACGGCACCGGGCACGGCGTGGGGCTCGACATCCACGAGGACCCTCGGGTGGCCAAGACCTCCGCTGCTACGCTCGTCGACCGCTGCGTGGTCACCGTCGAGCCGGGCGTCTACCTCCCCGCCCACGGCGGCGTTCGCATCGAGGACACGGTGATCGTCACCCCCGACGGCTGCCGTCCGATCACGCTCACACCGAAGACCGCCGCGGCCTGATCGCAGGTCGCCGCCAGCACCGCCGAGGAACGCCATGGCCATCACGACCAACGACCTGAAGAACGGCATGAGCCTGAACCTGCCCGAGGGGCTGTTCCAGGTGGTCGAGTTCCAGCACGTGAAGCCGGGCAAGGGTGGCGCGTTCGTGCGCACCACCTTGCGCAACGTGCGCACCGGGGGCCAGCTCGACAAGACGTTCCGGGCGGGCGAGAAGGTCGAGCAGGTCAAGATCGACAAGCGCGAGATGCAGTACCTGTACAACGACGGCACCGACTACGTGTTCATGGACGCCGAGACCTACGAGCAGCTCAACGTCGCCCCCGCCGCCCTCGGGTCCGCAGCGGACTACCTCCGTGCATCCGACAGCGCCATCCTCCAGATGTACGGCGACGAGATCGTCGGAGTCGACCTCCCCGCGGCGGTGGAGCTCACCGTCACCGAGACCGAGCCGGGCATCCAGGGCGACCGTGTGTCGGGCGCCCGCAAGCCGGCCACGCTCGAGACCGGCAAGGTCGTGCAGGTGCCCCTGTTCGTCAACATCGGCGACACCCTGCGGGTCGACACCCGCAGCGGCGAGTACATCACCCGCGCCTAGGTCTGCCGTCCGTGACCGATCGTCCCGACCCGTCGCTGCTGCCGCCGGAGCTCCACCTCGCCGACGGCGACGTGGTGGAGGCCGTCGAGGAGGTGGAAGACGTCGTCGACCCGCTCGCCTCCGCGGAGGTGGAGCCCCGCACCTCGGGCTTCGATGGCGTGGGCACCCGGCGCGAGGCGCGCGAGCGCGCCTTGGCGCTGCTGTACGAGGCCGACCAGAAGGAGCTGCGCCCGCTGGCGCTCGTGCTCGACGACCTGCCGCTCCCGCCGGTGGACTTCGCCCGCGACCTGGTGCTGGGGGTCAGCGAGAACCTCGAGGCCATCGACGAGCTCCTGGCCCGCTGCTCGCACCGCTGGCCGCTCGAGCGCATGCCGGCCATCGATCGGACGCTGCTGCGCATGGCGAGCTACGAGCTCGGCCACACCGACGTGCCGGTCGGGGCGTGCATCTCCGAGGCGGTGGAGCTCGCGAAGCGGTACTCCACCGATGACTCCGGCGCGTTCGTCAACGGCCTGCTCGCTCGGGTGGCCGACGAGCTGAGGTCGGAGGGCTGACCGTGGCGGGGGAGGGCTGGGAGGAGCCGTGGGTGTTCCCGCTCCCATGGCCCCCGCTCGGCGACGCGGACCACCACCTCGCCCTGCGTCCGTGGGGTGCTGGCGCCGACGACGCCGCCGCCCTCGCTGCGGCCTGGGCCGATCCCGACGTGGCGCGCTGGTCGGCGGTGCCGGCGGACGCCTCCGAGGACGATGCCCGCCGTTGGATCCGCCACGAGGAGGACCGGCGCGCTCGAGGGCTGGCCATCGATCTGGTCGTCACCCGCTCCGACCAACCGGGTCGGGTGCTGGGGGAGGTGGGCCTCGCCGTGGTCGATCCCGACGAGCAGTGGGCCGAGCTCGGCTACTGGATGTCGCCCGAAGCGCGGGGCCGAGGCTCCATGGCCCGGGCGGCCACGGTCTTCGCCGACTGGGTGCTGCGCGAGCTGCCGGTGCGGCGGCTGTTCGCTCGCACGCACCCCGACAACCCGCGTGCCGCCTTGGTGGCCCAAGCCGCTGGTCTCCAGCGCGCTGGCGCGTTGGAGACGGGCACCGTCGTGTGGATCCGCGACCGCCCCGCGCGCTGAAGGCCCGGCGCGAGTAGCCTGCACCCCTGACCGTGAAGCGGGTCCCGTGAGGCCCAGACGGACAGGAAGCGAGGCCGCGATGGCCGAACGAGAACGACGTCAGGCGCCCCCGTACGGGGGCGTCTTCGCGCCACGCACCCGGGTCATGGACGCCGCCGACGTGCAGCGGGCCGTGTGGCGGATGGCCCACGAGGTCATCGAGGCCAACCACGGCATCGATGAGGTGATCCTCATCGGGCTCCAGACCGGCGGGGTGCCCGTCGCGCACGCCCTGGCTCAGGCGCTGACCTCGATCGAGGGCGGAGAGGAGCTGCCGGTGGGGAGCCTCGACGTCGCGTTCTACCGCGACGACATCGGCCTGCGCCCGGTCCTGCCCGAGGCGGTCACCCACATCCCTTGGCCGCTCGACGGGCGGGTGGTCGTGCTCTGCGACGACGTGCTCTTCACGGGGCGCACCATCCGCGCCGCGCTCAACGCGCTGTCCGACTACGGGCGCCCCCGGGCGGTGCAGCTCGCGGTCATGGTCGACCGCGGCCACCGTGAGCTGCCGATCCGCCCCGACTACGTCGGCAAGAACCTGCCCACCCGGCGCGACGAGGTGGTGGACGTGAACCCCGACGGGGTCGACCTGGGGGAGATGGTCCGATGATCGATCGCTCCCGCCACCTGCTCGACATCGACGACCTCGGAGGCCGCGAGGGCATCGAGGCGATCATGCGCCTCACCGACTCGTTCGTCGAGGTGTCCCAGCGGCAGATCCCCAAGGTCCCCGCGCTGCGCGGCAAGACCATCGCGTGGCTCTTCTACGAAGACTCGACGCGAACCCGGCTGTCGTTCGAGACCGCGGCCAAGCGGTTGTCGGCCGACACCATGAACTTCTCGGTCAGCTCGTCGTCGGTGAAGAAGGGCGAGTCGCTCCTCGACACCGCGAAGACCATCGAGGCCATGGGGATCGACGGCATCGTGGTTCGCCACGCGTCGGCGGGGGCGCCGCACCGCATCGCGGGCTGGGTCGACGCCTCGGTCATCAACGCCGGCGACGGCTGGCACCAGCACCCCACCCAGGCCCTGCTGGACTGCTACACGATCCGCGAGCACCTCGGTGGGCTCGAAGGCCGGCGCATCGCCATCGTCGGCGACATCAAGCACAGCCGCGTCGCCCGCTCGGACGTCATCGCCTTCACCTCGATGGGCGCCGAGGTGGTCCTGGTCGCACCGCCGACCCTGCTGCCGCCGAGCCTGGAGGGCTGGCCGGTCACGGTGAGCCACGACCTCGATGCCGTCCTCCCCACCGTCGACGTCGCGTACCTGCTGCGGATGCAGCGCGAGCGCATGACCGAGGCGCTGCTGCCCTCGCTGCGCGAGTACACCGCGACGTTCGGGCTCACCAACCACCGCGTCGACCTGCTGCGCGACGAGGCCATCGTGATGCACCCCGGCCCGATGAACCGCGGCGTCGAGATCGCCGCCGAGGTGGCCGACCTCCCGCGCTCGGTGATCCTCGATCAGGTGCGCAACGGCGTCGCCGTGCGCATGGCGGTGCTCTACCTGCTGCTCGGCTCGGGCGCCGAGCTGCCCACGCCCACCCCACCCGCTGCCGACCAGGAGCTCGCTCGTGCCTGACACCCCGTCCATCGTCATCAAGGGTGGCCGCATCGTCGACGCCACCGGGGAGCGGACGGGCGACGTCGTGGTCGTCGATGGCCGGGTCGCGGCGGTCGGCGAGGACCTCTCGGCCGATCGCACCCTCGATGCTGCGGGCTGCATCGTCGCCCCGGGGCTGGTCGACGTGCACACCCACCTGCGCGAGCCGGGCAAGGAGGAGGCGGAGACCGTCGAGACCGGTGCGCGCGGTGCGGCGCTCGGGGGCTACACCGCCATCGTGGCCATGCCCAACACCACGCCGGCCATCGACTCCGCCGCGGTCGTGCGCCAGGTGCTCGACCTCGGCCGTGCCGCGCCTTGCGACGTCCACACCTCGGGTGCCATCACCGTCGGTCGCGCTGGCGAGCAGCTCGCTCCGATGGCCGAGATGGCCGAGCTCGGCGTGAAGCTGTTCACCGACGACGGCGCCGGCGTGCAGGACAATCGGTTGATGCGGCGGGCCATGGAGTACGCGGCCGGCCTCGACGTGGTGCTCGCGCAGCACTGCGAGGACGACGCGCTGTGCGGCGGAGGGCACATGCACGAGGGGGAGTGGTCGGCCCGCCTCGGCATCCCAGGCCAGCCGGCCGAGGCGGAGGAGCTGATGGTGATGCGCGACATCGCGCTCGCGCGGCTCACCGGGTGCCGGATCCACTTCCAGCACATGAGCACGGCGCGGTCGGTCGCCATGATCCGCGACGCGCTCGCCGCCGGCCTCCCGGTCACCGCCGAGGCGACCACCCACCACTTCACCCTCACCCATGCCGAGTGCGCCAGCTACGACCCGGTGTTCAAGGTGAACCCGCCGCTGCGCACCGCGGAGGACGTCGCCGCGGTGCGGGCCGGCCTGGCCGACGGCACCATCGCGGTCATCGCCACGGACCACGCGCCGCACGCCGCCGAGACGAAGGAGCTGCCGTTCGATCAGGCGCCTCCGGGGATGCTCGGCCTCGAGACCGCGCTCGCTCTGGCCCTCACCGAGCTCGACCTGCCGATCCAGCAGGTGCTCGCGGCGCTCTCGTGGAGCCCGGCGAAGGTCGTGGGCATCGACGACACCCACGGCCGCCCGATCGCCGAGGGCGAGCCGGCCAACCTGTGCGTGATCGACCCCGAGGCCACCTGGACCGTGCGGGGCGCGGCCATGGCGAGCCGCAGCACCAACACCCCCTACGAGGGGCGTGAGCTGCAGGGCCGGGTCCGCCACACGCTCCTGTTCGGCGAGCCCGTGGTCATCGCCGGCGAGGCCCAGCGCTAGCGCCCGCCTACTTGAGGCCAGGGTGGCGGCTGGCCAGGAGCGGGACCAGGAGCTGCTTCGGTGCGAGGTGGGCGAACGTGGCCCCGACGCGGTTGGCGACGCCGGGGATCGCGACCGGGCGGCCCTTGTCGAGGGCCTCGAGGCCGCAGCGGGCCACGGCATCGGCGGGCTCCCACATGAACGAAGGCAGCGATGACTCGGCCTCCTCCTTGCTGAAGCCGGCCGCCTCGCCGAAGCCGGTGTCGACCGGGCCCGGGCACAGCACCGTGGCGGTCACGCCGGTGCCGCGCAGCTCGCCGCCGAGCGAGCGGGTGTAGGAGAGCACGAACGCCTTCGATCCGCCGTAGCCGGCCTGGCCCGGCACGGGTTGGAACGCCGCGGTGGAGGCCACGTTCAGGATCGCCCCTCGGCCTCGCTCGACCATGGCCGGGAGGAAGCGGCTGGTGAGGTCGACCACGGCCATCACGTCGACCTCCACCATGTGCATCTCCCGTTCGGGATCGGAGGCGGCGACGGGACCGACGGTGGAGAGTCCCGCGTTGTTCACGAGGATCGACACCTCCAGGCCGAGCTCGGCCACGCGGTCGGTCAGCTCGGCCCGGGCCGACCGGTCGCCCAGGTCGGTGGCGAGCACCTCGGCGCGCACCCCGGTGGCGCGCAGCTCGTCGGCGAGCGACTCGAGCTTGTCGGCGCTGCGGGCCACGAGCGTGACCCCGTGGCCTCGGCCGGCGAGCTGGCGGGCGAGCTCGGTGCCGATGCCCGACGACGCGCCGGTCACGATCGCGGTTCGGTCCGGGGCAGGGGTGGGAAGGGCCATGCCCAGGATGGTAGGTTGCACCCCTGACCGTGAAGTGGGTCCAGTGAGGCCCACACGGACAGGAGAACGCAGATGTTCCAACTCGTCTCGCCGCCGGAGCCCCCAGTCGGGGGCTTTCTTTTTGCCCGGGCACCCCTCGGCGGAGGTGCCCGGTGACCGTGCGCGACGCCCTGCTCGTGCTCACCGACGGCACCACCTTCGAGGGCGAAGCGCTCGGCGCCACCCCGGCGAACGGGATCGCCACCGGTGAGGTCGTCTTCAACACCGTGCTGTCGGGGTACCAGGAGGTGATCTCCGATCCGTCCTACGCCGGGCAGATCATCACCTTCACCTACCCCCACATCGGCAACTACGGCGTGAACCCCACCGATGACGAGGCCGCGCGACCGCACTGCCGC
Organism: Acidimicrobiia bacterium; assembly: GCA_039812605.1. Taxonomy (GTDB): domain Bacteria; phylum Actinomycetota; class Acidimicrobiia; order Acidimicrobiales; family Iamiaceae; genus Aquihabitans. The sequence continues at coordinate 49,975 of JBDIAX010000011.1, read as the reverse complement.
GGTGTGGTGGTCCGCGAGCTGGCCCGGCGCCGCTCCAACTGGCGCGCCACCGAGGACCTCGACGCGTGGCTCGGTCGCCACGGCGTGCCCGGCATCGGCGGCATCGACACGCGGCGGCTCACCCGCCACATCCGAGACACCGGCGCCATGCCCGGCGCGTTCGGCGCGCTCGGCGAGGCGCCCGACGGTTCGACGGTGGACGAGGCAGCGCTGCGCGCCGCCGCCGAGGCGGAGCCGGGCACCGACGGCGTCGATCTCGTCAGCCAGGTCACCACCGCCGAGCCGTACACGGTCGGCGACGGCCCGCTGCGGGTCGTGGCCTACGACTTCGGCATCAAGGCGACGATCCTGCGGCACCTCTCGGGCATCGCGACGGTCGAGGTGGTCCCGGCGGGCACCAGCGCGCAGGACGTCCTCGCCCGTGAGCCGCGCGGCGTGTTCCTCTCGAACGGTCCTGGCGACCCCGAGACGCTGCCGTGGGCCGTCGCGAACATCCGCGAGGTGGTGGAGGCGGGGGTGCCGGTGTTCGGCATCTGCCTCGGACACCAGCTCCTCGCCACCGCCCTCGGCGGTCGCACCGAGAAGCTGCCGTTCGGCCACCACGGCGGCAACCACCCGGTGCGCCGGCTTCGTGACGGCGCCGTCGAGATCACCAGCCAGAACCACAACTTCGCGGTGGCCGAGGGGTCGATCGATCGAGCGGAGGTCACCCACGTGAACCTCAACGACGGCGTGATCGAGGGCATCCGCGCCCTCGACGTCCCCGCCTTCTCCGTGCAGCACCATCCCGAAGCCGGACCAGGCCCGCACGACGCCGCCTACCTCTTCGACGACTTCGCGACCCTCATGGAACGGGGTGCCTGATGCCCAAGCGCACCGACATCTCCTCGATCCTGCTGATCGGCTCGGGCCCGATCGTGATCGGCCAGGCCTGCGAGTTCGACTACTCCGGCACCCAGGCGTGCCGGGTCCTGCGCGAGGAGGGCTACCGGGTCATCCTCGCCAACTCGAACCCGGCCACGATCATGACCGACCCCGACTTCGCCGACGCCACCTACGTGGAGCCGCTCGACGTCGAGATCCTCACCAAGATCATCGAGAAGGAGCGCCCCGACGCGCTCCTGCCCACCCTCGGCGGGCAGACCGCGCTGAACCTGGCCGTCGCGCTGGCCGAGGCGGGGGTGCTCGACGAGTTCGGGGTCGAGCTCATCGGGGCCGACGCCGAGGCCATCGAGACCGCCGAGAACCGGGAGCGGTTCAAGGAGGCGATGGTGGGCATCGGCCTCGACGTGCCCTCGTCGGGCACCGCCGCGCCGCCGCGCGAGCTCAAGAAGGCACCGAAGGGCCAGCAGGTCGCCGCGGCCATGGAGGTGGCCCGCGAGGTCGTCGCCGAGATCGGCCTGCCCGTCGTCATCCGCCCCGCCTACATCCTGGGCGGCAAGGGCACCGGCATCGCCTCGACCCCCGAGGAGTTCGAGAAGGTCGCCAGCTTCGGCCTCGACGCCAGCCCCATCACCGAGATCCTCATCGAGAAGAGCATCGCGGGGTGGAAGGAGTACGAGCTGGAGGTGATGCGCGACAAGGCGGACAACTGCGTGATCATCTGCTCGATCGAGAACGTCGATCCGATGGGCGTCCACACCGGTGACTCGATCACCGTCGCTCCGGCCCAGACCCTGTCCGACGTCGAGTACCAGAAGATGCGCGACGCCGCGTTCGCCTGCCTGCGGCGGGTGGGCGTCGAGACCGGCGGGTCCAACGTGCAGTTCGCGCTCAACCCGGAGAACGGCGACATGGTCGTCATCGAGATGAACCCTCGGGTGTCTCGCTCCTCCGCGCTCGCGTCGAAGGCCACCGGGTTCCCGATCGCCAAGATCGCGGCGCGCCTCGCGGTCGGCTACACGCTCGACGAGATCCCCAACGACATCACCAAGAAGACCCCGGCGAGCTTCGAGCCCACCATCGACTACGTGGTCACCAAGGTGCCGCGCTGGGCCTTCGAGAAGTTCCCCGGCCAAGAGGCGGTGCTCGGCACCCAGATGCAGTCGGTGGGCGAGGCCATGGCCATCGGCCGCACGTTCCCCGAGTCGCTGCAGAAGGCGCTGCGCTCGCTCGAGCAGGGTCGCCTCGGGCTCAACGGCGATCCGGCCGAGGTCCAGTACGACGATCTGAGCGACGACGACCTGCTCGCCGCCGCCTCCATCGGCACCCCCGAGCGGCCGTTCCAGCTCGAGGCCGCGCTTCGGCGAGGCCTCACCGTCGATCAGGTGGCCGACCGCACCAAGGTCGACCCGTGGTTCCTCGACCAGATGTCGATGATCTCCGAGGAGCGGGCGGAGCTCGAAGCCGTCGGCCTCTCGGGCATGGACCGCGTCCGCTGGCGACGGGCCAAGCGGCTCGGGTTCGGCGACGCCCAGCTTGCCCACCTGTGGAGCTGCACCGAGGCCGAGGTGCGGGCCAGCCGGCTCGGTCACGGGGTGAAGGCGACGTTCAAGACGGTCGACACCTGCGGCGCCGAGTTCGAGGCGGAGACGCCCTACCACTACTCGACCTACGAGGACACCGATGAGGTGCGGCCCTCGGACCGCCCGAAGGTGCTGATCCTCGGTTCGGGCCCGAACCGCATCGGGCAGGGCATCGAGTTCGACTACTGCTGCGTGCACGCGAGCTTTTCGCTGCGCGACGCCGGGTTCGAGACGATCATGCTCAACTGCAACCCCGAGACGGTGTCCACCGACTACGACACCTCCGATCGCCTCTACTTCGAGCCGCTCACCCTCGAAGACGTGTTGAACGTGATCGAAGGGGAGCAGACCTCGGGCGACCTGCGAGGCGTGATCGTGTCGCTCGGCGGCCAGACCCCGCTCAAGCTCTCGGGGGCGCTGCCCGAAGGCCTCGTGCTCGGGACCTCGCCGGCGTCGATCGACCTGGCCGAAGACCGGGAGGGCTGGAACGCGCTCTGCTCGCAGCTGGGCATCCCCCAGCCGCCCGGCGGCACCGCCACCACCTACGAGGGGGCGCGGGCCATCGCCGACGACATCGGGTTCCCGGTGCTCGTCCGGCCGAGCTACGTGCTCGGCGGTCGGGCCATGGAGATCGTGTACGACGACGCCCAGCTCCAGGCGGCGATGGCGCAGCTCATCGGCTTCGGCTCGCTCGGCAAGGAGGGCGGGCTCTCGGCGGAGCGCCCGGTGCTGGTCGACCGCTTCCTCGAGGACGCCACCGAGGTCGACGTCGATGCCATCCGCGATGCCACCGGCGAGGTGATCATCGGCGGGGTGATGGAGCACGTCGAGGAGGCCGGGGTCCACTCCGGCGACTCGGCGTGCGCGATCCCGCCCTACTCCCTGTCGGCGGAGACGATCGCCAGCATCGAGGCCCACACGAGGGCCATCGCCGAGGCGCTCGACGTGCGGGGGCTGATCAACGTCCAGTACGCGGTGCGCGATGGCGACGTCTACGTGATCGAGGCCAACCCCCGCGCCAGCCGGACCGTGCCCTTCGTGGCCAAGGCCACCGGCGTGCCGCTGGTGAAGGTGGCGAGCCGGGTCATGCTCGGCGCCAGCCTCGCCGAGCTGCGCACGGAGGGGCTCCTGGTGCCTCCGACCGACGGCGACCACGTCGCGGTGAAGGAGGCGGTGCTCCCGTTCAACCGCTTCCCCGACGCCGATCGGGTCCTCGGTCCGGAGATGCGCTCGACGGGCGAGGTCATGGGCATCGACCGCAGCTTCGGCCTGGCGTTCGCGAAGAGCCAGATCGCCGCCGGCGACCGTCTGCCCACCGAGGGCCGGATCTTCTTCTCGCTCGCCGACCGCGACAAGGCGGCCGGCGTGCGGGCGGCCAAGCGCTTCGTCGACCTCGGCTTCGAGATCGTCGCCACCTCGGGCACCGCCGCCGCGCTCGAGTCCGAGGGGGTACCGGTGGTCCAGCGGGTCGACAAGCTCGGCGACGAGGGCGCCCAGGCCACCGCGGTCGACCTGATCCAGGCCGGCACCATCCAGCTGGTGGTCAACAGCCCCCGGGGCCGCGGCCCACGGGCCGACGGCGGCTACATCCGCGCCGCGGCTGGGGTGGCAGGGATCCCGTGCCTCACCACCGCGGCGGCCGCCCTCGCTGCCGCCGACGGCATGGCCGACTGGTCCACCCACGCCCTCGAGGTGAAGTCGCTCCAGGAGTTCCACCACCGGTGAGCACCCACGCTCGTTCGAACTTCGCATGGGTCCACCCTCGATCGGGCGTGATCTCATGCGAAGTTCGTGCGGGGAGCGGGGAGGGGTGACGGGGGTGGAGCACTCGGATCGGTACCGGCCGACGACCGCCACGCGGTGGTTCCGGTACCGGCGTGGCGTCGCGCCGATCCCCGAGCTGCCCACTCGGGTCGGATCCATCGAGCTGCGCAACCCCGTGATGACGGCGTCGGGCACGGCTGGCCACGGCGCGGAGCTCGCGCCCTACGTCGACCTCGCCGGTCTCGGTGCGGTGGTCACCAAGTCCGTGTGCGCCGATCCGTGGCCCGGCAACCCGGCGCCCCGCGTGCACGAGGCGGCCGCGGGCATGCTCAACGCGGTCGGGCTCCAGGGCCCGGGGGTGCGGGCCTGGCTCGACGATGACCTCCCGCCGCTGCTCGCCAGCGGTGCCACGGTGGTGGCGTCGATCTGGGGCCGGTCCGTCGATGAGTACCGCCGAGCGGCAGACCTGCTGGCCGACGCCGCGGCCGGCGTGGTGGCGGTGGAGGTCAACCTCAGCTGCCCGAACGTCGAGGACCGGGCGGGGATGTTCGCCCACTCCGCCGAAGCGACCGAGGCGGCGATGGCCGCGACCGTCGGCTGCGGTCGGCCGCGCTGGGCGAAGCTGAGCCCGAACGCGGGCGACCTGCTCCCCATCGTCGACGCGGCGATGCGCGGGGGAGCGGAGGCGGTCACCCTCGTGAACACGGTGATGGGGATGGCCATCGACCCGGCGACGCGCACGTACCGGCTGGGCAACGGAGGTGGCGGCCTGTCGGGCGCGGCGATCCACCCGGTGGCGGTGCGGGCGGTGCACGACGTTGCCGCCGCCCGTCCCACGGTGCCCATCATCGGCGTCGGCGGGGTGACCGATGCCGAGACGGCCGCGGAGCTGATCGTGGCGGGCGCGACGGCGGTGCAGGTGGGCACCGCGACGTTCGCCGACCCCCGTGCCCCCGGCGTGGTCGCCGCAGGGCTGGTTGACTGGTGCCGGCGGCACGCGATCTCGAACCTGGACCAACTGATCGGAGCGATCCATGGAACCGACCGCCGCTGAGGCCTCCTCGACGCTGGAGGCGCACGACGTCCGTCGCCGTCTGGCCCTGGTGCTCGACGTGGACGACCTCGTCGCCGCTCGGCGCACCGCGCAGACCCTGCGGCCCTGGTTCGGGGTGGTGAAGGTCGGCCTCGAGCTGTTCAGCGCCGCGGGCCCCGACGCCATCGAGTCCATGCGCGAGCTCGGCTACGAGGTGTTCGTGGACCTCAAGCTGCACGACATCCCCACGACCGTCGGGCGGGCCGCCAAGGTCCTCGGCGGTCTGGGGGCGAGCTACGCGACCATGCACGCCTTCGGCGGCGTCGACATGCTGCGCGCTGGGGTGGAGGGGCTGCGCGAGGGAGCCAGCGAGGCGGGGCTCCCGGAGCCCTGCGCGCTCGCCGTCACGATCCTCACCAGCGACTCGGGGGCACCGCCCCACATCCTCCCCAAGCGGGTGGCGCTGGCGATCGAGGCGGGATGCGGTGGCATCGTGTGCGCCGTCGAGGACGCCCACGAGGCGCGCCTCATGGGACCCCGCCTCACGATCGTGACCCCCGGCATCCGTCCGGCGGGCGCGCCCACCCACGACCAAGCGCGGGCGGCCACGCCGCAGGAGGCGTTCGACGCCGGCGCCGACCTCCTCGTGATCGGTCGGGCGGTGACCGCGGCGCCCGACCCGGTGGTGGCGGCGAGCGAGCTGGTGGAGTCGATCACGCTCTGAGCCCGGAGCGGTGGTGTGACCGATGGCGCACCATCCCCGTCTCGGCGCGAAGGGCAGCAGTAGGCTTTTCCCCATGGCACAACCCCCGCAATTGACCCCCGAGCAGCGAGCGGCTGCCCTGGAGAAGGCCGCGGCCGCCCGCAAGGCCCGCGCCGAGCTGAAGGAACGCCTCAAGCTCGGCACGGTCTCGCTGGCTGAGGTCCTCAACCAGGCCGAGTCCGATGAGCTGGTCGGCAAGACCAAGGTGCTCGCGGTGCTGGAATCCCTGCCCGGCGTGGGCAAGGTGAAGGCTCGCCGCACCATGGACGAGATCGGCATCGCCGACACCCGCCGCCTGCGCGGGCTCGGCAAGCAGCAGCGCGAAGCGCTGCTCGCGGCCTTCAGCTGACCTCGTGCTGATCACCCTGTCGGGCTTGCCCGGCTCGGGGACCAGCACCGTCGCGCGAGCCGCGGCCTCCCGCCTCGGCCTCGCCCACCTCGACGGCGGCACCGTCTTCCGCGAGATGGCGTCCGAGCGCGGCCTCACCCTGGCCGCGTTCGCTCGCCTCGCCGAGGACGACGATGCCATCGACCGAGCCCTCGATCAGCGCCTGCTGGCTCGCGCTCAGGTCGGCGACGTGCTGCTGGAATCCCGTCTCGCCGGCTGGCTGGCGACGCAGGGCGACGTGCCTGCCCTGCGCGTCTGGATCGCGTGCGACGACCACGAGCGCGCCCGGCGCGTCGGCGGGCGTGACGGCCACGAGCACGCGGAGGCGGTGGCGGCGAACGCGGAGCGCGAAGCCTCCGAACGGCGCCGGTACCAGGCCTTCTACGGCATCGACCTCACCGATCTGTCGATCTACGACCTGGTCGTGGACTCCACCGCCACGGCGCCCGACGTGATCGTGGAGCGGATCATCGACCACGCGGCGGCTCGCTTCGCCTGATCGGCGATGTCGTGATCCTGAGCGTGGCGGCGCTAGGATCGGTCGGCCCTGCGCGCCCGAGCGCGACCTGACGTTCCGAGGATGACCACCGCGATGACCTGGCAGCACGAGACGATGATGAACCCGCCGATCGAGGAGCTCCTCGACCGCGCCGGCTCCAAGTTCCGCCTGGTCACGCTGGGTGCCAAGCGCGCTCGTCAGATCAACTCGTACTTCGGGCAGCTTGGCGACACCTCGGGCAGCCTGGTGCCGCCGCAGGTCACCTCGGTGGCGCGCAAGCCGCTGTCGATCGCCTTCGAGGAGATCGCGGCCGACAAGATCGAGGCCGTGGACATCGACCCGGAGGCCGCCGCCGCCGAGGCGCAGGCTGCGGCCGACGCTGCTGCGGCTGAGGCCGACGGGGCCTGACTCCGTCCGACGCTGATCGCGCCGATGCTCGCTGGTCAGCGCATCGTCCTCGGGGTCACCGGGGGCATCGCCGCCTACAAGGCGGTGGAGGTGTGCCGTCGCCTGGTCGACGCCGGCGCCCACGTCTCGCCGATCATGACCGGCGGCGCTCGGCACTTCATCGGTGAGACCACCCTGTCCGCGCTGGCGTCCGAGCCGGTCCAGACGTCGCTCTGGGACGAGGAGAGCCCGATCCCGCACACCCGCCTCGGCCAGGGTGCCGACCTCGTGGTGGTGTGCCCGGCCACCGCTCGCCTCCTCGCCGACTACGCATCGGGTCGGTCGTCGGACCTGCTCACGGCCACGCTGCTCGCCACGCGGGCGCCGGTGGTGGTCTGCCCGGCGATGCACACCGAGATGTGGGAGCACGCGGCGGTGCAGGACAACCTGGCGACCCTGCGGCGTCGCGGCGTGCACATCGTCGAGCCCGAGAGCGGCCGCCTCGCAGGCGGCGACGTCGGCCACGGTCGCCTGGCATCGCCCGAGGCCATCGTGGCCGCGATCGACGCCGCGCTGAGCGAGCCCGACCTCGCGGGGCTGCGGGTGGTCGTCACCGCAGGCGGCACGCGCGAGGCGATCGATCCGGTGCGGTTCATCGGGAACCGCTCCTCGGGCAAGCAGGGGATCGCCCTGGCGCGGGCCGCGGCCCGGCGGGGCGCGCAGGTCACCCTGATCTCGACGGTGCTGGTGGCCGATCACCCCGGGGTGGAGGTCGTCCCGGTGGTCTCCGCTGCCGACATGCGGGGCGCGGTCCACGCAGCGGCCCCCGGCGCCGACGTGGTGGTGATGGCCGCGGCCGTGGCCGACTTCCGCCCGGTGGCCGTCGCCGAGCGCAAGATCAAGAAGGCCGGCGGCGTCCCCGAGGTGCGCCTCGAGCCCACCGAGGACATCCTCGCCGAGCTGGGTGCCGCGAAGCCGGCGAGCCAGGTGCTGGTGGGGTTCGCCGCCGAGACCGACGATGTGGCGGCCAACGCTCGCGACAAGCTCGCTCGCAAGGGCGCCGACCTCCTGGTGGCGAACGATGTCTCGGCTCCCTCCGTCGGCTTCGAGCACGACACCAACGCCGTCACCATCTACGGGGCCGACGGCACCTCGAGCTCGATCGAGCTCACCTCGAAGGCGGCGGTGGCGGATCGGATCCTCGATGCCGTCGTCGCTCACCGTCTATCGTCAAACGTCCGCTAACGTCCCAAACCCGACCAGTTGAGTCGGATATCGGTCAACCCCCGCAAGGAGCACCCGTGAGCCGCTGGACCTTCACCTCGGAGTCGGTCACCGAAGGCCATCCCGACAAGATGGCCGACCAGATCTCCGACGCCGTCCTCGATGCGATCCTCGCCGAGGATCCGATGGCGCGCGTGGCCTGCGAGACCCTCGTCACCACCGGCCTGGTGGTGGTGGCCGGCGAGATCACCACGTCGGCCTACGTCGAGTTCCCCAAGATCGTCCGCGACACGGTCAACGGCATCGGGTTCGACAACGGCAACACCGGCTTCGACGGCAACACCTGCGGCGTCATCACCTCGATCGATCCGCAGTCCCCCGACATCGCCCAGGGCGTGGACACCGCCTACGAGACCCGCACGGGCTCGGCCGGCGAGGACGAGCTCGCCAAGCAGGGCGCCGGCGACCAGGGGATGATGTTCGGCTACGCCTGCAACGAGACCGAAGACCTCATGCCGCTGCCGATCTGGCTGGCCCACCGCCTGTCGGCGCGCCTCGCCGAGGTCCGCAAGGCCGGCATCCTCCCGTACCTGCGCCCCGACGGGAAGACCCAGGTCACCTTCGACTACGAGGGCAACACCCCGGTCCAGCTCAAGACGGTGCTCATCTCGACCCAGCACCAGCCCGGCATCGACGCCGAGACCACGATCAAGCCCGACCTCATCGAGCACGTCATCCGCCCGACGCTCCCGGCCCAGTTCGCCGACGACGACTTCAAGGTCCTCGTGAACCCCACCGGCAAGTTCGAGTTGGGCGGTCCCCACGCGGATGTGGGCCTCACCGGTCGCAAGATCATCGTCGACACCTACGGGGGCATGGCCCGCCACGGCGGTGGCGCCTTCTCCGGCAAGGACCCGTCGAAGGTCGACCGCTCCGCCGCCTACGCCGGTCGCTGGGTCGCCAAGAACCTGGTGGCCGCCGGTGCCGCCGATCGGGCGGAGGTCCAGGTGGCCTACGCCATCGGCGTGGCCGAGCCGGTGTCGCTGCTCGTCGAGACGTTCGGGACCGCCAAGGTCGACGAGGCCAAGATCGTCGACGCCGTGAACCAGGTCTTCGACCTGCGCCCGGGTGCGATCCTGCGCGACCTCGACCTGCGCCGGCCGATCTACCAGAAGACCGCCGCCTACGGTCACTTCGGGCGCAACGATCCCGACTTCACCTGGGAGCACACCACCCGGGCCGACGACCTCAAGAGCGCCCTCGGCCTCTGAGGCCCCGGTGAGCGATCCGGCCGGGCGCGTGGTGCGCGTCCTGCCGGACGTGCCCGCCATCGACAAGGAGTTCGACTACCTCGTGCCCGACGGTGTCGAGGTGCAGGTGGGCGACGTCGTGCGCATCGAGCTGCACGGCCGGCGCGTCGGTGGCTGGGTCGTCGCGTCCGATGTCGAGCCCGAGGCCGGCGTGGCCCTGAAGCCGCTCGCGAAGGTCAGCGGTCGAGGACCAGCTCCCGAGCTCATCGAGCTCGCGGGATGGGCGGCCTGGCGCTGGGCGGGGCGGCGCGCGTCGTTGCTGCGCAGCGCGGCGCCGCCGGCGGTGGTGCGTGCCGTGGTCGCCCTCGGACCGGGAGGAGCAGCGGTGGACGTCGCGCCGCCGGACGGTGCGGTGGGCGCCGCCCTCGCGCTCGAGCGTGGCGTGCTGCGCCTCGGGCCAGGCGCCGATCGGGTGCCGGTGGTGGAGGCCGCCGCTGCCATCGCCGTGGCCCGGGGCGGTCAGCTCCTCGTGCTGTGCCCATCGGTCGACGAGGCCCGGACGCTCGGGCGGCGCCTGCGGCGGTCCGGGCGGCGGGTGGCGGTGGTCGCCGACGGGGTGGGATCGACCGGGGCGGGGGAGTGGGCGCACGCTGCAGGGGGTGCGGAGGTCGTGGTCGGCGCTCGGGCCGCGGCGTGGGCGCCAGCGCCGCGCCTCGCCCGGGTGCTGGTCCTCGACGAGCACGACGAGGCCTACCAGCAGGAGCAGTCCCCGACGTGGCACGCGCGCGACGTCGCGGCCGAGCGGGCGCGCCGGGCGGGGGCGCCGTGCACGCTCGTGTCGCCGTGCCCCACGCTCGAGGCGCTGGCATGGGGCGAGCTCGTGGTGGACGACCGGGGGCGCGAGCGCGCCGCGTGGTCGAGGGTGGAGGTGGTGGACCAGCGCGAGCTCGATCCGAGCCTGGGGCCGCTGTTCTCGCCCCGTCTGGTCGATCTCCTCCGCAGCGATCAGCGAGTCCTGTGCATCCTCAACCGCACCGGCCGGGCCCGGCTCCTCGCCTGCGCCACGTGCTCCACGCTCGCCCGCTGCGACGTGTGCGAGGCGGCGGTCGGCAGCGACGACGGCGGGGAGGGGCCCGCGCAGCTTCGGTGCACCCGTTGCGGCGCGGTGCGCCCGACCGTCTGCCTGGCTTGCGGCGCGAGCCGCTTCAAGAACCTGCGCCTCGGGGTGAGCCGAGCGCGCGAGGAGCTCGAAGCGCTGGTGGGCGAGCCGGTGGGCGAGGTGACGGCCGCAGGAGCCGCCGAGGGCGCCGGCGCCGAGGCCCGCGTCTCGGTCGGCACCGAGGCGCTGCTGCACCGCGTGCCGCGGGCGGGCTCGGTGGCGTTCTTGGACATGGACCAGGAGCTGCTGTCGACCCGCTACCGGGCGGCCGAGGAGGCCCTGGGTCTGCTGGCGAGGGCGGCCCGGCTCGTGGCCCGCGGCGGGCGCGCTGAGGGGCGGGTGCTGGTGCAGACGCGGACCCCGGACCACCCCGTCTTGGTGGCGGCACGCCACGCAGATCCGGGTCGCCTCGTCGCCTCGGAGCGGCCCCTGCGCGAAGCGCTCGGGCTGCCGCCGGCGACGGCCATGGCCGTGGTGTCGGGCGAGGCTGCCGCGGCGTTCGTCGACGCCCTCGGCCTCCCCCTGGGGCTGCGGGTCCAGGGACCGCTCGACGGGCGATGGCGGCTCATCGCCCCGGACCACCGCACGCTCTGCGACGCGCTCGCGGGGGTGGAGCGGCCGAGCGGGCGGCTCCGGATCGAGGTCGACCCGCTCCGCGCTTGAGGCCGGCGTGGGGGCGGCGTCAGCCCGGGGGTGTGGCGAGGAGCTCGCCACGCCACACGGTGACCGCCCGCCCGGTCAGCCGCGCCCGGTCGCCGGCGAGCTCTACCCCGAGGACGCCTCCCCGAGCAGATGCCTGGTGGCACCGGAACGTGGTGCGTGCGGTCCGGTCGGCCAGCCAGGTCGCCAGGATGCAGTGGGCCGCACCGGTGACCGGGTCCTCGTCGATCCCGGCGCTCGGGGCGAACATCCGGCACACGGAGTCGTAGGGCGAGGATGGGTCCCCGCTGGTGTCGGCGACCACGATCGCGTGGCCTCCGGCGTGCAGGAGCGCCTGCCGATCGGGTGCGCAGGCGGCGACGTCCGCAGCGGTGGGCAGCTCGACGAGCGTCCAACCGGATCCTTCGAGCACGTCGACCACCGGGTCGGTGGACAGACCGAGCGTGGCTCCCCAGCCCGCCGGGGAGGCGGACCCCGCCAGCCGGGTCGCGGGCAGGTCCAGGGTGATCGAGCCGTCGGCGTTCGCCGTGCAGCGCAGGATCCCGGAGCGGGTGTGGAACCGGCGGTCGCCCCCGAGCACGTGGGCGGTGGCGAGGGTCGCGTGGCCGCAGAGGGGAACCTCGACGGTCGGGGTGAACCACCGCAGGTCGTGGTCGCCGTCGGCGCGCTCGGTGACGAACGCCGTCTCCGCCAGGTTCACCTCGGCGGCCACCGCCTGCATCCAGCCATCGGGAGCGGGTCCGTCGAGCACCACCACCCCGGCTGGGTTGCCCGAGAACGGGGCATCGGTGAACGCATCGATGACGGAGATCGGCAGGGCCATCCCCGCACGGTACGGCTTCAGGGCCAGGACTGGCGGCGGGCCTCGTAGAGCCCGATCGCCGTGGCGGTGGCCACGTTCAGCGATCCGATGCGGCCGAGCTGGGGGATGTAGGCGATGCCGTCGAGCGCCTCGAGCGCGACCTTCGAGAGCCCACGCTCCTCGTGGCCCACCACCAGGCACACGTCGCCGGTGAGGTCGACCTCGTGGATCGGCTCGGCGCCCTCGGCCAGCTCGACGCCGATGACCCGGTACCCCGCCGCGCCCGCCGCGGCCAGCGCGACCTCGGTGCGCTCCACCTCGTGGAACGTGAGGAACCGCTCGGAGCCGAGCGCGGTCTTCTTCGTGGCACCGAGCTCGGGCCCAGCGGTCTGGCCGCAGATCCACACGTCGTCGACCCGCATCGCCGCCGCGGTTCGCAGGATCGAACCCACGTTGGCCGGGGTGGCCACCGAGTCGAGCACCAGCGCGAGCCGGCCCTCGGCCTTGCGGCGCCACTCCCGGTGCAGGCGCTTGAGCTCGGTGCTGCCGAGGTTGCGGGTCACGGGCGGGCCTCCACATCGAGCAGGCGGTAGGCGCCTCGGGTGGCGCGCCGGGTCGTCGGCCAACCCTGATCGGCCAGCCAGCGGGCGAGCGAATCGGCGCCGAGGTGCTTCTGGACCACGAGCGCGGCCCGCCCGTCTGGCGTCAGACGGTCGAGCCACGTCCGCAGGAGGTCGTGCAGCGCGGCCTTGCCGATGCGGATCGGCGGGTTCGACCACACCTGGTCGAACCGCAGGCCCGCGGGCACCTCGTCGGGGGCGGCCACCCGCACGATCTCGCCGACCCCGTTGGCTTCGGCGTTGCGCCGGCACAGGGCCCGCGACCGCTCGTTGACGTCGATGGCCCACACCTCCGAGCCAGGGCCGGCGCGCAGGGCGAGCGCCACCGCGATCGGGCCGTAGCCGCAGCCGACGTCGACGAGCGTGCGGGCGTCGCCGACCGTGGGCCCGTCGATGAGCAGCGCCTTCGTGCCCGGGTCCACGCGGTCGGGCGAGAACGTCCCCCGATCGGTGGCGAGGGGCACCACCGTGCCCTCGGGGAGCACGAGCTCGATGGTGCGCTCCGAGCTTCGAGCGTCGGGCGAGGCGGTGAAGTAGTGCTCGGCCCGCTCGGGCTGGGGGGTTGCCACCGCGGCGACGGTAGCCTGGTGCCATGTCCGCCCCCTACGAGATCCGCGTCATCGGTGATCCGGTGCTGAAGCAGCAGGCCGCGGACGTCACCGACATCGACGGTCGCCTCGTGCAGTTGGTCGACGACATGGTCGAGACCATGTACGCCGCGCCCGGGCTCGGGTTGGCGGCGCCGCAGGTGGGCGTACAGAAGCGCCTCTTCGTGTGGGACCTGGGCGACGGCAAGGGCCCTCAGAGCATCGTGAACCCCGAGATCGTGGAGTCCGAGGGCGAGTGGGCCTACGAGGAGGGGTGCCTCTCGGTGCCGGGCCTGTCGTGGGAGATCGTGCGGCCGAACCGGGTGCACGTCACCGGCCGCGACCTGGACGGCAACGAGGTCTCCATCGAGGCCGACGAGCTGGCGGGCCGCATGTTCCAGCACGAGCTCGACCACCTGAACGGCATCCTGCTGGTGGAGCGCCTCGACGATGATCAGGCTCGGCAGGCCAAGCGCCAGGTGCGCGACCTCATGCTCGGCTTCTCCGAGCAGGCTCCCAAGCGGGGGCTCTCGGGCCTCTCGCTGCGCTGAGGCGCCCGTGACCGCTGCGGCCCCGCCGCCGAGCACGCCGCTGCCCCGGCCGCCGGTGCACCCCGAGCGCCTCGCGTACCTCGGCACCCCGGAGATGGCGGTCCCGCCGCTGCGGGCGCTGCACGCGGCGGGGTTCGACCTCGCGGTCGTCGTCACCCGGCCCGACAAGCGGCGGGGACGGCGGGGTGAGCCGTCGCCGTCGCCGGTGAAGGCCGCTGCGCTCGAGCTCGGCCTGCCGGTGGTCCACGATCCCGAGGCCGCGCTCGAGCACGGGGCAGACCTCGGCGTGGTGGTGGCCTACGGGCGCATCCTGCGCCGACCCCTGCTCGAGCGACTCCCGATGGTGAACCTCCACTTCTCCCTGCTGCCCCGCTGGCGAGGCGCAGCCCCGGTCGAGCGGGCGATCCTCGCCGGCGACGACCGGACCGGCGTGTGCGTGATGGCGGTCGACGAGACCCTCGACACGGGCGATGTCTACGCCCGGCGTGAGGTGCCGATCGACCCATCCGCCCACGCCGACGTCGTCGCGCGCGAGCTCACGGACGTCGGCAGCGCCCTCCTCGTCGGCGCGCTGCGGGCTGGCCTCGCCGACCCGGCGCCCCAGGTTGGCCCGACGACCTACGCGGAGAAGCTCACCAGCGACGACCGCCACATCGATTGGACCGTGTCCGCCGTGCAGATCCATCGCCAGGTCCGCGTCGGCGGCGCTTGGACGACGTTCCGTGGCAGGCGGTTCAAGGTGCTCGACGCCGAGGTGGCCGACGCGGTCGGCGTGGGCCGTCGCGGGCGTCCGGGGGAGCTGGACGGCGACGAGGTCGCCACCGGCGACGGGGGGCTTCGGCTCGTGCAGGTGCAGCCCGAGGGCAAGGCGCCCACCGATGCTCGCTCGTGGGCGAACGGTGCCCGTCCCGCCGACGGCGAGCGGTTCGGGGGCGAGGGGTGAGCGGCACCCGCGGCAGCGCCCGCCCCGATGCCCGGAAGGTCGCGGTCGACGCTCTCGTCCGGATCGACCGCGACCAGGCCTACGCCAACCTGCTGTTGCCCAAGCTCCTCGCCCGTTCCGGTCTCGGCGAGCGCGACCGAGCCTTCGCGACGCAGCTGGTGTACGGCACCGTGCGCCATCGGCGAGCCTGCGACTGGTTCATTGATCGCTTCGCGGTCGGCGACCTGGACCCCGAGGTGCGCGCCGCGCTGCGCGTCGGCACCTACCAGCTCCGCTTCCTCTCGACGCCGGCCCACGCCGCGGTGTCGGCCACCGTCGACACCGTGCCTCGGCGGGCCCGGGGCCTCGTCAACGCCGTCCTGCGGCGTGTGTCCGAGGCCGACGACGCCTGGCCGTCGGACGCCGTGCGCCTGAGCTACCCCGACTGGATCGTCGAGCGCCTCACGGCTGACCTGGGCGAGGACCGGGCGATCGGTGCGCTCACGTCGATGAACGGGGCGGCATCGGTGGTCGAGCGCGACGACGGCTACGTGCAGGACCCGGCGTCGCAGCAGGTGGCCGAAGCCGTGGAGGCCGTGGCGGGGGAGCGGGTGCTCGACCTCTGCGCGGCCCCGGGTGGCAAGGCCACCGCCCTCGCTCGCACCGGGGCCACGGTGGTCGCTGCGGACGTCCGCGCCAGCCGCGCCGGCTTGGTGGCGGCCAACGCCGCCAAGCTCGGGCAGGAGGTCTCGGTGGTGGTGGCCGACGGCACCGCGCCGGCCTTCGCCGCGGCATCGTTCGACCGGGTGCTGGTCGACGCGCCGTGCTCGGGCCTGGGCTCGCTGCGTCGCCGACCCGATGCCCGGTGGCGCATCGATCAGGCAGCTCCCGCTCGGCTGGCCCGCCTCCAGGGGCGCTTGCTCGACGCGGCCGCGGGGCTGGTCGCCCCCGGGGGCGTCCTCGTGTACTCGGTGTGCACGCTCACGTCGGCGGAGACCGTCGGCGTGGCCGAGGGCTTCGAGGCGTCGCACCCCGAGTGGTCGTCGCTCGCCCCGCTCACCGGCCCGTGGGAGCCCTGGGGCACCGGTGCCATCTTGTTGCCGCAGGCACAGGGCAGCGATGGCATGGTGGTCTTCCGGTGGCGACGGCCGGCCGAGCCAGGAGGGTCCAGCGATGGATGAGCCGCGACGGTGGCGCGCTCGCGT
Source organism: Acidimicrobiia bacterium (assembly GCA_039812605.1). Lineage (GTDB taxonomy): Bacteria > Actinomycetota > Acidimicrobiia > Acidimicrobiales > Iamiaceae > Aquihabitans. The sequence goes on along the minus strand of JBDIAX010000011.1, from coordinate 33,696 downwards.
GGTGGTCGTGTCCGACGGGGTCGCCGACGGCACCAGGGAGGACCGTGGCGGGCCCGCGGTGCGCGATGCCCTCGACGCCGCGGGGTTCGCGGTCGAGGCCGTGGTGGTGACCCCCGACGGGGTCGAAGCCGTCGCCGACACCCTCTTGGCCCAGACGGCCGGGTTCGTCGGCCTGGTGGTGACCACCGGCGGCACGGGCTTCGCGCCCCGTGACCTCACCCCCGAGGGCACCCGCCGGGTCCTCGACCGCGAGGCCCCGGGCCTGGGCGAGGCCATGCGCCTCGTCAGCCCGCTCGGTCGCCTCTCGCGGGGCATCGCCGGCACGCGCGGCGGTGCCATCGTCCTCAACGTCCCCGGGTCGCCCAAGGGCGCCGTCGAGTGCCTCGAGGCCGTGCTCGACGTCGTGCCCCACGCCCTCGCCCTCCTCGGCGGCGATCAGCCTCACTGACCAGGCCGGTCGCGATGTAAACGATCGGGGTTGCTCGCGACCGGTCGGGGTCCGTACAGTGGCGGGCACAACCGAACCGATACGAACACGCCCCCTCGCGGGGCAGGGTGAAAGTCCCGACCGGCGGTACAGCCCGCGAACCCGAGCTCGCTCGGGCCGATCCGGTGGAACTCCGGAGCCGACGGTGAGAGTCCGGATGAGAGCGAGGGGTGCCGGAGCCTCGCGCGCCGCGCATCCCGTGACCGATGGGAGTCCCGTGGACGACGCGACGGCGATGCAGCAGGCGATGGGCCTCGCCGCCGAGGCGCGCACCCGCACGTCGCCCAACCCGTGGGTCGGCTGCGTCATCGAGGCGACCGACGGATCCACCTACGGCGGAGCGACCGAGCCTCCCGGCGGTCGCCGCGCCGAGGTCGTCGCGCTCGACGCGGCGGGCGCGGCGGCACGGGGCGCCACCGCGTGGATCACGCTCGAGCCGTGCGCCCACACCGGCCGCACCGGCCCCTGCGCCGACGCGCTGCTCGACGCGGGCATCGCCCGCGTGGTCGTGGCGCTCGAGGACCCCGATGCCAAGGTGGCCGGCAAGGGCGTCGAACGCCTGCGGGCCGCGGGGGTCGAGGTCGCGGTGGGCGAGCAGCAAGAAGCGGTCCGCACCCAGCTCGGCCCCTACCTCAAGCACCGTCAGACCGGTCGGCCGTGGGTGGTGCTCAAGCTGGGCGCCACCCTCGACGGTCGCACCGCGGCGCCCGACGGCACCAGCCAGTGGATCACCGGGGGTGCGGCCCGAGCCGATGCCCACCAGCTCCGCGCCGAGAGCGACGCGATCGTCGTGGGTGCCGGCACCGTCCGTGCCGACGACCCCTCGCTCACCGTCCGCCACGTGGACGGGCGAGACCCGCTCCGAGTCGTGCTCGGCACCGCGCCCGCGGAGGCTCGGGTGCAGCCGGCGATCGAGCACCAGGGCGCGCTCGAGCCGCTGCTCGACCAGCTCGGCGAGCGCGGCGTGCTCCAGGTGCTCGTCGAGGGCGGTGCCACGGTGGCCGGCGAGTTCCATCGGGCCGGCCTGGTCGACCACTACGTCATCTACCTCGCGCCGGCGCTGTTCGGCGGCGACGATGCCCGCCCGCTCTTCGTCGGTCCCGGCGCGCCCACGATGGCCGACCTCTGGCGGGGGGCGATCACCGACGTCACCCAGCTCGGCGGCGACCTCCGCATCGACCTGGCCCCGGTCGCGCCCTCGCCGATCACGGGACCGGTGCCGGTGGTGCGGGTGGGCGACATCCCGCCCGTCAGCGATCCCCGAGGAGCGGACTGATGTTCACCGGCATCGTCGAGGAGCTCGGCACCGTCATCTCCCGTGAGGGGCCCAAGCTGCGCATCGGCGCCGCCACCGTGCTCGACGACGTCGAGATGGGCGCGTCGATCGCGGTCAACGGCACGTGCCTCACCGTCGTGGCCTGGGGCGACGACTGGTGGGAGGCTGACGTGGTCGACGAGACCTTCGCCCGCACCTGCCTCGGCGCCCTCGAGCCCGGCGACCGGGTGAACCTCGAGCGTCCGGTGCGCCTGGCCGACCGCTTGGGCGGCCACCTCGTGCAGGGCCATGTCGACGCCGTGGGCACCATCGTCACCGAAGCTCCCGACCTGCGGATCGCCATGCCCGCCGACCTGCTCCGCTACGTGGTGCACAAGGGCTCGATCACCATCGACGGCACGAGCCTCACCGTCGCCGCCGTCCACGACGACGGGTTCTCCGTCGCCGTCATCCCCCACACCGCCGAGGTCACCACCTTGGGCCGCAAGGGCCCCGGCGACCCGGTCAACCTCGAGCTCGACGTGATCGCCAAGTACGTCGAGTCGCTCCTGGAAGGACACCGCCCATGACCGACACCAGCCCTGCCGAGATGCCGGCCAACGCCGGCGGCTTCGACGTCGGCAACCGTGGCCCCGCCGACGATGGTCCGCTCGCCGAGATCGGCGAAGCGCTCGCGGCGTTCGCCCGCGGCGAGATCCTCGTCGTGGTCGACGACGAGGACCGCGAGAACGAGGGCGACCTCATCATGTCGGCCGAGCACGTGACGCCCGAGAAGATCGCCTTCTTCCTCCAGCACACCTCGGGCTTCATCTGCGCGCCGATCACCACCGAGCGCGCCGCGGAGCTCGACCTGCGGCCGATGGTCGAGTCCAACACCGAGTCCATGCGCACCGCGTTCCTGGTGAGCGTGGACTACCGCCACGGCACGACCACCGGCATCTCGGCCTACGACCGTGCCGCCACGGTCCAGGCGCTCGTCGACCCGACGACGCGGCCCGGCGACCTGGCCCGGCCCGGCCACATCCTGCCCCTTGAGGCCCGCGAGGGCGGCGTGCTCAAGCGGGCCGGCCACACCGAGGCCACCGTGGACCTCGCCCGCATGGCCGGGCTCTACCCGGCCGGCATCCTCTGCGAGATCGTGACCGGCGACAAGCTCGACATGGCCCGCCAGCCCGAGCTGCGAGCCTTCGCTCGCGAGCACAACCTGTACATGATCTCCATCGCGGACCTCATCCGGCACCGCCGGCGCACCGAGAAGCTCGTCCGGCTGGTCTCCGAGGCTCGCATCCCCACGGCGTGGGGCGACTTCGCGTGCCGGGTGTACGAGTCGGTCCTCGACGGCGAGCAGCACGTGGCGCTCGTCAAGGGCGACATCTCCGGCATCGACGACGTGCTCGTGCGCGTCCACAGCGAGTGCCTCACCGGGGATGTGTTCGGGTCCATGCGCTGCGACTGCGGCGTGCAGCTCGACGCCGCCATGAAGCTCATCTCCGAGGAGGGCCAGGGCGTCATCGTCTACCTGCGAGGCCACGAGGGACGAGGCATCGGCATCGGACACAAGATCCGGGCCTACGAGCTCCAAGACGAGGGGGCCGACACGGTGGAGGCCAACGAGGCGTTGGGCCTCCCGGTCGACTCGCGCGAGTACGGCATCGGCGCGCAGATCCTCGTCGACCTCGGCGTCACCACCATGCGGCTCATCACCAACAACCCGGCCAAGTACGGCGGCCTCGACGGGTTCGGCCTCGACATCACCGACCGGGTGCCCTCCATCACGGCCCCGAACCCCGAGAACCTCCGCTACCTGAAGACGAAGGCGGAGAAGATGGGCCACCTGCTCGAGGGGCTCGACGACGTCGAGGGGAAGGGCTGATGGCGGGCGACCACCAGGCCGAAGGCACGCCGGAGCCGGTGCTCGACGGATCTGACCTGCGCATCGCGGTGGTCGCCGCCCGTTGGAACTCCGAGATCACCCTGCGCCTGCTCGACGGCGTGCGCCGCGGGCTCGCCGAGGCGGGTGTGCCCGGCGACGCCGTCGACGAGGACTGGGTGCCCGGTGCGTTCGAGCTGCCGCTGGCGGCGAAGACGTGGGCGCTGTCGGGTCGGGTCGACGCCGTCGTGGCGCTCGGCTGCGTGATCCGCGGCGAGACCACCCACTACGAGGCGGTGGCGGGGGAGTGCGCGAGCGGCATCCAACAGGCCCAGCTCGAGACCGGGGTGCCGATCGCGTTCGGCGCGCTCACGGTCGAGAACCTCGAGCAGGCGCTCGCCCGCTCGGAGGGGCCCGGTGGCCACAACGTCGGCGAGGACGGTGCCAAGGTCGCCGTCGAGATGGCCCAGCTCATCCGCCGCGTCCGCGGGGGTTGACCTAGGGTCGACCGCCATGAGCGAGAAGCCCCAGATCACGATCCCCGCCGAAGCGCCTCCCGCAGACCTGGTCATCGAGGACCTCGTCGTGGGCGACGGCCCGGAGGCCACCGCCGGGCACCCGGTCGAGGTGCACTACGTGGGCGTCGCGTGGTCCGACGGCAAGCAGTTCGATGCGTCGTGGGATCGCAACGACACCTTCGGCTTCCGCCTCGGCGCCGGTCAGGTCATCGCCGGCTGGGACCAGGGCGTCGCGGGGATGAAGCTCGGCGGTCGGCGCCAGATCACCATCCCGCCGCACCTCGGCTACGGCGAGCGCGGCGCCGGCGGGGTCATCAAGGGCGGCGAGACCCTGGTCTTCGTCGTCGACCTGCTCGGCGTCGGCTGACCCGCCTCGGCTGACCGACCCATTCGCTTCCGCGTGCGGAAGTAGGACGTCGGTGTCCTCCTTCCGCACGGAGAATGCCGCGCAGCGGGAGGATCCGGTCCCTACTCGGCCTTCTCGAACTGCTTCGCGGCCACCGCGAGCAGGGCGAGGCCGAGGACGATCACCACGCCGAGCTGCACCGCCATCGGCACCTCCCAGCCGTTCCAGGTGAGCGGCGGGTTCAGCTGCGCGTTCGCGAGCGGCGGGACGTCGATGTAGGCGAACATCGTGGTGCGCACCGCGTGGACGGCGTAGGTGACGGGGTTGATCATCACCAGCGTGTGCAGCCAGGTCGGCAGGTTGTTGATGGGGTAGAGCGCGCCGGAGAGGAACGACAGCGGCAGCAGCACCATCTGCATGATGCCCATCATCGTCTGCATCTGCTGGATGCGAGCGGCGAGCACGAGGCCCATCGCGCACAGCGTGAACGACAGCAGGAAGATCTCGACGACGAGCTTGGCGATCATCACGGGGTGGTACGGGATGTGGACCAGCGGGGCGAACAGGAGCACCAGCAACCCTTGGATCGTGGCCACCACGGCGCCGCCGAGGGCCTTGCCGACGATGATCGAGCCGCGTCGCACCGGGGCCACGAGCATCTCTCGCAGGAAGCCGAACTCGCGGTCCCACACGATGGACATCGCCGAGAACACCGCCGTGAACAGGACCGAGGTGGCCAGCACCCCGGGGAACATGAACGTGCGGAAGTCGAGGCCGACCGTGTCGCCGCCACGCATGGACGACAGGCCGGTGCCGAGCACGAAGATGAACAGCACCGGCTGCACGAGCGCCGACACGATGCGGATCTTGTCCTGGCGGAAGCGGATCCACTCCCGGGCCATGACGACCTTGACCGCGCGGTAGTCCTGGCGGAGGCCGCCGGAGGTGACGCGGATGGTGGCGACCTCGGGGCGGATGGTGGGGTCGACAGCGGTCATCGGGAGCCTCCTCGGAAGCCGGCCGTGGCGGCTCGGAACCGGTCGCCCATGGACGCCTCGGCGTCTCGGATCGTGCGGCCGGTGATGGACATGAACACGTCGTCGAGCGTGGGTCGGTGCACCGACACCGACTGGATCGGGATGCCGAGCTCGGCGAAGAGGCGAGGGACGAAGCGCTCGCCCTCGGGGACGTTGATGGTGACCTGGCCCTCGCTGCGGACCGCGTCGACGTCGAACACCGACTTGAGGGCGGCGATGGCGGCATCGTCGTCGGCGGTCGTGATCTGGACCCGATCGGTGCCGACGCCGGCCTTGAGGGCCTCGGGGGTGTCGAGCACCTTGAGCTCGCCGCTGTCCATGATGGCGATGCGGTCGCAGTGCTCCGCCTCGTCCATGTAGTGGGTGGTGAGGAAGATCGTGATCTGCTCCTGCTGGCGCAGCTCGTGGATGTAGCCCCAGATCGAGGCGCGGGTCTGCGGGTCGAGGCCGACGGTGGGCTCGTCGAGGAACAGCACGCGAGGGGAGTGCATCAGTCCTCGGGCGATCTCGAGGCGGCGCTTCATGCCGCCGGAGAAGGTGACCACCTGCTGGTCCTTGCGGTCCCAGAGCGCCACCATCTTGAGCACCTGCTCCATCCGGGGCTCGACGGTGTCCTTCGGCATGTCGTAGAGGTCGGCGTGGAAGCGCAGGTTCTGGGCCGCGGTGAGGTACGTGTCGAGCGTGGTGTCCTGGAACACCAGTCCGATGTTGCGGCGCACGAGCGACCGCTCGGTGACGATGTCGTGGCCGGCGACCCGAGCGGTTCCGCCCGTGGGCGTCACGAGGGTGCACAGCATCTTGATGGTCGTCGACTTGCCCGCGCCGTTGGGGCCGAGGAAGCCGAAGGTCTCGCCGGCGCCCACCGTGAAGTCGATGCCCCGCACGGCCTCGAAGTCGCCGTAGCGCTTCTGGAGCCCCTCGACCTCGACCGCGGGAGGTGCGTCGGTGCCGGGTGCATCCCGGTCGGGTTCGATCGTCGTCATGCGCCAGCCACCCTGGAATCGTTGGGACTTCCCACGATAGGGTAGGTCCCATGGAAGCGCCAAGCCCGTCGGTGCTGCAGATCGCCCGGCTCGGGATGGTGGTGAAGCGCGGGTTCGGCCAGGCGATGGCCGACGAGACATGGGCGCAAGACGCCGGCCTGCGGCCCGGGTGCTTCGGCGTGCTCCGAGCGATCTCCACGGCCGGGAGCCCCCCTTCCCAGCGCGAGCTGTCCGAATCGCTCGGCATGGATCCGAGCGACGTGGTCGGGTTGGTCGACGTGCTGGAGCACGCGGGCTACGTCGAGCGCCAGCGCGACCCCGGGGACCGGCGGCGCTACGCCCTGACCCTCACCCCTGCGGGCATCCGCGCCCACGATCGCTTCCTGGAGGTGGCCGAGACCGTGGCCGACTCGGTCTTCGGCGCCCTCGATGGGCCCGAGCGCGCCGAGCTCGATCGTGTCCTCGCGAAGCTCCTCCAGGCGCACGAGCCCCCACCGCCGGGCAGCTGACCGCCCCGGGCCCGCAACGCTTTGGCCCTGCTCGGATGCCGGCCGGTACCGTCGGCGCCGTGTTGAAGCTGGTGCTGCCCAAGGGATCGCTCGAGAAGGCCACGCTGGAGCTGTTCGCCGCAGCGGACCTGCAGGTGAACCGTTCGTCCACGGTCGACTACAAGGCCACGATCGACGACCCACGCATCGAGTCGGTGCGGATCCTGCGTCCGCAGGAGATCCCCATGTACGTCGCCGAGGGGATGTTCGACCTCGGCATCACCGGTCGTGACTGGATCGAGGAGACGGCGAGCACGGTCGATTCGCTCGGCGAGCTCCAGTACTCCAAGGCAACATCGCGGCCGATCCGGATGGTGGTGGCCGTCGCTGGCGATTCGCCCTACCAGCGCGTCGAGGACCTGCCCCAGGGCGTGCGCGTGTCCACGGAGTACCCGGTCGTCACCCGCAGGTTCTTCGAGTCGAAGGGCATCGACGCCGACATCCGCCTCAGCTACGGGGCCACCGAGGCGAAGATCCCCGACATCGTCGACTGCATCGTGGAGATCACCGAGACCGGTCGAGCGCTGCGCGCGGCCGGCCTGCGCGAGATCGACCAGATCCTGCAGAGCTACACCGAGCTCGTCGCCAACCCCGTGGCCTACTCGGACCCGGCGAAGCAGCACGCCATGCACCAGGTCCGCACCCTGCTCCAAGGCGTGCTGGAGGCCCGGGGCAAGGTGCTGGTGAAGCTGAACGTCGGCGACGCCGACCTCGACTCGGTCATCGACCTCCTGCCCTCGATGAAGGCGCCGACGGTGTCGAAGCTCCACGGCGAGGGCGGCTACGCCGTGGAGACCGTGGTGCTCAAGCGCGAGATCAACATCTTGATCCCCGCGCTCAAGGACGCCGGGGCGTCCGACATCATCGAGCTGCCCCTCGCGAAGATCGTCCACTGATGGCTCGGGCCGGCGATTCGCTCTCGGCGGCCTTCGGCACCTGGACCGGCCGCGTCGCGGCCTTCGACGACCACGTGGGCAGCGGGACCGTGACCGCGGACGGCACCGGCCGGTCGTGGCCGTTCCACTGCACCCGGATCGCCGACGGTTCGCGGACGATCGCGGTGGGGCTCTGGGTCACGTTCGAGGTCGAGCCCGGTCCCACGGGCCTCGAGGCGGTGCGGATCCGCCGCCGGGCCTGACCTGGTCAGTCGCCGCCGTCTTCCTCGGTGGTGTCGGGGGTGGGCTGGTCGAAGCTGGCCTTGAGCTGCACGAAGGCCAGGCGAAGCTGGGCGAGGGCGTCGTTGAGGGTGCTCTCATCCTCGCCGAGGCGGCCCTGGAGCACCTCGACCAGCGCGCCGAAGCCGTCGATCGCGACCTGGGCCTCGTCGAACTTGGGGGGCTGTGAGGAGAGGTGGATGGCGGCGAGCTCCCAGCAGCCCATCGCGTGGTTGGCCACCACCTGCGCGGCGGGCACCTGGGCCAGCTGCTCACGCACCGCGGCCATCTCCGCCGCGATCTGGTGGGCTTCGGCCTCCTGCTCGGCGCTGAGCGGCGCGCCGCTCGGGCCGGGGGCGCCGGCTCCGGGCTCGTCGGCGGGGCCGACGGGTCGCTCTCCTCCGGGGGTCCACAAGCTCATGGGAAGGGTCCTGTTCGATGCGATCGGGTGGTGTCGGGCTCGACGAAGTTGCCGAAGGCGCCCTGCACGCTGGTACCCTACGGCACGCAACAACCAGGGAAGCGGGGCCTCGGCTCCCACCCGGCCACCGCTCCTCGGAGCACCGTGCGTCCGGGTCGATGCTGCTCTCGCCCTCGGGCGTGCGCGGATGTCGGCTTCTCCGGCGTCCGCGCTTCGTGCTTTTCGGCACCGGTGCGGCTGCCCCGAACCAACGCCACGCGTCAGGGAGGACCTACGCACTTGATGAAGAGCCACCGGCCATAGCACCGCCAACCAACAACGAGCCCCGGATCAACGATCGGATCCGCGCCCGGGAGGTCCGCCTGGTCGGGCCCGACGGGGAGCAGATCGGGATCAAGCCGTTGCCGGAGGCGCTGAACTTCGCCCGGGCCCTCGACCTCGACCTCGTGGAGGTCGCGGACAAGGCCAACCCGCCTGTCTGCCGGGTCATGGACTACGGCAAGTACAAGTACGAGACGGCGCAGAAGGCCAAGGAGTCCCGGCGCAAGTCCACCAACGTGGTGATCAAGGAGATGAAGTACCGCCCCAAGATCGGCGGCGGCGACTTCGACACCAAGACCCGCAAGGTGGAGAAGTTCCTCGACGAAGGCCACAAGGTCAAGATCACGATCATGTTCCGCGGGCGAGAGGTCGCCCACCCGGAGCTGGGGAAGAAGATCCTCGACCGCGTCGCCGAAGAGGTGGTGCACACCGGGCGAGTGGAGGTGTACCCGAAGCTCGATGGACCGAGGAACATGATCATGGTCCTCGCCCCCGACAAGAAGGCCCAAGCCGAGACCAAGAAGCGAGCGCAGGCCGACGTCCCCGAGAACGGCTCGACCCCGCCCCCGAGCGCCGAAGCGACCGCCGACGCGGCAGACGCCGAAGCCTGACCCCTGGTGCGCCCCAGCGGCGCGAGAGGAAGTACCACGACATGCCCAAGATGAAGACCCACCGCGGCGCGGCGAAGCGCTTCAAGGCCACCGGCTCCGGCAAGCTCCGCCGTCGGCGCGCCATGCGCAACCACATCCTCGAGAAGAAGCCGTCCACCCGCACCCGACGCCTGAAGGACGAGGTCGTCCTCGCTCCCGGCGACGAGGCCCGCATCAAGAAGCTGCTGGGCAAGTAGCCCCCGGCCACCCGAACTAGAGAGGACTGAGAGATGGCACGAGTCAAGCGCGCTGTTCACTCCAAGAAGCACCGCCGGGCCACCCTCGAGCGGGCCAAGGGCTACTACGGCAACAAGAGCCGTTCGTACCGGGCCGCCAACGAGCAGGTGATGCACTCCCTGCAGTACGCGTTCCGCGACCGGCGGGCACGCAAGGGCGAGTTCCGCAAGCTCTGGATCCAGCGGATCAACGCTGCCTGCCGCCAGAACGGCATCAGCTACAGCCGCTTCATCAACGGGCTGAAGCTGGCCGAGGTCGAGGTCGACCGCAAGGTCCTGGCGGACCTCGCGGTCACCGATCCCGGTGCCTTCGCCGCGCTGGTCAAGGTGGCCAACGATGCCATCGGGGCCAAGGCGTCGGCCTGATCTGACCGGCTCGAGCCACGAGCCGAACGCCCGAACCCACGATGCGCCCGCTCTCGGCCCGCAACCCTCGCCTCGCTCAGCTGTCGAAGCTGGTGAAGCAGCCGGGGGAGCGGGACGAGCGGCGGGCGCTCGTCGTCGAGGGCCCGCTGCTGCTCGGCGCCGCGCTCGACGCCGGGGCCAACGTGCGTGAGGTCTACGTCGACGAGGGTGCGGCGGATCGGACCGGCATCGCCGCGGTGCTCGATCGGCTCCCTCCTTCGATCGAGCCGTGGCTGCTCGCGAGGGGCGCGCTCGACCGCATCGGCGACGTCGCTGCTTCCCAGGGGGTGCTCGCCGTCGTCGATCGACCTGTTCCCGCCTGGCCCTCTCCCGAGGCGTCGGTGCGGCGCGGTGGACCCGATGGCGGCCCGGGCTTCGTCTTGGTCCTCGCCGGGCTGCAGATGCCGGGCAACGTGGGCACGCTCATCCGAGCTGCGGTTGCCGCCGGTGCCCAGGCGGTCGTGTGCGCAGGTGGGGTGGATCCGACCAGCCCGAAGGTGGTCCGAGCTTCCGCGGGCGCCTGGTTCGAGACCGACGTGGTCACCGTCCCGAGCGCGCTCGGGGTCGTCGAGCGCCTTCGGAGCGAGCGGTGGACCGCCGCCACCGCGGTCGTCCGAGGTGGGGAGCCCTACGACGAGGCGACGCTGGTGGGGCCGATCGCGCTGGTGCTCGGCAGCGAGGCGCGCGGACCAGGGCCGGAGGTCGAAGCCGCGTGCGACGTTCGGGTCACGATCCCGATGGTCGGTCCGGTCGAGTCGCTGAACGTTGCGATGGCCGGCACCGTCCTGTGCTTCGAGCTGCTCCGAAGGTGGCGTGCCCGGTGAGCCGTGGCGATGGCCTGTGGCGCTCGGTCGCGGTCGCGGTCGCGCTGCCGCGGCGGCGAGGCGCGGCTCGGTCGCGGCGGGAGTGGTCGGCCTGCTACGCGCCGCACACCTCCATGTTCTTCGACCAGCACGGGGTCGTGCGTGCCTGCTGCCAGAACACCGAGGTGCCGCTCGGCGATGTTCGAACCCAGTCGCTGGAGGAGATCTGGACCAGCGCGGCTGCAGAGCGGCTGCGCTCATCGCTCGAGGCCGGCGACTACGGCGCGGGCTGCGAGTTCTGTGGGTGGGAGGTCGAGCGCCTGGGTGCGAAGCTGCTGTTCGCCCGGGGCTTCGACCACCTCCGCCCCGATGAGCGCCGTCCGGCCTTCCCGACCCACTGGGAGCTCGCGCTCACGAACACCTGCAACCTCCAGTGCACGATGTGCGACGGCGACCTCTCCTCGGCGATCCGCGCCCAGCGCGAGCACCGGCCCCCGCTGCCGGAGGTGTACGGCGACGCCTTCTTCGAGCAGCTCGAGGCGTTCCTTCCGCACGTACGGCACGTCAAGCTCCTGGGCGGTGAGCCGTTCCTCGGGAGAGCGCCGCTGCGGCTGCTCGATCGGCTCTGCGAGCTCGACGCTCCCCCCGAGGTCACCATCACCACGAACGGGACGATCTGGAACGCTCGAGTCGAGCGGATCGTGAGCGTGCTGCGCCCGCGCCTGAACGTCTCGATCGACGGGGCGACCCCGGACACGTTCGCCGAGATCCGCGTCGGCGCTGACCTCGATGGGGTGCTCGCGAACCTGGATCGCTTCGAGGGCCACGTCGGCCGAAGCCGCGTCTCGATGGCGATCTGCCTCATGCGGGCGAACGTCCACGAGTTCGCCGACCTCCTGGAGCTGGCGGAGCGGCGCCAGATCTACGCAGGGGTCAACGTCCTGCGCTTCCCGGAGTCGGCGAGCCTCTACACGCTGGAGGTCGAAGAGCTGGAACGCACCGTCGCGCTGCTCCGCGCCCGTCGCCCGGTGCTCACGAGCTCGCGCCAGCGCGTGTGGTCCGGGCAGCTCGCGGCGCTCGAGCACCACCTCGCGACGGGCTCGGGAGCGCGCTAGGAGGCGGGCGCCACGTTGCTGAACGCGGCGTCGTGATCCAGAGCGTCCTGGTCGGCGCTGCGGCGACGGCCGGCCTTCACCACGTAGTCCTCGGCGAACTCGGGCCGGACGTGGCCGTCGTCGTCGACCATCCACGTCGGGGCCATGCGCTGTGGCACGGTGACCGTCCCGGGGTCTTCGTAGGTGCCCAGCAACCGGTCCCAGACGGGGGAGGTGACCCCGTGGTTGCGCATGGGTGCACCGAAGTGGTGGTGCAGGTGGCTGCGGCGCATCCACCGCCCGAACTCGTTGCGAGGCGGGTGCGTGTGGGTGCGTCGATGTGCGATCTCGTACGCGTAGTACATCGAGATCAGCCCGGCGGTGTAGGCGGCTGCCCAGCGCCGGCCCATGGCGACGCTGGCGACCGGGAACGCCACCGCGGTGGTCGCCGCCGCCGACAGCGCCTTCTTGGACGCGGGAGCGAAGTAGGTGACATCCGCGTGGTGCTTGAGGTGCTCGCGCGACGCCAGGCCCTTGCCCCGCACCTCGTGCATCGCGAAGCGGTGCAACCCGTACTCGGCAGCGCTCCACGACAGGGCGCCGCACACCGTCGCTCCGGCGAGGGATCGGACGATCTTCACGGCGACCAGCCTGACACAGCGGATCCGACCAGGCCAGCAACCGAGTGGACGACGAGGCCCCTGAGCAGGCAAGGTTCCGGCCGTCATGATCGATGAGATCCAGCGCATCCGAGACGAGGCCACCGAGGCGATCGCGGCCGCCCCCGACCTCGAGGCGCTGGGCGACCTCCAGCGGTCGATCCTCGCCAAGTCGGCGCCCCTGGGGCAGCTGAAGAAGGGCCTGGGCGCCCTCGATGCCGATGCTCGACGAGCCGCGGGCCAGGCGATGAACGAGGCCACCCAGGCCATCGCCGGTGCGCTCGACGCGCGGCGCGCCGATCTCCAGGCGGTGGCGCAGGCCGCGCAGGCGGCGGCCGAGCGGCTCGACCTCACGGAGGTCCGCGCCGGGCGCGACGCCGGGCACCTGCACCTCGTGACCCAGACCATCGAGGAGCTCGAGGATGTCTTCGTCGGGCTCGGGTTCCAGGTCGCCGAAGGCCCCGAGGTCGAAGACGACTGGCACAACTTCACGGCGCTCAACTTCGGGCAGTTCCACCCGGCGCGCGACATGCAGGACACCTTCTTCGTGGGCCTCGGGGGCCCCAAGGAGGTGGTCATGCGCACCCACACCTCGCCGGTGCAGATCCGCGTGATGGAGGGCCAGGAGCCGCCCATCTACTCGGTGATGCCCGGTCGGGTGTATCGCAACGAGGCCACCGACGCCACGCACCTGGCGGTGTTCCACCAGCTCGAGTGCCTGGTGGTGGATCGAGGCATCACCTTCGCCCACCTCGCCGGCACCATCGATCGCTTCACCAAGGCCTACTTCGGCCCGGGGTGGACGAGCCGCCTGCGCCCGTCGTACTTCCCGTTCACCGAGCCCTCGGCGGAGTTCGACATCCAGCGGCCCGACGGCACCTGGCTGGAGCTGGGCGGCTGCGGGATGGTGCATCCCAACGTGCTGTCGAACTGCGGCATCGACCCCGAGGAGTTCTCGGGCTTCGCGTTCGGCTTCGGCCTCGACCGCCTCGCCGCCACGCGCCACGGCGTCACGGACCTGCGCGAGCTCGCGTCCACCGACATCCGCTTCCTGGAGCAGTTCTGATGAAGGTCCTCCACTCCTGGCTGCAGGAGTTCCTCGACGCGCCGGTCGAGCCGGAGGCCGTCGCCGCGGCCTTCGACGACCTCGGCACCCCGGTGGAGGAAGAGGTGCGCATCGGCGAGGGCCTCGACGGCATCGAGGTCGTGCGGGTGCTCGATCTCAAGCCGCACCCGAACGCCGACAAGATCCAGCTCGTCGACGTCGACCGGGGCGACGGCGAGGCGCTGCAGATCTGCTGCGGCGCGTTCAACATGGGCGTCGGGGACCTCGTCCCGCTCGCCACCCTCGGCACGGTCATGCCTGGCGGCATGAAGATCGAGCGGCGCAAGCTGCGGGGCGAGTGGTCGAACGGCATGCTCTGCTCCGGTCGTGAGCTCGGCACCTCCGATGACCACGGCGGCATCCTCGTCCTCGATCCAGCGCTCGCGCTCGGCACGCCGATCCGTGAGGCGCTCGGCGTCGTGGCCGACGTGCTGTGGGAGCTCGAGGTCAACCCGAACCGGCCCGACGCCATGAACGTCGTGGGCCTGGCCCGCGACGTCGCGCCGAAGGTGGGCGTCGGCTTCGTGGCGCCGGCGCCTCCCGAGTCGGTGCCTGCGGGCGACGCCGTCACGTGGGCCTCGGGCGGAAGCGGGGGAGCGGCGTCGGCCGAGTCCACCGTCGGATCGTTCGGCGTCGACGTGGCGGACCCGGTGGGCTGCGGCCGCTTCGTCGCCCGCGTCCTCACCGGCGTGGACCCGGGCGCCTCGTCACCGGCGTGGATGCAGCAGCGCTTGGCGCACCTCGGCATGCGCTCGATCTCAGCCCTGGTCGACATCTCGAACTACGTCATGCTCGAGCTCGGCCAGCCGAACCACCCCTACGACCTCGACGCGGTCGCGGGACGCACGCTTCGGGTGCGCCGAGCGGTTCAGGGCGAGCAGATCACCACGCTCGACGACGTGGAGCGTGCCCTCAGCGCCGACGACCTCGTGATCTGCGACGGCGATGACAGGCCGGTCGGCATCGCGGGGATCATGGGCGGAGCCGACGCCGAGATCGCCGACGGCACCACCAACGTCCTCCTCGAGATGGCCTGGTTCGACCCGACCTCCATCAGTCGATCGTCGCGGCGCCTGGGCTTGCGCTCGGAGGCGTCGGCGCGCTTCGAGAAGGGCGTCGACCCCGCCATCGCCCAGGTCGCTGCGGACCGGTTCTGCGAGCTCGCTGCGGAGATCTGCGGCGCGAGCACCGTGCCGGTGCAGGTCGACGTGCGAGGCGCGCTGCCCGTGCGGCCCCCCGTGGCCGTGCGCACCGACCGGGTGAACGCCATCCTCGGCACCGACCTCGGTGCCGAGCGCATCGGGGAGCTCCTCGGCCCGATCGGGTTCGATGTCGTGCCCACCGGCGATGGCTACGAGGTCACCATCCCCACCTGGCGGTTCGACTCGGCCACCGAGATCGATGTGATCGAGGAGGTCGGGCGCCACCTCGGGTACCGCAACATCGAGAACCAGGAGCTGACCGCGCCGCGGGCGGGTCGCCTCACGGACCGCCAGCTCGCGCGGCGGGGGGTCCGGCGCCTGCTCTGCGGGCTCGGTCTGGCGGAGACGCTGCCCCTGCCGTTCCTCGCGCCGGGGCAGCTCGCCTCCGCTGGCCTGGATCCCACCGGCATCGAGCTCGTCAACCCGCTGGTGGCCGAGGAGTCCGTGCTGCGCACCGCGCTGCTGCCAGGTCTCGTGGGAGCGGTGGCCCGCAACCACGCTCGCCGCCAGCTCAGGGTCGGCCTGTGGGAGATCGGCCACGTCTTCCTGCCGCCGGCCGAGGGCCAGGTGCTGCCCGACGAGCGCGAGCACGTCGCCGTGGTGCTGGCCGGTCGGGAGGCTCCAGCCGCGGTCGAGGTCTGGCAGGTGCTCGCCGAGCAGCTGCGCCTCGAGCGCCCCTCGGTCCGCAACGCCCCGCTGCCGGGCCTGCACCCCACCCGGAGCGCAGAGGTCCTCGTCGACGGCCAGCCCTATGGCATCGCTGGGGAGATCGACCCGGCCGTGCTCGCCCGCCACGACATCGGCGAGCGCGTCGCCTACCTGGAGGTCGATCTCGGCCGCCTGTTCGACGCGCCGCGACGAAGCGAGGCCTACCGCCAGATCAGCCGGTTCCCGGCCAGCGACATCGACCTGGCGTTCGTGGTTCCCGAGGCCGTCTCCGCCGTCGACGTGGAGCGCACGCTGGCTGGGTCCGAGGAGCTGGTCTGGTCGGTCCGGCTCTTCGACGTGTACCGGGGGCAGGGCATCGCCGAGGGCGCTCGAAGCCTGGCGTTCGCCGTTCGCTTGCAGTCCACCGAGCGCACGCTCACCGACGCCGAGGTCGCCGAGGTGCGAGCCCGGCTGATCGCCGCCGTCGAGGGCCCCTTCGGGGCGACCCTCCGAGGCTGACGCCCGGTCCCGTGATCCAGCTCGGCCCGTACCGGTTCACCGAGCAGGACGCCGAGCGCACCCTGTTCAACGGGCGCACGCTGTTCGACCTGCTCCCGGGCGGCTTCCCACCGGATCCCTCGAACCCCGCCGCACCGCACCGCGCCCGGGCCGAGCAGGCCCTCGATGACCTGGCCGCCTCGAACCCGCCCGCCGCGCTCGCGGAGGTGTGGGCGGCCTGGCACGACGCCGTCGCGGACCTTCGAGCGGCTGGAGCCTTCGGGCCGACCGCCACGGGTGCGGTCGGCGGACTGTTCACCGGCTCCGGCGGGGTGCCCAAGGGCCCGCAGGGTGCGCTCGAGGTGGGATGGGCAGGCGCGGCTGGGGACCGCCAGAACGACCGCAAGAACCACGGTCGGCCGTGGCAGGCGCTGTGCCTCTGGTCGTCCGAGGTGGTGGCCGCCTTCGCCGAGCAGGGCCATCCCGTGGTTCCGGGCGGCGCCGGTGAGAACATCTCCACCGTCGGCATCCCGTGGGACCGAGCGGTGCCGGGCACGGAGCTGCAGATCGGCGGGGTCCGTGCGGTGATCAGCTCCTACGCGCTGCCGTGCAAGACCACCGCAGCGAACTTCCTCGACGGCCACTTCGACCTGATGCACCACCGCCACGGCCCGGTGAGCCGGGTCTACGCCACGGTGCTCGAGCCTGGGCGGGTCGAGGTCGGGGACCCCCTGGTGCTCGAACCCGATGCCTGATCGTCAGGGGTGCAGCGCTCGGCCGAGCGCGGCGATCGCCTCGCGCTCGTAGGCCTTCGCGCTGGGCAGCAGCCGGGTGAAGGCGAAGCTCGGGTGCACGTGGCCGCGCAGGAGCCGGAACTCGACGGGCACCCCAGCGGCCTCGAGGGCGTGGGCATAGGCGCGACCGTCGTCGCGGAGCTTGTCGAACTCGGCGCTCATGATCCACGCCGGAGCCAGCCCCTCGTGGGAGTCGGCGAGGAGGGGAGAGCCGTAGGGCTCGAGCATCCGGCCCGGGTCCTGGAAGTAGGCGTCGCGGAACGCGTGGATCGTGGCCAGGTCGAGCAGGTTCCCATCGGGCACGTCGGTCATCGACTCGGTCTGGAGCCTCGCGTCGACGGCGGGCACGTCGAGCCACTGGTGGGCGATGGCCGGACCGCCTCGGTCGCGGGCCATCAGGCACACCGCCGCCGCCAGGTTGGCGCCGGCGGACTCCCCGCCGATGCCGATCCGGCTGGGGTCGATCCGCAGCTCATCGGCGTGCCCCACCAGCCAGGTGAGCGCGGCGTAGCAGTCCTCGGCGGGGACCGGGTACGCGTTCTCGGGGGCCAGGCGGTACTCCACCGATGCCACCGTGGCGCGAGCGCCGGCGGCGATCTCCCGGCACCGAGGGTCGCGCTCGTAGAGCGAGCCGACGCACCAGCCCCCTCCGTGCAGGAACACGTGGAGGGGGAGCGGGCCCGCCGCATCGGGTTGGTAGAGGCGGACGCGGATCTGGCCACCGTCGACGGGAACCGTCAGATCCCGCTCGCTGGCCATCTTCGGCCCGCGCGGCATGACCAGCCATCGGCCTCGCTTCGCCATGGCCTCGGCCTGGACCCGCTGATCGGCGTAGGAGACGTCGGTGCCGCCTCGACCCATCGCCCCGTACAGGGCGACGATCGGGCGCAGGCGGGGTTCGAGCGGCATGGAGGCTCCCTTTGATCGGGTGGTCGGGCGACCCTACCGGTGGTGGGCGCTCACCCTCGTCGCTGGAACCGGAACGTGGCACCGGTCGAGAACTCGGCGAGGGTCACCTCGTCGGCTTGGTCGGCCAGCGGGCCGCTCGGATCGTCGCGCACCGTCCAGCGCACGGTCCCGTCCTCGTCGGTGCCGGCCCGCACGACGATCGCCGTGGGGAGCAGGCAGCGCACCGCGGTGGCCAGGATCGCGTCGCCGGTGGGCCCGGCCAGCAGCGCCGGCCACGAGAGGCCGTCGTCCTCCGCGGTCCCGGGGCAGGGCCCCACCGCCACCGCCAGACCGGTGCCGTCGCCGGCGAGCCGGAGGTCGACGTAGGAGCGCGGCAGCAGCATCGGGTGCACCGCCAGCACCTCCGCGACGCCGTCGAGCGACCGCGAAGCATCCAGGGCGGCAGCGAGGCGCTTGGTGGCCAAGCCGGCGATGCCGACGGCCTGCTTGGTGGCGAGGCCCACGACCTCGTGAGGCTCCACCCGGGCCGCGATCTCGACGAAGAACGAGCGAGCGAGGATCTGCCCCTGGAGCGCCACCTCGTCGCAGATCTGGGACAGCGTGGCCGACGAGAACCGCTCCATCACCAGGTCCGGATCGAGCGGCGCTCGGTAGTCCGTCCAGCCGTCGTCGGTCGGCAGGGACGGATCGGGCGTCGCGAGCGCGAGGCGAGCCGCCTCGGAGACGGCCATCGCCGATGCCTCGGCCGGCACGGGGAGCGGTTCGGCGTCGGGCACGATCGTCACGGTCCACGCGCAGTGGGGGTGGCGGTCCGCCGGGACGCGAGGCGGCCGGTGCACCGGCCGTACCTGTGCACGGGGGTTCGCGGCGGTGGCGGTGGCGTCGAACGTCGGGTCCTCGATCGTGTGGCACATGGCGTGGACGTACTCGTCGCCCATGGGCTCGACGTCGACCAGCGCCCCGCAGTGGTCGAGGTGGAACTCCCCGTGGCGATCGTCGACGACCGTGTAGCGGAAGTCGAGGAACTCGGGTGGCGCGCCGATGTCGAGCTGCATCCCCTTGAACGTGGTCTCGACCGTGTCGCCTTCGAAGTCGAGCAGGCGCTGGATGCGCTTGGCGTAGATCGGCGACGCTCCGCGCCACTCGCCGATCGCCACCTCGGTCATGCCCTCTCGCCCGAGCCTGCCGATGGCGTGGGGCATGCCGGAGCGGTCGATCAGGTGGCCGCACAGCAGCAGCTCGCGCGCGAGCTCGGCGAGGGCCGCGTGGGTGCGGCCGGCCCAGGGGCGCGACGCGTCGATCACGGCAGGTCGTCGTCGCTCGACATGCGGGCGATGAGCTTCTCCACCTCGGTGTTGAGCTTCGCCGCCTTGGGCCAGCCGGCGTAGTGGGCCAGGAAGACGACCAGCGTGCGGAGGTCGTCGGCATCGAGCTCGCCGAGGCGCACCGCCGCGTCGAGCTGCAGGCCGGCCACGTCGTCGAGGCCGCTGCCGACCATCATCCCGATCAGCACGAGCCGTCGCTCCTTGACCGTGAGCTTCCCCTCGTCCCACACGTTGCCGAACAGGTGGTCGACCGTGTACTCGACGAACGAGCCCTCCACGTGGTCCACGTCCCACCCGTAGACGGCCTTCATGTTCGCCTTCCCCCGCTCGCGGGCCTCGGGATCGTGCGGTCGTTCGCTCATCGGTGCCCTCCTGGGTCCACGGCGGTGTGCTCGGGTGTCGCGGTTCTTGGTACCGCTGTGGTCGTGGATCGACCACCGATGTACCAAGAACCGAATCGGCGTCGTTCTTGGTACCGCTGTGGTCGTGGATCGACCACTCTCGTACCAAGAATCGGAAGAGCGAGTGCGGTCACGAGCCGTGGGGGACGCCGAGGGCGTCGCCGAGGTGGTCGTGCGCGTAGCGGGCGATCGGGAGGTCCAACCCGTGCTCGCCGGCGAGCTGGATCGCGAGCGCGAGGTCCTTCTCGCCGAGGCCGCGCGTGTGGGTGAAGATCGGGCGAAGGCCGTCGTCGTCGGCGAGGGGCCCGGCGGACGCTCGCAGCATCACCGCGCCGGGCCCGCCGGTCACCTTGTCGCTGTGGCGCACCACGTCGCCGAGCTTGGCGAGGTCGACCCCCGCCGCCTCGGCCAAGCGATACGCCTCGCCCACCGCGGCGAACGAGGCGAAGGTGATGAGGTTGCGCGCGAGCTTGGCCCGGGTGCCGGCGCCGATCGGGCCGAGGTGGGCGACGAGGGTCCCGAGGAGGGCGAAGGGCTCGGCGACCCTGGCGACCGCCTCGTCGCTGCCCCCCAGCATCAGCGCGAGCGTCCCGGAGTGGGCGCCCATCATCCCGCCGCTCACCGGAGCGTCGATCACCTCGACGCCCGTGGCTGCGGCGAGCTCGGCGAGCCGAGCGGGGGTGTCGGCCTCCACCGTCGAGTGGATGGCCACGACCGTCCCTGGCGACGCGGTCGAGAGGATGCCGTCGGGCCCCGTCAGCACCTCGGTGACCTGGGCGTCGTCGCGCACCATCACCGAGATCACCTGGGACCGCTCGGCCACCTCGGCCGGCGAGGCGGCGACGTGCGCGCCCGCGGTGGCGAAGGGCACGGTGGCCTCGGGGGCCACGTCGAAGACCGTGAGCCCGCCATCCCAGGCCAGCCATCGCTTCGCCATCGGCGCACCGATCTGGCCCAGCCCGATGAACCCGACACCCACGACGTCGGTCATGAGCGGAAGATCTGGCCGCCGTCGACGTCGAGGATCTGGCCGGTGATCCACGCTGCGTCGTCGGAGAGGAGGAAGAGGCAGGCGCCGGCCATGTCGTCGACGGTGCCCTTGCGCTTCAGCGCCAGGTTCGACACCAGCTCGTCGACGTACGCGCCGGCCTGCTTCTCGGTGGCGGCGGTGTCGGTCGGCCCGGGGGCGATGGCGTTGACCCGGATGTTGCGGCCGCCGAGCTCGTGGGCGAGCTGCTGGGTGAGCCCGTTGATGCCGACCTTGGCGAGGCCGTAGAAGCCGGAGTAGAGCCACGCGGCGGTGGACGACTGGTTGACGATGGCGCCGCCGCCCCGGCGGGTCATGTGCTTGTAGACGGCGCGGGTGCACAGCAGGGCGCCGTGCATGTTCACGTCCATGATCTTGCGGTAGTAGTCCCAGTCGACGGTGAGGAGCATGTCGAACTCCATGTCGCCGTAGATGGCCGCGTTGTTCACGAGCAGATCGATGCCACCGAAGCGCTCGACGGTTGCGTCCGCCATGGCCAGGGTGGACTCCGGGCTGGAGATGTCGACGCGCACGAAGAAGGCGTCGCCCCCAGCTTCGGCGGCGATCTCCGCCGCCACCTTCTCGCCGGCCTCCTCGGCCACATCCGCGATCACCACGTCGGCGCCCTCGGCGGCGAGCCGACGGGCGTAGGCCTCGCCGATGCCGCCGGCCGCGCCGGTGACGATGGCCACCTTGTCGTCGAACCGTCCCATGTCGTCTCCTCCTCAGATCGCTTCCGCGATCGCCTTTGTCTCGAGGTACTCCTCGAAGCCCTGCACGCCCATCTCGCGGCCGATGCCGCTCGCCTTGTAGCCGCCGAAGGGCACGTCGCCCGAGTACCAGACCCCGCCGTTGACGCTCATCGTGCCGGTGCGCACGCCTCGTGCCACCGTCCAGGCCCGCTCGCTGTCGGCCGAGTGCACGGCACCCGAGAGGCCGTAGGGCGAGTCGTTGGCGATGCGCACCGCGTCCCCGTCCCCGTCGTGGGGGATGGCGACGAGCACCGGCCCGAAGATCTCCTCGCGGGCCACCCGTGAGGAGTTGTCGAGCCCAACCACGAGGGTCGGGTCGATGAAGAAGCCTCGCTCGTGGGACGCGGAGCGGCTGCCGCCGGTGGCGAACGTGCCGCCCTCGTCGAGCGCGAGCTGGAGGTAGCCCTCGATGCGGTCGCGCTGGCGGGCCGAGATCACCGGGCCGCAGATCGTCCCCGCGTCCTGCGGATCCTTGGCGCCCAGCGCGGCCATGGAAGCGGCGGCGGCCTCGACGCCCTCGTCGAAGCGGGCGCGGGGGAGCAGCAGGCGGGTGGTGATGGCGCACCCCTGGCCGGCGTGGGTGCACGCGGTGAACGCGGCCATGCCGGCGGCTCCGGCGATGTCGGCGTCATCGAGCACGATGAACGCGGACTTGCCGCCCAGCTCGAGGAAGACCCGCTTGAGGCTCTCGGCCGCGGACGCCATGACCTTGCGGCCCGTGGCGGTGGAGCCGGTGAACGACACCACGTCGACCCGTGGATCGCTAGACAGCAGCGCGCCCACCGAGTGATCCGAGCTGTTGACGACGTTCAGCACGCCGGGCGGCAGGTCGGTCTCGGTGGCCGCGAGGCGCGCGACCGCAGCGGCCGCCCAGGGGGTGTCGGGGGCCGGCTTCAGCACCACGGTGCAGCCCGCCGCCAGCGCCGGGCCGAGCTTGGCCAGGTTGATCTGGTGGGGGAAGTTCCACGGGGTGATGGCGCCGACGACGCCGGCGGCCTCCTTCAGCACCCAGCGGTGGCTCTTGACCCCCACCGGCGTGGCCTCGCCGAGGTCGGTCTGCCACTCGTAGCGCTCGGCGAGGTCGGCGGCCCAGAGCAGGTCCTCCACTGGGGAGTCGAGCTGGGCGATGGAGGTGAGGAACCGGGGTGCGCCCACCTCGGCGATGGTGAGCTCGCGGAGCTCGTCGCTGTGGGCGACGAGCGCGTCGTGGAGCTGGCGGATGCAGCGAGCGCGGAAGGCGTGATCGCCCGACCAGCCGGTGGTGTCGAAGGCGGTGCGGGCCGCGGCGATGGCCGCGTCCATGTCCTGCGAGGTGCCGTCGGCGGCGACGCCGAGCACCTCCTCGGTGGCGGGGTTGATCGTCTCGAAGGTGGCGCCGCCGGAGGCGGTGACGAGCTTGCCGTCGATCAGGTTGAGGTCGAGGCCCTCCATCAAGACCACCGCCCCCCGAAATCTCCGTGGTGGTGCTCGCCTGGCGACCGCCACGGCTGACAGAACGCTCGAGCGGCGCTCACGAGCGGCCCTCCCACAGGTTCACCGGTGCCTTGCCGTGGGGGTAGTAGCCGGGGAGGTCGGCCTGCATGGATCGGTTCATGCGACCCACCATCCCGTCGGACAGCACGCCCGCGCCCATCATGTCCATGAAGAGCGAGGCGGCGTTGCCGAAGTCGAACCAATCGCGCTGCCAACGCCACTGGTGGTTCCCGCCGTAGATGAACCAGCTGCCGCCGATGCCGGCGATCTCGTAGCGGCTGCCGTCCTCGCGGGTGGCGTCGGCGATCTGGCGCCAGAAGCCGATCACCATGCCCTTCTGCTCGTCGATGACGATCTCCTCGTACGGGTACTCCCACCCGTCGAGGCCTTCCATCTCCTCGCCGAGCGCGTACTCGCGGATCTGCTCGCGGCCCACGGCCATGAAGTCGGTGTGGGCGCCGTAGTTCCAGCCGTAGGTGGCGTCCTCCGTGTAGAGGTCGGCCATCGGCTTCCAGTCGTTGGCCGCTTCGGCGTCCTTGTTGGCCTGCAGCCAGCGCTGCACCATCTCCTCGAGCTCGGCGCGGGGGTAGGCGGTCACGGGGTCTCCTCGACGATCGATAGGGCGTGGGTGGGGCAGTACTTCACGGCCGCCTCCGCGGCCTTGCGGTGGACGTCGTCGGGGTGCTCGTCGAGCACGGTCACCGACAGGTCCTTGCCGACCTCGAACAGCTCGGGCGCTTCGCCCTCGCAGACGCCGTGGCCCTGGCACAGGTCGCGGTCGACGACGATGCGGAAGCTCCCCATCAGTCCTCGCCTCGCTCGACGTCGGCTCGGGCGCGTCGCTTGTAGCGGACCCGGCACGGCTGGGCGAGCTGGACGACCATCTTCGAGTGGTCGTTGCGGTAGGTCTCCGGAGGTTGAGCGGCTTCGAGCTCCCAGTCGCGCAGCAGGACGCAGAAGATCGTCTTCAGCTGCATCAGGGCGAAGGCGGCGCCGACGCACCGGTGGCGACCGGCGCCGAAGGGGATCCAGTTCCAGGGGTTGTCGGTGTCGTCGTGGCGCGGGTCGACGTAGCGGGTCGGATCGAACCGATCGGGGTCGTCGAACGCCCCGCGGAGCCGGTTGGACACGGAGATGGACGCGCCGACCAGCTTGCCGGCATCCACCTTGTAGCCCTCGACCTCGAAGGGCTCGTTGGCCAGTCGCAGCAGGAGGATCAGCGGCGGGTGGAGGCGCAGGGTCTCCTTGATGGACGACTCGAGCCAGGGAACCTCCCGGAGGTCTTGGTAGGTGACCACGCCGCCGCCGGCCTCCGCGAGCGCGTCCATCTCGGCCACCACCTCGGCCATGACGTCGGGGTTGCGGAGCAGCTCGATGATCAGCCAGGAGGCGGTGGTGGATGTGGTGTGGTGCCCGGCGAACATCATCGAGATGAACATCCCGGTGATGATGTCGGCGGAGAAGTGCTCGTTGCCCTCCGCGTCCTTGATCGACATGAGCACGTCGACGAGGTCTCGCTCGTCGTCGCCAGCGGGCGGTCCGGCGCCACGGCGCCGCTCCATGATCCCCTCGATGATCTCGACCAGCTCGGCCCTGGCGGCGTCGCGGCGGCGGAAGCTCTCGATGTCGGCGTAGGGGTCGACGAAGGCGATGGCATCGGTGCCGGCCTCGAGGTCGTGGAACAGCTCGGCCACGTGGACGTCGAGCTCCTCACGGAACTTGGAGCCGATGAGGCACGAGGTCGAGGTGTAGATGAACAGCTCGGCGGTGAAGTCGAGCAGGTCGATCTCGCCCTCGTCGTCCCACTGGGCGAGCATCCGGTCGATCTCGCGGGTGATGGTGGCGGCGTGGCCCCGCATGAACTTGTCGCGCAGCGACTGGTTGTGGAGGGCCTTGCGGCGCTCCTCGGGGGTCGCGTCGAAGACCACGCCCTCGCCGAACACCGGGGTCATGAACGGATAGGCGGCGGCTTGGTCGAGCTCCTCGTCGCTGGCCCGGAAGAAGATCTCGTTGGCCTCCGCGCCGGTGAGCAGGACGACGTCCTTGTCGGCGAGGCGGAACTCGCCGACGTCGCCGCACTCGTCCCGCACCCGCTGCATCAACCCGATCGGGTCGACGCGCAGCTCCTCGAGGTGGCCGGTTCCGCCGTCGTCGCCCGAGACCTTCGGGGGGTCGGGGAGCGCCGTGGGTCGGTCGGCGAGGTCGGTCATTCGTGGCTCCTGTCGGGGAGGACGGGTGCTTCGGGCTGCACCTCGACGAGGGTGAGGTGGGTGCCCTTGGGTGCGGAGACCATCGCGACGATGGCGTCGGCGACGTTGGTGGGGAGCAGCGCGCCGTCGTGGCGCAGCAGCCCCCAGCGCTGCCACACCGGGATGATGTGGAGGACGGTCTCCTCGGTCCAGTCGGTGCCCTGCTCGGTGCTCGACGGCCCCGGCCGGACCATGCCGACCCGGACCCCCGTGCCCTCGAGCTCCATCTGCATCGCCCGCCCGAGGCCCTCGAGCCCGGCCTTGGCGGCGACGTAGGAGGCCATGTGGGTCCGGGGGCGGACGGCGACGTCGGAGGTGACGAGCACGATGTCGCCGTGGCCCCGCTGGACCATGGCCGGGCCGAGCCGGGCCAAGAGGCGCTGCGTGCCCAGGAGGTTGACGTGCACGTTGGCGGCGAAGGTGTCGGGGTCGGCACCCATCGTTGTGGACGAGCTGATCTGGCCGGCGTTGGCGACCACGACGTCGAGCGGCCCGAGCGCGGCCGCCGCGTCGTCGGCGCAGGCGTCCACGGACGCGGGATCCGCGAGGTCGAGGGCGATCGCTGCGGCCTCCCCGCCCTCGGCGACGATCCTGGCCGCGAGGTCCTCGAGGCGGTCGAGGCGTCGGGCGGCGAGCACCACGGGGTGGCCGAGCGCGGCGAGGGCGAGGGCGGTGGCCGCGCCGATGCCCGAGGACGCGCCGGTGACCAGCGCCGCGCGCCGCTCGGGGTGCGGGTCGTACTTCGGCATCAGCGCGCCGTGACCGTGGTTGGGAGCGTCTCGAAGCCTCGGACGTTCACCGAGTGGACCCGGCGGGTTCCGCTGGGGTCGATCTCGTAGGCCGATGTGCGCCTCACCAGCTCCTCGAGCACGACCCGAGCTTCGAGGCGGGCGAGCGAGGCGCCCATGCAGAAGTGCCGCCCCACGCCGAAGCTGGCGATGCCGGCGGTCTCGCGGTCGCGGTCGAGGTCGAAGCGATCTGGGTCGGGGAACGCGCGGTCGTCGCGGTTGGCGGAGCCGGCGAGCAGGAGCACCCGGTCGCCCTTGGGGATGGTGACACCGTGCAGGTCGACCTCGGTGGTGGTGACGCGGGCGAGCATCTGGCTCGAGGTGTCGTAGCGAAGCGTCTCCTCGACCCAGTCGAGGATCCGGGTGGGGTCCGCGTAGGGCTTCGCGAGCTCGTCGGGGTTCTGCCAGCCCCAGTACCAGGCGTGCGCCAGGAGCTTGGTCGTGGTCTCGTTGCCCGCCACCACCATCAGGAACAGGAAGCTCGTGATCTCGGCATCGGTGAGCCGGTCGCCGTCGATCTCCGCCGCGCACAGCGCGGAGATGAGGTCCTCGCCGGGGTTGGCTCGCCGGTCGGCGATCATCTCCGCGTAGTAGACGACCAGGTTCAGGGCCGCCTCGACGCCCGCCGGCGGCACGTCGGTGACGCCCTCCTCGCGGTGGATCAGCAGGTCCGACAGGCGACGCAGCTCGGCTCGGTCTGCCTTGGGGACGCCCAAGAGCTCGGAGATGACATCCATCGGCACCTTGCCGGCGAGCTCGCCCACGAAGTCGAACGAGCCCATCTCGAGGCAGGCATCGAGGTGCTCGGTGGTGAGCCGGCGGATCCCATCCTCCATGGCGGCCACCCGCCGCGGGGTGAACCCCCGGCTCACCAGGCCGCGCATCCGGCCGTGCTGGGGCGGGTCCATGGCGAGGAAGCTCATGGTCTTGTGAGCGTGGGGTCCGCTCGCCGCGGGGTCGATCGAGACGCCTTCGGCGTTCGAGAACCGCTCGCTGTCGCGGAACGCGGCCATCACGTCGGCGTGGCGGCTGAGCGCCCAGAAGCTCCGCTCGTCGTTGCGGTACACGGGCGCCTCGTCTCGCATGCGCCGGTAGGTCGGGTACGGATCCTCGTGGATCTCGTACGCGTACGGGTCGTACACGAGCGGGGCCTCGGTGGCAGGGTCGGTGACGGTCATCGGGCGGCGCCTCCCAGCACCAGTTCGGCGGTTTCGCGCAGGAGCGCCGGGACGTCGTCGTAGGCCAGGTGACCGGTGCCGACCTGCAGCAGCGCGCCGCTGGTGGCGAGCTCGAGGGTGCGGATGGCCGCGGCGTCGGCGTCGTCGCCCAGCGCGTCGACGAGGCGGCGGTGGACCTCGAGGCCGATCCGCACCCGGAGGTCTCGGACCTCGGCGTCGTCGGCCAGCATCGCCACCGTGACGGCCGCCGCGAGCTCGGTCTCGTCGGAGACCGTGAGGGCGAAGGCCAGCAGCGCGTCGGTGGCCCGGTCGGCGGGGGAGCGGTTCGGGTCGGGCGCCGGCTCGGGTTGGGCCGTGAAGCGGCGGAGGTAGACCTCCGAGACCAGGTGCTCCTTCGATGCGAAGTAGGTGTAGGCCGTGGCCGGGGCGACCCCGGCTCGCCTGGCCACGTTCCGCACGGTGAGACCGGAATAGCCGGCCTCGACGACCTCGATCGCCGCTGCGTCGACGAGGCGCTCGACGGTGCGGGCCTGGCGGTCGCTCAGGTGCTTGCGCGGGGCGCTCGCCCGTTCCTGGACACCTGTGCTGGACACAAGTCCAGTTTCTACGCCCGCCTCACGATGGTGTCAAGCACCGACGGAGGACATCGATCGGGTGCGCCGAGGCTGCGTGCTCAGCCGTTGAGCGCTTGCAGGAGGCCGTCGAAGGTCGTCTGTCCGTCAACGGAGGTCCGCTCGTCGACTCCCGGGCCGCCCAGCACGAAGCCTCCTCCATCGGTCTCCACGACGGTCCAGAGGCCGAGGATCGGGCGGAGGACGTCACGGCCCGGGTCGTCGAGGATCAGGATCCGAGCGCCCACAGGAGGGGCGAAGTCCACCGGATCCGAGGTCTCGTCGGGCGTCGCCACCCCTAACTCGAACTCCACGGGAACGCTGGGTCCCTCTGCGGGGACGAGCGTGGTCTCGAGGTATCGGCCAACTCGAGTCGGGACCGACTCGCCGTTGGTTCCTGCCTCGTCGGTTCCTCCGTACCCGTTGGTGGTCGAGAGGGCACGCTCGGTCAACCGTGGGGCGGTGCCGACCACGCCGATGTACACCTTGGAGCCCGCCGCGATCCCGCCTCGCAGGTCGGCCGGATCCCGAGACAGATCGACGCGAGCGGGCGCGTCCGCCAGGGCCTCCGCCCACCTCTCCGCGCTTGTCGTCGAGTAGTCGACCGACCCCACTGGCTGAGACGAACGCGATGCGCCGCCGTTCGACGTGACCCCTTGCGGCTGCGCTGCACAGGCGCCGAGTCCTGCCATCAGCGTCGCAGCGCCCATACACATCAAGCACAAGCGCCTTGCCTTCCGCAGCGCCCTCCAAGCCCGAGGAAATGCCGCCGCTCTTGGGGTCATGCCGCCTCCCAGTGAGTGTCAGCGGCCGTCAGCCGCCGTGCTCTCCTGTCGCTCATGGTACGTCCCCCTCCCGACCGTCAAGCGCACCACGTGCCTCACGCACTTGGAGCTCGTGGGGAGGGTGGTGCCTCACAGAGTTTGAGCGCATGATCCCGGGTTCGGGAGAAGGCCTGCCCGCCACGGCCGCCACCGCTGGCTCCCGGAACCGAAGCCCCTGTGCCGCAGCCCCCCGTGAGCGGCATCTTGCATAGTCATGCATGATTGCGCATAGAGTGGCGGGCATGACGGTTCGGGTCGGCATCATCGGGGCATCGGGGTTCACCGGGGCCGAGTTGCTGCGCCTGCTCGCGGCGCATCCCGACCTCGAGCTGGTGGTGGCCACCGGCGACAGCCAGGCCGGCACCGCCGTCGCCGACCTCTACCCGAGCCTGGCGGCGGCGTACCCGGACCTGGTGTTCGCGGAGAACCGGGCGGATCTGGCCGACGACCATGGCCTCGACCTGGTGTTCTGCGGCCTGCCCCACGGCACCTCGCAGGGGATCGTGCCCGGGCTCCTCGACGGCGAGCGCACCGTGGTGGACCTGGCGGCCGACTTCCGGCTGAAGGACGCTTCGCTCTACCCGCAGTGGTACGGCGAGGAGCACAACGTGCCGGAGCTCCTGCCCGAGGCCGTGTACGGCCTGCCCGAGCTGTTCCGCAAGGACCTCGTCGGCGCCAAGCTCATCGCCACGCCCGGCTGCTACGTCACCACCGCCACCCTCGCGCTGGCCCCGCTCCTGTCGGCGGGCCTGGTGGAGCCCACCGGGATCGTGGTCGACGCCGCCAGCGGCGTCTCGGGTGCCGGGCGGCCGCCCAAGCCGAGCACCACCTTCTGCACGGTGGACGAGGACTTCACCGCCTACGGGGTGCTGAACCACCGCCACACCCCCGAGATCGAGCAGAACCTCTCCTTCGCCGCTGGAGCCCCGGCGCAGGTGCTGTTCACGCCGCACCTGGCCCCGATGAACCGGGGGATCCTGGCCACCTGCTACGCCCGGCCCAGCCAGGTCGTGACGACCGAATCGCTGCGGGCCGCCCTCCACGAGGCGTACGACCCCGAGCCCTTCGTCGTGGTCCGGGACTCGTCCCCGTCCACCAAGGCCACGCTCGGGTCCCAGCAGGTCCACGTCACCGCCTACGCCGACGAGCGCACCGGCTGGGTCGTGGCCATCGCCGCCCTCGACAACCTCACCAAGGGCGCCAGCGGTGGTGCCGTCCAGGCCGCCAACGTCGCCCTCGGCCTCCCCGAGACCGCCGGCCTCCCCACCGTCGGCCTGTACCCATGAACGGAGCACGATGAGCGTCACGGCAGCCAAGGGGTTCGTCGCCTCGGGGATCCACTGCGGGATCAAGCCCTCCGGCGACCCGGACCTGTCGCTGGTGGCCACGGCCGATGGCAGGCCGGTTCCCGCCGCGGCCGTGTTCACCGACAACAAGATGACCGCCGCGCCGGTGCTCACCTCCGATGCCCACCTGGCCCACACCCACGGGCAGGCGGCGGCGGTCATCCTCAACTCGGGCAACGCCAACGCCGCCACCGGGGCGCAGGGCAAGGCCGACGCGCAGGCCATGTGCCAGGCCGCCGCCGCCGAGCTGGGATGCGATCCGCACGAGGTCCTGGTGTGCAGCACCGGCCTCATCGGGATCCCGCTGCCCATCGACACGATCCTCGCCGGGGTGCCGGCGCTGGCCGAGGGCCGCAGTGCCGACGGCGACGTGGCCGCGGCCGAGGCGATCCGCACCACCGACACCGCCCGCAAGGTGGCGACGGCGCCGGTCGGCCAGAGCGGTGCGGTCGTGGGCGGCATGGCCAAGGGCGCGGCCATGCTCAGCCCCAACATGGCCACGATGCTCGCGGTGCTCACCACCGATGCCGAGGCCACCAACGACGAGCTCCGGGAGATCCTCCGGGGCGCGGTGTCCACCAGCTTCAACGTGCTGATGACCGACGCCTGCCGCTCCACGAACGACACCGTGATCCTGCTGGCCAGTGGCCGGGCCGGACCGGTCGACAACCACGAGCTGGCCACGGCTGTGGGGCAGGTCTGCGCCGACCTCGCCGGGCAGATGGCGGGCGACGCCGAGGGCGCCACCAAGGTCGTGAAGCTCACCGTCACCGGCGCCGCCAGCGATGCCGATGCCGAGGCCGGCGCCCGCCAGATCGCCGCGAGCGCGCTGTGCAAGTGCAGCTGGTTCGGCCAGGACCCGTACTGGGGCCGACTGGCCAGCGAGCTCGGCGTCGCCGGCATCGAGATGGACCAGGAGCAGGTGGCGGTGGCCTACGGCGGCGTCACCGTGGCGGCGGGTGGCATCACCGTCGATCACGACGGGGCCGCCGTCGCCGAACACATGGCGCAGCGCCACCTCGACATCGTGTGCGACCTGGGCCTCGGCAGCGGCACCTTCACCGTCCTCACCAACGACCTCACCCACGAGTACATCGACGAGAACACCGGCGGATCCTGACCCATCCTGCGGTTCGGGGTGGAGGACCCTGATCGGGCGGGCACGTCACCCCTTGCGGCGGATGGATCACTCGGGAGCGCTGTCTCATCCAGTGGCTACCCTTGGCGGCATGCTCTCGGCCACTGCGATGCGAGGCCTAGTGGAAGGCCCTCTGGCTTCCGTGTTGGAGGAGTCCGTCGAGACCCGGTCCGCGCTGCTGGCCTTCACGCGCGACGCATACCGCCACGATAACGGCTTCGTGAAGATCGTGTTGAGAGACCCTCGCCTCGGTCCTCGACGGGTCCGTATCCATGTATGGCCCGAGACGTCCCCGGGCCGGGGAAACATCCACAATCACTGCTGGGACTTCACGTCGTATGTGATTTCCGGTGCGCTGAAGTACGAGGAGTTCGAGGAATCTCCCGACGGGTTCGACAGCATGCACTTCCGTTACCCGCCATCCGGTGGCCTGGACTACGTCCTTCAGGAGTTAGGGCCGGCCCGCCTCTCGATGGTGGAGGCCGGGAGTTGGTCTGCTGGAGACGTCTACCAGCTTGCAGCCGAGACCCTTCACTGGACCCAAGCAGTGCACGGCCTCGGGGCCACGACGGTGCTCGTCGCCGACGGTCATCGGCGTCAGATGGCAGACGTTTACCTTGAAGGTCATTCCCTCCCACAGCGATTCGGCAGCGACACGATCGATCCTGATGCGGTCCGTACGAGTGTGGAACGGATCATTCTCACGCTTCGAGAGCAATGAGAAGGCCCCCGACGAGGTCTCACCAAGGCAGGTGTCCGCCCAAGTCGGAGCGGAGTTCGGTGAGGCGGTTTACCACGGCATCGTGATCTGAATCGGAGCCGAGACGCCGGTCGTCGCCCACAAGTCGGCCTACCACCTCGGCGACTTCAATAGCGAGTCGTTCGGTCGAACGCATCTTCGCAGCTTGATCTGCCTGGGCTGGAAGCCGGGACGCGTAGAGCGTCGGCGAGATACCCGTATAGGGGTCGGATGAGAGTTGGCCAGCGATCCAATCATCGCAGTACCGCTTCAGGTCCTCCCACACAGCGAGGGGTGTACTCTCGGCTGCTCGGTCAGCCGCGGCGGCGAGGTTGGCGGGCGCTCCATTGAGGCGAGCTGGGTCGACATCCATGAGAAAGTCGGCGATGGTCGCAACCCGCGCACTCCGCGTGTGGGGGAGCATCACCAAGCGCTCGTCGATGCGGCCGCGTCTAACCATGGCTGGGTCCAAACGGTCGTAGAAGTTGGTAGCGAAGATGACGATTGTGCGGTGTCGCTTGGCTGACTTGGTCAGGCCTTGAAGCTTGGGAAGCATGGCCGGAACCGTGAAGTTCAAGATGCTGGCGGGATCGAGTCGCTCGCGGTCGGTCAGCAGCGAATCGAGTTCGTCGAACAGGATGACCGTCTCACGAAGGGAGCTCAGCTCGGCAAACACCTCCCTTGATCGCTGCTCGATCATCTCGAGACCCTGATCGATGAAGTTGCTCGGAGTCAGCTCGAGGAAGTGCCACCGCAAGTGTTGAGCGAGGCTCTTCGCCACCGTCGACTTTGCGGTTCCTGGTGGGCCGAACAGCAGAAGCGACGACACGGGAAGCTTCCAGTCTTCGGGTTTGCGCTGAAGTTGCATCACAACCCGCTCGTGCAGGATCTGAACCGGTGAGAGATTCCAGGCGGGGTCGCCTAGGTCGGCGTCGCGCATGTGGCCACGGCCGACGCTCGGTGTCAGCGTGGTGGCGTCGGGCTTGTACGGCCATGCCGGCTGGTCGGAAATCTCCACCGCTCCGTATTTTTGGGAGACGAGATATTGACCCACCTCCTGGGCGAGCCGCCGGGCCTGGACGGCGAAGAGCAGCACATCCATGCTGACCCACGACTCTATTCGCGTGGCGCTCGCAGCGCGATCGGTGGACCAGCCGGAAAGTTCGGTGCCATCGGCGGCCGTCACCTGCTTCCGGGCGGCATCTATGACGGGACTGAGGGCGAGAAGCTCGCTTAGGCACTCGCTCGTTGTGGAGAGGAGACTGTCGAGGAACATCGCATCTCGGTAGAAGGCGTGGCGAGCTCGCTCAAAGATCGTTGCGATGACTCCCGTTATGGCAGCGATTCCACAGATCGAAGTCGCAAACGCCCCCATGCCGCGTGGGTCGTAGCTGAACGGCATTCCGTACGGAAGGAGACCTCCATCGGTGATGCTTCCAAGCACGTGTTTGATGGTCTGCAGGACGAGCGCTTCATCTACAGCGGACCCCGAGAACGGCCCAGACGTCGGCTGACCGGCGGAACGGTGGAGGAGCATGTCCAGGGCGAAACAGGCGCCCACTGGGTCATAAGATAGCGACCGGGGCCCGCCACCCGTTGCCACGCCAGATGATCCGACCTGTTTCCAGAGGTAGGCAGACGCGGCGTCCCGATAGCCCTGCCGAGCCTCGCCGATATCGATAGGCTGATCACGTAGCGTGTGGAGGCTCTCGATCAGGCATCGGCGAAGGTCTGCATTCGGGACTACCCGCGGCGAGATGGTCTGCCTCTTGAGCAGGTCTTGATGGATCCCCTTCTCGATGAGGGGACTGCCGCGCGTTGAGGTGACAGGTTGGGTCAGGCGGCGGTTGCCGTCTTTGGGGTGTTGATCATCTCGTATTC
>JBDIAX010000010.1:0-71735 GCA_039812605.1 Acidimicrobiia bacterium | reverse complement strand
AAGCAGCGGCGGCGGCTCCGAATCCAGATCGGTCGCGGGCGCCGTCTGCCCGGGGTCAGCTGGTGGCAGCGGGCTCGTGCCAGTCCACCCGGTCGACATCGGCCCAGAGGCGCTCGAGGTCGTAGTAGCGACGGGCCTCGTCGAGGAACACGTGCACCACGAAGTCGCCGTAGTCGATCAGCACCCACCGGAGGTCCTCGAGGCCCTCCACCCGCCGCGGCTTGGGGCCGCCCGCGGCGGCCACCTTCTCCTCCACCTCGTCCGCGATCGTGCGCACGAGCCGCGAGTTCGGTGCGGAGCAGATCACGAAGTGGCTGCACAGCGCGAGCACCGGGCCGACCTCGAGCACCACCACGTCGGTGGCGGACTTCGCGTCGGCGGCGCGGGCGGCCTCGATGGGCCAGCGGGCATCGTCATCGAGGTCGGTCATCAATCCCCCTCGTCGGTGGGCACGGTCGAGCCGGGCAGCCCGTCGCCGCTCGACACCTCGCCCAACAGGTCGTTGCCGAGCACGATGGTCAGGTCGACCGTATCGGGGGCCTCGCGGTCGAAGCGGACCTCGCCCTTCGCGCCGAGCGCCGCCGCGACGAAGGTGGCGGTGGCCTTCATCGCCGGGTCGCCGTACACGACCGTGGTCTCGTCGGTGTCGAACTCGGGCCCGTTGCCGAGGATGGTCACGGCGCCCCCCATCCCCACGAGCTGGTGGACGAACTCACCGGGGATCGCATCGGGCGAGACACCGTTCAGCAACCGGACCGTGAACCGAGAACCGGGGGTGGCGGCCGTGGGCGACGCGACCGCGTCGGTCATCAGCCGGTTGATGGCCGCCTGGTCGCGCGCGTACAGGTTCGGGCCGGACTTGGACGGATCCGTGGGAAGGGTCTGGATGTCGACGTCGCCCGCCGCCAGGACCCGCACGAAGCGACCGATGCCCGCCCCGGTCTCGCCCGGGACGGCATCATCGGTGCCGGCTTCGCCCACCTGGTCGAGCCAGGCCCGCCAGACGGCCTCGTGGCGCACGAGCCGGGTGAGGTCGCTCTCGCCATCCACGCGCTTGGCGAGGTAGGCGCCGACGAGGTTCGCGGGCAGCTCGGTCTCGCCCGAGGGGATCGTGATGCCGAAGCCGAGGTCGATCGCGTCGGGGTTGTCGATCTTCAGCGGTCCCACCGGCGCCACGAGCTGCTCCCAGCTCGCGTTGGTGAGCTCGATCGGCTCCTGGATGCCGACGTTCAAGATCGACGCGACCTGGTTGACGATGCGATCGCGCCCGAGCGTGGGCTGGTCGCGCGGCGTGGCCTCCCAGGCCAAGCGCACGTTGCCGATGCCGAACTTGGCCACCGCGAGCTCCGTGTCGAGCGGCACGAACACGACGGTGCCGCCCGCGTCGCCGGACATGGAGAGGAACGTCAGCGAGTTCGGCACGCCCTCGTCGTCGTACTGGATGGCGAGCGCGGTGGGCGTGGGCTCGACCTGCGCCTCGAACCCGGGGTCGGTCGGCCCAAGCGTCGACCCCTGGAAGTCACCCGCCTTCGACTCGGCGATCAACCGCGAACCGGTGTACCCCAGCGCCGGGATCGCAGCCACGAACACCACCATCGCCACCGCGAACGCCGCTCGCCGCCACCAGGGTGGCTTCGGCGGCGGTGCGATGCGGGTGCGGCGCCCCTTCCCACCCTCCCCGTCGTGGGCCGTCGCCGACGCCGCGGCATCGGTCGCCACGAGCGGCGCGCCGGCGCTCGGCGGCGCGGTGGAGGCGCGAGGCGCCACGGTCTCCTCGGCGGCCTCCACCTCGGGGGCGTCGACCTCGGGGGCGTCGACCTCGGGGGCGTCGACCTCGGGGGCGACGCCCAGCGGTGGCACGGGCGCCCCCGGGGGCTCGGCGGGAGGCGCGACCGGCGCCACCATCTGGACCGCCTGCGAACCGTCGGGGTCGACCACCTCGTCGGGCGACAGGTCGGGGATGCGAGCCAGCGACGCGGCCAAGCTCTCACGAGTGCCCACGGCGGGGGCCGCACCGGGCGCTGGCGTGGCGGGCGCCGCCGGTGCTGGTGCTTCCGCCGGGGTCGCGGCCTCGTCGGAGGCCTCCGACAGGCCGAGGGCCTTGCGCCGCTGACCGGCTCCCGGGCGCGGCCGATTCGGTGGCGTTGGCGGCTCCGGGGGCATCGGATCAACGATAGAGGCCACGCTCCGCGATCGACGACGCGACCGAGTCGGGGACCAGGAACCGGATCGACCGCCGCTCGCGAACCCGGGCGCGCAGGTCGGTGCTCGACACCTCGAGCTCGGGGATGTCCACCCGAGTCCAGCGATGGGCCGGATCGAGCTCGAGCGGTGGCCCCGGCCGATCGACCACCACGAGCGACGCCGCCGAGGCGACCTCGTCGTGGCGCTCCCACGTCGTGAACCCCGCCGCTGCGTCGCGCCCGACGATCACGAACAGCTCCGCTTCGGGCTCCGCTGCCCGCAGATCGGCGAGCGTGTCGGCCGTGTAGCTGTCGCCCCCACGCCGAAGCTCCAGGTCGCTCACCTCGAGCCCGTCGACGTCGGCCACCGCGGCGACCACCATCGCCAGGCGGTCCTCGGCCGGCGAGATGTCCCTGGTCCCGACCTTCTGCCAGGGGACGTTCGCGACGACCAGCAGGACGACATCGAGGTCGAGCGCCGATCTGGCCTCCAGCGCGGCGACCAGGTGGCCGATGTGTGGAGGATCGAACGTCCCGCCGAACACGCCCACGCGTCGCCCCGCCGGGCGCGCCCCCGTCACCGCTCGCCGCTCGAGCCGCTGGCGCCGGCGTTGGTGACCGGAGTCACCCACGCACCGGGAAGAACCGAACCCCTGGTCACGGTTCCAAATTACCTGGAAGCAACTTGCCGGTCCGGCCTCTCGTGAGGCCGCTCGGCGGGAATGGTGAGCGCCTCGGCGCTGTTGGAGCAACCGTCATGAGCGATTCTGTTGGTCAGTACCTGAACGAGATCGGCGCCGTGGCGCTGCTCAACGCCCAAGAGGAGCGTGAGCTCGCCCAGATCATCGAGCGCGGCGTCGCCGCCCGGGAGCGCATCGCTGCCGGCAACGGCACCCCCGAGGACCGTCGCCTCGACCGCGCCGCGGCCCGGGCGAAGGACCGGTTCATCCGGGCCAACCTCCGTCTCGTGGTCTCGATCGCCCGCCGCTACCCCCTCCCCCCGGGCATGGAGTTGCTCGACCTCGTGCAGGAGGGCAACCTCGGCCTCGAGCACGCGGTCGACAAGTTCGACTGGCGCAAGGGCTTCAAGTTCTCCACCTACGCCACCTTCTGGATCCGCCAGGCCATCGGCCGGGCGCTCGACCAGAAGGCCAGCCTGGTCCGCCTCCCCGGAGACCGCTCGGCCAGCCTGCGCGCGGCCCTGCGCCAGGTGT
This sequence comes from Acidimicrobiia bacterium, assembly GCA_039812605.1. Lineage (GTDB taxonomy): Bacteria > Actinomycetota > Acidimicrobiia > Acidimicrobiales > Iamiaceae > Aquihabitans. Next base: position 68,338 of record JBDIAX010000010.1, on the reverse strand, counting down.
CGGGCGACGGCGACGAGCTCGACGAGGAGCACGCCCGCCTGCACCGCCTCGCCACCCCCACCTCGCTCGATCGCACGGTCGGCGACGAGGACGGCTCCGAGCTGGTCGACCTGCTGGCCGACGCGGCCCCCGGGCCCGAGGAGCTGGCGATGGCGTCCGAGGAGGACCGCATGGTCACCGGCCTGCTCGACGTGCTCGACGGCCGGGCCCGATTCGCGGTCGAGCAGCGCTTCGGGCTGCACGACGGACGCAAGCGGTCGTACCGGGAGGTCGGCGAGGAGCTCGGCGTGACCGCCGAAGCCGCTCGCCGCATGGTCAAGCGCGCGGTCAACGCCGTTCGCACCGAGGCCGCCGCCCGCACCGACGCGGCGTGAGCGCCCGTCGGTGCCGGCCGACGCCGGAACCGACTTGGCGAACCCGACCTCGGCCCGCGACGCTTTTCCCGTGAGCACCACCTCTTCCACCTGGACGCCCCGGTCCTGGCGCGACCGCCCGGCCGCCCAGCAGCCGAACTGGCCCGACGAGGGCGCGCTCGATGCGGTGCTCAAGCAGATGGCCACGATGCCGCCGCTGGTCTTCGCCGGCGAGGCCCGCGAGCTCACCAGCAAGCTGGGCAGCGTCGCCAACGGCGAAGCGTTCCTCCTGCAGGCCGGCGACTGCGCCGAGTCCTTCGATGCGTTCAGCGCCGACGCCATCCGCGACAAGCTCAAGGTCATCCTCCAGATGGCGGTCGTGCTCACCTACTCCTCCGGGGTGCCCACGGTGAAGGTCGGGCGCATCGCCGGGCAGTTCGCCAAGCCCCGGTCGTCGGACACCGAGACCATCGGCGACCTCGTGCTCCCGTCGTTCCGCGGCCACATGGTCAACGACATCGCTCCCAACGGCGTCGCCCGCGTCCCCGACCCCGATCGGCTCCTGCAGGCGTACCACCAGTCCTCCTCCACGCTGAACCTGCTGCGGGCGTTCACCAAGGGCGGCTACGCCGACCTCGCCCGGGTCCACACCTGGAACCAGGAGTTCGTGGCCTCATCGGCCGAGGGCCGCCGGTACGAGCGCCTCGCCGACGAGATCGATCGCGCCCTTCGCTTCATGAAGGCCTGCGGCATCGACACCGAGACCACGCCGAACCTCCACGAGGTCGACTTCTACACGTCGCACGAAGCCCTGGTGCTCGGCTACGAGGAGGCGCTCACCCGCCGCGACTCCCTCACCGGCGACTGGTACGACTGCTCCGCGCACATGATCTGGATCGGCGAGCGCACCCGACAGCTCGACGGCGCGCACGTCGAGTTCTTCCGCGGCGTGAACAACCCGATCGGCTCGAAGGTCGGCCCATCCGCCACGCCCGACGAGGTCCTCGAGCTCTGCGAGGCGCTGAACCCCGAGCGGGTCCCCGGCCGCCTCACGCTCATCACCCGCATGGGCGCCGACAAGATCACCGACGGCCTGCGGCCGTTGCTCGCCGCGGTGCGCGACGCCGGCCACCCGGTGGTGTGGGCGTGCGATCCGATGCACGGCAACACCATCACCGCGGCCGGCGGCCAGAAGACCCGTCGCTTCGACGACATCCTCGCCGAGATCGCCGGCTTCTTCGCCGCCCACGACGCCGAGGGCACCTGGCCGGGCGGCGTCCACGTCGAGCTCACCGGCGACGACGTCACCGAGTGCCTCGGCGGCGCCGAGGCGATCCTCGACGAGCACCTCGGGTCCCGCTACGAGACCATGTGCGATCCTCGCCTCAACGGGCGCCAGTCCGTCGATCTCGCGTTCGCGGTCGCCGAGCTCCTCCAGCGCTGAGCCCTCGCCGAGCCACCCCGTAGGCTCCGGACGTGCACGGGGGCCTGTGGCGTCGGACGTGGCGGCACGACCGCCTCGCGCTCGCCGTGCTCGGCGTCGGCTCCCTGATCGCCACGATCGCCTACCGGGCCATCACCCGGCCGATGGCCGACACCGTCACGTATCGGGCCACGGCCCACGTGCTGCGAGACGGCTGGCCCACGATCACCGAGCGCGGCCCGGGCTACCCGATCCTCCTGATCCTCACCGGGTCCACCTCCTCATCGACGCACCTGCTCTGGTTCGTGCAGCTGGGCATCCACCTGCTCACCGCGATCCTGGTCATCGACGTGGCTCGGAGCGCCGGCGTCGGCCGCCACGGTCGGGCCGCCATCGCCCTGCTGCTGATCGCTCCGGCTTCCTGGCTGCGGGTCGTGTACGAGGGCACCGAGATCCTCGCCGCGCTCCTCGTGACCTTGGCCTTCTGGCTCGTCCTGCGGCGCCCCGATCCCCGGCACCGGCTCCGGTGGGCGCTGGCGCTCGGAGCGATCAGCGGGGCGGCAGGCCTCGTCCGGCCCAACCTGGCGATGCTGTTCCTGCCCATGGCCGTGGTGGTGTGGGCCCAGCTGCGATCCGATCGCCCCGCGGCCTGGCGGTCCGCCGCGGCGGTGGCCCTTGCGGCCGTGGTGCTGATCGGCGGCTACAGCGCCATCAACGGCATCCGGTTCGATTCGTTCGGTCTCACGCCGCTGGCGCCCTACCACCTGAACGCCAAGACGGCGCCGTACGTGGAGGAGCTGCCGTCCTCGTTCGAGCCGGCGCGCACGATCCTGATCGAGGAGCGCGACGCGGCTCTGCTCCGCGGCGAGTCGTCGGCTCCCGACAACTACATCTGGCGGGCCCGGCCTCGGCTCGAGGCAGCCACGGGCCTGCACGGTCGCGAGCTCGATCGGTATGTCATGCGGATCGATGTGGAGCTGATCACGAACAACCCGTTCGCCTACTTCGACACCGTGAAGACGGCGAGCGTCAACTACACCAACCTGGACTCCCAGCCCGCGATCCTCGGGCTCGGCCGGCCGGCAGCGTGGGCCCAGCAGGCCGTGCACCTCGTGCTGCTCGCGCTCTTCGTGGCCACGGTGGGGCTGGTGCCCGGCTTGGCCCTCGCCGGACGGGTGGCGAGGCGAGCGCTCGAGCCGTACCTCGTGGCGGTGCTGCTGGCCGCCACCACCATGGCTGGCGTCGTGCTGACCGAGACCGGCACGGCTCGGCTGCGGGGGCCGACCGAGCCGGTGCTCGCCCTGCTGCTGGTCCTCTCCGCCTCCATCGTCCGGCGCCGCGGGGCGAGCGACGCCGCTCCGCTGGGAGCTTCCGAGCCCACGTGACGGATGCAATGTTGACCTGCTGGGTCGGCATTTGCCATGGTGGTGCGAATTCCTGACCCGCAAGGTCAGCTATCGGCAGGGCAACAAGGGAGCCCGAGCAATGCTCACCCAGCGCGAGATCGATCCGGGCCAGGCCGCGGACATCGAGAAGTTCGAACGGATCCTCGCGGGCTACCTCGCCGGCGAGATCGACGAGGACGTGTTCCGCGTCTTCCGCCTCACCAACGGCATCTACGGCCAGCGCCAGGGCGGCCACCACCAGATGGTGCGCGTCCGCATCCCCTATGGCGGCGTGACCCCCGAGCAGCTCGACCTGTTCGGGCACCTCGCGGACGAGTACTCCCGAGGCTGGGGCCACATCACGACGCGGCAGAACATCCAGATGCACTACGTGCCGCTGGAGCGCATCCCCGACGTGATGCGCGAGCTGGCGTCGGTCGGGCTGACGACCCGCGAGGCCTGCGGCGACGCGGTCCGCAACGTCATGGGCTGCCACCTCGCCGGCGCCTGCCCCCAAGAGCACCTCGACATCACGCAGTGGGCCGAGGCCGCGAACCGCCACTTCCTCCGCCGGTCCATCGCCCAGCGGCTCCCCCGCAAGTTCAAGATCAACTTCTCGGGCTGCGAGACCGACTGCGGCCAGGCGATGTTCAACGACATCGGCGTGGTCGCCAGCCGCCGCGAGCGTGGAGACGGGACGGTCGAGCTGGGGTTCCGGGTGTTCATCGCCGGCGGGCTCGGCGCCAACCCCTTCCCCGCGCTGCTCCTCGAGGACTTCACCGCCCGCGAGGATCTCCTGCACACGCTCGAATCGGTCCTGCGGGTGTTCCACCAGACCGGCAACCGCGACAACAAGCTCCGCGCCCGGATGAAGTGGGTCGTGCAGACGCTCGGCTGGGAGGAGACCCAGCGTCGCATCTTGAAGGAGCGCAAGTTCCTCCTCGCCTCCAACTCGTGGCCCGGAGGGATCCCCGAGGAGGTCGAGAAGCACGGCGACGCCCCCGCGGGCGTGTCCGCGACCGTCACCCCCACGCCGATCGGTCAGGGCACCCCGGTGACGCTGCGCTCCAACGTCCCCTACGAGCGCTGGGCCGAGGGCAACGTGATCCGCGGCGCCGCCAAGGGCACCGTTTCGGCCATCGCCTACGCCAAGCTCGGCGACATCACCGCAGACCAGTTCCGGGCGCTCGCCTCCATCCAGCGCGAGCTCGGCGCGTCGGTGCGCCTCACCAACCGCCAGAACCTCGCCTTCCGCGACCTGGCCGAGGAGCAGCTGCCGAAGCTGTTCGAGCGCCTCGACGCCATCGGCATGGCCGAACCCGGCGCGGAGCTCAGCCGCGACGTGGTCGCCTGCCCCGGTGCCGACACCTGCAACCTGGCGGTCACCCAGTCCCGAGGGCTCGCCGACGCCATCGGCGCCCGCCTCGAGGAGGAGGGCCTCGCCGAGGTCGGCGGCATCCGCACCAACATCTCGGGCTGCACCAACTCTTGCGGCCAGCACCACATCGCCGACATCGGGTTCTCCGGCGCCGAGCGCCGGGCCCACGGCCAGTCGGCCCCCGGCTACACGATGCTGCTGGGCGGGTACGTGGGCGAGACCGAGATCCACTTCGGCGAGCGGGCGCTGCGACTGCCGGCGAAGGCCGCCCCCGAAGCCGCGGCACGCGTCGTGCGCCGCTTCGCCGACGAGCGCGAGGCGGGCGAGACGTTCCGTGGCTGGATCGACCGGGCCGGTGGCGTGAAGGAGGTCGCGGCGCAGCTCAAGGAGCTCGACGTGTTCCCCGCTCCCGACGAGCAGCCCGACTTCTACGTCGACTACGGCGAGACCGGGCCCTACGTGGCCGAGACCGGCGCGTCGGAGTGCGCGACCTGATGGCGATCACCGAGTCCCGCATCACCCGCCTCACCGACGGTGCCGGCGAGCGCTTCGACCTCACCGACAGGGTCACCACCACCGACTTCACCGACCAGGAGCTCGCCGAGCTCAACGACCAGTTCGAGCGGCTTCCCGCGTCGAAGGTCATCGAGTGGGCGGTCGAGCAGTTCGCGCCGCACCTGGCGATGACCGCGTCGATGACCGATGCGGTGCTGATCGACCTCGCCACGAAGGTCGACCCGGCCATCGAGGTGGTGTTCATCGACACCGGCTACCACTTCCCCGAGACGCTCGCGACCGTCGAGGAGGTGCGGCGCCACTACGGGCTCAACCTGCGGATGATGACCGTTGCCCGTCAGGCCGAGGAGCTCTGGGAAGCCGACCCCGAGAACTGCTGCTCCGCGGTCAAGGTCGGCCAGCTCGACCGAGCGCTCGCCGGCAAGGCCGCCTGGATGAGCGGCCTGCGACGCGGCGAGGCCGACACGCGTGCGAAGGCCCCCATCGTGGCCCGCGACCTGCGTGGCCTCATCAAGGTCAACCCGATCGCGACGTGGACCGACGAGGACGTCGACGCGTACATCGCCGCCAACGGCATCATCGTGAACCCCCTCACCCTGCAGGGCTACCCGTCCATCGGCTGCATGCCGTGCACGTCGCCGGTGGCCGAGGGCGAAGACCCCCGCGCCGGCCGCTGGCGCGGCAAGGACAAGACGGAGTGCGGCCTCCACCTCGCCTGAGCCCGTTGCGCGGGCCGGGACCGCCGGACCCCCGGGCTGGACGCAACTTCGTGTGAGATCCGGCCCGCATCGGCCGATTCCCATACGAAGTTCACGGCAGCGAGCGCGAGGACCGAAGTTCACCGCAGCGAGCGCGAGGACCGGACTTCTCGCACGATCGCTGCAAGTAGGTTGGCCCTCGACCACCAGCGACGAGCGTCAGGGGACGACATGGTCGACATCCACGGGGCGTGCGCGCCCGAGTTCGAGGCGGTGCAGGCCGCGTTCGCCGGCAACTTCGACCAGGGCAACGAGCTCGGGGCCAGCGCCTGCGTGACCGTCGACGGCGAGACCGTCGTCGACCTCTGGGCCGGCGACCGTGACCTCGACGGCAACCCATGGGAGCGCGACACCATCGTCAACGTGTGGTCGACCACCAAGACGATGTCGGCCACCGCGCTGCTCACCCTCGCCGACCGCGGCGAGCTGGACCTCGACGCCCCGATCGCCACGTGTTGGCCCGAGTTCGCCCAGAACGGCAAGGGGTCGATCACCACGGCGCAGGTGATGGGCCACACCGCCGGCCTGCCCGGTTGGGTGCCCTCGATCGAAGCGGCCGACCTCTACGACCAGGACCTCTGCGCCGCCAACCTCGCCGCCCAGGCTCCGTGGTGGGAGCCCGGCACGATGAGCGGCTACCACCTCATCACCCAGGGCTACCTCGAGGCCGAGATCGTGCGGAGGATCACCGGCCGCACCATCGGCACCTACTTCCGCGAGGAGGTCGCCGAGCCGCTGGGAGCCGACTTCCACATCGGCCTTCCCGAGTCCGAGGAGGAGCGCGTGGGCTACGTCGTGCCTCCGGAGAACTCGCTCGGGGTGGTCGAGGGCTTCGATCCCGACTCCATCGCCGTCCGGGCGGCCATCAGCTGCCCGATCACCGGCCACGAGCAGAACACCCGCGCCTGGCGGGCCGCCGAGATCCCCGCCGCCGGCGGCACCAGCAACGCCCGCGGCGTCGCCCGCGTGCACGCCATGCTCGCCAACGGCGGCACGCTCGACGGCATCGAGATCATGTCGCCCGAGGGCGTGGATCAGATCTTCGTCGAGCAGTGCCACATGACCGACGCGGTGCTCGGCGTGAAGATGCGCCTCGGCACCGGCTTCGGGCTCATGAACGACCTCATCCCGCTCAGCCCCAACCCGCGCTCGTGCTTCTGGGGCGGCTGGGGCGGCTCGATCTGCGTGGTCGACGTGGACGCCCGAGTCTCGATCGCCTACGTCATGAACAAGATGGCTGGCGGCCTCGTGGGCGACATGCGCGGAGCGATGGTCGTCCTCGCCGCCATGGGCGCCCTCGCCACCGCCGGCTGAGCCACCCCGCTCCCCACCGTTCTTGGCGCGATTCGTCACCCCAAGCGGAACAGTTCGCGCCAGGTTCACGGGCCAACCCATTCTTGGCGCGATTCGTCACCCCATGCGGAACAGATCGCGCCAGGAACCAGGGCGGCGGCGCTGACCGGTCAGCGCTTCTGGCTGACGGTGAGGCCGTCGAAGAGGGCCAGCACCACCGTGTCGACGCGATCGTCGGTGGCGGCCCGATCGTTGTAGGCGCGCAGGGCCGCGGCGTTGTCGGAGTCGTCGTCGACGATGCCGCCGCTCCACATCGTGTTGTCTGCCACGATCCAGCCGCCCGGCCGCAGCCGGGGCACGAGCGCCTCGTAGTAGGTGAGGTAGCCGGGCTTGTCCGCATCGATGAACGCCAGGTCGATCACCGGATCCGCCGGGAGCGACCCGATGGTGTCGGCGGCCGGGCCGATCGTGAGCTCGATGCGGTCGGCGACGCCCGCCTCCTCCCACGCCTCACGGGCGATGGAGGTCCACTCGTCGGAGATGTCGAAGCACCGCAGCCGTCCCCCGTCGGCCAACCCACGTGCGATGCAGAGCGACGACGTGCCGGTGAAGGTGCCGACCTCGACGGCGTTCGACACGCCCGCGAAGCGCACCAGCATGCGCAGGAAGGCGGCCTGATCGGGGCCGATCTGCATCCCGGCGACGTCGCCGAGGGCGACCGTGCGCTCGGTGAGCCGGACGAGGACCGGATCGAACGGCTCGGTGTGCTCGCGCACGTAGGTGTCGAGCGCATCGGAGAGGAGGAACGATCGGGGGGCCATGGCGGCAAGCTACCGCCGGCCTTGACCGCCACGATGCCCGTCGGCGACGATTCCGGTCGTGCGCATCACGGCCGTCGAAGTTCCGACCAGGGTCCTGGTGTTCGGCATGGCCCGGGCCGACGGATCGATCGCGGCCGACGAGCTCTACGACGTCGCCGACGCCTGCGGCCAGACCGACGATCAGGTGCGATCGTGCCTGCGCCGCCTGGTGAGCGAGGGCCTCCTCGAGCGCGACGGCAACGGCCGGGCCGCCACGTACCGGACCACCGGCTTGGGCGACGACCTCCGGCTCGGCAGCTTGCGTCGCCACGAGCTCGCCTACCGCCAAGACCGGGCCGGCCAGGGGTGGGACGGTCGGTGGCACCTCGCTGCCTTCGCCATCCCCGAGGATCGGCGCGCCAGCCGCGACCGCCTCCGCGACCGCCTCGTGGATGCCGGTGGCGCCGCGATCGGCAACGGCCTCTACGTCACGCCCCACGGCTGGGAGGACGAGGTTCGCGCCATCGCCGCCGACCTCGACGTGGCCTCGCACCTCACCCTGGCGAGCACCGACGACCTCGAGATCGGGGGCGAGCGACGCCCGACCGAGCTGGCCCGACGCCTCTGGCCCGTCGACGAGCTCGCTGCGTCCTATCGGCGCTTCGTGGCCGACCACGAGCACGTGCCGCCGATCCTGGAGGGGCTGCGCAAGCGCCACGACCGAATCGCCGATCGCGACTTCCTCCCCGGCGCGCTGGCGATGGTGGTCGCCTTCCAGCAGATCTTCCTGTCCGATCCGCTGCTGCCGCCCGAGCTGCTCCCCCGTCCCTGGCCCGGACGCGCCGCCCGAGACCTGTTGGTGACCAGCCGCCGCCAGGCGCTGCGCCTGCGCGCGGAGCACGAACGACCGGCGCTGTTCGCCGCGTTCGATTCCCTCATCACCGACGGCGCCTGAGCGCCGAGCTGTCCGACCAGAGGCTCAGGCGAGGTACTCGACGAAGCGCTCGAGCTGGCGCAGGTTGCGGCACTCGAAGGTTCCGTCGCAGTGGGCGCCGTAGTCGCTGACGATCGAATCGCCGGTGTCCCAGTAGCTCTTGGGCTCGGGGTTCAGCCAGTAGACGTGGCGGGCCTTGTGCTGGATCTCCTTGATTACCCAGCTCTGGGAGGCGTGGTAGTTGTTGCGCGCGTCGCCGAGGATCAGGACCGTGGTCTTGGGGCCGATCTCCTTGCCCCACTTGTTCCAGAACACCTCGAAGGCGTGGCCGTAGTCGGAGTGCCCGTCGACCCACACCACGTCGGCCTCGGTGTTCACCCGGTGCACGGCCTCGGTCACGTCCTCGACACCCTCGAAGTAGTCGGTGACCTCGTCGATGCCGTCGATGAACACGAACGAGCGCACCTTCGAGAACTGGCCGCTGATGGCATACACGAGCATCAGGGTGAAGCGGGCGAAGGCAGCCACCGAGCCCGAGATGTCGGCGATCACGAAGATCTCCGGCTTGTGCGGGCGCGGGTGGCGGAACTTCGGCTCGGCGGGGACGCCGCCGTAGCTGAGCGAGGCACGCACGGTGCGGCGGAAGTCGAGCGGGCCGCGCCGGTTGTGGCGGCGCTTGCGGGCGAGGCGCACGGCGAGGCGACGGGTGAGCGGGATGAGCGCCTTGCGCAGCCCCACCATCTCCTCGCGCGACGCGTGCATGAAGTCGACGTCTTCGGGAAGCGGCTTGCGCAGCGTCTTGGCCATGGCCTCCACGCCACGGTCGGCCACGAGCCGGCGACGGATCTCCGCCTCGATCTCCTTCTTGAGCGCCTCGATCCGGTGCTCGTACTCGTCCTGCTCGAGGCGCTCCTCGAGCGGCGTCATCGCCTCGCCCTGGTCCTGGGCGTGCTGGCGGCGCTGCTCCATCATCTTCTCGAGCAGGCCGTCGAGGTCGAGGTTCCGCAGCGTGCGGTACAGGTAGTACGTGCCCCCTACCGGGCGGCCCGGCTCCATGCCGGCGAAGCGCTTCACGGCCTGGCGGGCGATGGCGCGCATCAGGGCCTCGTCGCCCTTGAGCATCGCTTGGTAGAGCAGCTGCTGGAGCTCCTCGGGCGTCATGGCATCGCCGCCGCCCTGCCCGGACGCGCCGGTGCCGCCCTCCCCCGCGCCTTCGCGCTCGTCCTCGTCGAGGAGGTCGGCCAGCGCGGGATCGAGGGTGTCGTCGTCGATGGCGTACTTGGTGCCGCGCAGCGAGAAGTAGACCTCGAAGACCGTCTCGAACGACCGCCAGTGGGCGTTGTTCTTCACGAGGGTGGCGGCGAGCGCGTACTTGAAGGCCTCACGGTCCTCGAGCGGGATGTGGCGCAGGGCGGCCATGGCATCGAGGTTCTCGGTGAGGCTCACCGGGAGCCCCGCCTCGCGCAGCTCGATGATGAACCCGTTGAGCAGGTCGAGCAGCGGCTCGCCCGCCGGCTGCGCCTCGGGCAGCTCGGGCTCGGCGACGTCGGTCATCGGAGCGGCCCTACTTCGGCCCCGGGGCGAACTGCTTCATGCCCTGCTTGTCGGCGGCGAACTCCCGCACCGCCTTGGCGATGTCGGACTGGTACTTGAGCAGGATGTTGGCGGTGCTGCTCGCCGTCTCGGCGTCGATCTGCTCGACTCCGAGGAGCACCAGGGTGTTCGCCCAGTCGAGCGTCTCGGACACCGACGGGGACTTCTTCAGCTCGAGCTGGCGAAGCGACCGCACGATGCGGGCCACCTGGTCGGCCAGGTTCTCGGTGATGTCGGGCACCTTGGTGAGCACGATCTCCTTCTCGCGCTCCATGTCGGGGTAGTCGACGTGGAGGAAGAGGCAGCGGCGCTTGAGGGCCTCGGAGAGCTCGCGGGTGTTGTTCGACGTGAGGAACACCAGCGGGATCTGCTTGGCGGTGATGGTGCCGAGCTCGGGGATCGACACCTGGTAGTCGGAGAGGATCTCGAGCAGCAGGGCCTCGGTCTCGACCTCGACGCGATCGACCTCGTCGATCAGCAGCACGACCGGCTCGTCGGCCCGGATGGCCTCGAGGAGCGGACGGGTGAGGAGGAACTCGTCGGAGAACAGGTCGTCTTCGACGTCCTCCCACGAGTCTCCGTCGCCGCTGGCCTGGATGCGCAGGAGCTGCTTCTTGTAGTTCCACTCGTAGAGCGCCTTGGCCTCGTCGAGGCCCTCGTAGCACTGGAGGCGGATGAGCCGGGCGCCGGTCATCTCGGCCACCGACTTGGCCAGCTGGGTCTTGCCGGTGCCGGCCGGGCCCTCCACCAGGATGGGCTTCTGCAGGCGATCAGCCAGGTAGACGATGCCGGCGATGCCCTCGTCGGAGAGGTAGTCGACCTTGCGGAGGCGATCGCGGACGTCGCCGACGGACTCGAAGCGGGGGTCGGTCATGCTCCGCACGCTACCGCCGCCCTTGACCGGCCGGTCAATCGCTTTGCCCGGCCTTCCTGGCGCGGTTCGTCACCCCCACGGTGACGGGACGCGCCAGGTTGGCGAGGGCGCCGGTTCCTGGCGCGGTTCGTCACCCCCACGGTGACTGGACGCGCCAGGTTGGCGACGGCGCGGGCGGAGCGGACGGAGCGAGGTACCGCTCAGCCGCGGATCTGGCCGGTGCCCCGGACGACGTACTTCGCGGTGGTCAGCTCGCGCAGGCCCATGGGGCCGCGAGCGTGCAGCTTCTGGGTGCTGATGCCGATCTCGGCACCGAAGCCGAACTCCTCGCCGTCGACGAAGCGCGTGGAGGCGTTGACCACGACCGCGGCCGCGTCGACCTCGGTGGTGAAGCGATCCGCGGCAGCGATCGACCGGGTGACGATGGCCTCGCTGTGGCCCGAGCCGTAGCGGCGGATGTGGTCGATGGCCTGGTCGATGCCGTCGACCACCCGGATCGCGAGCTTGAGGTCGAGGAACTCGCGCGCCCAGTCGTCCTCGGTGGCAACGCCGGCGGCGGGGATCCGAGCCCGCACCTCGTCGTCGCCGACGAGCTCCACACCGGTGAGCGCGGACTCGATCGCCGGGAGGAACGCGTCGGCCACGGACCGGTGCACGAGGAGCGACTCGGCGGCGTTGCACACCGATGGCCGCTGGACCTTGGCGTTGACCACGATGCGCCCCGCCATCTCGAGGTCGGCGTCGTCGTGGACGTACACGTGGCAGTTGCCGTCGCCGTCGATGACGAAGGGCACGGTCGCGTGCTCTCGGATGGACGCGATGAGCGACGCTCCCCCGCGCGGGATGAGGCAGTCGATGGCGTCGCGCTGGCGCATGAACTCGACCGCAGCCTCTCGGCTCGTGTCCTCCACCAGGACCAGCGCATCGGCGGGCAGGCCGACCTTCTCGTAGGCATCGCGCAGGGTGCCGGCGATCGCGATGTTCGAGGTGATGGCGCCCGAGGACCCGCGCAAGAAGGCGGCGTTGCCGGACTTGAGGCACAGGCCGGCGGCATCGGACGTGACGTTCGGGCGGTTCTCGTAGATGATCGCCACCACGCCGAGCGGCACCCGCACCCGAGAGATCCGCAGCCCGTTGGGCCGCACCCAGCCGTCGAGCACCTCGCCCACGGGATCGGCGAGGGCGGCGACCTGGCGAAGCCCTCCCGCCATGGCGTCGATGCGGGCCTCGTTCAGCCGGAGGCGATCGACCACGGTGGCCGAGACGTCGCCGGCCTCGGCTCGAGCGACGTCGACCGCGTTGGCGTCGAGGATCGCGTCGGCACGGGTCACCAGCAGGTCGGCCGCGGCCAGCAGGGCGTCGTCCTTCTGCGCGCTGGACACGGTGGCGAGCACGCGCGACGCGGCCTTGGCCCGCTGTCCGAGCTCGGGGATGGGTGTCGATGGAGCCACGCCGAAAGGCTACCGGCCGCTTCCGCTGCGCCCCTAGGGTGGCGCCGTGCCTGCCGTCCGCCCCGCCACCTCGGCAGACGTCCCCGCGATGGGCCGAGCGCTCGCGGCGGCGTTCGACGGCGATCCGGTGTGGTCGTGGCTCGCCTCGCCGCGCGCCGATTGGACCACCGCCGCCACCGCCTGGTTCACGACCTACGCCCGCTACCAGGTGGGGCACCACGCGGAGGTGCTGGTCGACCCCGACGTCCGAGGGTGCGCGGTGTGGTTGCCCCCAGAGCGGTGGCGAGGCACCTTCGGCGAGGGGGCCGCCCTCGCGCTGCCGTCGGCCCGGCTGTTCCGGGGGAACCTCGTTCGGGCCGTGCGCAACCTCGGCTCGATCGAGAAGGCCCACCCGAAGGAGCCGCCCCACTGGTACCTGGCGCTGATCGGGACCGACCCCGCGCACCAGGGCGAGGGCGTCGGCGGCGCGCTCATCGGCGCCATCACGCAGCGGTGCGATGCGGAGGGCCTGGGCGCGTACCTCGAGTCCTCCAAGGAGCAGAACGTCCCGTACTACGCCCGGCACGGCTTCGACGTCGTGGCCGAGATCCGCATGGAGGACGGGCCGACCATGTGGCGCATGTGGCGCGACCCGAAGGGCTGACGCGTGGCGCTGAGCGAGCCGAAGCAGATGCAGCGAGCCGTCGAGGCGTTCGTCGCCGAGCTCGCCCCCGCACTGCGCGACGTCGTGGCGCGCCTCCCCGAGCTCCGCGACGCCGCCATGGACCGTGACGTGGCCACCGAAGCGTTCAACCTCACCACGGCGCTCATCGACGTGGATCGCAGCCACACCGACGACGAGCTGTGGGGCCTCATCTTCGCCTTCGGCCGCTGGCTCCCCGACCAGCTCGTGCGAGCCAAGCCCGACGACCTTCGCCGTAGCGACCTCCTCGCGGGGCGCGCCTCCTGGCTCGACCAGGTGTCGCCGCTCTTCGAGATCCTCGTGGCGGCCGATCGACGGTTCGGCACCGCCCACAGCCGCACCTACTACGACCGAGCCCTCAACCTGGCGTTCACGGTGGCCGCGCTCGAGGCCGCGCCCTCACGCACCGAGCTCCAGGCGATCGATTCCTTCCGCACCCTGATGCTCCAGGCGATGGCCGACCTGCCCTCGTCGCCGCTCGCGCCACGGGAGGGAGCCCCCGGAACGGGCGTCCCCGCCGCGGCGCCCCCCGCCGCCCAGGTCACCGCCGACCACGCCGCCGCGACTGAGGCCGAGGCAGCGGCTGAGGCCGAGGAGCCGCTCGCCCCGCCCCGTCCCATCGAGGAGCTGCTCGCCGAGCTCGACGACCTGGTGGGCCTCGACAGCGTCAAGACCGAGGTCCGGGTGGTCACCAACCTGCTGCGGGTCCAGCAGCTCCGCGCCGAGCGCGACCTGCCGACGTCGCCCCAGTCACGCCACCTCGTGTTCACGGGGAACCCTGGGACGGGCAAGACCACCGTCGCCCGGCTCCTCGCGGAGATCTACCGGTCCCTCGGGGTGGTCGAGAAGGGCCAGCTGGTGGAGACCGATCGCTCCGGCATGGTGTCGGGCTACGTGGGTCAGACCGCGCTCAAGGTGATGGAGGTGGCCGATCGTGCTACCGGCGGGGTGCTGCTCATCGACGAGGCGTACGCGCTCGCTCGCGGGGGCGAGAACGACTTCGGCCGGGAGGCCATCGACACGCTCGTGAAGGTGATCGAGGACCGCCGCGACCAGCTGGTGGTGATCGCCGCCGGCTACCCCGACGAGATGACGGACTTCATCGCCGCGAACCCCGGCCTGGCGTCGCGGTTCCCGAAGACGATCTTCTTCCCGGACTACACCGACGACGAGCTGTGGGAGATCTTCGTGAGCATCGGGGCGAAGGCCGACTACGTCGCCGACGCGGGCGCCGAGGCCAAGGTGCGGGCGTGGTTCGCGTCGGTTCCGCGCGACAAGGGGTTCGGCAACGGCCGCCTGGCACGCAACCTGTTCGAGGATGCAGTCGCCCGGCAGGCGAGCCGGATCGTCGCCATCGACGAGCCCACCGACGAGCAGCTGACGGCGCTCACGGCCGCCGACATCGCCGAGCCCGGCGACGGGCCGCGCCACGGCAACCGGGCCTGAGGGCCGACCGGTAGCGTCGCGACCATGAGGGAGCGGGTGCTCGCGGTTGCCGGGGCGGTGTGCCTCGTCGCCCTCGCCCTCGTCGTGCGGGCCGCGATCGTCGGTGGCGATGACGAGACCGACCACTCGAACCAGCAGCGTGCTGGCGGACTGGCGGTGGTCGCCTGCACCCCGGACCTGGCCGAGATCTGCGATGCGCTCGCCGCTGCCGGGGCGATCGCTCCGGCGCCTCCCGCCCTAGAGCTCGGCGACGATGTCGACGCCGAGATCGATGGGTGGATCACGTGGGACCCAGCGCCGCGCGTGGCCGGCTACGCGGTGGGCCAGCGAAGCGATCCGAGCGCGGCGTGGCCTGCGGTGTCGCCGATCGCGACCGGTCGACTCGGCGTGCTCGGCATCGAAGGCGACCTCGACGAGGCGTGCGGCGCCGCGACGACCTGGCAGTGCCTCGCGGCCGCCGTGGACGACGGCTGGAGCCTCGGGGTGGGCCGACCGTCGACGAGCGAGGGCCTCGCTCGTCTCCGGAGCGTGGCGGCGGCGCGCACCGACCGCGACCTCGAACGGATCCGTGACCTGGTCCCGGTGATCGAGTCGCCACCCGACGGGCAGTCCACGACCGCGGCCATGGCGCGATCGCTGCTGACCAAGCCGGGATCGGTGGACTTCGTGGTCGGCGCCGCGGGCCTCCTCGAGCGCCAAGCCGCGTCCACCCGAGCGGACGAGCGCGGCATCGTCGCGCTCGTGCCCGACGGTTCGCCGAGCGCCGCCATCGTGCTGGCGTGGCGAGACGCCGACGGCGATGCCACGGCCGTCTGCGATGCCCTCGACGACGAGGCCGTGGTCGAGGCCATGGCCGGCGCGGGCACCACCGGGACGTGCACGGCCGACCTCATGGCCGACGACGAGGCAGGATTCCTCTACCAGGTCTGGAAGGAGCTGCGGTGATGCGAGCCCCGAACATGGTCCGAGCGATGGCGATCCTGTCGGTCGCGGCCGTCCTCGCCGGCGGCTGCAGCAGCGGCAGCGGGAGCGACGGCGCCGACGACCCCTTCGGCGACCCCGGCGACTGCACGGTGGTCGACGCCGCGGTGAGCTCCGAGAAGATCGACCTCATGACCGACCTGGCGCAGGCGTTCAACGAGTCCGACGCCGCGCAGATCGATGGCGGCTGCGCGTTCGTGCGCCCGTACTCCAAGGCGTCCGGCGGGGCGACCACCGCGCTGGCCGAGGGCTGGGACGAGGCGGCGGAGGGCGCACGACCGGTGATCTGGTCGCCGGCGGCGCAGAGCTGGGGCCAGATCCTGAACCAGCGGCTGGCGGACGACGGCGCGTCGGCCATGGTCTCGTCCGACCCCACCTCCTTCATGCTCACGCCCCTCGTGATCGCGATGCCCGAACCGATGGCGGACGCCCTCGGGTACCCCGACACCCCCATCGGCTGGGCCGACATCGCCCGGCTCGCCACCTCGAAGGAGGGGTGGGCCGCCTACGGCCATCCCGAGTGGGGCGCGTTCAAGCTCGGGAAGACCAACCCGAACTTCTCCACGAGCGGGCTCTCGGCGCTCATCAGCCAGACCTACGCGGCCGCGGGCAAGACCCGCGACCTCTCGAGCGAGGACCTCGACGACCCGAAGGTCACCGAGTTCGCGAAGCAGGTCGAGTCGTCCGTGGTGCACTACGGCGACATCACCATGACGTTCCTGAACAACTGGTTCCGCACCGATCGCTCCGGCACGTCGCTGCTGTACGCGTCGGCGGTGGCCGTCGAGGAGAAGTCGGTCATCGACTACAACGCCGGCAACCCCGATGGCGTGCTCGAGCCCGGCGAGGTCCCCCGGAAGCCGAAGGTGCCGCTGGTGGCCATCTACCCCAAGGAGGGCACGCTCTACAGCGACAGCCCGCTGTACGTCCTCGACGCCGACTGGGTCACCGCGGACGAGCGAGCGGGGGCCGAGGCGTTCATCGACTACGTCCAGCGCCCAGCCGCCCAGCGCAAGGTGCTCGACTACGGCTTCCGACCCGCCAACCCCGATGTGGCCGTCACCGACCCGGTCGCGAAGGCCAACGGAGTCGATCCCGCGCAGCCCACCGAGCTCCTCCAGGTCCCGTCGCCGTCGGTGATGGTCGAGCTCCTCGACAACTGGCGCCAGCAGCGCAAGGGCGCACGGGTGCTCCTGGTGCTCGACGTCTCCGGCTCGATGAAGGAGCCCGCAGACCCCGACGACCCGAACGGCGACACCAAGCTCGACCTGGCGAAGCGGGCGGCAGCGGACGCGCTCGACGAGTTCAACGGGACCGACCAGGTCGGGTTGCGGATCTTCACCACGAACCTCGGCCCCGACCAGGACCAGGACTTCCTCGACCTGCTCCCGGTCCAGGCGATGTCCACGAACCGAGAGCGCCTCCGCAACCAGATCTCCGCTCAGCTGCCCCAGAACGCGACCCCGCTCTACGAGGTGGCGGAGGCGTCGTTCGAGGACATGGCCGACAGCTACGACCCGTCGCTCATCAACGCGGTGGTGCTGCTCACCGACGGGGTCAACGACGACGGCGACACCAGCGACGACCAGGCCCAGCTCAGCTCGCTGCTCCAGACCCTCCAGTCGTCGACCACCGGCGAGACCAGCACCCCCGTCCGGGTGTTCACGATCGCCTACGGCAAGCAGGCCGACCTCGACACGCTGGAGCGGATCGCCCAGGCCAGCAACGCGGCGGCCTACGACGCGAGCGACCCGGCCTCGATCGCCAAGGTCTTCACCGCGGTCCTCTCCAACTTCTGACGACCAGCTAGAACGGTCCCGTGGCGTCGCTCAGCTTCCGGGATCGGTTCTTCTCGCCCCCGGTCGGACGCGCCCTGACCTCGCCGTCGGGCATCCTCGCGCTGGGCGCCGGCGCGGCGGTCGGCGTCCTGGCCACCGTCGCCACCGGCGGGGTCGCGGCGATCGTGGCCGGCGGCGTGATCGGTGGTCTCGTGGGGTACGGGGGACGTGTGGCCCTCGCCCTCCCCAAGAAGGGCCGCGGTCCGGTCATCGACCCGTTCGCGATCGACGAGCCGTGGCGCCACGCCGTGCGCGACGCGATCCACGCCCGCACCCGGTTCAGCGAAGCGGTGCGGTCGTTCCGCGATGGCCCGCTCCGGGAGTCCCTCGCCTCGATCGCGGACCAGATCGACACCGCGGTGGAGGAGTGCTGGAACGTGGCCCAAGGCGGTCAGCGGCTCGCCGAGGCGCGCAAGCAGATCGACGACCGCGAGGTCCGGTGGGAGCTCCAGCAGGCGGCGGGGCAGATCCCACCCGGCGGCGCCGCCACCTCGCTGCAGGCCGCGACCATCGAATCGCTCAACGCGCAGCTGGCGTCGGCCGCCCGCATGGACGACCTCATGCGCACCACCTTCGACGAGCTGAAGCTCCTGAACGCCCGGCTCGACCAGGCGGTGACCCAGGCCATCGAGCTCTCCGTCGCCGAGCGGCCCGCAGGGGTCGGCCCGGTCGGCTCCGACCTCGAGGCCATCGTCGACCGCCTGACGGCCATGGACCGTGCGATGCACGACCTCGATGCCCTCTCGCCGACCAGCTCCAGCGCCATCGGCGAGGCGGAGGCGTCCGCAGCGGCTCCGGCCCCAACCGGGCCCGATCCCTCCGATCCGCCGCGACCGCAGACGCTCCCCCCGACCCCGCCGTCGTGAGCGAACCAGGTCCGCGCCCGAGCGCCAGCGACCCGGCCGAGACGATGCCTCGACGTCGCCACGACGCGCCGCTCCTGCGGCCGCGGACCATCTCCGCCCTCGGGGTGCCGACTCCCCAGCCCGCTCCGCCTCCCCCGCTGGAGCAGTTCGCGGACCCGACCTGGCAACCTGGCGACTCCGGCGCCGTCGCCGCGGTCCTCGCGAGCGCCACGCCCATGCCGGGCGACGACGCACCCGAGCCAGCCACCGAGTCCCGCGACGCGGCGTCGGGCGGCGGGCTGCTGCGGGCCAACCTGATCGTCGCGAGCGGCACGATGGTGTCGCGGCTCACGGGCCTGATCCGCACGTCGCTGATCCTCGTCCTCCTGGTGGGTGGCCTCAACGACGCGTACGTCGGGGCCAACAACACCCCGAACATGATCTACGAGCTGATCCTCGGTGGCATCCTCACGGCGTCGCTCGTCCCGCTGTTCACCGACGACCTCGAGCGCGGCGACGGCCAGGAAGCGACCTCGGCCATCATCTCGGTGGCCCTGATCGCGCTCGTGGCCGTCACGCTCGTCGGCATGGTGGCGGGGCCCGGGCTCATCGTCTTGTTCGCCACCGGCTCGGCCACCGCCACGCGCCACGACTACGTGCAGGTGGGGGTGCCCCTCGCCTTGCTCTTCGCCCCCCAGATCTTCTTCTACGGCCTGATGGCGGTCTGGTCCGCCGCCCTCAACGCCCGGCACCGCTTCCTCGCCGCGGCGTGGGCCCCTGTCCTCAACAACCTCGTGGCCATCGCCGCGCTCTGGTGGGCGCACTCCCTCGTGGCCGGGACGCCCTCCCTCGAGGACGCCATCGAGCACCGCTCGATCATCTGGGTGCTCGGGCTCGGGACCACCGCCGGCATCGCGATCATGGCCCTGTCGCTCTACCCGGCCCTGCGCCGGAGCGGGTTCCGGTTCCGCTTCTCCCCGCAGTTCCGCCACCCCTCGGTCCGGCGAGCGATCCGCCTCTCGACGTGGACGCTCGGCTACGTGCTCGCGAACCAGATCGCCGCCGTCGTCATCCAGATCCTGGCCAAGCCCGGCTCCG
Source organism: Acidimicrobiia bacterium (assembly GCA_039812605.1). Taxonomy (GTDB): domain Bacteria; phylum Actinomycetota; class Acidimicrobiia; order Acidimicrobiales; family Iamiaceae; genus Aquihabitans. The sequence continues at coordinate 48,690 of JBDIAX010000010.1, read as the reverse complement.
GCGACGTCACCCGCTACCAGACCGCGTTCCAGTTCTTCCAGCTGCCGCACGCGCTGCTGGCGGTGTCGATCATGGTCACCTTCGAGCCCCTCCTCGGACGGGCCGACGCGCGGGGCGACCTGCCGATCTACAACCGCCAGCTGCTCCTCGGCTTCCGGCTCATCGCCCTGCTCGTGATCCCCGCGGCGGTGGGCTACGTCGCGCTCCCCCACGGGCTAGCGGTGAGCCCGTTCTCGCCCGAGCACGGCCTGCTCGGGCAGGCCTACAGCGTGATCGGCGTGGTCGCCGCCTTCTCGATCGGGTTGCCGGGGTTCTCCACCTACCTGTACGCCCTGCGCGGGTTCTACGCGAAGAAGAACACGAAGATCCCGTTCTTCATCAACTGCACCGAGAACCTGATCAACATCGTCCTCGCCATCGTGCTCGTGCGCCTCTGGGGCGTGGTCGGGCTCGCCCTGGCGTTCGGCTTGGCCTACGACATCGCCGCGGTCATCGCGGTGGTCTCCCTCAACCGCCACAGCCCGGGGTTCGACTGGCGAGGCCTCGTCTCCACCTGGCTCCGCCTCATCGTGGCCGCCGCGGTCATGGGCGGCTTCGTGTACGGCGTGGTGGTGCTGATCTCGCCCGCCAGCGCGACGGCCCTCATCCCCGCCGTCGGGGCCGGCGTGGCGGTCGGCGTCGTCGTGTACTTCGCCTGCATCTACGTGCTCGCCGTCCCCGGCATCACCGAGCTGCTCAGCAGGCTCCCCGGCCTGCGGCGCTTCGCCTGACGCCGGGCGCGACCCCGCCGGGGAGGCCGTAACATGCCGGCCATGATGAAGTTCTTCCGTCGCATGTGGGCCTACCTCACCGCCGGGGCCAACTCGAAGTTCAACGAGAAGGCGGATCCGAAGATCCAGCTGGAGCAGGCCATCGCCGAAGCGCAGGACCAGCACAAGCGGCTGAAGGAGCACGCGGCGAACGTCATCGCCCAGCAGCACCTCACCGAGCAGCAGCTCAATCGCCAGCTCGAGCAGCTCGAGAAGCTCAACGCCAACGCCCGCCAGGCCGTGAAGATGGCCGACGCCGCCACCAAGGCCGGCGACGCCGCCAAGGCCGCCGAGTACACCCGCGCCGCGGAGACCATCGCCACGCAGCTGATCGCCGTCGAGGGCCAGATCGCGGACCTCAAGGAGCAGCACTACAACGCCACCCAGGCCGCCGATCAGGCCAAGGCCGCCGTCTCCACCAACGGCCAGGTCCTCCAGCAGAAGCTCGCCGAGAAGCAGAAGCTCCTGAGCCAGCTCGAGCAGGCGAAGATGCAGGAGCAGATGAACAAGGCGATGGCGTCGCTCTCGGAGACCGTGGGCGAGGAGGTGCCCACGCTCAACGAGGTGCGCGACAAGATCGAGGAGCGCTACGCCAAGGCCAAGGGCATGAGCGAGCTGCAGGAGACGTCGGTCGAGACCCGCATGATCGAGATCGAGCAGGCGGCCCAGAACGTGGAGGCCCAGTCGCGCCTCGACGAGATCCGTGCCCAGCTCGGCATCGACACCGCCGCGCCCGCGGCCGAAGCACCTGCGGAGGCGCCGGCTGCGGAGGCGACCGCGACGGCCAGCGAGCCGCCAGCCGAGCCTCAGGCATCGCCGGGAACCTGATCCCGCGACGCCGCGTCGGCCTCGGCGCCTACGGCACGATCACGAGATCGTCGCGGTGGATCACCTCGTGCACCATCCCCTCGGGGAGGTCCACGGTCCGCGAGCCGGCCACCGAGCGCAGGTCCTCCGCGCCGGTCCGGGCGAGGCCCTTGGCGAACACGGCACCGTCGGGGCCCGCCACCTCCACGCCCTGATCGGCCTGGAACGACCCCTCGACCGCCACGACGCCTGCGGGAAGCAGCGACACCCCTCGGTCGAGCAGCGCCCGGCGGGCCCCCTCGTCGACCACGATCCGGCCCGCTGACTCGATCGCGAAGGCGATCCAGAGCTTGCGGGCGCTGATGCGCTGGGCACGGGGAGCGACGATGGTGCCGACCCCGGCGACGCCAGCCACGGCATCGCGCAGCACCCCCTCGCGATGGGCGGCAGCGATGACGGCCCGCACGCCCGACCACGAGGCCATCTTGGCCGCCGCGACCTTCGATGCCATGCCGCCGCTCCCGCGCACGGTGCCGGCGCCGCCCGCCACCGCTTCGAGCTCAGCGGTCACCTCGAGCACCTCTTCGATGAGCGAGGCGCTCTCGTCGAGGCGAGGGTCCGCGGTCAGCAGGCCCGGCGCGTCGGTGAGCAGCACCAGCAGGTCCGCGCCGAGGAGCTGGGACACGAGCGCGCTCAGGCGGTCGTTGTCGCCGAAGCGGATCTCGTCGTCGGCGATGGCGTCGTTCTCGTTCACCACCGGCACCACCCCCAGCTCGAGCAGGCGCCGCAGCGTCCCCCGGGCGTGGAGGTACTGCTGACGGATGCCGAAGTCGAGCGGTGCGAGCAGCACCTGGCCCGCGACGAGCCCGTGCGATGCGAAGCACTCGTCGTACACGCGCATCAGCCGGCTCTGGCCGATGGCCGACACCGCTTGCAGGGTGACCGCGTCGGCGGGGCGTGCATCGCCGAGCCCGATCGCCGGCAAGCCCGCGGCGATCGCGCCAGAGGTGACCACCACCACCTGGTCCCCCGCCGCTCGACGCTCGGCGACCTCGTCGCAGAACTTGGCGATCGCCGCGACGTCGAGCTCGCCGCGACCGTCGGTGATCGACGACGTGCCGACCTTGGCGACCACCAGCTGACCCATGCGGGAAGGTTGCCCGCTCGACGCCTCGCCCGTCGAACCCGATCGGCGAACCGTCGGCAGCGCTCAGTCCTCGGCGTACTCGAAGCTGAAGCGACCGATGGCCACCACGTCGCCGTCCTTGGCCCCGGCCTTGGCGAGCGCCTTGTCGACACCGAGCTTGCGAAGCCGTTCCTGCACGTAGGCCAGCGCCTCGAGGTTCGTGAGGTCCGACAGGGCCACCGCCCGCTCGGCTGCCCGACCGCGCACCACGAACGAGCCGTCGTCCGCCCGCTCCACGACGAGCCCGACCGGCGCCGGACGGTGGATCACGAACGGCTCCGGCTCGGGCTCCGCGGCGCGCGCCGCACGCACCGCGACCGCCATCGCTCCGACCACCGACGCCACCCCCTCGCCGGTGACCGCGGAGACCACCGGCATCGGCACCTCCACGTCGTCGTCCGCCAGGTCGGCACGGCTGCCGACGATCACCCGCGGGCGATCGAGGAGCTCGGGCCGGTAGCGCCCCAGCTCGTCGAGCAGGATGCGCTCCTGCTCCTCGGGCAGGTGCGGCGCGGTGGGCGCGAGGTCGATCAAGAGGCACAGCGCGCGGGCCCGCTCGACGTGGCGGAGGAACTGGTGGCCCAACCCTCGCCCCTCCGACGCGCCCTCGATGAGCCCGGGGATGTCGGCCACCACGATCTCGTCGCCCTCGTCCATCCGGACCACGCCGAGGTTGGGCTCGAGCGTGGTGAACGGGTAGTCGGCGATCTTCGGCTTGGCCGCGGAGATCCGCGAGATGAGCGTGCTCTTGCCGACGTTGGGGAAGCCCACCAGCGCCACGTCGGCCATCAGCTTGAGCTCGAGGCGGAGCCAGCGCTCCTCGCCCTCCTCGCCCTGCTCGGCGAAGGTGGGGACCCGACGGGCGTTGCTGAGGAAGCGGGCGTTGCCTCGGCCCCCTCGCCCCCCGGCGGCCGCGAGCCACCGGTCGCCCGCCCGGACGAGGTCGGCGAGGACGCGACCGTCGTGGTCGTAGACCACGGTCCCCTCCGGCACGGTGACCACCAGGTCGTCGCCGCCGTGCCCGTGCTTCTTCTTGCCCTGGCCGTGCACCCCGTTCGTGGCCCTGCGATGCGGGTGATCGCGGAACGCCAGGAGCGACGAGACGTTGCGGTCGGCCACGAGCCACACGTCGCCGCCAGCGCCGCCGTCGCCGCCGTCGGGGCCGCCCTTGGGCACGTGCGCCTCACGACGCATCGAGACGCAACCCGCGCCACCATCGCCTCCACGGACGTTGAGCTGGGCTTCGTCGACGAACGCGGACACCCCGAGAGGCTACCGGGCGCCGGTCAGGCGTCCTCGATGAGGTGCACCGGGTCGCCGATCACCTTGGCGGACCAGGTGGTCCGGTCGGTGACGGTGCCGGAGCCGAAGTTGTAGCGGATCTGCCACCACTTGTTGTTGGAGGGCGGGTTGTAGCCGGCCAGGTCGATCAGCAGCTCCACGGTCTCGCCGTTGTACTTGGAGTTGGTGACGTCGAGGGTCGTGGTCGGTCCCCCGCTCGTGCCGTCCGACGCGGTCCAGGTGAACGTCGCATCGGTCCAGCTGTTGGTGCCGGTGGGGCGACGGATGCGGATGTTGTTGCCGCCCTCGCCCGGATCCCACAGCTGGATGGCCATCTTCTTGCCGACGTGGATGGAGTCGATCTCAGCGAGGTAGAAGTCCGCGGTGGACGACGACTGGTTCGCGTACACCGAGATGGCGTCCTTCCCGTACACCCGGGGGCACGTATCGACGAAGCGGGCATCGCACAGGGCACCGGCGGCCGTGTAGGGGGCGGTCGAGTACTTCGCGACGACGCCGTAGCTGTTCGACCCCGCTGCCCAGAGCGAACCCTTGTCGTTCGTCACGCGGAGGATGTACTTGCCGGTCGGCATCGACGTCGTGATGGTGCAGAAGTTCATCCAGTACGTCGAGCCCAGGAAGGTGAAGCCGGCGTAGGGCTGCGTGTAGTAGCGGATCGAGCACCCCGCGACCAGCGGGTTGTCCGCGTCGGTGAGCGGAGTGTCGTCCGGGGCGTAGAGCTTGTAGTTCATCGCCTGGGAACCCGTCGAGAGGGCGAGGTCAACGACCTCGGAGCCCCCGACGCGGTACATCGGGTCGTAGAGCAGCACGTCGATGTCGCCCGTTCGGTTGGCGGGAACCTCGACGTAGGTCTCGTACCCGTAGTCGCGGTACTCCGGGTTCATGTACGAGCCGGAGTAGGTGGTGGGACAGTTCTTGGCGCTGTACGGGCGGTTGCCGAAGAAGGGGCTCTGGTAGCGGTCACCGTCGATCTTGTCGGTGCACCAGGTGTTCACCGCCTGGTAGATGTTCTCGCTGTAGCCCGAGGGCAACGTCCCAGTACCGAAGAAGTTCCGTGGCGACCCGAGAGGTACCGGCAGCACGTACTCGGCGGTGGCCGACCGTTCGAGCTTGATGTCCTTGCCGCCGAACTTGTTCGAGATGAACGTCGTGACCTTCGAGTCCTTGATGGTCACCTTGAGCCGGCGGTCGCCGACCTGCGCCACCGTGATGGAGATGTTCCCACCGGGGACGAAGCCGTTCTTCGCGGCCGCGGCCAGCGCGTAGGTCTCCGCGAGGCTCTCGTCGGGGAGCCACACCACACCGGCGAGCGCCGCTGCATCGGCCGCCTTCTGGATGTCGGACGCGCGGTTGTACCAGTACCCGACATCGATGGAGAGGCCCGCCATCAGCATCAACGGCACCAAGAGCAGGGCGAAGGTGACCATGATGTAGCCACGCTCGCCGTTCCGACGACGACCCAGAGTCCCTCGTCGAACGGCTGCGCCGGTCGGTGGGTGGTGCGAGAGGTGCATGCCTACTGCTCCGTCGGCTCGAGTCTCATGACGGTTTCTCGGGTCACGGAGGTGTACTCCCCGAGGAACTTGAACATCTTCGGGATGCGCACGTTGATCCAGACGCCGTAGTAGTCAGCGGTCAGCTGGATGTTGTTGCGGCTCGACGGGCACCAGTTCTTCACCATCGCCGGCGTCATGCACCCCGTGGTCGTGTTGAAGCTCGACTGGGTCATGGCACGGAACTGCGCGCCCGTGATGATGTTGCACTTCTCCGTCGTGCTGGTGGCGGTGGTGCAGAGGGTGGGCACCGAGCCGTTGGCGGCGGTTGCCTTGAAGACCACGACGCGCTCGACGTAGTTGAGCATGCCGCTGTTGGCGAGGGCGGCCTTCGCTCCGGAGAGCCCGTACCAGTCCGCGTACCACTTGGTGCCCATGGCCGAGCTGGTTCGCGCGGCGGTGCGGGTCGCCTCGTTGGTCGCGAGCCCACCTCGCCACCCCTGCCCGAGGTCGTAGGTGCCGGCCAGGATCGTGATGATGAACAGGCAGACGAAGGCGAGCTCCACCAGGGTGGCCCCCCGTTCGTCGCCGCGCTGGGGCGCCAGGCGCGAGCGGTGGAATGCGAGGCGCGTCACTGGGTCCTCGGTTCGAGTCGGATGACCGACGAGTCCGTGAGGGTCTTCGTGTTGCCGAACAGCTTCGTCAGCCAGGGGTGCTCGATCTTCATCCAGACGCCCACGAACTCGGTCCCCGAGCCGCTGAGGCTCACCTTGCGCGCGCTCGGGCACCAGTACTTGTCGAGGCTCTGGTTGCTGAGGCACCCGAAGTCGGTCTTCGGTCGGTCGAAGTCCGACACCAGGTACACGTTGCAGACACCCGTGACCGCGACACCGCTCTGGCAGGTGGCCGACGGTGCCTCGCCGAAGGCGCTCGCCTTGTACACGACCACGTACTTGATCTTCTTGCGCTCCAAGGCCACCGACTCCCGGCGGACGGCTTGGACGATCCCGTAGTCCGCGTAGAGGTCGTTGCCGCTCGCGGAGGCCACCCGAGCGCCGCCTCGCACGGCGTTGGCCTCAGCCAAGTAGTCGTTCATCGCCAGCCCGATCTCGCCCACGGCGAGGACCAGGAAGATGAACACGGGCGTGACGAACGCCGACTCGACCACGTTGACGCCGCGCTGGTCGCGGGCGCGCTCGTGCCAACGGCCGATCCACGTGGGGCGGCGCGGCCCACGCTCCGGGGCGCTTCGACGGCGGAACACCCTGTTCACATCGGCACGTGGGGGCCGCGACCTGAGGAATTGGCGCCAGCTCGTTCGATCGCTGCGACCGGCCCACCAGCGGGTCCGCTTCGATGTCAGAGGGGTTCCCTAGGGTGGCACTGCCATGGCACACGACCCGACCCCTGCCCCGACGGTGGCCCACCTCGCGCTCGAGGTCGGCCCGCCCGGGCGGCCGCTGCCGGATCGCACCGAGCGCGAGGAGCGCGAGGCCGCGGAGCTCGCAGCCGGCGCCACCCGGGCCTGTGGTGCCGGGAACCGGGCCATCCCCGAGGCGCCCGATGCGCTTCGCACCTGCTTCGAGCGCGACCTCGACCGGATCCACCACTCGAAGGCCTTCCGGCGCCTCGCCGGCAAGTGCCAGGTGTTCGTCGCCCCCGAAGACGACCATCTCCGCACCCGGCTCACCCACGCCATCGAGGTCTGCCAGGTCGCGGTGTCCATCGCCCGCCCCACCGGGCTCAACGTGGCCCTCACCGCCGCCGCCGCCACCGGCCACGATTGCGGCCACGGTCCGGCCGGCCATGCTTCGGAGGGTGCGCTCTCGCCGTTCGTGGAGGGGGGCTACCACCACGCCGTGTACGGCGCCGATGTGGTGCTGGCCCCGCTCAACCTGTGCGCCGAGACGCTCGACGCCATCCGCAACCACTCCTGGAACCGCCCCGCGCCCTCCACCCCCGAGGGCGAGGTCGTGGCCTGGGCCGATCGGCTCGCCTACGTGTGCCACGACTTCGAGGACGCGGTCGATGCCGGCATCGTCGAGCCCCACGAGCTTCCCGCCGCGGTCGCCGAGGTGGTCGGATCGGATCGCCGGACGCAGCTGCACCGCTTCATCACGGCGATGGTGCAGACCATCGCCAGCACCGGCACGGTGTCGCTGCGCACGGAAGAAGCGGAGGCGCTCGCCGCGTTCCGCGAGTTCAACTACGAGCGCATCTACCTGCGCCCGGAGGCGATCGACCAAGCCGATCGCTCATCACGCCTGATCGCTGGGCTGGCGGAGTTCTACCTCGAGCATCCCGCCCGCCTGCCCGATGCGGTGGGCCTCGTGCCCGGCTCGCCCGAGGCCACCGCGGCCGCGGTCCACTACGTCTCGGGCATGACCGACCGGTTCGCGCACCGCGCCGCGCTCGATCTCCTCGGGTGGGACGAGCGGGCGCTGCCCCGCAGCGCCTGAGGCCACCACCCGCGCCAGGAGGCCAGGCGCGACGAGGCCCCGCCGCAGCGGGGCCTCCATCAGGTCTGGGAGCACGGCGCCCCGAAGCGAGGTGCTACTCGGCAGGCAGCACGTCGACGAGCTTGCGCCCGGCCCGGCGGCCGAACTTCACCCGGCCGTCGACGGTCGCGAACAGCGTGTCGTCACCGCCGCGGCCGACGTTCTCGCCGGGGTGGAAGTGGGTGCCGCGCTGGCGGACGATGATGGAGCCGGCCGACACGAGGGTGCCGTCGTAGGCCTTCACGCCGAGGCGCTGTGCGTTGGAGTCGCGGCCGTTGCGGGTGGAGCCGCCGCCCTTGGTCTTCGACATGTCGGTTCAGCCCTTCGTGATGCCGGTGATCTCGATGGTCGCGTACTGCTGGCGGTGGCCCCAGCGCTTCCGCGAGTTCGTCTTGTTCTTGTAGGTGAAGCCGGTGACCTTCGGGCCCTTGGCGGCCCCGACCACGTTCGCCACCACCTTCGCCTTGGCGAGCGCGTCGGGAGCCGACACGACCGTGTCGCCGTCCACGAGGAGCACCGGGGTGAGGCTGACCTCGCCCTCCTCCACGCCCAGGCGCTCGACCTGGAGCTGCTGGCCCTCGGTGACCCGGTACTGCTTCCCACCGGTCTTGATGACTGCGTACATCGTCGTTCTGCCTTCAGCGCGTTCGTTCGCGGCCGCGAGGGCCGAGGGACCATCGTAGGGGTCGGCACCAGCCCGGACCAACCCGAGGGCCCCATCACGCCCTCGACGGGCGGTGGGGCCGGCAGGGCGGCTCAGGAGCCGATCAGCTCATCGTCGAACAGCAGGCCACGACCCTCGCAGTGCGGGCAGGCCGTGGAGAGCGACTCGATCAAGCCCTCCCCGATGCGCTTGCGGGTCATCTCGACCAGCCCGAGCTCGGAGATGTCGAACACCTGGGTGCGGGTCTTGTCGCGGGCCAGCGCCTGGCGGAAGGTCGCGATGACCTGCTCACGGTTGGCCTTGATCTCCATGTCGATGAAGTCGATCACGATGATGCCGCCGATGTCGCGGAGCCGCAGCTGGTGGGCCACCGCTTCCGCCGCCTCCAGGTTGTTGCGGAACACCGTCTCCTCGAGGCTCGACTTGCCGACGTTCTTGCCGGTGTTGACGTCGATCACGGTCAGCGCTTCGGTGCGCTCGATGATGAGCGACCCGCCTGAGGGCAGCCACACCTTGCGGTCGAGCGCCTTGTGGAGCTGCTCGTGGACGTGGAACGTCTCGAACACCGGCAGGCCGCCGTGCTCCTCGGGCTGGTAGCGAACGATCCGCTCGACGAGCGCCGGCGAGATGCTGCGCACGTAGTCGCGCACCTGCTCGTAGACCGCCTCGTCGTCGATCACGACCTGGCGGTAGTCCTGGTTGAACTCCTCGCGGATCACCCGGATGGACATGTCGGGGTCGCGGTAGAGCAGCGCCGCCGCACCGGACCGCATCACCTTCTCGGCGCGGGCCTCGATCTCCTCCCAGGTCTTGGCGAGCCGCTCGACATCGCGAGCGAGCTCCTCGGCGGAGATGCCCTCCGCTGCGGTGCGAACGATGAGGCCGTGGCCCTTCGGCTTCGCCTTGTCGAGGATCTGGCGGAGCCGCTTGCGCTCGTTGTCGGGGAGGCGCTTGGAGATGCCGTAGGTGGTGCTGTTGGGCACGAGCACCACGAAGCGGCCCGGGAGCGACACCTCCTGGGTGAGCCGGGCACCCTTCGCCCCGATCGGGTTCTTGGTGACCTGGCAGAGGATCATCTGCTTCGGCCGCAGGATCTGCTCGATGCGCGGGTTGGCCCCCTTGTCGTCGAGGTCCTCGGGGTCGTATCGCGTGTCGCCGCGGTAGAGCACGGCGTTCTTCGGGGTGCCGATGTCGACGAACGCCGCCTCCATGCCCGGCAGCACGTTCTGGACCTTGCCGACGTAGATGTTCCCGTGGATCTGGCTGACGTCGTCGGAGGGCCGCGACACGTAGTGCTCGATCAGGGCCTTGCCCTCGAGCACGGCGATCTGGGTGGCGGTGGGCTGGACGTGCACCGCCATCAGGTACCGACCGACCGGTCGGCCCTTGCGCTCCTTGCCCCGGCGCTTCGACAGCGTCTTCTCGTCGAGGTCGACCGGAGCGTCGTCGGTGATGGCCGTGACCACGCCCGACGTGGACCGCTTCTTGCCGGACCCGCCCTGGCCCTGCCGTTCGCCCGGGCTCTGCCCCTGGCCTCCCTGGCCTCCTCGGCCGCGACCGCCCCGGCGGCGGCGCCGCTTGGCACCGCCCGAACCGGCGCTGGCCCCACCCTCGGCGTCTGCCCCCGGGGTGGCCGCTGGCGCGGGTCGGGAGTCGCCGATCTGGGGCTTGCGCACGAGGGCGGCCTCGGCGGCCTCCGCCGATGGCTTGTTCTCGCGATGGCGGTCGGGGAGCTCTGGTGTGCGGTCGTCGCCACCATCGTCACCAGCACCGCCGGACCCGGTGGCCGTGGACGGCTTCGGCTTGCGGGTCTGGCTGCCCTTGCTCCGCTGGCCGGAACGGCCCGACGACGCCGGGCTCGCTGGCGCGTCGGCATCGGAGTCGCCCGCGGGTCCCGCGGGGTCGGGCGCGTCGCCGTCGACGACGTCGCCTCGCTCGCCACCACCCTCGGGCCGGGGTCGGTTGCGGTTGCGGCCTCCGCGAGACCCGCGCCGGCGAGGCTTGGCAGCCCCGCCGGATGCGTCGCTCGCGTCGGACGCGTCAGACGCGTCGGCACCGCCCGACCCACCGCCGGGATCGGCGCTGGCCTTGGCGGCCTTGGGCGGGTTCGGCGCAGCGTCCTCAGCGGCGCTGGTGGGCGATGCCTCGCGTGCGGGCGTGGGGCGATCCCCGGCGTCCGTGTCGGTCATGGGTGGAGTCCCTTCTCACGACGCCCGCCGATGTTCGACGAGCGGGGTCGACGTCGCCTCGGCGGCCGCGTCGAGCGGCTCCGTCCGGGCGCCGTCGACCAGCGTCCATTGGTGCGTCCGCCGCACGGACCCCTCCTCGCCGACGCCGAGGACGGCGACGAGCTCGCCGATCCGCAGCCCGCGGGGCTGGGTGGCGAGGTGGGCGTGCAGACGGGTGCCGGCATCGGTGGGCCCGATGACGGCGAGGTCCAGCAGGTAGGGGCGGATGTCGTCGGTGACGTCCTTGCCCTTGCGCTGGCGGGTGATCACGAGCTCGGGCTCGGCGAGCACGCGTTCGATGGCGGCCTGGAGGTCGTCGGCACCGGCGCCTCGGACCTCGATGTCCCACTCGCAGCTGACCACCGCCTGCTGCAGCGAGGTGGTGCTGGTGGGGATGATGCCGACGGCGTCCACCGTGACGCCCACCGGAAGCGCGCTCGAGAGGCGCTCCGGGAGCGCGTCGAGGTCGCTCGGGCCAGGCAGGCCGGGAGCCTCGTCGTCGAGGTCGAGGTCGACGTACTCGCACAGCGACTCGTGGCCGGTGGACAGCGCGAGCCCGAAGTGGAGCTTCGGGTGGGGGGAGAACCCCTGCGAGTAGGCGATGGGCAGGCCGGTGACGCGCACCACCCGCTCCCAGATCCGGGCCAGGTCTCGGTGGCTCGTCCAGCGCACCTTGCCCAGCTTCTCGAAGCGCACGCGGATCCTCACCGGGCCCCTCCGGCGCCCGCGCCCACCGGCGCCGGCTTGGCCGCGAGGAGCGTGACGGGCACCTCGCCACCGACCGCGAGGTCCTGGCCCGTGCCCTGGGACCCGCCCGCAGGGGGCACGGCGGAGGCGACGACGTGCTCGATGCCGTACCCGGTGCAGGCGCCGCAGTCGTAGCAGGGCGTCCACCGGCAGTCCTCCAAGCCGACCTCGTCGAGCGCGTCGCGCCACTCCTGCCAGAGGAAGTCCTTGTGGAGCCCCGCCGAGAGGTGGTCCCACGGGAGGGCCTCGTCCTCGTGTCGATGTCGGTACGCGAGCGCTTCCACCGTGAGGCCCGCTCGATCGAGGGCATCCTCCCAGAGCTGCAGGTCGAAGTGCTCGCTCCACTCCTGGAAGGTGCCGCCGTGGCGCCACACGTCCTCGATGACGTCGGCCATGCGGCGGTCGCCCCGGCTCACGAGCCCCTCCGCCACGGTTGCCTTCGGGTCGTGCCACTTGAGCTTGATGGCGTGGTCGCGGCGGAGCTCGTCGCGCAGGAGGAAGATCTTGCGCTGCAGCTCCTCACGGGTGTTCTGGCCGAACCACTGGAACGGGGTGAACGCCTTCGGCACGAAGCCGCCGAGGCTCACGGTGACCGACGGGCTGCGGTGGTACTCGCGACCGATCGCAACGCAGTTGCGAGCGAGGGTGGCGATGCCCAGCGTGTCTTCGTCGGTCTCGGTGGGGAGGCCGGTGAGGAAGTACAGCTTCATGCGCCGCCACCCCTGGGAGTAGGCGCTGCGCACCGCGGCGTAGAGGTCTTCCTCGCGGATGAGCTTGTTGATGACCTGGCGCATGCGCCAGGTGCCAGCTTCGGGGGCGAACGTGAGGCCGGTGCGGCGCGCCTTCTGGATCTCCCCGGCGATGCCGACCGTGAACGCGTCGACCCGCAGCGACGGCAGCGACACGGAGACGTTGCCGCAGTCGGGGTCGTTCACCGTCTCGCGCACGACCTGCTCGATGCCCGAGAAGTCCGCGGTGGACAGCGACGTGAGCGCCACCTCGTCGTAGCCCGTTCGGCGGAGCCCCTCGGCCACCATCGTGCGGACCTGCTCGGCGGGCCGCTCGCGCACCGGCCGGGTGATCATGCCGGCCTGGCAGAACCGGCATCCGCGCGTGCAGCCGCGGAACACCTCGACGTTGAGCCGATCGTGCACCACCTCGGTGAGCGGTACCAGCTGCTGCTTCGGGTACGGCCACTCGCCCAGGTCCGCGATGGTGCGCTTCTCGATGAGCGCCGGAGCCGCCGGATCGTTGGGGACGGTCTCGACGAGCAGGCCATCGTCGCCGTAGACCGCGTCGTAGAGGCGGGGCACGTAGACGCCCTCGATGCCAGCGAGGGCCCGCAGCACCTCTAGGCGATCCGCCTTGCCGCCCCGCTTCCACGCGGCCACCGCCGCACTGATCTCGCCGATGACCTCCTCGCCGTCGCCCAGCACCACGAAGTCGAGGAAGTCGGCGATGGGCTCGGGGTTGTAGGTGCAGTGGCCGCCAGCGCCAACGAGCAGGTCGTCGGCGGCGCGGTCGACCGAACGCACCGGGCACCCGGCGAGGTCCACGAGGTTCACGAGGTTCGTGTAGGTGAGCTCCGCCGAGAGGTTGAACGCCAAGATGTCGAAGTCCGCGGCGGCGCGGTGGCTGTCGACGGAGAAGAGCGGGAGGCCGTGCTCGCGGAGGAGCACCTCGAGGTCGGTCCACGGGGCGTAGGCGCGCTCGGCGACGGCGTCGTCGCGCTCGTTGACGATCTCGCGGAGGATCTGGAGCCCCTGGTTGGGGAGGCCGATCTCGTAGGTGTCGGGGTAGGCGAGCAGCCAGGCCGCTCGGTCGGGTCGGTGCTCGGGGACCTGGGCCCCGTCTTCGCACCCGATGTAGCGGGCTGGCTTCTGCACCTTGGCGAGCAGCGGCTCGAGCTGGGTCCAGATGGTCATGACGGCCGGGATTCTACCGACCACGCCTCGTCGCCACGGCATTCACGATCGCACAAGCCGCGTTCGGGCCGGTCGCCGATGCCAGGCGTGTGCAGATGTGCACGCCACCGGTGCGGTCCTGCACGCGGCCAGGCCGGTCCGCCGGTGGCCGCCGGCCTGCACCGGCTACGAGAAGCGGCGCATGTGGACGCTCAAGACGAGGCCCATGCTCACGAACATCGTCAGCAGCGCCGAGCCGCCGTAGGACACGAACGGGAGCGGGATGCCCGTGATCGGCATGATCCCCATCGTCATCCCGACGTTCTCGAAGATCTGCACCACCAGCATCACCATGATCCCGGTGCAGAGGAGGGTGCCGAACTCGTCTCGGGCCAGCTGGGCGGTGCGCCACACCCGCCAGACGATCACCCCCAGCGCGAGCAGCAGCATCGACGAGCCCACGAAGCCGAGCTGCTCGCCCACCGCCGAGAAGATGAAGTCGGTGCGCTGCTCGGGCACGAACCTTCCGTTGGTCTGCTTGCCCTCGAACAGGCCCTGACCCCAGAGGCCACCGTTGCCGATCGCCGCCTTGGACTGGTCGAGGTTGAAGCGGGCCTGCTCGTCGGAGTCCGTCGTGGCGGCCTCGTCCTGGCGGACGTAGGTGGTGAGCCGGTTGACCTGGTACTCCTTCAGCAGCCCCGACGTGAGCACCACCGTCGTGCCGAGGATCGCGGCCACCGCGAGCCCACCGAGGATCCGGCCCGGCACCCCCGCCACCAGGAGCAGGGCGAACGTCACCGCCACCGACACGAGGGTGGTGCCGAGGTCGGGCTGGAGCAGCACGAGCGCCATGGGCGCGCCGCAGATGCCGAGCAGCATCACGACCCGGGCGTTGTCGAGGTCGCCACGGAACTGCGAGGCCAGGCCGGCGAAGCCGATGATCATCCCCAGCTTGGCGAGCTCGGACGGTTGCAGCTGGAAGCCGGGGAGCTGGAACCAGCCCTGGGTGCCCTTCGTGCGCGACCCGATGCCGGGGATGAGCACCAACAGGAGCAGGAGCACGCTCCCCCCGTAGACGAACGGCCAGAAGTCGCGAAGCTTGCGGTAGTCGAACATCGCGAGCGCACCCATCATCGCTCCGCCGAGGACGATGAACATGAGCACGCGGACCAGGTAGCTGCGGTCGTAGGGCTCGGTGGCACCGCGGGTGGTGGAGTACACCATCACCGCACCGAGCATGCTCACGGCGAACACCGCCCCGACGAGCACCAGGTCGATGTGGCGAGAGGGCGAAGCCGGGTTCGAACGCCAGTTGGTGAGCGGCTGGCGCGCCCGGTGGCGCCGACCTGACGTGGATCCGTACGTCGCGGCCATCAGTCGGCCCCTCCCCCACCCAGGCCAGCGGACTGCTCGGCGGCGGACTCGGCGTCGATGTCGCCGCCGCTCGGGATCCGGAACTGGTAGATGCTGCCGTCCGCGATCGGCTCGAGCACCATGCGGACGGCGGGGGCGGCGGCCCCGGCGCCGAACCCCGAGTACTCGAGCATGGCGGAAGCCGTCCACGCCGTCGGGCCGCCGACGCTGAAGCCGACGAAGAGCGAGTTGTCGGGCCGTTCGTACCCGGTCTTCGGATCCTCGCCGGTCTGCGCTGTTCCGGTCTTGCCCCCGAGCGGCATCGACGAGAAGGGGAAGCCGCTGAACGCGCTCTGGGCGGTTCCCCCGTTGCCATAGGTGGGATCGACGACGCCACGGAACCCGGCGATGTAGGACGGCTCAGCGCCGAAGAAGTCGAGCGTTCGAATCACCTTGCGCTCATGGGCGACGACGACCTGGTCGGGCTCACCGGCCGCCGTGACCTTCTCCATGACGCTCGGCTGCAGGAGCGAGCCGCCGTTGGCCAGCGCCGAGTAGGCGTTCGCCGTCTGCAACGGGGTCGCGTTGACCTTCTGCCCGATGGCCATGTCCGCGCTGAAGCCACCCACCCACCGACCGGCCTGCTTCGCGTTCTCGATGTCGTTGTCGTACGCGGCTGGGTCCGCGTCGTAGAGCGCGAGCGCGAGCTCGAGCTCGGAGTCCGGCGTCGGCACCTGGCCCGGCGACTCCCCGGGAAGGTCGATCCCCGACTTCGCGCCGTAGCCCAGGTCGGCCACGGCGTCCTGCATGGCGGTCTCGCCGAGCGTCTCGCGCTGCGCCCACACGTTGTCGCCGATCCAGTAGAAGAAGACATCCGACGACACGGTGAGCGCGGTCTGGAGGTTCACCGTCCCGTGGCCGGTGCCGCCGGAGTTCTGCTTCAAGCAGCCGGGGCCGTCGCCATCGCACAGCCGGTAGCTGCCACCGTCTGCGTAGGAGGTCTGCGGGGTGATGAGGCCGACCTTGAGCGCCGCGTAGGAGCTCGCCAGCTTGAAGGTCGACGCCGGCGGATAGGAGCCCTGGAGCGCGCGGTTGAGCAGCTTCGGGGTGACGGGGTCGCCGTCCTCCTTGCGCTGCTTGATCTCCTCGGTCATGTCGTCGCCGCACGGGCCTTCGCGGTCGAGGCCCTGGAGATCGCGCCACACCGGGCACGAGATGCCCCCGACCAGGTCGCTCGGGTCGTAGGTGGGATACGACGCCATCGCACGGACCTGACCGGTGCTGTGGTCCATGACGACCATCGATCCCGCCGCCGCACCCTCACGACCCTGGAACGCGTTGAGCAGCTGGGCCTGGAGCGCCTCCTCCGCCTTGTACTGCACCCGCGCATCGAGCGACAGGTACAGGTCGTCGCCGGGCTTCGGGTCGACCCGCTTGGCCACCACCTCGCGGACGATGTCGCCCGCCCGGTCGACCTCGTACACCCGCTTGCCAGGGGTCCCCCGCAGGTACTCCTCGTAGGTGGCCTCCACCCCGGCCTTGCCGATCTCGTCGGTCTGCACGTAGGGCTTGGCCGCGTCGTTGTGGTCCTTGAGGTCGGCCCACTGCGTGTCGCTGAGCGCCCCGACGTAGCCGAGGACATGGGCGGCGAGGGAGCCGAACGGGTACTCGCGCACCGTCGTGCGCTCCACCACCACCGACGGGTACCGGTCCTGCTGCTCGGAGAAGTAGATCTCGTCCTCGACCGTCAGGTCCTCGGCGATGGGCACCGGGCGGAACTTGGAGTACCGGGTGTCGTTCAGCTTGGCGTCGATGTCGTCGACCGTGACCTGGTCGGGCACGGGCTTGGCGAAGGACAGGGCCGCGGACAGCCGTTGCTTCAGGTCGGCCTGCTCGTCGTCGTCGAGGTCGGCGTACGCCTGGCGATCGATGCCCACGATGATGGACTGGCGGTTCTGCACGAGCGCCACGCCGTTGCGGTCGTAGATCGCGCCCCGCGGCGCCGGGATGATCACCTCCTGGGTCGCGTTGCCCTCGGCCTGGAGCGTGAACGAGTCGCCCTCGACGATCTGGAGGAACCAGAGGCGGGCGAGCAGTGCCCCGAACAGCGAGATGGCGGTGACGGCGAGGAGGCCCAGGCGATGTCGGGAATCGGAGCTCATCGAAGCGCGAAGGGCGATCGGCGATCGCTGTCGGAGGAGATCGTCCAGGAGATCGCGCGGACCGCGAAGGGGGCGAGGACGGCGTTGATCGCCGAGACGAAGACGACGATAGCGACGAGGTCGGGCCCGTCGAGGGTCGGCTCGCCGAGCACCGTCCCCACGAGCGCATAGGCGAGCACCCCGATCGCGCTGCCGGCGGCCGCCACCAGGATCGGCGCGATGCGCGAGGACCGGACCATGCCGACGGTGGCCGCGCCGACGCCGTAGCCGACCACCGTGTAGACGAGCGCGGAGAGGCCGAGGGGCGTGGACAGCAGCACGTCGAACGACATACCGGCCGCGAAGCCGACGATCGCGCCGCGGTCGGGACCGGCGACGTAGCCGGCGATCACCGCCAGCAGGATCATGACGTCGGGCCGGGCCCCCTCGAAGGAGAACCGCGACAGCAACGAGACCTGGACGGTGAGCGCCGCGACCACCACGGCCGCCACCCGCACCGGGCTCACGACGGCGGGTCCTTCAGCACCACCCGCACGTAGCGCGAGCTCAGGTCGGCGGCTGGCTCGACCTCGATGCGCGGCGCCAGGCCGTCGGCGCGCTCGGTCACCTTCGACACGCGGCCGATCGGGAGATCTCCGGGGAAGGCAGAGCGGTCGATGCCCGAGGTGTAGATCCAGTCGCCCTCCTCGATGTCGACGTCCTCGTCGCCATCGATGGTGAGCAGCAGGGGCTGGCCGACACCTTGGCCCTCGACGATGCCGAGGGCGCCGTCGGTGGTGGCCGCCCCGAGCTTGACGCCCGGCTTGGTGAGCAGCTCCACGGTCGAGCTGGCGCTGTCGGTGTCCGCGATGCGGCCGAGCACCCCTCCCCCGGTGACCACCGCCATCAGCGGCTTCACCTTGCTCGACGAGCCGACGTCGATCCGCACCACCTGCTCGAAGCTGTTGAGCGGTCCCGACACGACCTTCGCCGCCTTGGTGGGCACGCCCTCCACGGTGATCCCGTTCAGCTTGCGAAGCTCGGCGTTGTCGGCCTGGAGACGCTCGACCTCGGCCTCGAGTCCCTTGCGCTCCTCGAGCTCCTTGCGGAGCTGGTCGTTCTCGTCGCGCACGTCGTCGTAGCCGAAGGCGCCCTTCCACCCGTTGCTGAGCGGCTCGAAGACGGCGTTGCCCGCCGCTCGGATCGGCCGGAACGCGGTGGCGAAGACGCTGCGCACCGGGTCGAGCGGGCCGGTGCCGGGCAGGTCGAGCACCAAGACGGTGACCGCGGTGAGCAGCAGCAGCGCGAAGGTCGCGCGCGAGCGCGGGTTGCGAGAGCTGCGACGGGGAAAGGCCACGGTGCGGGAGCCCGCGAGCTAGTTCTGGAGGCTGGTCGAGAACAGCACGCCCTTGAGCGCCTCGAACTCCTCGAGCGACTGGCCCGAGCCGATCGCCACGCAATCGAGCGGGTTGTTGGCGATCACGATCGGCATGCCGGTCTCGTGCGAGAGGCGGGCGTCGAGGCCGTGCAGGAGGGCGCCCCCACCGGCGAGCACGATGCCCTGCTCCATGATGTCGGCGGCGAGCTCCGGCGGGGTCTTGTCGAGGGTGACCTTCACCGCGTCGCAGATGGCGGCGACGGGCTCCTCGATGGCTTCGCGGATCTCCTCGGTGGTGGTGACGATGGTCTTCGGGAGCCCGGTGACGAGGTCGCGCCCGCGGATCTCGGCATGCAGCTCCTCCTGGAGGCGCCAGGCGGAGCCGAGCGCGATCTTCACCTCCTCCGCGGTGCGCTCGCCGAGGGCGAGGCTGTACTCCTTCTTGATGAACTGGATGATCGCGTCGTCCAGCTCGTCGCCACCCACGCGCACGGACTGGCTGCTCACGATGCCACCGAGGGAGATCACCGCCACCTCGGTGGTGCCACCACCGATGTCGACGATCATGTTGCCCGTGGGCTCCTGCACCGGCAGCCCGGCGCCGATGGCCGCAGCCATGGGCTCCTCGATGATGTAGGCGGGCTTGCGGGCGCCGGCGTACTCGGCGGCCTCCTGCACCGCACGCTGCTCGACGCCGGTGATGCCCGAGGGGACGCAGATGACCATGCGGGGCTTCACCCAACGGCGCTGGTGCACCCGGTGGATGAAGTACCGCAGCATCTTCTCGCAGATCTCGAAGTCGGCGATCACGCCGTCCTTCAGCGGACGAATGGCCTGGATGTGCGCTGGGGTGCGCCCGATCATCCGCTTCGCCTCGAGGCCCACCGCGAGCGGACGACCGTCCTTCACGTTGACCGCGACCACCGACGGCTCGTTGAGCACGATGCCGCGACCGCGCACGTAGACGAGGGTGTTCGCGGTGCCGAGATCGACCGCCATGTCGCGGCCCATGATCGAGGAGAGCGGGTTGTCAGCAGACATGTGACGGCCCTCCCGAGGGCGTGCGACGTGGGCGAAGGCTAGGACGAGCGCCAGCCGCCGACAAGGGCGGCCTGCACCGGTCCGAGTTCCATCGGCAGCACTCTAGCCGTCGTCATGGAATCGCAACAATCGCCCTAGCAGATGCACCTCAGGTGGAGGTGGATGGTCACCCTCCACTCCACGTTCAGCGGCCCGCTGGGGCCGAGCGTCGCGTCAGCGACCGGGGAACCAGAGCCCGATCTCACGCTCGGCGGACTCGGGGCCGTCGGAGCCGTGCACGAGGTTCTCGTTCGTGGTGGTGGCGAAGTCGCCCCGGATGCTGCCGGGCTGGGCGTCGGTGACCTGCGTCTTGCCGATCAGGATGCGGCACAGCTCCCAGGTGTTGTCGGCCGGGCCCTCGACGATCATGGCCACCACGGGCGATCGGGTGAGGAAGCTCACCAGCTCGCCGAAGAACGGCTTGTCGGCGTGCTCGGCGTAGTGGGCCTCGGCCAGCGCGACATCCGCGGTGCGCAGCTCGACGGCGGCCAAGGTCAGGCCCTTGCGCTCGATCCGGGCGATGATCTCGCCAACGAGGCCCCGCTCGACCGCGTCGGGCTTGCACATGATGAAGGTCCGGTTCGTCATAGTGACGCGAACCCTACGGGTTTGCCCGCGAGCCGCTCCAACCCTGGACCGGTCTCCGCCGACCTCCGACGACCTCCGCCGACCGCCCTAGGAGACGGCCCAGCCGATGTTGGTGTCGGCGATCACCTGGGCGAGCGAGGAGGGATCGAGGCACTCGGGCGCGGCCGGCGGCCCCAGCAGGAAGCCCTGGCCGTAGCTGCAACCGAGCTCCTGGAGCATCTGGAGCTGCCCGGGGGTCTCGATGCCCTCCGCCACGACGTCGAGCTCGAGGGCCTCGCCGAGCGACACCACCGCCCGCACGATCTCGGCGTCGCTCGGGTCGGTGCCGAGGCCGGCGACGAAGGTGCGGTCGAGCTTCACCGCGCCGATCGGGAACCGCTTGAGGTACGCGAGGCTGGAGTAGCCGGTGCCGAAGTCGTCGACGGCCATCGTGACGCCCACCTCCTTCAGGCGGTCGACGGTGCGGAGCGTCTGTCGGTCCGCACCGATCACGGTGGACTCGGTGAACTCCAGCGCCAGGTCCGGAGGCGACAGGTCGTAGCGCGCCAGCACCTTCCACAGGTGCGGGAGGAAGTCCTGCGAGGCGAGCTCGCGCGCGGCCACGTTCACCGCGATGCGCGGTGGCGCGTCGTCGCCGAGCGACGAGCGCCACGCGACCATCGCCCGGCACGCCTGCTCGAGCATCGCCTGGCCCACCGCGACCACGAGGCCCGACTCGTCGGCCACCTCGAGGTACTCGGCAGGCAGCTCGAGGTTCCCGTGACGGTCTTGCACGCGCATGAGGGCCTCCACCGACAGGAGGTCGCCGGTCGTGAGATCCGCGATGGGCTGCACGTGGAGGCGCAGTCGCTCCTCGGCGAGGGCGGCGCGGAGGCCCTGATCGATCTCGACGCGCCGCAGCGCTGCCGCCCGCAGCGACTCGGTGAAGACGTGGAAGCGGTTCCGCCCCTTCTCCTTCGCTCGGTAGAGGGCCGTGTCCGCGTCGCGGAGCAGGTGCGAGCCGACTCGCTCGGTCCCACCGAAGGCGATGCCGATCGACGTGCTCGTGTTGACCACGCCCTGCGGAAGGCTGATCGGCTCGGCGACCTCTCGAGCGAGGCGATCCGCGAGCACCAGCACCTCCTCGTCACGGCTGCCCTCGACCAGCACCACGAACTCGTCGCCGCCGAGGCGGGCGACGGTGTCGGTGCCGCGCACCGTCCGTGTGAGGCGGCGGGCGACCTCGACGAGCAGCTCGTCGCCCGCCTCGTGGCCGAGCGAATCGTTGACCAGCTTGAAGTGATCGAGGTCGAGGAACAGGACCGCGCACCGGGTCGCCGCCCGCCGCGCCCGCTCGGCGGCCTGCGCCAGACGGTCGTTGAGGAGCGCACGGTTCGGGAGCCCGGTGAGCGGATCGTGGAACGCCTGCCACGTGATCCGCGAGGCGGCGTCGACGCGCTCGGTCACATCTCGCACGTTGGCCACGACCCCACCCACCGCCGGATCGGTCACGCGGTTCGTGGCAACGATCTCCACATGGCGCCAATCGCCGGAGACGGCGATGACCCGCGCCTCGGCGGTCGTGGTGGTGGACGGCTCGCGAAGCAGCTCACGGAACGCGTGGACCAGCTTCGCTCGATCGTCGGGGTGCACGATGTCCCCGAACGGCACGCCCACGGTGTCGGGTGGCCAGCCGAGCACCCGCTCGGCCGCGGGGCTGTGATACGTGATCATCCCCTCGACGTCGATGATGCAGATGATGTCGGTCGAGCGCTCGACCAACGCCTCGGAGCGCTGCTGGGAGGCCTGCAGCGCCTGGTGCGCCCGCTCGAGCTGATCGTGGGTGGCCTTGCGCTCGCTGATGTCTTGGACGTGGGCGACGAACGCCTCGTGGTTGCCCGCGTCGTCGAAGATCAACGACACGTCGATCTGCGACGGGAACACGGAGCCGTCGGACCGGATGCACCGTCGTTCGATGGTGTACGAGGTGCCGCCCGACGCCAAGACCCGCCGCAGGTCGGTGCGCTCCACGTCAAGGTCGTCGGGGTGCACGATCGCGTCCCACACCTCCCCGACGAGATCGTTCGAGGTCCTCCCGAGCATCTCGCAGATCGCCCGGTTCGCCCACCGCACCGGTCCGTCCGGCGCGACGACGACGATCCCGATGGGCGCGTGCTCGAACGCCAACCGGAACACCTCGTTCGCTCCGCCGATGTCGGGCGTCTGACCGCTGGGTTCGTGGGTCACCTGCCGATCGCCTCCCCTTCCGGCACCCGATCGGCAGGTCAGGGCCGAACGTGAGCGGTTGCCGTGCCGGACTCGCCCCCCAGATCGCCACCGTCGCCCGACCAGCGGCCATCTGGGTGGAGGGTGAGCAGCTCGACGCCGTCGTCGGTGACGACCATCGTGTGCTCGAACTGCGCCGTGCGCTTGCCGTCGACGGTGGCCGCCGTCCACCCGTCGTCCCACAGGCGCTGCTGCCACGCGCCCACGGCGATCATGGGCTCGATGGTGAAGGTCATCCCCGGCTCCATCACCGTGCTCACCTGCGGGTGGAAGTAGTGGAGGACCTCGGGCGGCGTGTGGAACTCCTTGCCCACGCCGTGACCGACGAAGGCGCGCACGACGCTGAAGCCCTCAGCCTCGGCGTGGTCCTGGATGGCTCGGCCGATGTCGGAGATCGGCCGACCGGGGCGGACCGCCTCGATGCCGCGCCACGTGCACTCCTTGGTCACCTGGATGAGCCGCATCGATTCGGGGTCGGTCGTGCCCACCGCCCAGGTGGCGTTCGTGTCGCCGTGCACGCCCTCGCGGAACAGCGTGACGTCGAGGTTCACGATGTCGCCGTCTCGCAGGGGGCGGCTGTCGGGGATCCCGTGGCAGATCACCTCGTTCACCGAGGTGCAGACCGACTTGGGGAACGTCGGGTCGATGCCGTAGTTGAGGGGGCTCGGGTAGCCGCCGGCCTCGATGCACAGGCGATGGCAGAGCTCGTCGAGCTCCTCGGTGGTGACCCCCGGGGCGATCGCGTCGCCCACCTGACGGAGGATCTCGGCGGCGGCACGCCCGGTGCGTCGCATGCGATCGATGGTCTCTGCGTCCTTCACCATCGGCTCGGAGCGGTCGTCGGTGCCGCCGTGCTCCGCGTAGTGGGGGCGCTCGATCTCCGGCGGAACCTGGCGCATCGGGCTGACGGTGCCGGCCACGACCCGATCGGTGGAGGGCTTGTGGCAGCGCTTGAACTTGTTGCCGCTCCCGCACCAGCACGGGTCATTCGGGCGGATCTTCGAGAGCGGGGTGGTGGCGACAGGAGCCATCAGGCATCGACCTCCGTGCGGAGCAGGGCGCGGGCGGGGCCCACGACGTAGAGGGATCCGGTGACGAGCACGAAGTCGTCGGCGCCGGCGAGGGCGAGGGCCCGCTCGACCGCGTCGGCCACGTTCGGCACGGCCTCCGCGACGATGCCGAGCGCGTCGGCGGCGGCCGCGACCTCGGGGGCAGGGATGGCGCGGGGCGACTCCGGCGTGCACGCCACGAGGAACCCGGCGTCGCCAGCACCGAGGGCCTCGAGCATGTCTCGCGAGTCTCGGCCCCCGAGGAAGCCCGTGACGTAGATGAGGGTGCCCGAGAGCGTGAACTCGTCACGGAGGGTCTCCGCGCACGTCTCGGCGCCGTCGAGGTTGTGGGCGGCGTCGAGCACGACCGTCGGCTCGCGGTGCACGACCTCGAAGCGACCGGGCACGGTCACCGCGGCGAAGCCCTCGCGCACGACCTCGTCGTCGAGCGCCCGGTCGAAGAACGCCTCGACGGCCGCCAGCGCGATCGCCGCGTTGTCGGCCTGGTGCGCGCCGTGGAGCGGGAGCGGGACGTCGTCGACGACGTGGTGCGGCGTGCGCAGCTCGAGCGATCGCCCGCCGACCGCGAGCACGTGCTGATCGCAGTCGAAGTCGGTCCCCCGCCACCAGGTTCGCTCGGCGGGCGTGGACGCGAGGAGCTCGCGGAGGTCATCGCCCGTCTCGCCGCACACGAAGGTGCTGGTGGGCTTGACGATGCCCGCCTTCTCCTCGGCGATGGCTCGACGCCAGTCGCCCTCGCCGTCGGTGTGGTCGCGCCCGACGTTCGTGAGCACCGCCACCGCGGCCTCGACGACGTTCGTGGCGTCCCAGCGGCCCAGCATGCCCACCTCCACGACCGCCACGTCGACCGCACGGTCGGCGAAGTGGACGAACGCCGCCGCGGTGAGGATCTCGAAGTAGCTCGGGACGATGCCGGCGAGGTCCTCCACCGCAGCCACCGCGGCGATGGCGCCGGCGAGGTCCTCGTCGCCGATGGGCTCGCCGTCGTAGGAGATGCGCTCGTTGATCTGCTCGAGGTGCGGGCTGGTGTAGGTGCCCACGCCGAGCCCCGCCTCCCGGAGCAGCGAGGTGACCATGCGCGCCACCGACCCCTTGCCGTTCGTGCCGGTGATGTGGATGACCGGATAGGCGAGCTGCGGGTCGCCGAGCGCGCCCACGAGCGCCCGCATCCGGTCGAGGGAGAGCCCCTCGGCGCGGCCGGCGGTGGCCTCGAGGTTCGTGTGATGGTCGAGGTAGCGGAGGGCGGCGGTCAGGTTCACGGCCTGCCCACGCTACCGGGGAGGCGTCAGGCCGGGCTGTGGTCGGAGCGGAACGCGTCGGGCAGCGACACATCGAAGCGGGCGCGCAGCTGATCCATGTCCCAGCGATCGACGTCCTCGAGCTCGTAGCCCTGGTGGTGCGCGACCTGCGCGGCAGGGCCGAGGCACTCCACCGATCGGCCCCCGATCCAGCCGGTGGTGAAGCACTCGGCCGGGTAGTCCGGCTCACCTCGCCCCGTGGAGCGGTTCACGTTCCAACGATCCCCGTAGCGGTCGGCGGCGGCCACGCTCAGGTCGACCTCACGACCCTGGCCGTCTTGGAAGGCCCACCGACCGGGCGCGTCGTCGAAGATCAGCGAGAAACCGAGGCGGTCCAGCACGCGACGGGCGTCGTCGCTGCGAGGCGCGTCGATGATCAGGTCGACGTCGCCGTGGTCGCGCGTCTGGTGCCCCAGCAAGGCGTCGATGCCCCAGCCGCCCTCGATCCAGACGTCGATCTTCTCGTCGGCGAAGGCGTCCAAGATCTCGAGCACGTCGCGCGCTTCGGTGGCCATCACCGCTACTGGTCGGCCCGCCGACCTCGAAGATGAGGCTTCGTCAGCTGGCAGCGCGGCGAGGCCGAGTGGAGCGCGATGTGGTCTCGCGCGGCACCAGGGTGGGGTTCACCTTCTCGAGCACGACCTCGGCGGTGATCACGCAGCGCTCGACGTCGGTGCGGCTCGGCAGGTCGTACATGACGTCGAGCAGCACCTCCTCGAGGATGGCCCGCAGGCCGCGAGCGCCGGTGGAGCGCAAGATGGCCTGCTGGGCGATGGCCTGGAGGGCATCGTCGGCGAACTCGAGCGTGACGTTCTCGAGCTCGAAGAACTTCTGGTACTGCTTCACCAGGGCGTTGCGGGGCTCCACGAGGATCTTGACCAGCGCCTCCTGGTCGAGGTTGTCGACCACGCCCACCACCGGGAGGCGCCCGATGAACTCGGGGATGAGGCCGAACTTGTGGAGGTCCTCGGGCATCAGCTTCTGCAGCAGGTTGCCCAGGTCCTTGTCTTCGACCTTGCGGATGTCGGCGCCGAAGCCGACGCCCTTGGCACCGGCGCGACTCTCGATGATCTTCTCGATGCCGGCGAACGCGCCGCCGCAGATGAACAGGATGTTCGTGGTGTCGATCTGGATGAACTCCTGGTGGGGGTGCTTGCGGCCCCCCTGGGGCGGCACCGAGGCGGTGGTGCCCTCCAGGATCTTCAGCAGCGCCTGCTGCACGCCCTCGCCCGACACGTCGCGGGTGATCGAGGGGTTCTCCGCCTTGCGGGCCACCTTGTCGATCTCGTCGATGTAGATGATGCCCGTCTCGGCCTTCTTGACGTCGTAGTCGGCGGCCTGGATGAGCTTCAGCAGGATGTTCTCGACGTCTTCGCCCACGTAGCCGGCTTCGGTGAGGGCCGTGGCGTCGGCGATCGCGAAGGGCACGTTGAGCATGCGGGCCAGCGTCTGGGCCAGGAACGTCTTGCCGCAGCCGGTGGGGCCGATGAGCAAGATGTTCGACTTGGCCAGCTCGACGTCGCCCGCGCTCGAGGCGGCGCCGATCTGCACCCGCTTGTAGTGGTTGTAGACCGCGACCGACAGGATCCGCTTCGCCAGGTCCTGGCCGACGATGTAGTCGTTCAGGAACTCGAAGATCTCACGCGGCTTGGGCAGCTCGTCGAACTGGAGCTCGGTGGTCTCGGAGAGCTCCTCTTCGATGATCTCGTTGCAGAGATCGATGCACTCGTCGCAGATGTAGACCCCCGGGCCTGCGATGAGCTTCTTGACCTGCTTCTGGGACTTGCCGCAGAAGGAGCACTTCAGGAGCTCCCCGCCATCTCCGAACTTGGCCACGATCTTCCCCTTGCGATCGTCAGGAGGCGTCCCGGATGGGACCGGACTTGTCGGCGAGCTCCCGAGCGGAGATCACCTCGTCGATGATGCCGTAATCCTTCGCTTCGTTCGCGGACAGCACGAAATCCCTGTCCGTGTCACGGTTGATCTTCTCCTTCGGCTGCCCGGTGTGCGCCGCAAGGATGTCTTCGAGGAGATCGCGCATCCGCAAGATCTCCTTCGCCTGGATCTCGATGTCGGTGGCTTGGCCCCCGCCCGAGGCGTAGGGCTGGTGGAGCAGGACGCGGGCGTGGGGCAGCGCGAGGCGCTTGCCGGCGGTGCCCGCCGCGAGCAGCACGGCCGCGGCCGACGCCGCCTGGCCGAAGCAGATCGTGGTGATGTCCGGCTTCACGTACTGCATCGTGTCGTAGATCGCGAACAGCGCCGTGATGTCTCCGCCGGGGCTGTTGATGTAGATGTTGATGTCCTTGTCGGGGTTCTCCGACTCGAGGTGCAGCAGCTGGGCGCAGATCAGGTTCGCGATCGTGTCGTCGATCGGCGTGCCCAGGAAGATGATGTGCTCCTTGAGGAGCCGCGAGTACAGGTCGAACGCCCGCTCGCCCCGATTCGTCTGCTCCACGACCGTGGGCACGAGGTAGCCCTGGCCGCGCAGGCCCGTGTGGAGGCTGGTCACCCGGTGGACCAGTTCGTCGTGGCTCGGGGGGTTGGTCACTCGTCCTCCGTGGCATCCGCCTCGTCGGCGGCGTCGGTGTCGATCTCGTCGCTGTCGTCTGGGTCGTCGACCGGAGACACCTCGAGGGCGTCGCGCTCGACGGCGTTGCCCGCTTCGTCGACCAGCTCGACATGCTCGACGAGCCATTCGAGGGCCTTGCGGGTGCGCAGATCGGAGCGTACCGCCGACACCTGCCCGTTGCGTTCGAGTTGCTTGCGAACCTTGCTGACCTTCTCGCCCACGCGCTGGGCGACGGCCTCGTACTCGGCCTCGAGCTCGTCGTCGTCGACCTCGAGGCCCTCAGCCGTGGCCACCGCACGCAGCGCCAGGTCGACCTTCACGCCCTGGGTGGCTGCCGAGCGCATGTCGGCGATCCACTCCTCCTGGTCCTGGCCCATGGACGCCAGGTACTGCTCGATGCCGATGCCCTGGGCCTGGAGGCGCATGGCGAGGTCCTGCAGGCGGTTCTGGACCTCCTGGTCGACGAGCGCGTCGGGCACGTCCTCCTCGACGAGCTCGGCGAGCGCCTCGGCGGTCTTCTGGCTGATGGCCATGCGGGACTGGATCTTCTTCACCATCGCCATGCGCGTCGCGAGGTCGTCGCGCAGCTCGGCGATGGTCTCGAACTCGGACGCCTCGGCGGCGAACGCGTCGTCGGCGTCGGGCAGGACCTTCTCCTTGACGTCCTTCACCGTGAGCTTGAAGTCGACCGGGTCCTCGTCGGGCTGGGGGTGATCGGCCGTGAACTCGACCACGTCGCCCGCCTTCGCCCCGGCGAGCTGGTCGTCGAACTCGGGGACGATGGTGCCGCTGCCCACCTCGTAGAGGTAGTCGTCCGCGGTGAGCCCGGCCATGGCCTCGCCGTCGCGGGAGCCTTCGATGTCGAGCGTCACCTGGTCGCCGGTCTGGGCGGGCCGCTCGACCGACTCGAGGGTGGAGAAGCTGTTGCGGAGGTGCTCGATGCGCTCGTCGACCTCGTCCTCGGTCACGTCGGGGCTCGGGATCTCGACGCGCAGGCTGGCGTACCCACCGGCGTTCACCACGGGGCGGACCTCGACGGTGGCGTCGAAGGCCACGTCGCCGCTCTCCTGGCCCGCCGTGATCTCCCACTCGGGCTGGGCGATCACGTCGACGTCGTGCTCGTCGATGGCCTCGAGGTAGTACTTCGGCAGCGCCCGCTCGAGCGCTTCGATGCGGGCGTGCTCGAGGCCGATGCGCGCCTCGAGCACCTTGCGCGGCGCCTTGCCCGGACGGAACCCGGGCAGGCGAACCTCGCGCGCGATGCGCTTGAAGGCGTCGTCGATGTCGGTCTCGAACTCCGACTCGGTGACCGCGATGGACAGCTTGACCTTGTTGCCCTCGAGGGGCTCGACCGTTGACTCCATGAGGCTGGCGAGCCTACCCGGACCGCTTCTGGCCCCTCGCATGCTGATGGTTCGGGGCCGCGAGGCACCTCGACTCCTCGGTTCCCCGCCATCTCGGGTCGATCGCGTGCCCCCACGGTCCACGATCGACCCGGGTTCACGCTGGGGACGGAGCGGTGCGTCGGCCCCGGGCGGTACCGTCGGGAGCCGTGGCTGCGCTCGCCGGACCCCTCTTCGCCGCTGCGGCGCTCCTCGCGCTCGCGGGCGTGGGGAAGGTCGCCCGACCGGCGGCGACGCGGGTCGCGCTGCGCCAGGCCGGCCTCCCGAGCGCCCCCGCCAGCGCCCGTGCCCTCGGCGTCGCCGAGGTGACGATCGGTCTGGCCGCGATCGCGGTCGGCGGCCAGCTCGCCGCCGCGGGCGTCGCTGCGTCCTACCTCGGCTTCGCCTGGTTCGCCCACCGGCTCGACCGGGCCACCCGGGGCACCGGCGACTGCGGCTGCTTCGGCGCGGCCAGCGCACCGGTCGGCACGCTCCACGTCGCCGTCAACCTGGCCATCGCCGCCGTGGCCGTGGCCGCCATCGCCTTCCCCGTCGACGACATCGCCTCCGCGATCGACGGCACGCCGTGGTCCGGCGTCCCCTTCCTCGCACTCACCGCCCTCCTCACCTGGATGACCTACGTGGCCCTCACCGCCCTGCCCACCGCCATCGCCGCGGCTCGCGAGCCGAGCGCACCCCACGCCCACGGCGCCGCCCGATGACCGCGATCGTCGTGCTGCTGGGCGCGGTGGTCGCGATCCTCGCTGTGCTCGTCGGCGGCCTGCTGCGCACCCACGCCGAGATCCTCAAGCGCCTGCACGAGCTCGGCGCCGGCCTCGAGCCCTCGGAGGGCGGCGCTCAAGCGAGCCCGCCGCCGACGCCGGTCACCAGCCGCGAGGACTTCCAGGTCATGCCGCAGGTGCCCGCGCCGCCCGATCGCGAGCACTTCGGCGGCGCCGCCGACCTCGTCGGCCTCGCCCCCGGCGGTCAGGACGCGGTGAGCGTGCGCATCACCGGCGTCGCGCACGACACGATCGTCGCCTTCCTCTCGAGCGGGTGCATCACCTGCCAGAAGTTCTGGGACGCGTTCCGCAAGCCCCGCAAGCTCAAGCTCCCCGATGGCACCCGCCTGGTCGTCGTCACCAAGGGGACCGACGCCGAGAGCCCCTCGAGCGTCGCCGACCTCGCCCCCAGCGGCTTCCCGACGGTGATGACCACCGAAGCGTTCGGCGACTACGACGTTCCCGGCTCGCCGTACTTCGTGTACGTGCACGGACCGAGCGGCCGCGTGCGCGGCGAGGGCACCGGGCCCGACTGGGAGCAGGTGCGCTCGCTCCTCGAGCAGGCCACGGTCGACGCCGGGCTGACCACCGCGCTCGCCGACCAGCAGGTGTCCAAGCCCGATGCGGACCAGGCGCGCGAGGAGCGGATCGACCGCGAGCTCTGGGCGGCGGGGGTTCGCCCGGGTGACCCGAGCCTGTACTCGGTCGACGGGGCGACGGCCACCGACGAGGCCGGCGGTGCCGACGACAGCGAGGGCACCGACTCGTCCGCGAAGATGGGCGGGTCATGAAGCTCCAAGCGCACGGCATCGAGACCGACCTGCCCGCCGGGTGGGAGGGGCGCATCGGTGTGCGAACCACCCCGCTCGCCACCTCGAGCGCGATCGGCGACCCCGCCGAGGTCCCCCACCCGATCGTCCACCTCGCGAACTTCGCGCTCCCCGAGGATCGTGGCGACTTCGGGTCCGGCGCCGTCGACCTGATGGGCGACCAGGACGTGTTCGTGTCGCTCTTCGAGTACGGGCCCGAGTGCGCGAACACCGCCCTGTTCTCGCGCCAGGGCCTGCCCACGAAGCTGACGCCCAACATGTTCTCGGCGTCCGCGCTGCAGCGCACCCTCCCCGGCCAGGCCGGCTGCCAGATCTTCTTCACCGAGGGCGACCGTGCCTTCTGCCTCTACACCGTGCTCGGCAAGCAGTCGTCTGCGGCCAAGGTCCTGCCCGGCGCCAACGCCGCCCTCTCCGGAACGAGGATCCAACCCCGATGACCGTCGCGCTCCCCCGCCGCAGCTCCGAGGCGAACGTCGAAGCGGCGGACCTCGCTCCCGAGGGCATCCACCGAGACCCGACCAACCACAACCCGCTCGCAGGGGGCACCTTCGCCCAGCGGCTGGTGCACCGTGCGAGCAAGGCGCTCGGCGGGCGGCGCAGCAGCCGACGCTCGTTCCTCACCCGCACGGCGATGGTGGGCTCCGCGCTGGCCGTCGGTCCGATCGACTTCATCCTCAAGCCCGGCACCGCGTACGGCTACCTGTGCGGCACCTGCTCCGATGGCTGGACGGCGTTCTGCTGCACGGTCAACAGCGGCAAGAACACCTGCCCGCCCTACAGCTTCGTGGCCGGGTGGTGGAAGGCCGACAACGCCGCCTACTGCTGCGGCGCAGCGCGCTACATCATCGACTGCAACGCCACCTGCCCCACGCAGTGCTCGTGCCGGTGCGCGGGGGACTCGTGCGATGGACGGCGCACGTGCTGCAACCAGTTCCGCTACGGCCAGTGCCACACCGAGATCGCCTGCTACGGGCCAGTGGTGTGCCGGGTCGCCACGTGCACGCCGCCGTGGCGCTACGACCCGTCGTGCACCACCAGCAGCGCCACCGACAACCGCACGGTCAACCACGGCGCGCCGTGCCTCACCACGGACTGCGGGTCGCCCATCGCGAAGAAGTACGCCGAACTGGGCGGCAGCGCCGGCTTCCTCGGGGCGGTCGTGGCGCCGGAGAAGGCCAACTCCGATCGGCGAGGCCGCGTCGCCCGGTACCAGAACGGCAACATCTACTGGACCGCCACCACCGGCGCCCACGAGGTGCACGGCCGGATCCTCGCCGAGTTCGCCAAGCAAGCCGGGGTGAACGGCGTCCTGAAGTACCCGACGTCGGACACCCGGCGCTCGAGCGACGACAAGAGCGACTACGTCAACTTCGAGAACGGCCGCATCTACGACCTGGGAACCTCGGGGGTGATCACGGTCCCCAAGCCGTACTTCACCAAGCACGAGAGCATGGGCGGTGTCCACGGCCTCCTCGGCTACCCGACCAGGGCCGTCACGACCTCGAAGGACGGCAAGAGCCGCTACCAGAACTACGCGGGCGGCCGCATCTACGTGCAGGGCAGCCGCGTGGTGGAGATCCACGGCGCCGTCTTCACGCTCCACGAGTCCATCGGCGGCGTGTACGGCCCGCTCGGCTACCCGATCTCGGACCTCGCCCCCGTGGGCGACGGACGGGGCAAGGCCCAGTGGTTCGAGAAGGGCATGGTCTTCTACTCGCCCTCCACCAGCGCCCACGGCCTCTGGGGGAAGGTGCTCAGCCGCTTCATCACCAACGGCAACGTCCGCGGCTACCTGCGCTACCCCACCTCCGAGCCCACCGACGTGGGCGACGGGCGGGGCACGTTCGCCACGTTCGAGCGCGGCACCATCTACGCGAGCACCACCACCGACGGGTTCGAGGTCCACGGCGCGGTCCTCGACGCGTACGTGGACGTGCACGGCGGCCCCACCGGGGCCCTGGGCTACCCGACCTCCGAGCTCGACCCCGCTGGCACCCCCGGCGGGCGGTTCCAGCGGTTCGAGGGCGGGACGCTGCAGTTCGTGAGCGACTCGAACGTGATCTTCACGCCGAACCCCTGAGGATGGCTCCGCCCCAGAGCGACCATCTCGTTCGGGAGGCTGCGGTGCCAGCCGGTACGGTGATCGGTCCCACGCGGGTGTAGCTCAATGGTAGAGCTCCAGCCTTCCAAGCTGGCTATGCGGGTTCGATTCCCGTCACCCGCTCCAACGGCGGGCCCATCGCGGCCTACGAGAGCAGGCCGGCGTCGTCGGTGACGGTGATGTGGCCGGTGGCGAGGTCGTAGAGGGCGCCCACGACGTGAGCCGGATGGCCGTCGGGGCTGACGAGGGTGCCGAGGTCGCGCAGGGCGGCCACGGTGGCGCGGAGGTTCGCGCCGGTGGCTCGCACGGGGTCGTGGCCGACCACCACCTCGAGGCGAGACGCGACCTCACCGGTGAGGTCGCCGAGGTGGCCGTCGGGCTGGTCGTCGGCGAGGGCGGCGAGCACGGCACCGCAGCCCGTGTGGCCGAGCACCACCAGGAGCGGCAGACCGAGGACGCGCACGCCGAACTCGAGGCTGCCGAGGGCGACGCCGGTGAGGGACTGCCCCGCGGTGCGCACCGTGAGGAGGTCGCCCGCGCCGACGTCGGTGATGATCTCCGGGGGGACGCGAGCGTCGACGCAACCGAGCAGGACGGCGATCGGGGTCTGCTTCTCGACCATCGCCGCGCGATCTTCGGGGGTGACGACGTGCGATTCCGGCGTCCCCTCGACGAAGCGACGGTTGCCCTCCACGAGGGCCTCGAGCGCTCGACGCGCCTCATCCCGGTGCTCATCGGTGGTCCTGGCGCTGCCCATCGCGGTCCCTTCGTCGTGGCGATCTCGCCCTCGTGGCATTGTCGTCGGCCCCGCCTCGGGCGCCCAATCCGCGAACCGCCGAGCGCTACGCCCCGCCGGTGATGGTCAGGTCGTCGATGGCGACCGTGCGCTCGCCGACGTTGGTGCTCGCCCGCGCCTGCGAGACGAACAGCTGCCC
This sequence comes from Acidimicrobiia bacterium, assembly GCA_039812605.1. Taxonomy (GTDB): domain Bacteria; phylum Actinomycetota; class Acidimicrobiia; order Acidimicrobiales; family Iamiaceae; genus Aquihabitans. Next base: position 15,280 of record JBDIAX010000010.1, on the reverse strand, counting down.
AGCTGCACCCACCGAACCGTCGTTCACCACGCTGAGCCAGGCCGAGGGCTCCGGCTGGCCGTCAGGCCACAGCTTCACGGAGACGGTCGAGCCGACGATCCGCAGCCGCAGCCGCTGCTTCGATGTCGACACCGATTGGGCGCCCGGCACCGAGGCAACGGTCGTGACCGCGCCGTTTACGACCCGCCGCAGGTAGAGCGTGCCGGTGTTCGACATGAGCTCCACGCCGTAGCCGTTGCGCGGCCGATACGCGTTGAGCCAACCGCCCGATCCTCGGGAGTACACGTTGAAGTAGCCGCCGCGCTCGTTGGTGGACCACCGGTACGAGAAGGTCACGTCGAGGTCCGCCTGCGGCGCGAGCGAGGTCAGCTGCGCTCGCGCGTAGGCGTTGGCCACGTCCTGGATCGCGAGCGCGCCCTCGCCGCCCTCGATCGACACCGAACCCGACCCGGCGCTGGTCGTCCACCCGCTCCAGGGAGCGCCGTCGACCCCATCGAAGGCATCGGCGAACAGGGCGGTGCTGACGGGCGGGACGGTCGTGGTGGTCGTCGGTGCGAGCGTGGTGATGGTCGGTGCGAGCGTGGTGGTGGTCGGTGCGAGCGTGGTGGTGGTCGTCGGCGCGGTCGTCGTGGTCGGTGCGAGCGTGGTGGTCGTCGGCGCAGTCGTCGTCGTGGTCGGTGCTCGGGTGGTGGTCGTCGTGGCCGACGCGGTGCCGGTCGAGGTGAGGGCCGCAAGGAACGACGAGTCGCTCGACGATGGCGAGTCCTGGTGCACTTCGACCGCCAGGGTGTTCGTGCCCGGCACCACCAGCGCGACGGGCAGGGGGAACGTCCGCAGCGCGCTCTCGTCGTCGCCGGATCGACCGGATGAGGCTCGGGTCGATGCGGTGATGGTGCCCCCCGGGAGGTTGTCGCGCACGACCTCCACCCCGTTCAGGAGCACACGTGCGCCGTCGTCGGCGAGCAACCGGAGCGTCAGGGTGTCGGGGACGGAGCCCGCCGTGAAGGTGGTTCGGTAGTACGAGGTGATCGGGCGAGGCGCAGCCATCGCCCCGGTCGCGAGCACGGTCGCCTCGTCACCGTCGCCGTACCCGATCTGCGCGGGTCCTCGAGGCCAGGCCCCGTCGTCGAACCCGGGCCCAGCCCACCCAGCCGGCACCGCCACGGTTCCGTCCTGGTACCGCCAGGTGGTCGCGCCGCTCAGGGTGACCGGCGCTGGCGCGACCGTCCGCCGCGGCAAGATCGCGAACCCCGAGACGGACACGCCCGAGATCGAGGTGAAGTCCCCGGCGATGACGAGCTGGTTCGGCGTGCCGCCGAGCGCTCGCACCCCCCAGAACCGGTCGAAGGTCGGGTGCAGGTCGAGGTCTCGTCCCCCGTCGCCGGCGTCGTTGCCGGTGAGGCGGAGGTTGGCGTCGCCGTCGCACGCCTCGTGGAACCCCGTGAACATCGACCCGTCGATGATGGCGATGGCCTGGGCATCGCCGTCGCAGCGCTGCCGGAACAGCCGTCGACCCGAGGCGATGTCGAGCCACGACCCCTGGTTGCCGGCGCCGGTCTCCGCGGCAGCGAGGTGCGTGCCGGCCTCGTCGACCTGGATCGCCATCGGGATGCCGGTGAGCGCCCACGGCACCGAGCGCAGCCTGCCGTCGCGGTCGAGCTCGGCGAGCCAGCGGTTGGCCACGCCGTCGACGGTGTTGAACGCACCGGCCACGTACACGTGGTCTCCGTCTGGGGCGACGGCGAGCGACGTGACCGTTGCGTCGAACGACGTGTCGGGCTCGAGCAGGTCGCCGCTGCTGCGATCGAGCACCCCGAACCGGGACCGGGAAACCCCGCGCAGCGTGGAGAACGACCCGCCCACGTACACCCGCTCGCCGCTCACCACGAGCCCGTACACGTTCGAGTTCGAGCCCGGGCTCCAACCGGTCAGCGCGCCAGTCGCGAGGTCGACCGCGGCGAGCCGGGCGCGGGAGGTGCCGTTGACCGTCGTGAACGAGCCGCCGGCGAACAGGCGGCTGCCATCGGTGTCGAGCGCGCGCACCGCGCCGTTGGTGTCGGCCCGGAACCCGGGGAGGAGCTCACCCGTCGAGAGGCGGAAGGCGGCGAGGTTCGAGCGCAGCACCGAGGTCGACCCGTCGGGGCTGGTGACGGTGGTGAACGAGCCGCCGACGTACAGGGTGTCGCCCAGGATCGCCGTGGCCCAGCCGACCCCGTCGAGCCGCCACGACGACAGCGGGACGTTGTCGAAGCGCGCCGGTTCGTCGGAGGCGCCGGCGCCGCCTCCGCTGATGATGGCGATGGTCCCGCAAAGGATCGCCACGATGGCCCAAACGGCCACGATCGGGTGCCGGGCACCCTCCTTGCCCACAGCACGTAGCGTACTCGTTTCATGCCGTCCGTCACGCGGAGTGACGAAGAACGCCCGTGACCTGCACCGATGGCCGAGGTACGCAACTGGTCCGAGGCGGGACCGACGGGCTGGCCGACCGTCGTCCAGCGACTGCAGCGACCTGCGCCTCCGCCTCCGCCTCCACGCGAGCGATGTCCACCCGCACCGAACGGGAGGCATGCGCCCTGGGGATCAGGACGTCGGGACCTCAGGGCACGGTGCGTTGGTCCCGTCGTCGGTCGGGACGAGGGTGGGCGTCTCGGACCCTCCACCGCCCTCGAGCTCGTAGCGGTAGGTGTCCACGTCGCGCAGGTACCCCGCGTCGACGAGCTCCTGAACGTCGTTGGGATACTCCCCATGCTCGGCTCGGTGCGCCTCGGCGGCCGTGCGGAGGGTTCGAGCCTCCGTCTTGCACGCCTGGGCGTTCGCCTCGTTCGCCTTCCCGGACGCCTCGCGAGCATTGTCGTAGACCTTGCCCGCCGCTCCGCAGCCGACAAGCGCGAACGCCGAAACCGCCATCAACCCAGCCATGATCCTCCGCATGGCCGTTACACAGTAGACGGCCTCGAGAGCCGGTGCTCGCTGACCGGGCCGGGCACCGACCTCCGGCAGGCGCTCGGGGCGTCGGATGAGCCGACGCTGTCGAGCCACCACGACGAGAGCGGGACGTTTGTCGAAGCGCGCCCGGTTCCCCGGTGTTGGGATTCGGGTTCGGCGACCAAGACCCACCGTGGCAGGATCGCCCCCGGTGGATCCCCGGCAATCGCTCCTGTTGGCCTGGGCCGATCTCGCGGCCGCAGCCCTGCCGTCGGTGCCGCTCGTCGCGGCGCCGCGCGAAGACTTCCTCTGGCTGGGACCGAGCGGTGGCTTGTTCACCCAAGGGCTCGCACGGTCTTGTGACCTGCCGAACTCGGCCATGGCCCGGCGGCTCGCGCAGCTCGATGCGCTCGCACCCGAATCGCACGTGCTGCGCGAGGGCTGGGTGTTCCTGGCCGGCACGATCGAGCGGGACGGGTCCGCACAGCCGATCGTCCTCCCCCTCCTCAGCCGCTCGGTCCGCCTCGCGACGAACGCGGTCGCCCGGACCGTCGCTCGCCAGATCGTCACCGGTGCCCCGGTGATGTCCGGCCCCCCGGAGTTTCGCCTCACCGCTGACGGCGAAGCGGAGATCACCGAGCTCGTCGAGGACCCGTCCGTGCGCGGGGACCTCGGCGACCGGGCCGAGTTCGGCCGCGGCGCGTTCTCTCAGATGGGCTCGAACGGCACCATCGGCGCGGCCGACGCCGCGTCGATGCTGCGACGCATGCCAGCGTTGCGGGCGTGGATCGAAGAGGTCGTGGCCCATACCGGCCTCCACGGCGAGGGCCGTCTGCTGCTCGATACCCAGGACCCGTGGGCGCTCGCCGGCCACCAGCAGGGTCTCCGGGCCGTCGTCGGGAGCGCGGTGTTCGCGACCAGGGAGCGCCAACACGGTGTGGCCGCCACCGCGCTCCAAGGCTGGGCTCGACACCGCGATCTGGGCAGGAGCTGCTTTCCGCTGCTCTACCCCGTCGGGGAGGAGGGACTGGCCCTCGAGGGCCCCTCGGAGCCTGCTTCGGAGATCGATAGTCCGTTCCCGCTGAGCCCGTCCCAAGAGCGGGTGGTGGGGTTGGCCAGGATGCGTCCGCTCACCGTCGTGTCGGGCGCACCTGGCACCGGGAAGTCCCACACGGTGGCGGCGATCGCCCTTGATCACGTCGCCCGCGGCCAGAGCGTCCTGATCGCGACCCGGAGCCGCTTCGCAGCTCGTGCGATCGCAGACCTCATCGACCGAGTGCCGGGACCGAACGCGCTCCGGTTCGGCGACATCATCGACGGATCCTCGGTGGTCGACGAGCTCAACGACCAGCTTCTCGACCGACAGGCCGTCGACGCCGAGGCTGCGCTCGGGGATGCGCGGACGGCACGAGACTCGCACCGTCGCACGATCGCTCGGAGCCTCCAGCTGGAGGTGGACGCCCAGCGCGCATCGGGGCCGATCAGCGCGATGCGGGTCCTCGCTCCCAAGGCGTTCGAACCCGACGCCGACCTGGAGCACCTCGCGCGGCTGGCGGCCGACGCATCGGCCCCACCGTCTGGGTGGTGGCAAGCGCGCCGCCATCGGCGAGCGATCGAGGACCTGGCTCGCAACGTGGGCGCACCCGTCTCCGACGTCGGGGCAGTCGCCGAAGCCATCGAGCGGGCGCGGCGACGCCGTGCTGCGCTGCTCCTCGATGCCGACGGCGGGACGGTGATCGGCGAAGGGTGGGAGCAGCTGGCGACGTCAGAAGACCAGCTCCACCTGGCCATCGGGGCAGCGGCGCGAGAGCGGCAGGACCGCGGTCGCAAGGCCCGGGGCGCGGTCGCAGAGCTGCTGGCCGCGCTGCGAGCCGGCCGCGGGCGTCGACGCCAGCTGCTCGCCGCGATCGACGCCGATGCCCTGACCGCGGCGGTCCCGCTGTGGATCGGGACGCTCGGCGACATCGAAGACCTGCTGCCCGCCCGGGCTGGATCGTTCGACCTGGTGATCCTCGACGAGGCCGCCCACATCGATCAGCCGAGCGCTGCGCCCGCGCTGCTGCGGAGTCGTCGAGCCGTCGTCGTGGGCGACCCCCGTCAGCTCCGCCACGTCTCGTTCCTCGCGGACGCGGCCATCGATCTCGCCATGGCTGCCCACGGCATCCCCGAGCTCGCTTCGGTCGTCGACCTGCGACGCAACACCGTGTTCGACCGGGCCGCCGCGGTGGCACCGGTCATCGACCTCGCCGAGCACTACCGGTCGGTCCCCCACCTCGTGTCGTTCCCGATCGCCGAGTTCTACCGGGACCGGATCGACATCATGACGAGGCGCCCCGACAACGACGACCTCGACGTGATCGAGGTCGTCGTCCCGGCCGAGCCCAGCCGAGCGGCCGAGGTCGCCCACGTCATCTCGATGCTCGAGGCCCGCCTCGCGTCGGGAACCCCAGACAGCGTCGGCGTCACGACGCCCTTCCGAGAGCACGCAGACGCGATCCAGGCCGCGGTGCTCGGCCGCTTCTCCGAAGGAGAGATCCGGGCGCTCGGTCTTCGCGTCGGGACGGTCCACGGGTTTCAGGGCGCCGAGCGCGACGCGATGATCCTCGCCCTCGGCATCACCCCCGACGACGTCTCGAAGCGCCTGGGGTTCCTCGAGAACCGGAACCTCTTCAACGTGATGGTCACCCGGGCCCGCAACGAGCAGGTGATCGTCACCTCGGTCACCGAGCCCCGCGAGGGCCTCCTGGCTCGCTACCTCCGCCACAGCCTCCGTGCTCCGGTGCCGCTTCCAGATCGAGGAACCGCCGACCCTTGGGCGCGATCCCTCGTCGCCGAGCTCGCACGCGCCGGCATCGCCACGCACCTCGGCTACGAGGTCGGACCGTGGGTGCTCGACCTGGTGCTCGACGACCGGGACGAAGCCATCGCCTTCGAGACCTCGGTCGCCACCGGCGACCCACAGCTCCACATCGACCGCCACGCGGCACTGGCCTCGCTCGGCTGGCGGTTCGTCGAGGCCTACCCATCGCGCTGGGACCACGACGTCGCCGCAGCGGCCCTGGCGATCCCGGAGCTGATCGAGTCGGCTCGGCGCGACCGCCTCCCCCCACCACCCGTGGTCAGCCGGGTCCGCGACCTCGGTCGATCACCGCAAGCCCCACCGTCTCGCCACGGATGAGCGGAACCAGCGAACTCGGATCGCTGACGCCGCGCAACGCCGGGCTCCAAGGGCGCAACGGACCGAGCCACCGAAACCGGCCGGGTCGGTCGGCGAGGTCGATCGTGGCCAGGTGGATGTCGATCCACTCGACGGTGCACCTCGTGATCAGCCGAAGGTCCACCGCCGAGACCGACGGCCGGGGCCACCGTCGCACGACGAGCGAACGTCGGTCGGTGAGCACGTAGCGGGTCGATCGACGAACGCGTGCGTCCACGAAGAACTGCCCCAGGAACAGGTAGAGGCCGACGATCGAGACCGGGATGCCGACGGCAGCGCTCCTTCCGAACAGCTCCCCGATTCCGACCAGGGACAGCACGAAGCCGACGAGGACCAGCGGGGCATCGAACCACGTGACCCAAAGTCCCTGGCGAGGGCTCCCTTCCCAGAGGAGCAGCTCCCCCGGGAGGAGCACAGCAGGGATGCCGTCTGCCGCATCCTCCGCCCGCCCGGTGCGTTCCACGCCGTCGACGGTACCGAAGCGCGAAGGGAACCCTGCTCCGCATCGGCGGCGCCCCCGGTTGCGTGATGGTTCAGGACATCCGCAAGGGCGATGTCAGACATCGGACGGCGCCCCCGGTTGGATTCGAACCAACGACCGTCGGATTAGAAGTCCGGTGCTCTATCCAGCTGAGCTACGGGGGCGGGGCCGGAAGAGAACGTGGCGCGAAACCTCGCACCTCGCACCGATCCGGCGACGACCTGCATCGTACGGGGCGGCCGAGGGCTGATCGGGCGCTGATCCGGCCCGCCTCCGCTCCCTGCTGGCAATCGAGCCGGTGATCGGGCGCGCCGAAGCCGCCCGGTTGGGCGGTTCGGGTCGGTTCAGGCTGCGGCGGTGAGCGGCGGGTCGCTGCTGCGTTGGCGGTGGCGGTGCAGGGCGAGGCTGTTGACGCCGAGGGCGAACGTCAGCAGGTTCAGGTGCTGGCGCTCGTGACCGATCGAGTGAGCACGTCGCAGCCAGAGGGTGTCGTCGAGAGCCCGGTTGATGGACTCCGCGTCGCTGCGCCGCCCGTACAGCGCCGCGAAGTCCGGGTCGGAGGGCGGGATGGGCCGCACGTTCTCGGTGCGGTTGAACTTTCGCTTGTCGTCCTCGGCGTTGCCGTGGAGCCGGACCTTGATGGTCCCGCCACCGAGGTGCTCGGGCAGGGCGTAGGTGTTGTACCAGCGGTACCCGGACTTGTCGGAGTTGCGCTGGGTGCGAAGCCGGCGGAGTTCGGTGAAGGTGCGTTCGCCGGTGTCGGTGAGCGTGGCGATGCCCACGGCGCCGCCCTTGGCGAACAGCGAGATGACCCGCTCGGCTCCGTCTGGTGCGGTGATGGTGCGGTCTTCAATGTGGGTGGACTTCTCGACGCGCTGCCCGTCCTTGCGGCGGGGCTTGGGGCTGCCGGCCTTGGCGGCGGTGACCTTGTTGAGGGGAAGCAGGCCGAGGTCGCGAAGGAGCCGCTGGTGGTGGACGCCGCGCAGGGCGGTGTCGTAGATCAGCCCGAGCGCTCCAGGGCACAACGGTGCGAGTGCGGTGATGGTGTCCATGGCGGTGGCGGCTTCGCCGCCGGGGCTGGGAACGTGGTCGACGTCGAGGATGATCCGGCCGTGGACCTCGAGGCTGCGCACTGCCATGACCACCCACTTGGTGCCCCATGCGGTCTCGCCCGTGCCTTCGAAGTGCAGCCCAGCGTCCTGTTCGGCACGAAGGGTCCGGAGTTCGCCGGTGGTCTTGTCGAGCTTGGTGTCGCCGGGCTTGGCCTTGAACAGCGGGGTGAGCACCTTGCCATCGGCGTAGAGCATCCGGGACAGGTCCGGGTGGGTGTAGGAGCCAGGACCGTCCGGATCGAGAAGGCCCAGCCGGCGGGCCTGCGCCGTGGCGTGCTCGCGGTGGATGCGACGGAGCGAGGCGAACACGAGCGGGTGGGTGAGCCAGCGGGTCCGGCCGTAGGTGTAGTGGTGACGCCGCATCGGCGCCTCAGGTAGCCATCGTTCCGGTTCGTCGGGGAACCGATGGGCGATCAACGAGCGGAGGTGCGCCCACACCACGGGGTGAGCGAGCTCAGCCTCGACACGCCGCGCCGACCCGTACACCGAGAGCAGGGCGTCGAAGAGCACCCACATGTACGGCGGGAACATCCGGGGCCGGCCACCTGCCGTCGAATCCGGTTCGGGGACCGCGTCAGCGAGCGCGAACAGCTCGTCGTTGGCCACCAAGGCTTCGAGCCGCTCGAGCGACGACACCCCGACCCGCACCGCCACAGCCGTCACGGGTTGTTGGGCTCCGTCCAGTCCCAGCCGATGATTCGCGCTGCACGGTCCAGGCTCTGCACGCCAAGGGCCCGGGCGGCCAGGTCGATCCGACCGCTCTCGTCCAGCACCCGCCGTCCAGCCCACGCTGCGACCGACGACGCCCGCACATCGGGCTCCTCGGCCAAGCCGGCACGCACCAGTACGTCCTGCAACACCGTTGCAGCGGCCACCTGACCAGCGCCCTTGGGGTCGCTGCCGCGGTACAGGAGGGGCTGATCGGGGTTGCTGCCAAGGACCTGAACTCGGAGGCCCAACTGCTCCACACCCCACGGCGTCAGCGCACCCCACCGCTCCCCCACCCGCTTCCCGCCGTGAAGGAGCACCCGGCCCGCATCCAGATCGAGATCGGACACCCGGATGTGCGGGAGCTCGCTGGTTCGGGCCGTCGCCTCCGCCAGCGCCCACGCCGCCAACCTGCGGGTATCCGACAAGGACCACTGCGCCGCCCCACGCCCTAGCAACACTTCGTCGTCGGTCAGCGGCCTCGTCTGGAAAGGGGTGCGGGGCGGGAGCCGCAGATCCAAGGTCGGGTCCCCCACTGCAGCGCCAGTGGATCGGGCCACCCGGAACAGCAAGCGGACCGACAGTCGGCGCAGATGACGCAACGACACCGACGCCTCACCACCGTCAGCGGCCGGCGCACCGACGAACGCAGCGGCGACCTCGGGAGTCACCTCGACCAGGCGCTCGAGTCCGAACCCAGCAGAACAGAACGATCCGAACCGGCCGAGCGTCGACACGACGCGATCCGCTTCCGCCCGGGCCTCCCAGTTCGAGCGAACCCACTCCCCCGCTTGCACCACGGCAGTCGCCAGGACGGGCCCCGCGTCGGGGCGCGTACCATTCATTCGTCGGGACCTCCTCCAAAGGTTCCGGCCGGGCCCCGGGGTGTTCCACCACCGCCGGGGCCACTGCGTATCTACATACGCATCATACCGGTGCGTATGTAGATACGCAAGCTCGTCGGCACCCTGTCACTGCCCCCAACTACCGTGACTGCGTGGGCCGGAAGATCGACGTCGATGACCTCGTGAGCGCAGCCGAGGTCGCTCGACGCTTCGGTGTACGTCGCCCGCAGGTCGTCCATGACTGGGTGCGTCGACACCCGGACTTCCCCGCACCCGTGTACCACTCAGAACGGGTTCGCCTCTGGAACTGGCCCGACGTGGCAGCTTGGGGATCTCGAACAGGGCGGCTCGAGCGATGAGGGAAGTGGTCGACCGCCATCCCAACCACCTGGTGCACCAGAGTGCAGGGGCCGAGGCTTCGTGACGTCAGTCGCTGTCCAATTCGACGTCGAGGCTGATGTTCGAGCGTTCACCCGCGTCTTCGAGGCCTGGAAGCGCCTGACCGACGAGGCAATCTCCCACCAAGCCGCCGACCGTCGCCTCCTAGCCGAGATGCTCCAGGCCGAGTCCGTCCTCCGCTCCGAGGGCCGTTGGACGAGTGGTCCCACCACCATGCTCGAGGTACTTCGCCAGGAGCAGAACGAGGTTCGGAACTGCCGGGTCCTCAGCTGGATCCTCGACCCCCTGGGACCCCATTGCCTCGGCGCTGATGCATTGTCGGCTCTGCTGAACACGATCACAGTGGCCGCAGCTGCTCAGGGTGTGAGCGTCCCAGCCTTTGATCTGCCACATCAGGCAAGCGTCCACGTTGAAGAACAGCGGGACCACACCAGGGCTGACCTGATCATCGAGGGTGCCTCGTGGTCGGTGGTCATCGAAGCGAAGATCAACGCCAGGGAGCAGCACCGGCAGGGCGAGCGGCTGAGCGAGCTTTGGCCAGGCGCGACCTACGTCTTCTTGACCCGGCGCGGCGCAGCGATGAGCACCGCAGGGGAAGAAGCCTGGATTCGGCTCAGCTGGGCTGACGTCCTTGCAGCGATCCGCGTCGCCCTCGAAGGGGCGGAGCCGCCGCCTGCCGGCACGGATGTCGAACGTGCACGACGAGCAGTCGAGGACTATCTCCACGGAGCAAGGAGGCTTGCCAGGTGAGCAACCGACAGGACCCGGTCATCGAGGCAAACGGCGACGGAAAGGAGCTGTTCGATGCTCCTGCGCTGTTCTACCTGACCCATGCCGAGGTGATTCGGCGATGGAGTGAGCTCAGCAGGGTGGCGAGGTCAGCAACTTCCGAGTTCCTCGAAACCGTGGGGCAAGCCCTCGCCGATGAGATGAACCCCGACCTGTGGGAGATGTCGGCGGAAGATACCGGCCAGGGCTACCGTCACTTCCTCTGGTGCCCACCTGGGACCGCAACCGTGACCGACGAGACGCCGGCGATCGCGCTGTGCTTCGGTTGGAAGTCCACCAAGGTCCGGATTACGCCGCACACGTACACCCCGTTCGTCGGTGTCCGGGTCCCGAGAGGTGGAGCGCACGAGCTTGTCCGCAATGCGTTCCTTGGCTCGGGCGAGCCAGACGTTCGCGCCCTGAGTACCTCGAACGGGTACGCGAGGAGCGCGATCTGGCCGATCTGGAAGCAGGTCACTGGCCCAGAGCATTGGTGGTCGGATCTCGACGGCTACCGAGAGAAGGTGCGAACTGAATTCGGTACGTGTGTCGAACTCTTCGGACCAGCCGTCCGCGCCGTCGCGAACGAGGTCGCGTCGCTCTAGTTGCCCACGGGCGCCACCAGACCGGCGAGCACACGACGCTCGTTGATCCAGTCGCCGAGGCGGGAGACCGATGCATCCATGTCTTTCACCTCACCTGACAGGTCGAGGCGGTAGGTCCAGAGCCGGGTGCCAGCGTTCTGGACCACGATCTCACACTCGGGCCGCTGCCCGTCGGTCTGGGCGTAGATCAGCACGCCTTCGGAGAGCCCGAGCGCCGTGCAGTAGGCGAGCAGCTGGTAGTAGTCGCTGGAGCGGGCCAGGCCTGTGCCGGCGAGCTTGTACTTGACGTCACCGACATAGACGGTGACGTCAAGGTCGCGGAACTCCAGATCGGGGGCGATGTTGACCTTGCCGCGGACGTCGAGCTTGAGGCTGGACTGTCCGATGACGACGAGGCGCTGGCGGAGGGCAGCTCGGAGGCGCCTGGTCACCCAGTCCTCGAACAGGCTGTTCATGTCCAGCAGGAAGGAGCTGGCACCGGTGCTGCCAAGCTGGTCGACGAGGCTGAGGTTCTCCACGATGAAACGGCAGAGGCGCAGGACCGGCCGGTAGTGCTCGTTCAGTCGGGTGTAGACGACCGCGTCGAGCTGGTCGACGCTCGGCAGGAGCGACTGCACATCTTCGAACCGACCGCGGGCGTGCTGCAGGAGGGAACGGGTGCGTGGATCCACACCGGCGCTGCGAAGCAGCCGATCCGTGGCCCCGAGGAGATAGCGGTTCTCCGCGACGTCCGCGGTGTATTCGTCGAACCGGCAGGCGATGGGCGACGGCAGACCGGGCCGGCGGAGTTGTTCGGGAAAGTCGATGCGGCCCCGCATGGCGAGCAGCCGGTCGGCTTCGGGACGGTAGGAGCGGACCAGGCCGGTGGCGGTCACCTGGTCGAGCATTCGGGCGAAGAACGCGGCGAAGGCGGGCAGGATCTGGGGGTCAGCGCCGTAGCCGAACACCTCGGGCCGCCAGGCCTCCTCGGGCATGCCGGCATCCAGCAGGGCGAACATGTTCTGCAGGTCGACCTTGGGCTTGATCAGCACCGAGAGCTCGGGGAGCACGACTGATCCCACGTAGCTTGACGCGGCAACGGTCCACTCCCCTGGCGTACTTGTTGGACTGAGGCTCAACGCGCTTCCGGCTCGTTGGGCAAGATCGGACGCGAGCCGAGGTGCAAGGGAGACGACCTTGGCCTCGTACTCCTTCAGCACCAGCGGTTCGTTCACGGCGCCTCGTCGTCCCCTTCCGGCGCACCGCTGTCGTGTGGGGTGACCCGGGCAGGCTCCTCTGCCGGTGATTCGCCACCAGCGGATCGGTAGTCCTTGAGGACCTGGTCGAACTCGAAGGTTCGCAGCAGCTCGGTCTGCCCCCACAACTGGTCCTCGATGAACGGAAGGATGCTGTAGCGCCATATGCGCCGGACCTTGGCCTCATCGAGGGTCTCGTCGAAGAAGTAGCTGGGGCCGATCTGGAGGTGGGGTCCGCCGAGGAGGTCGATCAGGCGGGCGTTCACATGCTCGACCAGGCCCGCGACCCAGAGTGCATCGCTGTTGTTGTCCTCGAGCCAGCCTGCCAGGACGGCGTTGTGCGGCTCTTCGTGGGGGAAGAACGGTATGAAGTGGAATCGCCGACGCAGCGCCGCGTCGATCAGCGCGATCGACTTGTCTGCTGTGTTCATGGTCCCGATGAACATGAGGTTGTTCGGTAGCTCGAAGGCATCCTCCGATCGATAGAGCGTCTGAACTTGCTCATCGCGGTACTCGAGTAGGAAGAGGAGCTCGCCGAAGACCTTCGGGAGGTTGGCGCGATTGATCTCGTCGATCACCATCACATGGTCGACACCCGGCGAGGCCTCCGCTTCTGCGGCAAGCAGTGCCAAAGGGCCGGGCACGAGGCGATATCCAAGATTCCCTTCTGGGGACGTCTCTGGGCGGTAGCCCTCGAAGAAGTCTTCGTAGGACGTCGACGGGTGGAACTGGACCAGCCGTTGACGGCTGGGGTCACCAGCGACCAGCGCGGCCAACTTTCGAGCGACGTAGGTCTTTCCCGTCCCAGGAGGGCCGTAGAAGATGATCTGCCGCTTCTCCTCGAGCAGCGAGATCCAGTCCTGGAGCGTGTCGGCGGGCAGGTAGAGCTCGGCTGCGAGCGCTCCGACATCGTCGGTGTCGCCGGTGCCCCCCTGGTCGTTCTCCTTCGGGCGCGTGCGCAGCCAGTAGAGGAACTGCCCCTGCCCCCATGTGTCTCTTGGGAAGTAGGACTCGAGGACCTCGTGGATCGCATCGTTGGATGCGACCTGCTTCTGCCCGCGGGTTGCCGTGGCGGCGGGCGGGGTGAGACCGATCAGCTGCATGAGCTTCGCCTTGCCCATGTCACCGTTGTAGGGGAACACGGGAACGACACGCTCCGGGTGCGTCACCGCCAGGAGCTTCATGATCACGGCTTCGCCGAGGCCCTTGTAGCCGGTCTGGGGATCGAGTGCCCTGTCGATCCGGGCCGCGAGATCCTCCTGTCCCCAGATCAGCTCAGAGATAGTCTGGAAGAAGCGCTCGATCCCAGCGGCGTCGAGCGAGCCCAACGTTGCGTTCAGCACGGACTGCGGCCCTGGGCCGCCGTACTTGCCCGAGTTGATCACCTGTCGGATCACGGCGAGATCTGCGATCTGCAGCTCGTCGGCCGTCAGCAGGTCGGCCCACTGTGCCCGCTGCACCTTGGACTGCTCATCCTTCGGGATCGGGTATCCGCGAACCCGCTTGAACTCGTCGACCAGAGGTCCGAGATCGCCTGTGGTGGCTGATGGCGCTTCCCGAGCGGAAGGCGGTTCGTCACTGCTGGCCGACGCCTTTGCGGCAGTCGCAAGCTCATCGAAGAGTGGCTGGAGATCTGCTGCGATCCCGAGCACCTCATCACCGAGGTCGATCCGGTCCAGCGCGGTCACACCGGGATAGAAGCGTCCGACAAGGAACTCGAACTGAGGCGTGGCGGTCCCGAGGGGCTTCAGGTTGCCTGGGTCGTTGTCCCAGACCTCGAAGATCTCATAGCCCGCGGGCACCCTGCCGGCGACGAGCAGAGCAGCTTCCTGAAACCACCCCGGCCGTGCCCAGCCTGGATGGATGCCCACCAAGACACCGGCACGGGTCACCCAGATACGGAGCGAGACGTTGCTCCCGTCCGGCGTAGCCGAAGCCCACCCCCACCACCGGTAGACCGTTTCTCCGGTCTTCACCTTCGAGTACGAGAGCTTGACCGATCGGCCGAGCGCGTCGGCGAGTCGATCTCGAAGGCCCGTCAGAGCGGTCCACGTCTCGTAGGTGAGGGCTACCGCGTTGTAGCTCGCCGCCGTCCGGACCTCTGCCGACGGGTACTGGCCGCTGACCAGCTCCTGCGACAGTTCCCACGACACTTCGCAGCGCTCAACCAGGGAAGGAGCAAGTCCGACGAACCGGTGCTTGTCGAACCAGAACAGCGCGTGGGCCACCTCGACCGGGTTGCCGAGTGAACGGATGACCCTGGCGACCTCGAGGTAGTTGTCCGCGTGGCTGTGCCCGGGCTGGGTCCACCCCAGGTTGTAGAGGCCTTTGATGGCGCTGGCCCAGGCCACTGGCCACCTCGCGGCATCCTGCATGCCCCAGAAGAAGGACAGGAGGAAGGGCGTCCGAGCGGGGGCGGGGTGTCCGCTTTGCTTGACGCGCTCGATGAAGTCGAGCACCCGCTCCAGCTTGGCCTTCGCCTCGTCGTCATCCACAGGCGCATAGAGCGCCTCGCTCAGGATCGTCACTCCTTCGCCTTGGCCACCAGCCTTGAGGAGCTGCTTGAGGAACATCTGGCCGTTGGGGCCGACGAACGCCGGGAAGCCGGGCTTTCGGCACCAGTGCTCCATGGCGGAGGCGAACGCCTCGCCATCTCCTGTGTCCCGGAGGGCGTCCAGAAAGCCGAGCGCCTCGGTGATGCGCTCGACACGATGGATGTTGACCTGTGCGATCTCAGCCATTCGCGCTTCGTCCGCCGCCTGAGCGTCGACGATCTGTGCGTACTTGCCTCGCCGAGCCTCGAGCTCGAATGCAGCCAGGTCTCTCATTGCGCATCCACCCCAGTTCGCATGTCCAACGCGGTACCGCCCGCCTGTGACTCGCCGAACAGTACGGGGATTCCGTTCACGACCGGGACTACCGCGCGTGGACGGGATATCGACCGTCTCTGCTCCGCTCGAGCAGGTGGATCTCGCCGTGCTG
>JBDIAX010000009.1:0-73342 GCA_039812605.1 Acidimicrobiia bacterium | reverse complement strand
GACGAGGGTCTGCGGTTCGCGATCCGTGAGGGTGGCCGCACCGTCGGCGCCGGCCGCGTCACCAAGATCATCAAGTAAGGCGACGAGAACATGGCAGACGCCCAGAAGATCCGCATTCGCCTCAAGGCCTACGACCACGAGGTGATCGACCAGTCGACGAAGAAGATCGTCGAGACCGTGCTGCGCACCAACGCCACGGTCCGGGGTCCCATCCCGCTGCCGACGACCAAGCACCGCTACACGGTGATCCGGTCGCCGCACAAGTACAAGGACTCCCGCGAGCACTTCGAGATGCGCATCCACAAGCGCCTGCTCGACATCCTCGAGCCCACCCCCAAGACGGTCGACTCGCTCCAGCGCCTCGACCTTCCTGCTGGCGTGGACATCGAGATCAAGCTCCAGCAGGTCTGACTCCTGGGCCTTGGGCCCGCAGCCAGCACGACCTCTGACCACGAGCGCCCGATCGGGCGCTCGTGGCGCGCCCGGGCGGAGGCGAGCGACGGATGAGGACGACGATGGCCGTCGGGCGGCAGGCGTCAGGCGGGGCGAAGGGCCGCGACCCAGCGAGGGCCGACCGCGTCGGGGCGGAAGCACTCCGCCACGTGGGCCCGGAGCCGCTCGGCCCGCTCGGCGCCCGCGGGGCCGAGGGCCTCGCGCACGACCACCTCCAGGGCGCGGACGTCGTGGCCCGGGGCGACCCAGCCCCGACCCTCGGCGAGCAGCGACGGGAGGCCTCCGGTCGCGGCGGCGACGACAGGGAGCCCGCGGATCCCTGCCTCGAGGGCGACGAGGGGGAGCGGATCCTCGCGGCTCGGGATGGCCAGCACCGAGCCCTCCGGCACGACGGCCCAGGGATCGTCGAGCGCGCCGGTCCAGCGCACGGGGAGATCGGCGTCGACCGACCACGCCCAGCCTGGTCCTGGCTCCGCGCCGATCCAAAGGAGCTCGGGTGCGGGCGTCGGGGCGGTGAGCTGGCGGGCGAGGGCGAGGAAGCGATCCGTGCCCTTCCGCCAACCGGCTTCGCCCACGGCTACCACCGCCGGAGCGCCGGCTCCTCGACGCGACGCGGAGGTGGGCCCCGAGGGCGAACGTGGCGGGCCGTCCTCCTCATCGGTGCAGCCCGGCACGATCGAGACCGCCCGGGCGCGCGGACCCAGCAGGTCGTGGAGCGCGGCGTCGGGCTGGCAGACCATCGCGATGGCATCGGGGCGCGAGGCCAGCTCGCCGAGCAGCGCGGTCGGTACCGATCGCCGCACCCCGATGGACAGCTCGTGGAGGTGCAGGGCCAGCCAAGGGCGGGCGGTGGCGCGCTCGAGCGACGCCCACACCGGCCACGCCCCCGCGCCGTGCACCACGACGACGTCGGGCCGGGGGAGCGAGCGCACGGCTCGTCGCCGATGGTGCGTCAGGACGGCCGCGCCGGGCGCCGGGATCCCGAGCTGCGCGGCCGCGACCGCCGCGGTGAGCGCCGGGCTCCGGCCCTGATCGGGCTCGAGGACGGTGAGCGACGCGACCTCGGACGCGACAGCACCGGCCAGGGGTCCGCCCCGGTGGGCGATGACGTGGATCGAACCGAGCCCCCCCTCGATGGTGCGGTCGAAGCCACCCGCCCGCGCCGTGGCCCGATGCCAGCGCAGCATGCGCGCCAGCGCGATCGGTGCGCCCGACCTGCCCAGGTCGTGGACCACGATCCACGTGCAGAGCGAAGTCACGCCGTCTCCCGCCCGATGAGGTCGGCCAGCAGCCTCGGCGCCACCCGGTCGGTGGAGCGCTCGCTCGCGGCGATGCGGACCTGCTCGCCCAGCTCAGCCCGCCGCTCGGGGGCGGCGAGGAGCGCTGCCGCCCGGTCGGCCATCGCGACCACGTCGCCAGCGTCCACCACGAGGTCGCCCGCTCCCGCCGCCTCCAAGAACGTCCCTGCGCCACCGGTGGCCCACGTGACGGTGGGGACACCGCGCATCGCTGCCTCGAGCACCACGAGCGGGGCAGGGTCCTCCCGTGGCGCGTGGAGGAGGAGGCCCTTCGCCGGCCACCACGGCTCGAGGCTCGGCTGCGGCCCGGCGAGGCGCACCACCGGGCCGAGCCCGGCGGCTTCGAGGTCGGCACGCACCAGGTCGGCGAACGGGTGAGCGATCGGGCCTCCCACCCACGCGGCTCCGCCGGCGCGGAGCGTCGTCGCCGGCTGGGACGAGCGGAGCTGTGCCAACACGCTGACGAACAGATCGGCGCCCTTGCGCGGCACCAGCGAACCCGCGCCCAGGACCTGGAGGTCGCCGGTGGGCGCACCCCCAGGGGGTGCGTCTGCGAACGGAGGGACCACGACGACGCGGCCCGGGTCGATGCCCCACCGCTGCGTCAACATGGCGGCGACCGACGGGTCGACGGCCACGAACCGATCCGTCACGGTGGACAGCCGGGCCCGCTCGCTCGGCGTGAGGATCGCGTCGGCGACGCCGTCGAGCTCGTGGACCCAGCAGACCAGCCGGGCCCGTCGGCGGATCTGTGCGGCGGCCGCCCAGGCGGCGACGGTGTTCGCCACCACCACGGGCGGTCGCTCGAAGGCGTGGGCGGCACGGGCGAGCCGGAGCGCGTGCACCTCGGCTCGTCCGGAGCGAGCGAGGACGGTCGTAGCTCGACCCGGCGTCGACAAGCCTGGCCAGGCCGAGGAGCGGGCGAGTGGACCACCTCGGAGCACGATGGACCGCACCGCCGCGCGCTTCGTGCGTTCCGCCCAGCGGGCAAAGGTCGCCGCGACCGCGGGCGCGCCGGTGCGGCTTGCGTCGTGCCCCACGATCAGCACCTCGGGGACGCGTGACACGCGGTCCATCATCCCACGGTGCCAGCGGCGAAGCCCGATGGCGGTCGCCGTGGGGAGTTCGGGGTCCCAGGCGGTCCTCGCTAGGGTTTGGGCGCCGCGAGGGGGAAGCTGACGTGGATCGTCCAGACGAAGATCGCCACGTGCGCGTGGCCGTGATCGGTTGCGGGGCATGGGGTCGCAACCACGTGCGCACGCATGCCACGCTCGGCTCGCTCGCGGCCGTCGTCGATCCCGTGGCGGACGTTGCCCGAGAGCAGGCGGAGACCTACGGCGTCGTCGCAGCGAGCTTCGAGGAGGTGCTCGCCGACCCCTCGGTCGATGCCGTGGTCATCGCAGCTCCGGCGGCCGATCACGCCCGCCTCGCGCTCGACGCGATCGAGGCTGGCAAGCACGTCTTCGTGGAGAAGCCGCTGGCGCTCACGGTGAGCGACGCCGAGCAGGTCGTGAGGTCAGCAGACGCTGCCAACCTCACCCTGATGGTCGGTCACCTGCTCCAGTACCACCCGGTGTTCCTCACCCTTCGCGACCTCGTTCGCCAAGGCCAGCTCGGCGAGCTTCGCTACCTCTACTCGAACCGCCTCAACCTCGGGCAGTTCCGCCAGGAGGAGAACGCCCTCTGGAGCTTCGCCCCCCACGACCTGTCGATGCTCTTGTCGCTCGTCGGCACCGAGCCCGACGACGTGTGGGCGACCGGGGCCTCCTACCTCAGCCACGACGTCGCTGACGTCACCACCACCCACCTCGCCTTCCCGCAGGGTGTTCGCGCCCACGTGTTCGTGTCGTGGCTGCACCCGTTCAAGGAGCAGCGCCTCGTGGTGGTCGGCAGCGAGGCCATGGCCGTGTTCGACGACACGCAACCATGGGAGCAGAAGCTGCTCGTGTTCGAGCACGGGGTCGACTGGTCCGACGGCCGTCCACGGCCGGCCCGAGCCGAGGCCCGGCCGGTCCACATCGAGCCGACCGAGCCGCTGCGCGTCGAGTGCGAGCACTTCTTGGACGCGGTGCGGTCGGGGTCGACGCCGCGCACCGACGGTCACGAGGGCCTGCGCGTGCTCCGCGTCCTCGCTCGAGCACAAGCCTCGCTGGGCGAGTTCCAAGGCGCGAGCGCACCATCGTGAGCGACGACGTGTTCGTCCACGAGTCCTCCTACGTCGACGACGGCGCCGTGATCGGTGCCCGCACCAAGGTGTGGCACTTCTCCCACGTCCTCGGTGACGCGACCATCGGTGAGGACTGCACCCTCGGCCAGAACGTCGTGGTCGGTCCGCGCGTCGTGGTCGGCGACCGCTGCCGGATCCAGAACAACGTCAGCGTGTACGAGGGCGTGACCCTCGAGGACGGGGTGTTCTGCGGGCCTTCGTGCGTCTTCACCAACGTCTACAACCCCCGGGCCGAGGTCTCGCGGAAGGACGAGTTCCGCGCCACGGTGGTGCGTCGCGGTGCAACCATCGGTGCCAACGCCACGATCGTGTGCGGCACCGAGATCGGCGCGTACGCGTTCATCGGCGCTGGTGCCGTGGTCAACCGACCGGTGCCGGCCCATGCGCTCGTCGTGGGTGCGCCCGCCCGTCAGATCGGGTGGATGAGCCACGACGGTGAGCGCTTGGGCGAGGACTTGGTGTGCCCGCGCAGCGGTCGGCGGTACGAAGTGGTGGACGGCGGGTTGCAAGAGATCGCTCCCGACCCGACGGAGGCCTGAAGCCCGTGCAGTTCATCGACCTCGCCGCGCAGCAGCGGCGGATCCGAGACGACGTGGATCGCGCCATCGCTGGGGTGCTCGACCACGGCCGCTACATCATGGGGCCGGAGGTGCCGGAGCTGGAGGCTGCGCTGGCCGCCTTCGTCGGAGCGGGCGAGGTGGTGTCGTGCGCGAGCGGCACCGACGCGCTCGTGATGGCGTTGCTGGTGCGCGGCGCCGGCCCCGGCGACGCCGTGTTCGTCCCGTCGTTCACCTTCGCCGCGACCGCCGAGTCCGTCGCCATCTTGGGTGCCACCCCGGTCTTCGTCGACATCGACCCCGTCACCTACAACCTCGACCCCGCCAGCCTCGATGCTGCCGTGGCCGGGCTGCCGGAGGGCTTGCGGGCAGCCGGCGTGATCCCCGTCGACCTGTTCGGCCTGCCCGCGGACTATCCCGCGATCGTCGACGTGTGCGAACGGCACGGGTTGTGGATCGTCGCCGACGCGGCCCAGGGGTTCGGTGCGTCGGTCGACGGCGCCCGGGTCGGCCGGTTCGCACCGCTGACGACCACCTCCTTCTTCCCAGCCAAGCCGCTTGGCTGCTACGGCGACGGTGGCGCGGTCGTCGCGCTCGACCCCGAGGACGCTGCGGTGCTGCGGTCGGTGCGGGTGCACGGTTCGGGGAGCGACAAGTACGACAACGTCCGGCTCGGGATCAACGGTCGGCTCGACACGCTCCAAGCCGCGATCCTGCTGCCGAAGTTGGCGATCTTCGCGGACGAGCTCGAACGGCGAGACGAGGTCGCCCGCCGCTACTCCCGTGGCTTGGAAGGCGTCGTCGTCACGCCCACGGTTCCCGAAGGTGTGCGCTCGGCGTGGGCTCAGTACACGGTGCGGGTGCCCGACCGAGATCGAGTGGCTGCGGCGATGGGGGAGCGGGGCGTGCCCACCGCGGTGTACTACCCGTTGCCCCTGCACCGACAGCAGGCCTACCGGCACTTCCCGGTCGGTGCCGGTGGCATGGCCCACAGCGATCTGGCGGCGACCGAGGTCCTGTCGCTTCCCATGCACCCGTACCTCTCGAGCGACGATCAGGGTCTCGTGGTCGACGCGCTCCGGGGCGCGGTGGAGGGCTGGTCGTGAGCGACCCCGGCGTCGAGCCGATCCCCTTCGCTCCGCCATCGATCACCGAAGACGACATCGAGCGCGTCGTCGCCGTCCTGCGAAGCCGGTGGCTCTCGACCGGTCCGGTCTCCCAGGAGCTCGAGGAGCGGCTCGCCGATCGGCTGGGCGCCCCCCACGTCGTTGCGGTGTCGTCGTGCACCGCCGCGCTGGAGATCTCCATGCGGAGCTTGCGGCTGCCACCGGGGGCCCGCGTCGGGGTGCCGGCGTGGACCTTCGTGGCCTCGGCGTCGTCGATCGTCAACGCCGGAGGGGTCCCGGTGCTGCTCGACGTCGAGCCCGACACGCTCAACCTGTCACCGCGCGCGGCGGAGGCTGCGATCGACAGCGGGATCGAGGCCTTGGTCCTGGTCCACTTCGGTGGGGCACCCGTCGATGGGGAGATCCTCCGGCTTGCCGGCGATGCCGGGATCCCGATCGTCGAGGATGCCGCCCACGCGCTGGGGACCATCGACGATCGAGGCCAGATGTCGGGTGCCGGAACCGTCGCGGCCTGCTTTTCCTTCTACGCGACCAAGAACCTGACCTCCGCCGAGGGCGGGGCGCTCGCCACCCACGATCCGGCGGTCGCGCGCTTCGCCCGGAGCCAGCGCCTCCATGGGCTGTCGAACGAGGCGTGGGATCGCTACCGGGTGGGTGGTCGTGCCGACTACGACCTCCTGGAGCCGGGACTCAAGGCCAACCTGCCCGATCTCCTCGCCGCGCTGGCTTGCAGCCAGCTCGATCGCTTCGACGAGATGCAGGCCCGACGGCGGGCCGTGGTCGAGCGATACCGGGCTCGGCTCGAAGGGGTGGGTGGCGTGACCCTGTTGCGGCAGGATCCGCGCTCGGCCGACCACCTGATGATGGTGCTCCTCGACGAGGCACTCGATCGAGAAGAGGTGATCGGCGCGATGGCGGCCGCCGGCATCGGCACGAGCATCCACTTCCGACCGCTCCATCGGTTCTCGTGGTTCGCCGAGCACGCGGAGATGGGTCCTGGCGGCCTGTCGACCAGCGAGCAGCTCGCCGATCGCGCGCTCAGCCTGCCCCTCCACGCGGAGCTGCGCGACGACCATGTCGACCGGATCCTCGATGCGCTCGTGGCCGCGGTGTCGTGAGCGCGGCTGAGGCGAGCGCGAGCGGTTGGCTTCGGCTGCGCACCTCGCTGCTCGACCGCCTCGCCGCGCTGGTGCTGCTTCCCTTGCTCGGGCCCCCGATCGCTCTGCTGGCATGGCTGGTGCGGCGCCGGGAGGGCCCGCCCGCGTTCGTCGCGCTCGACCGGGTCGGGGCGCGCGGCACCGTGTTCCGCATGTGGAAGCTCCGCTCGATGCGAGCGGAGGCCCCGGACGGGACGGCGGTCGGATCCGCGATCACGGGGGCCTCCGACGACCGCATCACGCCGACCGGGGCTTGGATGCGCAGGTGGCGGATCGATGAGCTCCCCCAGCTTTGGAACGTGCTCCGTGGAGACATGGGCCTCCTCGGCCCCCGGCCAGAGACGCCCACGATGGTGGACATGGCCGATCCCCGCTGGCGGGAGGTCCTGTCGGTTCGCCCAGGAGTCGCCGGGCCCACCCAGCTGGTCATCGAACGCTGGGAGGCGGAGACGCTCACAGGCGACGACCCGACCGCGAGGTACGAGCGCGAGGTGCTGCCGGTCAAGCTCGCCATCGATGCCTGGTACGTGGGCGGAGCGACCCTCTGGACCGATCTGCGGGTCGGGTGGTCGATGGTCCAGCGGTTCTTGCTCCACCGTGACGAGGTCGCGATCGAACGCACGGTCAGGGCTGCGCTGCCCGAGGCGAGGTCGATCCCTCCGAGGTCCGCTTCCCGTGACTGATTCGCGCCGGATCACGTTCGTCGCCTTGGCATACGCACCATCGGTCGGCGGGTCGCAGCTCCACGTCCAGCGCCTGGCTGAAGGACTCGCGCTCGCGGGACACGATGTCGAGGTGCTCACGACCGACGCGGTCGGCTCCATCGGGGCGCGCCATCCTGGGCGCATCGAGGCGACGGACGAGGTGATCGCAGGGGTCCGGGTGCGACGCCATCGAACTCCAGAGCCCCTCCGCCGGGTGCAGCGCGCCTTCCGTGGAGCATGGCTGCGCCGCCCACCGTGGGCGAGCGGTCCTCGCGCTCATGTCGTCGGGCCTTGGCTCGCCGGTCCCTTGTCCCCGTCGCTGCTCGCGTCGATCTCGGTGGCCCTGCGTGAGCGCGACCTGGTGGTGGCATGCTCCGCTCCCTTCGTCACCTTCGTCGCGCCACCGCGCTGGCCCCGTCGTGGCGCGATCGTGGTCGGCATGCCGCTCTTGCACCTGACGCGAAGCGAGGTCGCGCTCGGGGTGCGCCGTTCCCTGCGCAGGTGCGATGTCCTCGTCGCGTCCACCGAGCACGAGCGTGCGGTGCACCGCCGCTACGCCGGTGCGACGACGGCGCTCCACCTCATCCCTCCCGGTGCCGACCTCGACGAGGCAGCCGATTGCGAGCCCGCCGAGGCACGGGCTCGCCTCGGTCTCCCTGAGCGTCCCACCGTGGGCTACGTGGGCCGTCTCGCGGCGTACAAGGGGATCGACACCCTCCTCGCCGCGGTGGCCCAGCTGTGGGAGACCCATCCCGAGGTGGGGGTGCTCGTCGCGGGGAGGCCTTCGGGCTACGACGTCGCGCAAGCGGCCTCCGACGCCGGCATCGACGGCGAACGCCTGGTGATCCGGGAGTCCTTCCCAGACGAGGACCGCGGCTCGTTGCTCGCGGCGTGCGACATCCTCGCGGTCCCGTCGCACGAGGAATCCTTCGGCCTGGGGATCGCTGAGGGATGGGCCGCGCGCCGGGCCGTGGTGGCCAGCGACATCCCTGCGGTTCGTTCGTTGGTCCGGCCCGGGGTCGACGCGCAGCTCGTCGAGCCCGGCGATCCGCTCGCGCTCGCCAGCGCCCTGGCCGCCCTGATCGTCGACGGCGGGTCGCGCACCCGACTCGCGGACGCAGGCCGCCGACGGGTCGAAGATGAGCTGCGATGGTCGGTCGCCGTCGACCGTTGGGACGCGCTGGTGCGGTCATCGACCGGTGGCCGCTCGCGAGAGGTGGTCAGCTGACGTGTGCGGGATCACCGGCATGCTGCTCTCCGATGGGCTGAGCGTCCGCGACGTCGCCGAGGTGTCGGCCATGTCTGACCTGATGGCCCGTCGTGGCCCCGACGACGGGGGCGCGTGGGACGACGGTGCGGTGTGCGCGCTCGGCTTCCGGCGTCTCTCGATCATCGACCTCAGCGCCGGCGGCCACCAGCCGATGGTGTCTGCCGACGGCGCTCAGGTGCTCGTGTTCAACGGGGAGCTCTACAACTACCGAGAGCTGCGCCGCGAGCTGGAGGCGGCGGGACGGTCCTTCCGATCGTCCTCGGACACGGAGGTGGTGCTCCAGGCGCTGGGCCACTGGGGCCGAGACGCGCTGGCCCGGTTCAACGGCATGTTCGCGCTGGCCTGGTACCAGGTCGGTGCTCGCGAGCTGTTGCTCGCACGCGACCCGATCGGCATCAAGCCCCTCTCCTGGTGGTGGTCCGACGGTGCCTTCGTGTTCGGTTCGCAGTACGACCAGGTGGTCCGGCATCGCCGCTGCAACCGTTCCCGGGTCGACCGGGAGGTCCTCGCCCTCTACCTCCGCCTCGGGTTCGTGCCCGCGCCCCATGGCCTGTTGGAGGACACCCACCAGGTGGAGCCCGGACATTGGCTCGAGGTCGGTGCCGATGGTCGGCCGCCTCGGACGGGGGTGTTCCGGAGGCTGGCGGCGGCGCCACCTCCCGAGGACCGGTTGCGAGGAAGCGACGCGGATGAGGCCGTCGCCGCGATGGTCCGTGCGGCCGTCGAACGCCAGATGGTCGCGGACGTGCCGGTGGGCGTGTTCCTGTCGGGCGGGATCGATTCGCCGCTGGTGGCGGCCTCGATGGTGCGAGCCACCAACGAGCGCGTGGCCGCGTTCTCGATCGGTACGGACGATCCGGTGATGGATGAGTCCGCCGCGGCCACGGCCTACGCCCAGCAGCTCGGCGTCGACCACCACCTCCGGCGCATCAGCGGCACGGATGCGCTGGCGATGGTCGGGGAGGTCGCCGCGGCCTACCCCGAGCCGTTCGGCGACTACTCCTCGTTCCCCACGTTGCTCGTGTCGGCGCTCGCTGCGGAGCAGATGAAGGCGGTGCTGTCCGGCGACGGGGGCGACGAGCTGTTCTGGGGCTACCCGCGGTTCGCCAAGGTGCGGCGAGCTCGGCGCTGGTTCGCGCTGCCCCGAGCAGCTCGTTGGGCGGCGTACGCCGCCACCAAGCCGATGCCGACCCGTCGGCGCCCGGCCCGTGGGATCTTGTTCCCCTCGCTCGGCGACTGGTACCTCGACGCCCATTCGGGCATGCGCGAGTCCGACTTCGCCCAGGTCGCCCCGGACATCGGCGCGCTGCCCGAGGACCTCACCGGGTTCGATCTCGACGGCTGCCCCAGCGACGATGAACTGCTGCAGTGGATGCGGCAGAACGAGTTGCGGTACCACCTGCCGATGATCCTCGCCAAGGTCGACCGGGCGAGCATGTACCACTCCTTGGAGGTCCGGGTGCCCCTCCTCGACCTCGAGCTGGCCGACCTCGCCTCCCAGGTCGATCCTTCGGCAGCCCTCGACGGTGTCGTCGGCAAGGGCGTCCTGCGTCGAGCGCTCGCCCGGCAGGTCGACCCAGCGACGATCCCGCTGGCGAAGAAGGGCTTCACGGTTCCGTTGGGTCGGTGGCTCCGCGACGAGCTGCGCCCGGTCGTGGTCGAGCGCGTGCTTCGGCCCGATGCCTTCCCCGCTGGCGCCTTCGACCCCGCAGGCCTCGCGTCGTGGTACGAGGACCATCGGGCCGGACGGGTCGATCGCACCCGTGCCTTGTGGAACCTCCTGGCGCTCCAGCTGTGGGCCGATCACCACCTCCAGCCGCTCGACGCGGCAGCGGCCGGTGCGCCCTGAGAAGCCGAGCGCCTCGGAGCCACGTCACGTTTCCACCGCGTGGTGCGGTCGCCGCCGCCGTCCCGGCGCCTGACGGGCGGGGCATCTACGATTCGAGGTCCGGAAGCGGACCCGTGGCGGGCGATCGGGAACCGGCCTGCCCAGGAGACGACACCACCCCATGAGTTCCAACACCACGAGCGCTGGCACCAAGCTGCGCGGTCCCGATGGGATCATCGCCATCTACCGGCCGATGTTCGAGGGCGAGGGGCGTGCGATCTGGGGTCAGGCGATCGTGTCCTTCTTCGGCGGCATGTGCGAGGCGCTCCTCCTCGTGGTGCTCGCCAAGCTCGCGTTCGGCATCGGCGGCGGGGGTGGCGATCTCGAGGCGGGGCTGGGGCCGCTGAAGGACCTGCACCTCGACATCAAGAGCCTGTTCGCGATCGGCATCGCGCTCGCCCTGCTGCGTGCCGCGGCGCAGTTCTTCGCCGGGCACCTGAACGCGCTGCTGATCGGTCGCCTCGTCACCCGGCTTCGCGCCGGCACGTTCAGCGACTACGCGCTCGCCTCGTGGGACGTGCAGTCGTCGATGGACGAGTCGGCGGTGCACGATCTCCTCGTCCGCCACGTCGCCAAGGTCTCCTCCGCGATCATGGTCGTGTCGGGGTCCTTCCTGGTGTCGTTCACGCTCGTCGCGCTGCTGGCGTCCGCGGTCTTGGTCGACCCACTGACCGCGGTGCTGGTCGTGGTCAGCGGCCTGTTGCTCTTCGTGCTGCTGCGGCCCCTCAGCGCGGTGGCGAAGCGGTACGCCCTGCTCCAGGTGGCGGCCGGCCGCAAGTTCGCCAACGCTTCGCTAGAGGCGATCGGCCTCTCGCTCGAGGTGCGGGCGTTCGGCGTGAACGCCGAGGTCGCCGAACGCCTCTCGGAGGCGACGAAGGCCGAGGTGCGTCCGATCTACGTGAGCCAGCTGCTCCAGCGGGTGGTCACGGCCGCGTACCAGCTGTTCGCCATCGCCATCTTGCTGATCGGGCTGTGGGCGGTCTACGCGGTCATCGATCGGCCGTTGGCGGCACTCGGCGCGATCGTGGTGATGCTCGTCCGCTCGATGAACATGACCAGCAACCTCCAGGGCTACTACCACACCATCGTGGAGGCGGCGCCGTTCACCGAGAACCTGGCGCGGGAACGGGCGCGCTTCCGTGCCTCGAAGCCGTCCTCGGGCGCGTTGGCGACGCCCACCTCGCCGGAGCTCTTGTTCGATCACGTCAGCTACCGCTACGCCCCCAACGCCGCCCTGGCGCTCGACGACGTCAGCTTCACGATGCCCTTCGGCGAGGCGGTGGGCGTGGTCGGTCCGTCGGGCAGCGGGAAGTCCACGCTGATCCAGGTGCTGCTGCGCCTGCGTGCTCCGGGCGAGGGCCAGTTCTTCGTCGGCGGCACGCCGGCGGACGAGCTCGATGACGACCTGTGGTTTCGCCAGGTCGCCTTCGTGCCCCAGGACTGTCGAACCATCAACGACAACGTGCTGGAGAACATCCGGTTCTTCCGGCCGTGGATCAGCGACGAGGCGGTGTACGAGGCGGCCAGGAGGGCTCACGTCCACGACGAGATCCTCGCCATGCCCGAGGGCTACCTCACCCAGCTCGGCAGCCGCGGGGGCAGCCTCTCGGGTGGGCAGCGGCAGCGAGTGGCCATCGCCCGTGCGTTGGCCGCTCGCCCGCAGCTCCTGGTGCTCGACGAGCCGACCTCTGCCCTCGACATGCGGAGCGAGTCTCGGGTCCACGAGACGCTGACCGAGCTGCAGGGGTCGGTCACGATGTTGATCATCGCCCACCGGCTCTCCACGCTGAACACGTGCGACCGGATCATGGTCCTGCACGAGGGTCGCCTGCAGGCGTTCGGCGAGCGCAGCGAGCTCGAGGCCGGCAACGAGTTCTACCGGGAAGCGATCTCGCTCTCGAAGCTCCGGAGCTGAAGGGTCAGAACCACTGCTCGAGGCGGTCCAGCGCGATCCAGAACCCTTCGCCGTTGTTCTTGTGGCCCTGCCAGATCTCGGGGATGAACCCGACTCCGGGGGCGAGGCGATCGAGCTGCGCGGCGAGCACCGGCCAGTCGATGTCCCCTTCGCCGACCTGGATCCCCTCACCGTCGGTGCCTTGCGCGTCGACCAGGTGGAGGTGGCGGATGTAGGGCCCCACCTGTTCCACGAACTCCGAGAAGCTGGTGCCGCGGTGGTTGCAGGCCAGCTTCGAGTGCGACACGTCGAGGCACAGGCCGACCCCCGCGTCGCGGGCGAACTGCGCGGTGTCTTCGGGGTCGACGAACAGGTTGCAGTGGAGCTGTCCACCCAGGTACCAGGGGAACGGGGGGAGCGTCTGGGCCACCAGCTCGACGCCGCTCAGGTCGAGTCGGGCGAGGCCCTCGATCACCCGCGCGTAGCGGGCGGGGCGCTCGCTCGGAGGCAGCGGCAGATCTGAGCTGAAGCCCCCGAGGCTGACGATCAGGATGGGTGTCTCGGTGGCCGGGAAGCTCGCAGCGAGCGATCGCGCCACGTCGATCGTGCGGGCGAGCTCGTCGACGGAGCGCTTCCACCACGCGTCGTCGTCCGCCGCCAGGTTCAAGATGTGGTCGCCGGGGAACAGGTCGGGGCTGTGCACCGCGTACCCGCAGGTCAGGGGCTCGGGAAGGAACGGCGACGGGTCCAGGTCCAGGTCCTGGTAGGAGAGGTGGAACTCGACGAAGTCGGGGTTCGCCTTCGCGGCGATGGCCCCGAGGTCGTGGTAGCGGACGGGGAGGCCCCAGGGTCGGCGGAAGCGATATGGCCGCGGCTCGATGCGGTGGTCCTCGAGGTCCGACGGGTAGAAGAAGTCGCCCGCGGCCACGGGCCGGGCCAGGGCTCGGCCGATGAGCTCCGCTCGGCGGTTGGGCTGGAGGCCCCGGCCAGGGCTCTTGACCGCGACGGCGTCACGGGTGACGACGTCGCCCGCGGCGAGGTCGCGCGTGGCCACCAGGCTCTTGGCCAGGTTGACCCGGTTCATCGCCTCCCCTTGGCTGATGGTCCGGACGGCTCCGGTGCCGAGGCTCTCCTCGACCTGGCGGATCTCGCTCACGAGGCGAGCGAGCTCTCCGGGCAGGAGGCTGACCTTGTGGTCGTTGCCCTCGAGCGACCGGTCGGTGGTGAGGTGCTTCTCGATGATCCGGGCTCCGAGCGCGACGGCGGCGACGGGCACGTGCCATCCCCGCTCGTGGCCGGAGTACCCGACGGGGCAGCCGCCGATGCGGCGCAGCGCGTCGAGGTAGCGCAGGTTCACGTCCTTGTAGGGCGCCGGGTAGGTGCTGTTGCACTGCAGCAGCGCGTACGACGCGCCACGGCGCTGCAGGAGCTCGACCGTCTCGACGATCTCGGCATCGGTCGACATCCCGGTCGACACGATGACGGGCTTGCCGGTGTCCGCGATGGCCGCCACGAGGTCGTGGTTGGTGAGGTCCGCGGAGGCCACCTTGTAGCCCGGGAGGCCGTACTCCTCGAGCAGCTCGAGGCTCGCGACGTCCCACGGGGTGCACAGCGGCACCAGATCGTGCTCGAGGCAGCGGTCGAACGCTCGGAAGAGGTCCTCCGCCGGGAGGTGGAAGCGGTCGAGCAGGTCGAGGGTGTACTGCGCGCCGAGGTCCTCGCCCTCGCGGCCGGCCTCCCGGTACAGCGAATCGAGGTCGCGCAGCTGGAACTTCGCGCAATCGGCGCCCGCTGCCGCGGCTTGGTCCACGAGGTCGAGCGCGGCTTCGAGGCTGCCGTTGTGGTTGATGCCGATCTCGGCGATCACGAAGGTCGGCGAACCATCGCCGATGACCCGGTTCCCGATGCGCAGGTCGCCTTGGTGCGTGGTGGCCACGGCGACCAGGTGCCCTCGTTCGTCGATGACGGGGACGAACCGCACGCGGTCATCGAGGAGCGAGGCGAAGGTCGCCGGGGCCGAGCCCTCGGGAGCGGTGAGCGGCGAGGGGTTGGCAGCGGCTCGCACCGGCTGGCGCAGGTCCAGCTCGGGCTGGTCGACCACCCACCGGCGGAAGTCTCCGTCGGTGAGGATCCCAGCGAGGCGACCGTCACGCTCGACCAGGAACACCGCTCCGTGCTGGTGCTCGGAGATGTGGGCGAGCGCATCGAAGACCGACGCGTCGGCCGCGCAGATCCACGGCCGCAGGTCTCGGGTGATGATCACGTTGGTTCCTTGCGGCCGTCGGACGCTTCGCTGCAGTCCACGTCTTCCCCCGAGGTGGCTGGTGGTCGCGATCCTAGACGGACGCGCTCGAAGGGTCCCCGGTGGGGCCGGCGCGATGCGCGGGCGCGATCACCGGCGATCCCGGCGGAGCAGGTGTCGCCGGGTCGACCTCGGGATCGTCCTCGCGGATCACCTGGACGAAGGCGAGCCCGAACGCGAAGGCGACGGCGACGATGCGGATGTTCGCGTAGAACATCTGCGCCAACGCCCAGATGATGAACGCGACCGGGAGGAATCGGTCCTGGTCCGCCCGGGCGATCGCCGCCCAGGCCAACGACAGCAGGACGACCATGGAGGCCACCCCGACCGTGCCGTGCTCGCTCATCATGCGAGTGAACTCCGTGTGCGAGGACGCCTCGTCCGCGCACCGGTCGTTTCGGAGCTCGCACACCTCGTAGCTGAGCCGTTGGTACTTGGTCATGCCGGGCCCGACACCGAAGATCGGATTCCGCTTGAACACATCCACGTCGCTCGTGGCCAGGTCGGTGCGTCCGCTCTCGGTGTTGGTGAACCGCTCCTTGAACGCTCCTTGGGTGAAGGCGTCGAGGCGAGGGATCACCACGAAGTAGCCCAGCGCGAAGACGATCACGACGACGGTTGCCACGCGCCGTCGCCCCTGCGGGTTGTTGGCGATCACCAGAGCGAGCGCCGCCACGGCGAACGCGGTGGAGAACATGCCGCCGCGGCTGAAGGTGAGGAGGCTCTGCACCCCGGCCGCGAACCCGACGAGCCCGGCGAGCACGCGGTTCAGGAACTCCGGCTCGACGAGGGTGAGCAGGATGCACGCCAGCACCGTCAGACCCAGGCTGCTCGACACCTGGACGGGGCCGAACCCGCCGCTGGCGGTGAAGTTCGAGGCATCGCTGAAGACCAGCTGCTCGCCGGTGCCGAGGTAGTCGTTGAGGTTGGTGACGGCGACGGTGAGCGGACCGACACCGGCGATCGCCATCGTCCACAGCAGTCGCCGATACAGCCAGGGTGCGACCCCCACCTGGCTCAACCAGACCACGAGGAACGCGATGGCGAACGGTCCCGCGAGGCTGAACGCGATGAGCTGGCGGGCGTTGCCGGAGGTGGCGGAGATGGTGAGCGCCAACGATGGCAGGAGGAGCCCGACGTAGAGGAGGGCTCGACGACCGAGTCCGTTGATCGACGGGAACAGCAGGATCACGGCGAGGACCGAGATCAGGATCATCAGGTAGGGAGCGAGCTGGTAGGGAACCGGCGAGCGCGCCTGGCGCCACACGATCTCCGCCCCGGTGAGGTACGCGGCGAGGAGGAGGAAGAGCTCTGCGCTGCGACGGGCGGCGGCGTAGAGGATGAGGCCCACGATGAACACGGCTTGCGCCAAGCCGATGGTGGGGACCAGGAAGATGGCGCGAGCGAGCACGGCCTGCGCGACGATGAGCAGGAACAGGATCGATGACCGGGAGAGGGCGACGCGTCGTGGTTCGGCCCCGAAGGTGGCGTGACCGGTCCCGCGGAGGTCCGAGCGTGCCGGGAGGTCCGGGTCGAGCCGGATCGCCCCCTGCGTCGCTCGCGTCATGGCTTGCTGGGTTCGGGTGCGTCCTCGGGGGTGGCGGCCGCTGCTTCGATCACCTCGTCGGTCGCGCCCTCGTCTGCTCCGGCGGGGAGGACCGTGCGCGTCAGCGCCGGGGTGTCGGGCCCGTTGCGACCCAGGATGCGATCGAGGAACGGCACGCGCGATCTGCTCGTGTAGCCGTAGTACTCGAGGAACGAGCTGTAGGTGGACTCCACGGGGACCCCGTTCAGCACCGTCCCGAGCATGGGGCAGCCGACCTGGCGGAGCAGCTCGACGCCGTGGCGGACGACCCGTCGGGTCGTCCGGTTCGCCGCAGCCAGGTAGATGGCGCCGTCGACGCACCGACTGAGCACGAGGGCGTCGGTGACCGGTAGGACGGGCGGGCAGTCGAGCAGCACGATCGAGTAGCGCCCGGCGAGCTCCTGGATGATCCGGGCGGTGCGGTTCACGCTGAGGAGCTCAGACGGGTTGGGAGGTCGGGGCCCAGACGCGAGCACGTCGATGTTCTGGTGGAGCGGGGAGGTCTGCAGCGCCTCGTCGAGGGTGAGGTCGCCGAGCACGACGGACGTGAACCCGATCGTGCCGTCCACCTGGAGGAAGCGATGGATGCGAGGCTTGCGGAGGTCGCAGCCCACGACGGCGACGCGCTTGCCGGCCTGAGCGAACGCGAGCGCGAGGTTCGACGTCACGGTGGTCTTGCCCTCGCCGGACCCCGAGCTCGTGATCTGGATCACGCGCGCCGGGCGATCGACGTCGATGTACTGGATCGCTGTGCGGAGCCCACGGTAGGACTCGGCCACCGCAGACATCGGCTCGGTGGCGGTGACCAAGGTGGGCTTGTTGCTCTCCCGCCAGGAGTGGTCGAGCGGCACCACGCCGATGACGGGGAGGTCCTTGATCGCTCGTTCGAGGTCGTCCTTCGTCCGCAGCGAGTCGTCGAGCTGGTCTCGGAGGAACGCGGCCGCGATCCCCAGGAAGAGCCCCACGGCGAGTGCCTGGATGACGTCGGTGGCGATGGTGGGCGAGATCGGCGAGGCCGGCACCGAGGCCGGGTTCAGGATCTGGACGCCACCGGTCGTGTTCAGGCGTTCGCTGAGCTGCAGTTGGTTGAGCGTGGTCTTGTACTGATCGAGGCTGTTCTGCGCTGCGGTTCGCTCAGCGTCGGTCTTCTGGCGCAGCTGGTCCCGCTCGTTGACCAGGCGGGTGTAGTCGGCGCTGGTCGGGTCGGTGAGGAGGATCTGGGCATCGAGCTTGGCGACCGGGGCGTTGATCTCGTCGACCTGCTTCTGGAAGTCGTCGATCTGCTGTTGGACGATCTTCTTGGTCTCGACGATGTCTTCGGTCAACGCCGCGAGTCGGCTCGTCTGGTACACGGAGGCGTAGGTGTTGACGCGCTCGGCTGCGTCCTTGCCGTTGTCCGCGGTCGAGGAGAGGATGAAGACGTCGTCATCGCCGCCGGCGGTGGCCGTGACCGAGATCGGAGACCCGTACTCCTTGGCGACGGCCTGGCGGACGGCCCGGCTGTTTACGATGCGGAGCTCGTTCTGCAGCGCTCGGGCGGGGTCGGACGTCGATGCGATGGGGTTCAGGATGTTGTCGGACTGCTTGCCTTGGAGCAGCAGCTGGGTGCTCGCTCGGTAGACGGGGGTGGCTCGCAGATCGGTGAACAGCGTGAAGCCCACGAGGATCGCGATCGTGCCGACCACGTAGATCCATCGACGACGCAAGATGTCGACGTACTGGTTGAGATTGACCTCGGACTTGTCCTGGGTCGCGTACATCCCCTGATCTCCTGCCCCCGATCAGGGCTACGACGACGGTCTCGGAGCAGTATGCCGCATGAGCCGGGGCGTCAGCGATCGGGGGGGGCGGCCGAGAACCCCGCGGTAGGTGGCATCGACGGACTGCGTCAGCCGGGT
Organism: Acidimicrobiia bacterium; assembly: GCA_039812605.1. Taxonomy (GTDB): domain Bacteria; phylum Actinomycetota; class Acidimicrobiia; order Acidimicrobiales; family Iamiaceae; genus Aquihabitans. The sequence continues at coordinate 54,982 of JBDIAX010000009.1, read as the reverse complement.
CTGGTCGAAGCGTCGTTCCGCGACCTCCCGGCCCCGCGCCCCCATCGCTGCGCGGCCATCCCTGCCGAGTGTGACGAGTGCTTCGAGCGCGGCGGCGAGCGCCCTCGGGTCGGACGGTTCAGGGATGAAGCCGACATCGTCGAAGCGGAGCGACCGGGTGATCTCGCCGGTGTCGGAGGCGACGAAGGGCAGCCCTGCTGCGAGGTACTCCAGGACCGCCACCGGGCCGGTCTCGTTCTTGGTGGCGAGGAGGCCGGCATCCGCCCCGGCGAGCAACGCGGGGACGTCAGCGCGTGCACCGGCGACCCGGACCTGGTCTCCGACGCCGAGGGAGGTGGCGAGCGCCGCACATCGATCGGCGTAGTCCGTGTCGGATGGGGTCCTGCCGACGATCACCACGCCAAGCCGGTCGCGCACCGCGGGGTCGAGGGCGGCGAGCGCTCGGTAGAGGGTCGGCTGGTCCTTCTGGTGTCGGAAGTGGGCGAGCATCACGAAGACCACTTCCCGGTCGGGAAGGTCGAAGGTCGACCGCAGGTCGACGGGCGCAACGTCGGTGAAGCGCCGCACGTCCACGCCGTTGACCGCGAGGCTGACCCGATCGGCGGGGAGTCCGGCCTGCTCGACGGCCCAGCGGCAGAGTCGCCGATCGACCCCGAGGTAGTGATCGACGCCGGCGTGCAGGGCGAGGCGAAGCGACGGGGGAACCGAGCGGTCGACGTGGAGCGCGCCGTAGTGGTCGTGGAACACCTGGGGCATCGATGCCAGCCCGACGCGGCGAGCCAGGGAGACGAACTGCATCGTCCCTCGCCCATGGGTGTGGATGAGGTCGATCTCGTGATGTCGGGCGAACCGGACGAAGCGGGCGAGGCCATCGGGATCCCACCGGGCGCGGCGCTCGAGCACCTCGACCGTGATGTCTGAGGCCAACTCGTGCCGCAGGGGGCCGTCGTGGCGGGTGGAGCAGACGAACACCTCGTGGGTGGCGCGATCGAGGGAGTTCGAGAGATCGACCGCCACCCGCTCGGCCCCTCCGACCGCGAGGGTGTCGATGGCCATGAGGACCCGGATCGGTCGGTCCGTCACGGGCGGGCAGCGCTCTCGCTTGCCCGACCGGCGGCACGGGCGAGGTCCGCGGCCAGTGCGGCGCCACCCGCGAGGTTCCGTCCGTAGCGCCCGGTTCTGGCTTCGGCCAAGATCGACCGGAGGCGGTCCCGGCGGGGGAGGTCGCCGATGACCCTCGCCCGATGGTGCTGGGCGAGGGCGCTCAGCTCGTCGGCGGCCTCGTGGTCGCCGAAGCGGTAGCCGCGGTCGGCTGCAGCCTCGAGCTGGCGAGCTTGTGCGAGGTGGGCCCGATCGAACGGCTCACGGGGCCCGACGACGGCGCTGACCGCCACCTCAGCGAGGCGTCGAGCGCGCGTCGTTGGCCGGTCGAGGCCGGTGGCCTGCTCCTCGTGGACCCGGAAGGCGATGTGGCGCTCGTCGAGGGCGACGACGGTGCCGACGGTGGCTGCTATCAGCGCCAGCCATCGATCGTGGCCCATCGGCTGGTCGGCCGCGTCGAGGGCATCGGGGAACGGCAGGGCGACATCGAGCGCCCGCCGGCGCACGACCATGGTGCAGCCGGTGCTGATCGGCCGGCGTCCGAGTGCGGTGGCACCGACCACCGGGTGTGCGCGCAGGTGGCGCGCCTGGTGGCGCGCCTGCCACAGAGAGCGGGCGGTCGGTGCACCCATGGGGTGCTCGCCGTTCGCGCTCACCAGGTTGGCGTCGGAGAACAGCAGGCTGATGGTCGGATCCTCGTCGAGCAGCTCGCCCATGCGCCGGAGCTTGTCCGCGCCCCACACGTCGTCTTGGTCGGCCAGCGCCACCAGCCGACCGACCGACCGCCCGAGACCCCGTTCGAAGTTGCGGGTGGGGCCGAGGCGGGTGTCGTTCACGGCCACCGACACCGGGAACGGTGCCGTGCTGGCGAACGCACGAACCCGTCGGATCGTTCCATCGGTGGAGCCGTCGTCCTGCACGACGAGCTCGTCGGGCAGGCGGGTCTGGGACGCCAGGGAATCGAGCATGGGGCCGAGCCACCGGTCCCCCTGGTAGGTGCACAGCACCACGCTCAAGGCGACCGGGCGCGGCTCGGCTGCGCGATCGTCGGTGGCGTTCTCCAACCTCCCCCTCCCCGAACGGCGATGTCTGCGATCGCATTCTCGCACCCCGCACTACGATGTCGGACCTTGAGGTCTTGGTGGCGCCGTCGGGTCGGGTCGGTGGAGGACCGCCGACGCACCGCCCATGGAGCTCGCCCGAAGCGCCTGGCGCTGATCAGCGACCTGCCCCACTACCTGGTGGGAGGTCAGCTCCACGGTGCCACGCCGATGGTGGCCCAGCTCGCACGATGGGCAGCACCGTTCGACGAGCTCGTGGTCTGCAGCCCGCTGCTCGAGGGACCGCTGCCTGCTGGCTTCTCGCCCTTTCCGATCCCGGTGCGGTTCGAACCCGTCCGTGCTGGAGGTGGCAACACGCTGGGTGCCAAGGTCCGCCTGATCGCCCGGGTCCCTGGCTGGGCCTGGCGCACGCGGAGGGTGGCCCGCTGCGTCGACGCGGTGGTCCTGCGGTGTCCGTCGAACGTGGCGGCGGTCGCGCTGCTCTCCACCTGGCGAGCGGTGCGCTTCCGGGCCGCGATCTACGCGGCGGCGTGGGAGGACTACAGGGGCGAGCCTCGCCCGTACCGCCTCCAGCGCAACCTCTTGGCGTCGGGGGTGCTCGGGGTCCCGGTGCTCGTGTATGCCGCGAGTCCGGGCCGGCGGTGGCTCGAACCCTCGTTCAGCCCGTCGCACGACCGTGCCACGTGGGAGCAGGCCGAAGCGGTGGCGGTGGCCCGGCTCGAGCGGATCCTCGGGGCGCCGCCGGACCGCACGTGGGTGCTCGTCGCTGTCGGCCGACTGACGCCGAACAAGAACCAACGGGTGGCGGTCGACGCCGTCGCGCTCCTGGTGGACCGGGGCATCGATGCGCGGCTCGAGGTGGTCGGATCGGGCCCGCAGGCCGGCGCGCTCCGCGTCCGGGCGCGCGAGGCGGGGATCGCGGATCGGGTGGCCTTCCTCGGAGAGCTGGAGCATGCCCAGGTGTTGGAGCGCTTCGCCGCAGCCGACCTCCAGCTGCTCCCCACGCGACACGAAGGCTTCGGCAAGGTGCTGCTCGAGGGGATGGTGGGCGGTCTCGTTCCGATCCTCGGCGCCTCGCCTGCTGCGATGGAGGTGGCGGGCGATGGGCGGCGTGGGGTGGTGGTCGACTCGTCGAGCGCCGAGGCGTTCGCCGACGCGGTTGCAGCCCTGGTGGCCGACCGCTCCCGGTGGCATGCGATGTCTGGGGAGGCCAGGGCCTACGCTGGACAGCGCACCCTCGAGTCGTACGAGGTCCTGGTTCGGGAGGTGCTCGAACGCCAGTGGGGTGTTTCGTTGCGGGGTGAAGGTAGAGAAGGGCAGGTGTGAGGTCGGTACGAAGGGTCGACGAGGCCGAGCCGCTGGATGACGGGCCGTCGTTCCTCATCGTCACGCAGTACTTCGCACCCGAACGAGGAGCGGCTCAGGTCCGTCTCGCTGCCATCGCGGACGAGCTGACCAAGCTCGGGCACCGGGTGGAGGTCGTGACCGCGATACCGAACTACCCGACGGGCCGCCTCTTCGACGGTTGGAGGCGGCGGGTGATCCAGGAGCAGGTCGAGGACGGCCGCCGAGTGATCCGCCTGTGGGTCTGGGCCGCGGTCGGGAGTGGGATCGGCAGGTGGGTGAACCACCTCTCGTTCGCGCTCCTCGCTCCCCTGGGTCTGCGAGCCGCTCGACGAGCGGACTGGGTCTTCGTGGAGTACCCGGCGCTTCCTGCGGCGGTCCCCGTGTTGTGGTGGTGCCGGCTCCGAGGCCACAAGGTCGTCGTCAACGTCGCGGACCTCTGGGTCGACGCGGCCATCGATGCCGGGGTGATCCCGGGCAAGGTGGCGGCCTCGCTCGCGCAGAGGATCGAGCGGTGGACGCTCCGCCGGGCAGATGTCGTCAACGCGGTGACCCAGGGCGTCGCCGACGCGCTGGTCGCGAAGGGGGTCGAGCCCGATCGGATCCGCTGGCTCCCGAACGGGGTCGACCCGGACGTGTTCTGCCCGGGCCCGGTGGCCGATGGGGTCCGTGAGGAGCTCGGCGTGCCGGAGGGTCACGACATCGTCCTGTACGCCGGCACCCACGGCTACGTGCACCAGCTCGACGTCGTGCTCGACGCGGCGGCGGAGCTCGTCGATCTGCCCGTCACGATCGTGATGGTCGGCGATGGGTCGGAGCGGGAGCGCTTGTTGCGCAGGGCGGCGGCGCTCGGCTTGGCGAACGTCCGCCTCATCCCGTCGGTCTCGCCTGAGCGGGTCGCCGACTACCTGCGGGCCGCAGCCGTCGGGTTGGCCGCGGTCCGGCCCGGGGCCGTCTACGAGTCCGTCCGCTCAGCCAAGATGCTGCCCGTGCTCGCCTCGGAGACCCCGATCGTGTATGCCGCCGCCGATGAGGGGGCAGCGATCGTCGATCGGATCGGAGCCGGGATCCGCACACCGCCGGGCGATGCGGTCCGGATGGCCGAGGCCATTCGGACGCTCCTCGCTGATCCAGCCCTGCGGGCATCGATGGGAGCTCGCGGACGTGCGTACGCCTTGGCGGAGGGCGATTGGTCGACGTTGGTGGCAACGTGGGTGGCGAGCCTCCCAGCCGAAGGTTGATGGGCGTCCGGGCGTACGAGGGCGCGGACCTGCGGGCTGTGGCTGACCTCTACCAGCGGGCGGTCCCGACGTCCACGTTGGGACGCCTCGGCCCCGACGCGGTGGCGCGATTCCTCGATCACCAGCTCCGCTTGGATGGCGTCGAGGGGTTCGTGGTCGGACCGCCTGGGCGTCCCATCGGGGCGCTCGTCGGCGGCCGCTTCGGTCGGGGAACGTCCGAGTTCGTTCGGGCACACGCCGGGTTCCTCGCCCTCCAGGTCGTGCGACACCCGACCGTCCTCGCCCACGCAGGTGCGGTCGTGGCGGTGCGCGTCGGTGCGGGGTCGTTGCTGCGCCCGCGGCGGGGGCCTGAGCGACCCGATCGCGTGCCAGCGGGCTCCTACGGCGTGCTCGTCCTCGCCGTCGACCCCGATCACCAGGGCCGGGGCCTGGGTCGGGCGCTCCTGGAGGCGGCCGAGGGGTCCGCTCGGACCCAGGGCTTCCGGGCGCTGCACCTGACGGTGAACCCCACGCTTGATGCTTCGCTCCGCTTCTACCTGGGTCAGGGGCTGCACCGCCTGGATCCGCCCGGCGATGCTCCCCGCGCCTGGCTCATGGGGAAGGATCTGCAGCTGTGATGCAGGAGGGGGGACCAGGGCCGGACGTCGGCTGGGGAAGGACCGGTCGGCGCCCGGTCCTCGGGTTCGTCGGCATCCACGCGGGTCGCCGCACCGATCGCCCCGCCAGCCAGGACGAGACCGTCGCAGACCTGTTCGAGGCCGATGGCTTCACGGTGCGTCGGACGTCCTCCTACCGGAACCGGGTGCTGCGCACGCTGGACCAGCTGGTGAGGGTGCTCTGGTGGCGGGACGTGGACGTCGTGGTGATCGCGGTGTTCTCGTGGCGGTCGTTCTGGATCGCCGACTTCGCGTCGGCGATCAGCCGCCGATCGCGCCACCGCAAGGTGGTGCTCTTCCTCCACGGTGGCGAGCTGCCCGTCTTCGCTGCCGCGCACCCGCGCTGGGTCCGGCGGGTGTTCGATCGTGCCGATCGCATCCTGGCTCCCTCGCGGTTCCTGCGCGACGCCTTCGATGGCTGGGGGTACGACATCGGCATCGTCCCGAACGTCATCGCGTTCGATCAGCACCGGTACGCGATGCGAACCTCGGCCCGTCCAGCCCTGCTGTGGATGCGTGCGTTCCACCGGAACTACGGGCCGGTGATGGCACTGGAGGTGCTCGAGCGTGTGCAGGCCAAGGTGCCGGAAGCGACGCTCCTCATGGGAGGCGTGGACTACGGGATGCTCAGCGAGGCGAGGCGAGTGGCGGAACGCCTCGGCATCGACCACGCCGTGCGCTTCGCCGGCTACCTCGATGGCCCGGCTCGCGCGGATGCCTTCCAGCGGTGCGACTTCTTCTTGAACACCAACATCGTCGACAACACGCCGGTGAGCGTGATCGAGGCGGCGGCCTGCGGCTTGGTCCCGGTGGCCAACCGGATCGGTGGCGTTCCGTCGTTGCTCACCGATGGCGTCGATTCCCGCCTGGTGGAGCCTGGCGATGTCGATGCGATGGCCGGGGCGATCCTGGCCTTGCTCGCGGATGACGATGCGTACGCCCACCTCTCGGTCGGTGCCCGTTCGCTGGCGACCACCCACCGTTGGGAGACGGTGCGACGGCGGTGGCTCGAGGAGCTGACCGACCTCGCGTCGGCCGACCACCGGGGGCGATCGAACGCGTCGTCGCGGACGGTGGTGCAGGTGGTGGATTCGCTTCGCCTGGGCGGTACCGAGCGGATGGCGGTCGACCTGTCCAACACGCTGGCCGACCGCGGCTGGACGGTGCACCTGGTCGTGACCCGCGAGGGCGGACCCTTGCTGTTGGACGTCTCCCCGACGGTGGTGGTGCACCAGTTGGCCCGGTCGTCGCGGTGGGACCTGCGTGGCTTGTGGCGCTTCCGCCGCCTTGCCGCCAGCCTCCGGCCAGCGGTGGTCCACACCCACGGGTGGTCGAGCCTTCGTTTCGTGTCTGCCGCATCGATCGGGTCGTTGCGTCCAGCGCCGGTCGTGCACCACGACCACGGTGCCGCTCGGTACCGTGCTCGGAGCCGGCTCTTCAAGCTGGTCGCGTGGCCCTTCGTGCGCGCGCACCTGGCGGTCGCGAGCTCGCTGCTCGATCCTCCCCTGGAGACGCGTCGTCCCGCCATCTCGGCGGTGGTGGTCAACGGTGTTCCGCTCGACCGGATCGAGCCCAAGGTGGATCTGGCGTCGTCCGATCGCCCTCGTCTCGTCTGCGTCGGGAACCTCCGTGAGCAGAAGGACCCGCTCGGCCTCATCCGTGCGATCGGTCTCCTGCGCGAACGGGGCCGGCTCGTGTCCCTCGACCTGATCGGCGCGACGCCCGAGCCCGAGCTCGAGCAGGCCTGCCGCCAGGCGGCGGAGCGACTCGGACCCGATGTCGTCCGGTTCCTCGGGCGCGTGCCCGACGTGGGATCGCGCCTTCGCACCTACGATCTCGGCATCGTCGGTTCCCGCACGGAGTCCGGCCCGATCGCCCTCATCGAGTACCTCGCCGCCGGGTTGCCCTTCGTGACCACCGACGTTGGCCAGGTCGTCGCCGAGCTCCCGGCCGATCTGCGACGGTGGGTCGTGCCGCCTCTCGATCCGGGCGCGCTGGCCGGTCGGATCGAGGATGCCCTCGACCTCGACGAGGCGGCCAGGGGGGAGATCGCCGCTCGCGAGCGTGAGGTGGCGGCCGGGCTGTCGATGGACCGCGTGGCCGACGTCGTGGAGGACGTCTACCGGCGCGTGATCGCCATGGCCCAGCGCTAGGCGGTCGGGCCCTCGAGGTCCTTCACCATCCGGCCGTGCCAGGGGTTGTCGGGGTCGCGTCGCCATCCGTGCTTCTCGTAGAAGCGGACGGCTCGGGCGTTGTCGACGTCGACGGTGAGGTTCATGGCGGTGAAGCCGGCCTCGCGTGCGTCCGCCTCGGCAGCGGCGAGCAGTTCGCCGGCGATGCCGGTGCCCTGGTGCTTCGGGGCCACCGCGATGGAGAGGATGCCGAAGCTGCGGCCCGGAGCTGGCTGTTCGCTGCTCCCAGGTGCGCCACTACCCGGGCGCTCGGTGGTGTGGTCGCGCCGCCGGTTCGACCGGATGGTCTGCGCCACGGTCCGGACCTTCGAGGCGGCGACCCGACGGACGAAGCCGGGATGGCGCCCCGCGCCGAGGAGCAGCACCCCCGGTGAGGTGCGGACGAATCCGGTGACCGCCTCACGCCGAGCACCGCCGATCACGAACCCGACGAGCTCCCCGTCGTGCCAGGCGCCGAGCGCGACCGGGTGCGGGTGCGGGCCGGAGAACTGCCACCGGTAGTAGCGCTGGACCACGTGGCGTCCGAGCCCCGTGAGACCCGACGTGGGGAAGGCGTCCATGTGCACGTCGACGACCGACGCGACGTCGGCGAGGCGCAGCTGGCCGCAGCCCTGCTGGGGATGGGGCTCCGGTGGCGCGCCGATGGAGCGGAGCACGTCGGTCCACGACCGCCTGACCTCCTCGGCGCCGTGGCGCTCGGCGATGGCGCGGCCACCAGCGCGCAGGGCCTCGGCGACCTCCGGATCCGCCAGGATCTCGTGCATCGCCTCGGCGAGGGCCCCTGGGTCGCCATCGGGGACGAGCGTGGCGTCCCTGCCGTGCACGGCGAGGTCGCGCAGCCCGCCAACATCGGTGGCGACCACCGGGAGGCCAGCTCCCATCGCCTCGATCACCGACACGGGCGTGTTGTCGATGCTCGGCGTGTTGAGGAAGAGATCGTGGTCGCGGAACGTGTCGGCCTTCTGCTCCCCCTCCAGGTAGCCGGGGTAGCGGACGCGATCGCCGATGCCGAGCGCATCCGCGTGCTGCCTGGTGGCCTGGAGCAGGCCCCGATCGGGTCCTGCCATCGTGAGCGTCGCCGTGGGGTGGCGCTCGAGCAAGCGGGAGAAGGCGGACACCGCCAGCTCGGGTTGGTAGATCGGGTGGAACGCCCGCATCCAGAGGATCCTCGGCGCATCCACCGCGAGGGGAGGATGGGTGGAGGCCGTGATCGGGGCGCGGACCAGGTTGGGGATGATCGCCACCTCGTGGCCACGGTTGCGGAACGCTCGTTCGAGGTAGGGGGATGGCGCGAGCACCCGTGTCGTCAACCTCAGGGTGGAGTCGATCCGGTGCGGATGGGCTGCCGCCGCCTCGGGCAGGGACCCGCCCCGGAGCACCAGCACGGTCGGGATCGCCGCCCGTCGGGTGATCCGGGTCACGAGGAAGGTCGTCCAGGCGCGCCGCCCCGAGAACTGGCAGGCGACGACCGCGTCGGCCCATCGGAGGTTCGTGACGACGAGCCTCAGCTGCGCGACCAGTCGCAGCAGCTGGCGAGGCTCGGCGCTCCCCGCGCGCACGTCGTAGCCGGCGTCGCGCAGCATCTGGGCGATGATCTCGTTCTGGCTCTCGGGCGTCGCTCGGTCGGCGGAGCTGTGGAACCCGACGAAGACGAGGTTCGCGCTCACTGCTCGGCGCGCCGGCCGATGGCCGAATCGACCAGCCGGCGCTTGCCCCACACGGTTCGGGCGATCGAGTCGACCCGCTCGTAGCGGATGTCGAGGAGGTGGCCGAGGCGCTCGCGGAGCTCCTGGTCGAGCTGCATCTGGCGTTGGTCGTCGAAGGTCGAGTCCACCACCAGCGAGACCTCGACCGCGTCGACGACGGCCTGGTGGATCTGCGCCTCTCGGATCCCGGGGACGCCCTGGAAGGCAAGGCTGAGCGGCGCGGGGCCGACGGACCGCCCGTCGGGGGTGACGATGTAGTCGTCGGCTCGGCCCAGCAGCTCCTCGACGACCGGGAGCTCACGTCCGCACGCGCAGCGGTGGCCGGCTGGCGCCATCCGCACCACGTCCCCGGTGTCGTAGCGCAGCAGGGGCATCGCTCGGTTGAACAGCCCGGTCGCTACGAGCCGGTGCTCCTCGCCGTCGGTGGCCGCCGATTCGATGACGCCGTACTCCGGGCTGGCGTGGAGGCTCCCGTGCCGGCACTCGGTGATGAAGGCCGCCAGCTCGCCGAGGCCGTAGCCGTCGTAGACCTTGCAGCCGAACGCTCGCTCGATGTCGGCGCGCATCCAAGGGAAGAGCGTCTCGGAGCTGACCAGCACCGCGCGGGGATGGATGGCACCCGAGAGGCCGTGGCGGTTGATGTGGTCGGCGAGGAGGTGGACGCTCGACACGTAGCCGACGATCACCTCAGGCCGGTAGCGCTCCAGCCGCTCCACGTAGGAGGGGAGGTGCTCATCGGTCAGGTGGTAGGCCGAGAGGTAGAGCTGGTTGAAGGCCAGGTTGTGGCGCCAGAAGGGCGGCTTGTCCTGCTCGACGGGGACGATCTTGCGCCCGTTGATCGAGGCCATGCGGTCGCCGAGCGCCACCCCGGCCCACCGCCGGATCCGGACCTCGTAGGTGGCGTAGGTGTACTGCATCGCGCTTGGCGTCACCCAATAGCGCAGGGGGGTCCCGGTCGTGCCGCCGGTGGTCTGCGCGACGGGTCGCTCGTCGAGCCGTGCAGGACGGAACGCTTCGGGATCTTGGCGCACGGTCGCCTTGTCGAGCACCGGGAGGAGCGCCAGGTCGTCGGGGCTCTGGATGTCGCCGGGCTTCAGCCCGAGCTCGCCGAAGAGCGCTCGGTAGTACGGAACCTGCTCCACGCTGAAGGCCACCATCGCTCGGAGGCGGGCGGCCTGGACCGTGGCGAGCTCCTCGGCGCTGAGCCACTGTCCGCGATCGACCTCATCGCAGTACGCATCGAAGCGGCCGCCGTAGCGGAGCATCCGTTCCCTCGCTCCGAAGGCGGTGGCCATCGCGTTCTGAACGACGATGGGACTCCGCCGGTAGACGTCCTCGAGGCCACGCATCAGATCCTGGATACTATGCGACGCAGCCGAGCTCGGAGTCGGGAGGACCGTGCACCTCGTCATCCTCACGCAGTACTACCGACCGGAGACGGGAGCACCGCAGAATCGCTTGTCTGATCTGGCCCGGCGCGCCCGGGAGCGGGGTCACGAGGTCACCGTCATCACCGCGATGCCGAACTACCCGAGCGGTACCGTGCTCGCTGAGTACCGCCGGAGGCTCGTGTCGAGCGACGAGGTCGATGGGGTGCGAGTCCTGCGGTCCTGGATCTACGGACATCGGGGTCGCGGGACGGTCCACCAGCTCATGGCCTACGCATCCTTCGCCGCGTCGAGCTTGCTCACCGCGCCGTTCCGGATCAAGCGTGCCGACGTGTTGCTCTGGGAATCCCCCCCGATCTTCCTCGCCCCCACCGCCGAGCTGCTCGCCCGACGCCTCGGTGCCCGCGTCGTCATGAACGTGAGCGACCTGTGGCCGGAGACCGCCATCGACCTCGGCATGGTCCGCAACCGGCACCTCGTGCGCTTCTTCATGTGGATGGCGCGCCGTTCGTACCGCCGATCCGACCTCGTGCTCGGTCAGACGGAGGGGATCCTCGAGGGGATCCAGGCGGTCCAGCCCGGCACTCCGACGATGCTCGTGCCCAACGGGGTCGACTGCGAACGGTTCCACCCGGTGCCGCGCGACGATCGCCTCGCCGCTCGCCTGGGGCTCCCTTCGGACCGGCGGGTGGTGGTGTACGCCGGCAACTTCGGGCGGGCCCAGGCGCTCGAGCAGGTCGTGTCGGCAGCCCGCCAGCTCCTGGCCGAGCGCGACGATCTGGTGGTGGCGCTCATCGGAGATGGTCCGGTGAAGCCGTCGGTGGTGCAGGCGGCCGTTGGGATCGACCCTGACCGCCTGCTGATCCGGTCGTCGGTGGATGTCTCGGAGATGCCATCGCTCCTCGGGTTGATCGATGTCGCGCTGGTGCCGCTCGCGGATCAACCGATCTTCGAGGGTGCCCGCCCGTCGAAGATGTTCGAGTTCCTCGCTGCGGGTGTGCCGTTCGTGTTCTGCGGACGAGGCGAGGGCGCCGATCTCGTCGCTGATGCCGGCTCCGCGCTGGTGGTGCCACCCGAGGCCCCAGCCGAGCTCGCCCGGGCCGTCGGTGAGCTCCTCGACCTCGCGCCCGAGGACCGCGCGGCGAGGGTCGCAGCCGCTCGCGCGTGGGTCGAAGAGCGGTTCGATCGCGCCGCGATCGGCTCGTCCCTGCTCGATCGCCTTGCCGCCCTCCCCTCGCGTGCTCGATGAGCGTTGCCGGGGCGAGGCTTCGACGGCTCCGATCGCTCTCGCTGCGTCAGCTCGCGCGGCGGGCGCGAGCGCGGCCGTTCCACGTGCACCTCTGTCGGGCGAGCGTCCACGGCGCGCCGCCGCCGGAGGTGCCGGCTGACCTCGAGCTCATCCACTGCCCACCAGGCGCCAGGTCGGGCTGGCGCGAGATCGACCGCAGGTCTGGTCCCGGGCGATCGTGCTGGGCCGTGCTCGATGGCGGTGGCGCCGTGGTCCACTCGACCTGGGTGTCCGCCGGTTCCCCGCTCTTGGCTCAGCTCGGTGCGGGGCGTGACGCCGTCTTGGTGGGCGAGAGCTACACGGCGCCCTCGCATCGGGGGCGCGGTCTGAACCCTGCGGTGCTCCTCGCGATCCTCGAGCACCGGCGGTTCGACGTGCGACACCGCTCGGATCCGTACGTGTACGCCATGATCGACGTCGACAACGCGCTCTCCTTGCGTTCCATGGGCCGAGCGGGCTTCGAGTCGGTCGGGACCCTCGAGGGCGCGACCCGGCTCGGGCGGTGGCAGGTGGCCCGGTCCGATGTTCAGCTCCGGCCACCCACAGAGGTCAGCTCGGCGCCGGGGGGTCCGCCAAGCTGAGCATCGGGGTGGTGGCGACCAGCGTCGTCGCTCGATCCCGTGTCGTCGTTGTCGCCGTGCCCTGACTCGTTCGGAACACCACGGAGCGATCGTGGGTCACGGGCGCCGCGGGAGCTCCCCGACAGCCGCGCACCTCCCAGCCGGAGCGGTGGCGAACCAGCTCGGTGTCGCGGAAGCGTTCGAGCGTGGCGCGCAGCTCGGCGAACGACAGCGTCGCGACCGCCCCGGCTGCTTGTCGAGCCGCGAGGTGCTCCACGGCGGTGCGGAACGCGGGGGTTGGCCTCCAGGCTCCCGCGTGGACCTCGAGGGTGTGGCGGCGCATGTAGGGCGCGGCGGCACCGAGGTAGCAGTGGCCCAGGAGGAGCCCGGATCCCTCCACGAGGCGGTCGACCGCCGCTGGGGCGAGCTGCGCCCCGAGGTGGTTGAGCAGCACGGTGTCGAACACCCAACGGCGAGACTGCTCGTCGTCGGGGACAGATCGGTCGAAGACGGAATCGCCCGATGGCCGGTAGAGGAGCGGAGGTGTGCGCTGGCGGATCCGCAGCGACCGATGCTCGGCCGCGAGCGCCCGTGGGCCGCGGAGCTCGCCTTGGCGGACCTTGGTGGTCGCCTCCGCCCCGACGACGTTGTTCAGCCCGTGGAGCAGGAGGTAGGTGGCGCCTCGGCGGTCGGCGATGCCGACCGCCTCGATCGAACGCACCACGTCGGCGGCGGCGGCTGTCGCGCGGATCGGGGCCCAGGCCGAGCGGAGCCTGAACGGGTTCTGGTAGGCGTCGAAGTGCGACCAGTAGTTCTCGATGCCGAAGTCCGCGAGGAAGCCCGTGAGCGTGAGGCCGGGGGCAAGCAGATCGTCGTGGGCGAAGTTGTGGTCGCCCTTGCCGTGGTCGATGTAGGTGGTGGCGCCGAACGCGGCCATGCGCTCAGCACCTTGGCGTGCTTCGGCGATCGTGGGGGTCCTGGGCCGAGGGCCGAACGAGTGGTAGGCGATCTCGGCGCCTCGATCGCGCGCTTCGCTCATCAGGGCCCAGAAGGCGGGATCGTCGAGCCCCGGTTCGAACTTCCCCTGGTTCGGGCGCGGCTCCGATTGGGGGAACACGCTCTTGGTGTAGCGAACCCCGTGCGTCCCGAGCAGGTCGACCAACGGCCGAAGCTTGTCGATGGTGTCGTGGTCGGCGTGATCGGTCAGGCAGATCGCGGCGCGTGCCCCGTTCGGGTACGGCTCGACCCACAGCGCGTGGCGTGGGGAGGGCAGCTGGTGGATCCGGATGGACAGCGAGGTCGCGGCGGGGGCCGTGATCGGTTCCCGCCAGTAGGACAGGCCGGCGGCGTCCCAGTCACGGACGATGGCCTGCAGCCGGAGGCGCCCGTCTGTCAGCCCGAAGGTGAGGCTCGGCAACATCCCTCCGCCGAGCTGGATCTGGTACGAGCGACCGTTCCGTTCGACGACGGCCGATGCCCCGACCGGGAGCGTCGCGCCCGCGGTCGCTCCGATGGGGGCGAGGGCGCGGGACCCGATCAGCTTCCACGCGCGGTCGGCGCGCAGGGCGATCTCGGCCGCGAGGTGGCGCGCCTCGCCCGCGGCTCCAAGGGAGAAGGTGAGCTCGACGGTCGACTCGCTGACGGAGGTCAGCGAGGGGGACGCCAGATCGATCCGCCGAGCGGTCGAGCGGTCGGCTCCCGCCCGGATCCGGACGCTGGGGTCTAGGGGGTGGGCGGTCACCGGTGGGGCCCGCGGACCGAACGCAGCCGCCGCGCCCACCGGGCCGTCGTGGCCTTGCGGGAGCGCAGCTGGTCGTAGCCGGCGAGGAAGGCCGCGGTCGCGGCGCGGCGCAGGACCAGGTGGCGGGCCTCGACGAAGGGCTCGAGGGTGGGTTGGAAGCCCTCCTTGAAGCGTCGGACCCCAGCGTTGCCGTAGGTGGTGAGGTCGTAGCCGTCCAGCCCGAGGGATCGAGCGTGCACCATGACCTGCCAGTGGAGGAAGTGGCCCACGTGGGGGTCCGGGTGCAACCGCCGGGTGCCGCCCATCATGTAGGTGAGGCGGCGCCCCGCGATCACCCCGTAGTGCGCGCCGACCGGCTCGCCGTCCGCGCGTGCCAGGTGGATCACCGCTTCGCCCGTGGCGACCTGGGCGAGGATGGTGGGGCCGAGATCGGCCCAACTCCGTGTGGCGTAGCCGTGCTCCCGCCCGTTCTCCTCGATCAGGCCGTAGGCGATGCGGATCGTGGCATCGTCGACCGGTCGCTCGATCTCGAGGTCGGTGCGCAGCGACGCCCGCACGTCGCGCCGGGTGCGTGAACGGAACCGCTGCAGCAGCACCTCGTCGGGTGCGGCCGCGGTGCCGTCGTCGGACCGCAGATCGACGGTGAGGAGCTGGTTCGGCACGTTTCCGGTCCGGAACAGCAACCCTTCGTCCCACCGCCCGTCGCACGGAACGTCGTCGGCGGCGAGGAGCTGCCTGGTGCGCCCAGCCTTGCTGGCGGGGACCTGGAGCTGGGCGAACAGGCAGCGCGTCTCGTGGGCCCGTTCCGCGTAGGCCTCGACGAGGGCAGGGGCAACATCTTCGTGTCCCTCCGCGGCGAGGGGGCCGAGCGGCGAGGAGAGCAGGCGGATCGGGCCCGCCCCATAGCGATAGGCCGGTAGCCCCCCGACGAGCTCCCCCGTCGGGGTCCGGGCCACGAGCACCTCGTACCCGAAGCCGTACGCGGCCATCGACCCGAGCCAACTCGTCAGCTGGCAGTAGGAACCTCGGGGTGAGGTGGCGACCAGCTCGTCCCATCGGCGTCGTCCGGCCGCGTCCGCGGGCTCGAGGAGCGCGACGGTCGCCTCGGTCATCGATCGAAGGCGCGCCGCACGCTGCGGAGCACGCGCTCGGACGCCCGTCCGTCGCCGTACAGCGCAGGCGGATCTCCCGCCGGGCGATCCGCGAGGGCGGCTGCCTCGATCGCTTGCGCATCGGCGCCCACCAGGTGGTTCCAGCCGCTCTCCACGGTCTCGATCCACTCGGTCTCGTCGCGCAGCGTCACGCACGGCACGCCCATCCAGAGCGCTTCCTTCTGCACGCCCCCGGAGTCCGTCAGGATCACTCGGGCATCGGCCTCCAGCGCGACCATCCTGGCGAACGACTGCGGTTCCACCACGATCACGCCCCGTCGGGCGAGGGCATCGAGGTCGGCGATGCCGCGGGTGCGGGGGTGCGCGGGCAAGAGGACCGGCAGGCCCGAGGCGCTCACCCGAGCGATGCCGTCGAGCACGGCAGCGAGGCGCTCGGGGTCGTCGGTGTTCTCGGCACGATGGATCGTGGCGAGGGCGTAGCGGCCCGGCTCCACACCGAGCTCCTCGGGCACGCCGCTGGGCAACGACCCGAGCTGGAGGTCGAGCGCGTCGCGCATCACGTCGCCCACGACTTCCACGCCCTCGGTGATCCCCTCGCGCTCGCAGTTCGCCGCGGCCTCCTCCGAGGGGCAGAACAGCAGCGTGCTCAGCCGGTCGGTGAGGATCCGGTTGATCTCCTCGGGCATCGCCCGTCGGTACGACCGCAGGCCAGCTTCCACGTGGGCGATCGGGAGGTCGAGCTTGGCGGCGACGAGGGCCGCGGCGAGCGTCGAGTTGGTGTCTCCGTACACGAGCAGCGCGTCGGGCGCGAGGTCGACCAGGATCGGTTCGAGTCGCTTGAGCATCTCGCCCGTCTGCTCGCCGTGGCCCCCAGAACCGACCCCGAGGTCGATCGTCGGTGCCTCGATCCCGAGCTCTCGGAAGAACACGCCCGACATGGCGTCGTCGTAGTGCTGACCGGTGTGCACCACGTCGTGGCGGATCGGGTGGCGCTCGTGGTCGGCCCGCACCGCGGCGGCGAACGCGGATGCCTTGACGAACTGCGGGCGTGCGCCGATGACGGTGACGAGGTGCATCGCATCTACCGTAGGTTCTTCGGCTCGGGCCGTGATCGACCGCAGGAGGTGACGATGGGGGGGACCGAGGACGGGTCGGCGCACTCGCCGGTCGCTGTCGGTCGGAGGGAACGGCTCGCATCGGTCGTCAACCGGTACCCGTCGCCGTCGGAGACCTTCATCGAGCGCAAGGCCCGGGCGTTGACGAGTGCCGGGTTCGATGTCGCCGTCGCCGCGCACCAGGTGGGGGACCCCCCGTTGGGGCCGGCGGACCCGGTCGCGGTGGTGCAGCTGCCGATCGTGCGCAAGCCGAGCACCTGGGCGGGGACCGCGCGCCTGCTCGCCACCGATCCGGCGTCGCGTCGCCGGGTCGGTGCGGTGCGCGGGAACGTGCGGCGTGGCCACGGCCTGCTGCCCCTCATCGCTGGGGGGTTCGACGTGGTCCACTTCGAGTTCTCGGGCATCGCGGCGTCGATGGTCGACTCGCTCGACCTCCTGCGTCCGGCTCGGCTGTCGGTCAGCTGCCGAGGCACCGCCGAGCGGATCACGCCTCACGGCGACCCGGAGCGGGCGGACCGGTTGGCGCGGGTGTTCGACACGGTCGACCTGGTGCACTGCGTGTCCGACGACATGGCCGAGATCGTGAAGGGGTACGGGGCGGCCGATGACAAGGTCCTGGTGAACCGTCCCGCGGTGGACACCGCTCGATGGGCGGGCGTGGGACGCGTCGACCCCGAGGCGCGCGGGACGGCGGACCGGCCGCTGCGAGTGCTCTCGGTCGCGCGCTTGCACTGGATCAAGGCGTTCGACGACGCCCTCCGAGCGGTGGCCGAGGCGCGCCGCGCCGGGTTCCACATCCGGTACCGCATCGCCGGAGATGGGTCCGAGCGCGAGAAGCTGGTCTACCTGCGCCACAGCCTCGGCCTCGAGGAGGAGATCGAGCTGCTCGGCTGGCAGAGCCAGGCGGAGGTCGAGGCGCACCTGGGGTGGGCCGACGCCTTCTTGCTCACCAGCCTCAGCGAGGGCATCTCCAACTCGGCCCTCGAAGCCATGGCCGCTGGGGTGCCGGTCGTGTCCACCCGCTGCGGGGGCATGGCAGAGGTGGTCTCCGGGCCCGACGCCGGGGTGCTGGTCGACGTGGGCGACGTGACCCAGATCGCCGAGGCGCTGCGCTCGCTCGGTGACCCCACCCGCCGGTCAGCGCTGGCGGTGGGCGGCGCGGCGGTGGCCCAGGCGGACTTCGACCTCGACCGGCAGGCCCACGCGTTCACCTCCGCCTACCGGCGCCTGCTGGCGGGGGATGGCCGGCCGTGAGCGCCGCTTCGTCGGCTCCGATCCGGGTCTTCGGTGTGCGCCTCGACGGCGAGGCGGCTCGACTCGACGAGCGCGGCTCGTTGCCCGCCACCGCTGCCGGGCTGGCAGGGCTCGCTCTCGCCCCGGAATCGGAAGCGGTCCTCCTCCTGGAGGAGGGCCTCGCGGTGCCGGCTCCCGAGGTGCTGGCCAAGATGCTCGCCGGGCCCTGCCACGGGTGGCACGCCGGCCTGCTCCTGGGCCAGGCCGGACATCCGTACGCGTGGAACACCATCTGCCACGGTCGCTCGATGCTGAGCTGCGATGTCGATCCGGCGGTCGCCTCGACGTCGTGGAAGGTGTCGGCTCGTGCCCTGCTCCTCCGCGCCGAGGTCCTCGATCGCTTCGGCGGCTTCGACCACTCCTTCGACACGATGTCGGGCGCGGCCCTCGACGCCGGCCTCCGGTGGATCCAGCACGGCGCGCTGCTCCGCCACGAACCCGATCTGCTGGTCGAGCCGCCGACGTCGCCGACGGAGCCGCCGACCGCCGCGGATGGCATTCGGATCGTGCGCCGCCGCCTCGGGTCGCGCTGGGCGCTCTGGGCGGTGCTGCGCGGCATCCGTGGCGGCACCATGCCGGTTCGCGAGCTGCGAGCGTCGATGCGTGCCGCGACTCGAGCCGGAGCGGCGGTTGCCACCAGCGGCCGAGGTTTGCCGGATCCGCCCGCGCCCGCCCGCGGTGCCGGCTCCGGCAGCGAGCGCGTGACGGTGCTGGTGCCCACGGTGGGCCGGTACCCGTTCGTCGAGCCGCTGCTGCGCCAGCTCGACCAGCAGACCCGACGTCCCGACGAGGTCATCGTGGTGGACCAGAACCCCGAAGCCGCTCGGCACGACCTGCACGAGGTGGCCGGGGACCTGCCGCTGCGGGTGCTGCACCTGCTCCCGCCCGGTCAGTGCAGCGCCCGCAACCTCGGGCTGCGGGCCTCGACCGGCACCCACGTGCTGTTCCTCGACGACGACGACGAGATCCCGGCGGACCTGATCGAGCGGCACCTCGAAGTCCTCGCTGCCCCGGAGGTGGCGGTGAGCTGCGGGCTGGTGGATGACGCCGAGTCCGGTCCGGCCCCGGCCACGCTGCGGTTCCGGCAGGTGGGCACCACCTTCCCGACCAACAACGCCATGATCCGGCGTTCGGTGCTCGAGCAGGCCGGCTTGTTCGACCCGACCTATGACCGCGGATCGCGGGCCGACCACGACCTCGGCATGCGCTCCTACCTCGCGGGGAACTTGCACGTCTACGACCCCCGCCCGCAGGTCTTCCACCACCATGCGCCCATGGGGGGCCTTCGCACCCACGGTGCTCGCATCCGCACCCGCAACAACTCGCGGTCGACGGTGGTCGAGCGGCACCTGCGGACGCCCACCGACATCTACCTCGGGCTCCGCTACCACACCGTCGCCCAGGTGCGTGAGGACCTCGCCCTCTCCGCGTTCGCCACGCTGACCGGCACGGGCTCGCCAGCTGCTCGGGCGGCCCGACTCGTGGTCCAGCTCGTGCTGCTTCCGAGCACCCTCGCGCACAACCGCTCGGTCTACCGCGAGGGTCAGGCGCTGCTGGCCGAGCGTCCCCCGTTGCCGACCCTCGACGGCTCGGCCTGATGGCGCGACGAGCGTCGGGCAGCTCCTCGGGGCGGACGCTGCTGCTCGCGGGCAACACCCTGCACGTCCGCGACGAGCAAGGGCGCTACTGCACCCACCGCGCCTTGGCGCGCCAGCTCGACGAGTGGTTCGCTCGCTTCGACCACGTGGTGATCGCCGCCGTGCTCGACCCGGGCACCGAGGTGCCGACCGGGTTCGCCCCCTACGCGCCCGCCGACATCACGTTCGTGCCCCTGGCCAAGGCGGGAGGCGTCGGGATCGGCGCGAAGCTCGGGGCGCTCCGAGCCGCGGGCTCGTGGGTTCGACACCTGATCCCGCTGCTGCGGCGGGCCGATGTGGTGCACCTGCGTGCCCCCTGCAACATCACGATCCCGGCGATCCCGCTGGCGCGGTTGCTCGCACGCGAGCGCTACGCGATCTACGCCGGCGCGTGGGACCCGCCACCGGGCGGCTCGCGCAGCTACACGCTCCAGCGGTGGATGCTCCGGCGGTTCGGTGGGGTGGTGCACGTCTACGCGCCCGCGGCGGCAGGCGTCGGCTCCAACCTCCGGCCCAACTTCAGCCCCAGCTTCACCGACGAGCAGGTGACGGCCCTCGCCGGTGCCACCGACCGCCGTCTCGCTCGCATCCGCTCCGATCCTCCGGGATCGCGCCCCGCGCTCCGCGTCAGCTGCGTCGGACGATTCAGCGACAACAAGAACCAGGCAAGCCTGGTCGAGGCGGTGGCCCGGCTCGCGACCGACGGCGTTCGGGTGGAGGTGCGCTTCGCCGGATCGGGTGGCACCGAGGAGGCGGTGCGCGCCGTCGCCGATCGCTTGGGCGTCGCGGACCGAGTCCACTTCTTGGGTCGGCTGGACGAGGACGATCTGGTCGCGCTCTGGACCTGGGCCGACGTGAACGCGACCCTCACGCGGGTCGAGGGCTTCGGGCGAGTGACCTTGGAGGCCATGACGGTCGGCTGTCCGACCATCTGCGGGCCCGGGGCGATGCAGGGCGAGCTGGTCGGCCTCGGCCGACGGGGGTGGCAGCTCGCCGACCCCACCCCCGAGGCCGTCGCGTCCACGCTCGTGGAGCTCGGGGCTCTCACGCCCGAGGAGTGGGAGCAGCTCGCGGTGGCGTGCCGGGCCTACGCTCGAGCGCACACGATCGAGGCCTTCGGAGACGAGGTCGACGCGGTCCTCAGCCAGCTCTCGGCGTCGCCGCCGCGGAACCGGCGCGGGCCCGTTCGCTCCTCGCCGCCCGCGTGATGGCGACCACGACGATGCCGCTCATCGTCAGGACGACCTTCCAGAACTCGACGGATGGGGCGAGGCTGGCTCGCTCGTCGCCGATGGCGAGCTCCCTCGAGCCCATGGTCGTCACGGCCCTTCGACCGTCGAGGTGCTCCCAGTCGTCGAGCTGATCGGTGATGCGACGATCGATGACGAGCTGGCGGCCATCCGCGAGCTCGAGGATCCTCCAGCGGTACCCGGACTCGGATTGGTAGCGGACGGTCACCACCTCGTCGTCGATGGACACCGGGATGAGCGACCAACGCGCTGCGCCCCAGGCAGCGAACGCCAACGTCACCGCGGCCTGGACGACGAGGAGCCACGGCGTTCGACGGAGCCTCACGTCGGTCCGATCGAGGTGCCGTACCGGAAGGCGAGGGCGGCCACGATGAGTGCCGCGCCCCAGACCGCGGCAGCGGTCCTCGTCTGGCGGTTGCTCTGCCCGATCCGCTCGGTGGCTCGAGAGGTCAGCAGCGCTCCCGCGAGCGTGAACGAGATGTCGACCAGGTCGAACGGACCGAACACCCCTTCCTCGGTCACCCACGACAGGGCGACGAGCGCCGCGAAGGCGGCTGCCGGGGTCACCAGCTTCAGCCGTCGGGGCGCCACCGCGGCGATGACGAGCATCGCGCTCCCGCCGCCCACGAGGTGCGCAGGCCAATCGTGGCGATAGGGGAACACGAGCTGCACCACGAGCGCCGCGCCGACCAGCACCAGCAGGTCGTTGCGCAGCGCCGTGGGGGGAGGATCGGTGCCGGGGTGGGCGGTCGCCTTCACGGCGATCTGTGCTGGTGGCCGGCGAGCACCGCGTCGATGACCGCCGCGATGCGCTGGGTGCCTCCGTCGAGGTCGTGGTCGGAGCGCACGATCTCCCGGGCCCGCGCGCCGATCGCAGCTCGCTTCGCTGGATCTCGGGCCAGGTCAGCCAGCGCCGCGGCGAAGGCGATGGTGTCCGGGTAGGGGACGGCGATCCCGGCCCCGCGGTCGCACAGGTCGGCAGTCCCGCCGGTGCGGTAGCACACGATGGGAAGGCCCGCTGCCCCGGCCTCCAGCGCCGCGAGCGGCATGGCGTCTTCTCGAGCGGGGAGCGCGAAGATGTCGAGGGCGAGGAGCAGGTCCCAGGGGTCGTCCAGGTGGGGGACGTGCACCATCCGATCGCCCAGTCCCAGCCGATCTGCCTCGGCGGCCATCCGGCGCCCATCGGGCGAGGCTGGCGCGCCTCCCACCCAGACGATCCATGGGGGCGGGGCATCCGTGGGCATCGCCGCGATGGACCGCAGGAGGTGGTCGGGGTCCTTGCGCGCATCGGGGAGGCCCACCGACCCGATGACGAGCGCGCCTTCGGGGATGGCGAGCTCGCGTCGCGCGTCCGCTCGATCGCGTGGCCGGATGGAGGCGACGTCGATGAACCCCTCGCAGCGGTCGATCGTGCTCGGGGGAACCTGGTGGCGTTGGACCAGCACGTCGGTGACGGCTTGCGAGACGGTGATGAAGCGGTCGGCTCGGCCGAACAGGAGCCGTCGGTCGTGGTCGGAGAGGGTGTAGCGGAGCCCGAGGTCCAGCTCGTGGACGTGCACGATGACCGGCACCTCGGGTGGCGGGTCCAGCACCCGGAGGAGGGCGGCCGTCGGTGGGGTCGCCGCGTTCACGTAGACGAGGTCGGGTGCATCGAGCCGGTGGACGACCCGGTTCACCTGCGCGCGTTGCGCCGCGGTCCCGAGGCGTTCGAGCCCGAGGCGCCGCAGCCCGGCCGCGAGCGGCTCGAGCGGTTCGCGGCTGTCCGTCACCGCGAGGGCGGTGGCCCCGCTCGATCGGTACGCCTCCATCAGGGGCCCGCCGCGAGCCACCAGCACCGACCGGTGCCACGGACGAGACCGCGCCAAGCCTCGGAGGAGGTGGCCGAGGAGGATCGGAGGCCCGGTGCGCTCGGCACCGTGGCCGAGGAACGTGATGCGGACCGAGCTCTCGTCGCCGGCCGTTGGGGCTCCCACGGTCATCGCTGCCAGCTTCGCACGCCACCGGCCTCGTGCGATCCCGGGGCCGGCGGGGCGCCGTCGGCCTCACGCTCGAACGGTCGGCCCGCTCGGGAACGCCGGCTCGCCGATCGGTCTGCGCGTTCGCGGCGCCTCGCCGGCCCGGCTGCGGTGTCGTCCTCGGACGGCCCGGTACCGTGGCCTCGTGCAGCTCGAGTCGCAGGAAGGGGGCCGGAGCGCGTGGTGACCCCGCAGGGCGCGCCACGCCGGCGTGGTGCGCTCGTCAGAGCAGGGAACTGGTGGGACCACAAGGTGCCGCCGGTGGTGGGGGTCGCGGCCCTGGCACTCGGTGCTGCCGGCCACGATGACCCCCGGGCGCTCCTGGATCTGCTGCTGTTGCTCGTGTCCATCGGTGGCATCGCCGCCTTCGGTCACGTGGTGAACGACTGGGCAGACATCGACGCGGATGCGCGGGGCGCGAAGCGCAACGTGCTGGCCTCGCTGGCCCCGGCACGGCGCGGCCTGCTGGTCGCCGCGACGCTGGTGGTCGGCCTCGTGCCATGGGCGGCGCTGCCTGGGGTGGGCGCGGCGCGTGCCGCGCTCGCGTTCGAGGTGGTGCTGCTGCTCGCCTACTCGCTCCCGCCGACGCGGTTGAAGCACCGTGGCTGGGCCGGTGCCGTGGCCGACGCCGCCTACGCCTACGCCGTTCCGTTCGCCCTCGTCATCGTGTTGTTCGACGGCGGCGGGCGAGTGGCCGTGCTCGCCGCCGCGTTCGGCTTGCTCTGCGGGTTGCGCGGGATCCTGTGGCACCAGGTCGGGGACCTCGAGGCCGACCGAGCCGCAGGCGTCGAGACCGTCGCCGGTCGAATGGGGCCGAGCCGGACCGAGGTGGTCGTGGCCTCCTGGCTCCTCCCCATCGAGCTGGGCCTGGGAGCCGCTCTCGTGGTGGCGGTCGGCGAACCGTGGTTCGCGGCCGTGGTGGTCGCCTTCGTCGGCTGGCGCCTCTTCCAGGTCCTGCTCCTGTGGGAGCCACCGCTCCGTCTGGGATCGATCACCGAACCGCGCGGCCGGGTCCGGGTGATCGGCTTCGAGTTCGTGAACGAGTTCATCGAGCGATGGATGCCCGTCGCGGCGCTGGTCGCCCTCACGCCGGGCTCCTGGTGGTGGTGGCTGGCGGTTGTGGTGTACCTCGTCGCGTTTCGAAACGCGGTGCGCACCTTCCTCGGACATGACCTCTGGGTGATCCCCGACGCGGTGGAGCGCATCTTGTTCTCCCGTGGCGTGCGTGCGGACATCCGCGCGCAGGCCGCTCGCCGCCTCGCTCGTGCCGCTGGCGGACCGCCCGCGGTCACCGACCCGACGGCCCGACGGTTCGTGTTCGTCGTGTGCGGACCGGTCTCGCACCTGTTGACCCTGCGCACCGCGGTGCACCACCTTCGCCCGCTCACCGCGGTGGAGCTGTGGGTGCTGACCGACAGCGCGCGCAACGAACAGGTGCTCGACATCCACGGGGTCGACCACGTGGTCGATGTGGCGACGCCCGCGGACCTCGATGACCACCAGGCATCGATCTGGCTGAAGACCTCGGTCCACCGCCACCTGCCCCCTGGCGAGTGGTGCTACCTCGACAGCGACATCATCGCCACCGTTCCCGGGGTCGAGGGCGTGTTCGACGAACGCGTCGGGCCGGTCGCGTTCGCGTCCGACGTGACCGTGCGCGAGAACTCCGTCGACCGGTTCAGCCCGTGGGCCATGACCTGCGATTGCCTCGGGCACGGGGATCAGCACTCGTGCCCCCACCTGCGTGACCAGCTGCGCGTGAGGTTCGACCTGGAGGTGCCCGGGGATTGGCTCCACTGGAACGGTGGGGTGTTCGCCTTCGGTGCAGACAGCGCCCACTTCCTCGATCTGTGGCACGAGCGAGCCGTGGCGTCGTTCGACTGGCCCGAGTGGAAGACCCGCGATCAGGGTGCGCTGATCGCCACCGTCTGGTCCCTCGGCCTCGAGGACCTGCCGCGCCTCTCGCCAGAGTTCAACTTCATCGCCGACCTCGGCAACCACGACCTGTGCTTGGATCTCGACAAGGGTTGGGCCCATCACCCGTCGGGGCCGTGGTTCGATCCGAAGCTGCTCCACCTCTACACGAGCCCCCTCGAGGATCCCGCCTGGGACCTCGGTGCCGATGTGGAGGCCGTGGTCATCCGTCGCAGCCGGGTGCGTGTCTACCGCTACGAGCGCTCGGTGCTCGCTGCCGACGCGAAGCGCATGGCATCGGATGCCAAGCACCGGGTGCACTTCCAGCTGGAGCGGTGGGCGTATCGAGCCCGGCACCTCCGACGGCGGCTGACCCCGGCGCGCACGTGGCGCTCCCTGCGGCTGCGGCTCGGCCACGACGTTTCGCACCTGCCGATCCCCGGCGTGGCCGAACCCGATCCCCAGCGCTCCACGGCGAGAGGCGGCAGCTGAGGTGTGCGGCATCGCGGGCATCGTCGGGCCCGGAGCCGAAGGTCGGGCCGGCGAGCTGGCTCGGATGCTCGAGGCGCTCGTGCATCGTGGCCCCGACGAGGAGGGAACGTGGATCGGGCCCGGGGCCGCGCTCGGGGTGCGGCGCCTCGCGATCGTCGACCCGCAGCACGGCCACCAACCGGTCGCCGACCCCGAAGCGGGGGTGGTCGTGGTGGCCAACGGCGAGGTCTACGGCCACCAGCGCATCCGCGCTGCGCACCCTCGCCATCCGTACCGTTCGGGCTCCGACATCGAGGTGGTGCCCGCACTGCACCGCGCTCACGGGGACCGCTTCTTGGAGCACCTCCCGGGGACCTGGGCCTTGGCGCTGTGGGAGGAGTCGGCGCGGCGCCTGACGCTGGCGCGCGACCGCTTCGGCGAGCGGCCGCTGTACTGGGCTCGGTCGGGTGAGCTCGTGCTGTTCGCCTCGGAGGTGGGTGCCCTGCTCGCATCCGGCATGCTCTCCGTCGCGGTCGACCGTGAGGTGCTCGCCCACGTGGTCCGCCAGGGCTACGTCCCACCCGGTCGGTCGATCTGGACATCGATCGGATCCCTCGGGCCGGCGTCGCGGCTGATCGTCTCGGACGACGGGCGGGAACCGCTCGTCGAACGCTGGTGGTGGCCGGCGGAGGTCGTCGCGCCCGATGGGGGGTTGCACGACCCCGTTGCTTGGTTTCGACGGGAGCTCGACCGGGCCGTGCAGGACCAACTGGTCGCGGATGTCCCGGTCGGGACCTTCCTGTCGGGAGGCATCGATTCGTCGACCATCTCTGCGCTCGCTGCTCGCCACCACCGCCGCATCGCGGGGTTCGCGTTCGACATGCCCGGGCACTCCGAGGTGCCCTACGCGCGCGCCGTGGCCGATCGCCACGACATCGACCTCCACGTGCTCACGCCCGATGGGCTCGACGTGGTGGCTGCGCTTCGCGAGGCGGCATCCGTCTGGGACGAACCGTTCGGCGACTCCTCATCGCTTCCCACGATGTTGCTCAGCCGCTTCGTTCGCGAGCACGTCACGGTGGCGCTCACCGGCGACGGAGCCGACGAGCTCCTCGGCGGCTACCTCTGCTGGGCGCGCCCGATGCTGCACCCGGCCGACCCGGCGAGGGCCGGGGCACCGCCTCGGCAGCGACGTTGGGACCGATGGCGGTTCCCGGCGGTCGCCGTGGTCCCCTCCGGGCCTGGCGTCGCTCGGCGGTACGCAGACTTCCGGTCGTACTTCGAACCCGAGGAGCTGCGATCGCTCGGCCTGGCGCCGATCTCGGGAGCTGACGTCGACCTCGCGCGCTACCAGCGGGGAACGGCCGATGACATCGCCCGGTTCGACCTCGATCACTACCTGCCGGGAGACATCCTCGTGAAGACCGACCGGGCTTCGATGGCGGCGAGCCTCGAGGTGCGCGCACCGTTCCTCGATCCGGTCGTCGCCGACGGCTGCCTGCGGCTGCCGGCATCGTGGAAGGTCGACGCGACCAACGAGAAGCTGCTGCTGCGCGAGGCGTTCGGCGACCTGCTCCCGCCTGAGGTGCTGGCCCGCCCCAAGCAGGGCTTCGGTTCGCCGATCGAGTCGTGGCTGTCGCTGCCGCCGGTGGTGGAGCTGGTGCACGACACGTTGGGGGCGGCCGATGCTCCGGTGGGCGAGCTGCTCGACCTGGACGGCGTCGCTGCGCACCTGGACCGGCGCGACCAGGCGACGTGGAACCTGCTCGCGGTCGCGCTGTGGTGGGAGCAGGCCCGACGCTCACCGGCCGTGGGCCGGTGAGCGTCCGAGGTCAGTCGAGCTCGACCTCGGTGACGGGCCCCTCCCAGGGCGGTTGATCGGCCTTCACGAGGAGGCACTCCTCCAACACGAGCACGTCGACGTCGGTGGTCATGAAGCACCGGTAGGCATCCTCGGGGGTGGCGACGATCGGTTCTCCGCGGATGTTGAACGACGTGTTGACCAGCACCGGGCAGCCGGTGCGCTCGTGGAAGGCCGACAGGATGCGGTGGAAGGCCGGCGACCGATCTCGGTCGACCGTCTGCAGTCGAGCAGACCCGTCGACGTGGGTGACGGCGGGGATCTCCGACCGGACCTGGGCGACGATGTCGGTGAGGTCGGCACCCACGAGGGGCTCGGGCTCGATCCGCCGAGCCGCGGCCACGGGATCCACGAAGGTCATGTAGGGGGAATCGCCGGAGAGGTCGAACCAGTCTGCCGCGTGCTCGGCGAGCACCGCCGGGGCGAACGGGCGAAACCCCTCGCGCTGCTTGACTCGGAGGTTGAGCGTGCGCTGGGTGCGCGGGTCGCGGGCATCGGCGAGGATCGAGCGGTGGCCGAGCGCACGGGGCCCGAACTCCATGCGGCCCTGCAGCACGGCCACGATCCGTCCGTCGGCGAGGTGCTCGGCGATCCGCTTCGCCCGCTGGTCGGCATCGACGATGCGTTCGTGCGGTCGGCCGAGCGCGGTGAGCTCGTCGGCGATCTCGTCTGGATCGAGCGAGGGCCCGAGGTACGAGCCGTGCATGGCGTCTGGTCGCTTCGCCTCACGGTCGTGGCCAAGCACCTGGTGGTAGGCCCACAGCGCGCATCCCAGCGCGCTGCCGGCATCGCCGGCTGCTGGCTGGACCCAGACCTCCTCGAAGGGGCCCTCGCGGCGCAACCTGCCGTTCGCGACGCAGTTCAGGGCGACCCCCCCGGCGAGCACCACGTTCTGCTCGCCGGTCAGCTGCCGGGCGGTGCGGGCGGTACCGAGCACCGCCTGCTCCACCACCTCCTGGATCGATCGGGCGAGATCCCGCTCCCGCGGTGTGATCGGTCCCTCGGGATCTCGAGCGGGACCGTCGAACAGGGCGTCGAACCGGTCGTTGGTCATCCGTCGGCCAGCGAGGTAGTCGAAGTAGCGGAGGTCGATGGCGAGCGACCCGTCGTCGCCGAGATCGACGAGCTCGCCGAGGATCCGATCGACGTAGGTGGGCTCTCCGTAGGGGGCCAATCCCATCAGCTTGTACTCGCCCGAGTTCACCCGGAACCCGCAGTGGTACGTGAACGCGCTGTAGAGGAGACCGAGGGAGTCGGGGAAGCGTTGCTCGCACAGCAGCTCGATCCGTCGGCCGCGGCCGACCCCGATGGAGCTCGTGGCCCACTCGCCGACACCGTCCATCGTGATGACGGCCGCCCGCTCGAAGGGCGACGGGTAGAACGCCGCGGCCGCGTGGCTGACGTGGTGCTCGGCGTACAGCAGGTCCTTCGGCATGCGGTAGCCCAGGGTGCGGATGCCTCGCTCGATCACGAGCGAGGTCCACAGCTTGCGGCGTGACCACTCGCCCATCGCTTCTGGGAAGGTGCGCACGCCCTTCGGTCCGGCTTCGACGTAGCTCTTGATCACGCGGATGAACGTCGTGAGCGGCTTGTCGTAGTAGGCGACCGCGGAGATGCCCGCTTCCTCGATGCCGCCTTCTTCGAGAACGGCAGCGATGGCATCGATGGGGAACGATGGGTCGTGCTTGCGGCGGCTGAACCGCTCCTGCTGGGCGGCGGCCACGATGTCGCCATCGACCACCAGCGCGGCGGCGGCGTCGTGGTACAGCGCGCTGATGCCGAGAACGGCCACGGGCGAGGCCTGCGTTCGTTCGGCGGGCACGGGCGCAGCGTACCGGTGGATCAGAAGAGGGTGTAGACCGCGACGGGGAGGGCTGTGGTCGTGGTGGTGATCGCCACGGCGAGCAGGACCAGGAGCACGACGACGGGCAGGAACCACCACATCCCTGGGTGGGAGCCAGCCCTGGCCACCTGTCGAGCGAGGCGTGCGCTGTGCTTGGCCCGCAGCGCCATCCGCGTGGGCCAGCCGAGCGAGAGGTGGCCGTCGGGGGTGGCCATGGTGCGGTCCTGCTTCGTAGGTGTGGGTGGATCTCCGAGTCCCAGCGCGCCGGTGGCTGCGTTCGGACGCCGGTCGGGTACCACGGTATCCCCAGGGTTGCCGGCGCGGTTCGTGCGTCGCGTCGACCTCAGTCGTGCTCGCGGTACCAACGGTGGATGGCAGGACCGAGGTGCTTCCAGATGGCCTCGGCCACCATCCGGGCCCCCTCCTCGTTGGTGTGCACAGCGTCGATGAAGACCTCCCGGTGGTCTTGGAGCACCCCGCTGATGTCGATCGTCGAGTCGGTGAGCTCGGCTCGGGCGAGCTGTTGTGGCCGGACGTCTTGCGCCATCGGCTGCCAGAACAGCAGCGGTTCGACCCCGTAGGTTCGCGAGATCTCGAGCGTGAGGGCCTTCCCTCGCTCGTAGACCTTGCCGGCATCGATGCCGTCTTGGTCGGTGATGTCGTAGTTGGAGATGAGGCCGTCCTCGTTCTCCTCCTGCCCCGAGGTGAACCCGTCGCCCGGTGCGCCGTCGTCTTGTCGGGGGGCCGCGCCTGCCGGCTCCCCGCGAAGCAGTCCCGCGAGCTTGTCGATGGCCGAGTGCTCCTGGTACGCCTCCCAGGCCGCGGACCAGGGAGCTCGGGTGGCCGGCTGCTGGAGGAACTCGGTTGCCACGGTCTTCCCGGTGAGGCGTTCCGCGTAGGCGTAGGCCATGGTGTGCGAGGGCACCGCGACGTCGAGGAGGCTTTGGGTGGTGAGCTCGTTGGCTCCGTCGTAGAACACCGAGATGTCCGGTACGGGGCCCAACGCGAGAAGCTGCTCGTAGAGGATCATCTCCTGGAAGTGGGTCCACCCTCGTTGGCCGTAGTTGTGGATGACCAGAGGGACCCCGTCTCGTTCAGCGAGCCGAGCGAGCCACGAGGCGACGGTGTACTCGTCGCGCTGGCCCTCGCCCCAGGTCGTCGAACCCCCCAACATGGCGACCACCGGCATGGCTGAGCGATCGCCCTCGGGCTCGTAGCTGAGCCGCTCCCAGCCGCGGATGTTCAAGTAGGGCGAGGTGAAGTCGTTGGGGCGAGCCTCCGTGAACGGCCAGCAACCGCCGCTCGTGCTCCGGATGTCGTCGAAGTACTGCTCGCGCCACGGGTAGGCCGCCATGGCGGGCTCGTCGACGCGCGGGTCGGGTGGGAGCGCGCCCGATGCTGAGGCCGCCCGTTCGCCAGAGCCGGAGGGCCTACCTGTGGGGAACGCCTGGTCCCAAGCCCAGCCGATGCCGTAGTCGAGGGACAGCAGCAGCACCACCACCCCGATCGACCAGGCGATCCGGCTCGGGAGGCGTCGCTGGGCGGCGGCGGGTCCGAGACCGGCAGCGAGATCCCGAGGGGCTTCGACGGTGAGCACCGGCTGCCACCCGCTCGGGGTGGAGCGCACGGCGTTGCGGCCGAGCAAGCGCGTCCATGCCCAGGCGGGGACCGCGATCACGAGGAACGCCAGCGCGCCGAGGACGCTCGCGAGGAGACGACCCGCGACCGCCGCGCCCCGCGCCATCCAACGGCCGACGTCGAACCCCGCTGCCAGCAGGACGGCGGAGACCAGCGCGACGCCGGCGAGCAGCGCGATGCGGTCGTAGAACCCGAAGTCGCCCAACGAACGGCTGATCCTGATGCCCCGCTCGGTGCCGCCTCCGACCGCGACCAGGGTGGCGAAGGCGATGGGGCCGACGACCGGGAGCAGCCATCGCACCCGCGGCGTCTGCGCCAGCACCACCACGATGGCACCGAGCAGGCCCACGGCGACGAGCGAGGAGGCGATGTAGGAGCGTCCGCCCCGTTCGGCGATCGCCGCTGCGGCCAGGATCCCCGCTCCCGCGATCACCCATCCGAAGTTGCGGCGCATCCCCGTCCTCCACTTCAGGCGACCTGGCACCGTACCAAAGCGGCTCGAGCCGCCTCCTTCGGTCCGCTGATCGGGAGACGGCCAGATCACGTCCTCGGACCCATCCAGCGGGGCCCCAGTCGGACGCTCAGACGTCTCCCCGGACGGTGACGAGCCGGTCGAGGAACGCAGCGATCGTCAGGGCACGGGGCTGGTGCTCCACGCGGCGCACGGCGGTGTGGCGGGGTGGCGCGCCGAACGAGAAGTCGTGGAGGAAGTCGTCGGGGACCGTGTACTCGACGATCCCTGCATCGCCGCCGCGAAGGTGGATGAGCGGCGCCTCCGCGGGGACGATGCCGACACCGATGGCTGGTCGGTCACCACCGCTCAGGTTCGGTCGCGACCAGTGCACCAGCCGGTGGTCGTAGACCACGGCGGTTCCCGCTGGGAGGCGCAGCGCGGTCCCGTGGTGGCGCACCTCCTCCTCGATCCCGTCGTAGGGCGACACGAGCTTGGGACTGCCACGCCAGGAAGGAGCGATCCGGTGGCTGCGGCCGAGCACCTCGAGCGTGCCGTTGGCCTCGTCGACGTCGACCAAAGGGCACCACACCGTGGCCGAGCTCCACCGTTGCTCGTCGACGAAGGTCCAGTCCTGGTGGACGCCGAGATCGGTCCCCGTGCCGGGTGGCTTGACCAGGAGGTTGGCGACGAAGGTCCGTTGGCGGACCACCCACGGCGCCAGGAGCTCTTCGAACACCGGACGGAGCCGTTCGTCGACGGTGGCGCGGTAGGTGGCATCGGCGTCGTACAAGGTCGCCGCGAACTGGTTGGGCCGGACCCGGATCAGGTCGCCGATGGACTCCCGCAGTTCGGCAGCGGCGCCCGCATCGAGGAGGGGGATCGCCACCCAGCCTTCGCTGCGGTAGGTCGACTCGAGGTCATCGTCGGCGAAGGTCCGTCGTGGCTCCACCGGTCCAGTATTCCGTCTGAGGCGTCACGGGTCTGCGTTGGGCTCGGATCCCGGCGGCTACCTTCGGTGGCGTGGTGGGCCCCGGTGCGACCTGACGAGATCCGTTCGCTCTACGACCCCGGCTACGTCGGGGCGTACGACGAGCGGTTCCTCACGGGCCCGCCATGGGCAGCCCTCGGTGCCCGGTTCGAGGTCGAGCTGATCGGCGAACTGCTCGACGATCGCGGTTCCCGATGGCTCGACGTGGCCTGTGGAACCGGGTGGTTCCTCTCCCAGTTCCCTGCGGTCGAGCGCACCGGGCTGGACCTCTCGCCGGCCATGGTCGAGCTGGCTCGGGAGCGGAACCCAGGTGCCGACATCGCCGAGGGCTCGTACCTCGAACCTCACGATGCATGGGTCGGGGGCTTCGACCTGGTCAGCTGCATGTGGTTCGCCTACGCCTACGTCGACACCGTGGACCAGGTCGAGGACGTGGTGGCGAACCTCGCCCGCTGGACTGCCCCTGGTGGCACGGTCTTCCTTCCGGTCTGCGACCTCGTCGACCTCACGGGCGGCACCGACGTCACCTACCTCAACACCGAGACCTGGACCTTCGGCGGCCCCTTGCGCATCGAGGCGT
This sequence comes from Acidimicrobiia bacterium, assembly GCA_039812605.1. Taxonomy (GTDB): domain Bacteria; phylum Actinomycetota; class Acidimicrobiia; order Acidimicrobiales; family Iamiaceae; genus Aquihabitans. Next base: position 22,533 of record JBDIAX010000009.1, on the reverse strand, counting down.
TCGTGTGGTCCTGGCTCGACGACCAGCACGGCAAGCTGCACCGCCGCTTGATCTGCCCCCACCTGCTCCACCTGGTGGAGGTGCTGGGCCGGTGGTTCCGGCAGGTGCAGGTCGTGCACTATCCGCCGCTGCAGCCCGGCTGGGGCGGGCGCCGAGCACTCGTCGCGAGGGGTCGGCGAGCGGCCGACGACGACGGCGCTCCGGTCGAGGTCACCGAACGCCGGGAGCGCTACCGGCCCGATCCCGACCTCGACGCGCTCGCGGCCGCCGCGGTCGAGGTCGTCGAGGGCGAGATCGAGCCCACCGATGCGGTGGCGTTCGAAGCTCCCGCTCGCGGGTCCGTCGACGGCGAGCCACCGTCGGAGGCAGCAGCCGATCAGCGGGGGGTGTGGTCCGCGTGGTTCCGGTTGCCGCTGCCGATGCGTCGAACGATCCGCCGGGCTTGGGCCACGATCCCGGTCTCCCTCCGCGCCCCGCTGGGCCGGGCCGTGGCCCCCGCGCGGTCGTCCGACGACGGCGGTGCGTCGGGCAGCGACCTGGATGACGGCAGGTAGTCGTCGGGGTCGAACCCGGATGGCGGGAGGTCGATCGTGGCAACGAGGCGGCCGGTCGGACGGGTGCCGATGGCGTGGCGGCGGACGGCCACATCTGCCATCTCGATCAGGTCGACGCGTCCGTCGCCGCGCCCGAACACGTGGCGAACCGCCAACTCCGATGGGACCAGCGTCAGCGATGCGGCGAGCCGGAGGGCCCCGCTGCGGTTGACCCCAGAGGCGTGCACGAGCCGATGGTCGTTGATGATGGCGTGACCAGCAGGCACCGGCACGGGCGCCAACAGGTCCCGGGTGAGGGCCTCCTCCCGCCCCGCGAACGGTGACGGAAGCCCGCCCTCGCCCTCCGCGGTGCCGCGCAGGTTCTGGAGGCGGGCGTGGCTGCCGGGGAGCACCGAGAGGGTGCCGTTCGCGACCGTCGCATCCTCGAGGGGGCACCAGATGTTGAGCGACCGGTGGGTGCGCTCGTCGACGAACGACCAGTCCTGGTGGATCACCAGCGAGGTTCCCTCGACGGGCTCCTTGGCGAAGAAGTTGGCGACCACGGGGCGCAGGCCCCGCAGCACGCGATCGACCGCTGGCTCGAACGTGGTCGCGATGGCGTCGAAGACGGCCTCGCGGTACGTCAGGTCGCTGCTTGCGCTGGTGTAGTGCGAGCCGAAGCCCGCTTCGGGGCCCACGCGGTCCCAGGTGTCTCGCAGCGCGGCCACCTCCTCGGCCGTGAGGAAGGGCACCACCACGTAGCCCTCGCGGTCGAAGGCCTCCTGGTGCTCGGCATCGAGGAACTCGGCACCGGCCGCTGGGGGCTGGGCGGTCATCGGCGCCACCACCGGCGGCGCAGCCCGTCGCCTGATCCTTCGCCCGCCGCGGCGGTCGGCTTCGGCGCGGCGTCGAGGTGGTCGACGCGCTCGACCGTGTCCACCCGGAGCGGCGCGGGGGGCTCATCGCCTCGCCGCCACGACTCCACGAACGTGTCGTCGACCCACTGCCGCTCGACCCGGCCATCCTCGAGCAGGCGGTGGTGGACCAGGACGGCGTCGTTGGGAAGCGCGGCGATGTTCACCGCTGGGCGTGGTCGGTCGGTGGTGTTCGGAGCCGAGTAGTGGATGGTCTGGTGCGTGTACAGCACGGCTTGGCCGGGCCGGAGGTCGAAGCGTCGGTGGTCCTCGGCGGGCAGCTCGTCGGCGAGGTGCCCCACCTCGGTCGTGGTCGGGAAGTCGGGGCTGCCCCGGTGGGTGTTGCGGACGCGGTGGTGCGACCCGCGAACGCACACGAGGGCCCCGTTGCGCCCGTCGGTGTCGGTCAACGGGATCCAGGCGCTCACCGAGCGGAACCGCTCCTCGTCGACCAGAGACCAGTCGAGGTGCGGAGCCATCGCGCTGTCCTCGTCGGGCCACTTGATCATGAAGAACCCTCCGATCAGGCGGTGGCCGGCGAGCAGCGCGAGCACGGCGGGACCGACGATCTCCTGGACGCGCCCCACGGTCTCCCGCTTGTAGTCGACCGCTTCGGTCTCGTTGGAGGCGAAGAACCCGTGCCGGATCGGGTGGTCCAGGTCCTCGAACACGTCGCGGAGCGCACCGACCTGCTCGGGGTGGAGCAGATCGACCACCACGAAGCCATCGCGCTCGAGGTCTGCTTCGAGCGCATCGTCCGCGAAGGTGCGAGCGAGCGCGTGCTGGCTCATCGGGCCGCCTCCGCCTCGGCCACCGTGCGGAGGAAGCGCTCCTCGTCGACCGCGGGGAACTCGAGGTCGGTCGTACCGAGCGATTCGACGCCGATCGGGCGCTCCTGCAGGTCGAAGCGCTGGTAGAACGCGGCATCGACGGCGAAGCGCTCCACCCGACCGTCGGGACGTCGCCAGTGGTGCACGAGCGGGGCTGCCGGTGGTGCGAATACGAGCACCGCCGTCGTTCGTTGGAGGTCGGTCGTGTTCGGGGTGCTGGCGTGGGCGAGGCGAGGATCGGTCACGATGACGGATCCCGCGGTGGCCTCCACCATCCTGAGCCGCGACGCCAGGAGGTCTGGGTCGAGGCCGCGAAGGGGAAGGGGGAACGATGGCGTCCCCTGTGGCTCGTCGACGAGCCGGTGGCTCCCTGGGATGTAGGTGAGCGTGCCGGTGCGCTCGTCGACGTCATCGAGGGGCACCCAGACGACCGCGGCGTGGCCCTCGCCCGGCTCGACGAACGGCAGGTCGTGGTGCATGCCCATGCCCGGGCCCGGGCGCTGGGCGACGAACACCCCGAAGACGTACGCCAAGCCGGAGAGCAGGGAGGCGACCGCCGGCGCCAGGGTCGCTCCGATCGCCTCGCTGACCTCGCGTCGGTAGCGCCGATCGCTGCTCGCGGTGGAGAAGTGCAGGTCCTCACGGTCGGAGGGAAGCAGGCGCTCACACGCGATGCGGGCATCGGCCAGCGTTCGGAGGTCGACGTGGCCAGCGAGTGCGCACCCGACGACCTCGAGCCGGCGCTGTGCGTCGGGGCGGGCGAGCACGGCGTGGCCCGACCCTGGGCGGGAGGTCCGGTGCTTCGCGCTCGGCACGGGCCGATCCTACGCCCGGTCGCCCGGAGGATCCGAGCCCGGAACGGCCGTCAGGCCGGGATCCACTCGCCGGTGGACCGTTCGATCGTCGCGATGCGCTGCGCCCGCGGATCTTCGACCATCGGGATCGCCGCATCGTGACCGTAGAAGTACCGGTCGGGCAGGCGGTACACGTCGATGTCGCCGTCCGCTTGGCGGATGTAGTGGATCAGTGGGGCCTCAGAGGGGATCGCCGGCACGTTCACCGCCCACCGTCGTCGGCCGCTGCGGTTGATCGGTGACCCGTGAGCCAGCCGATGCTCGTAGAGCAGCGCCTGACCGGCACGCAGACGGATCGGGACGCGATCCCCCTCGCAGAGGGCCTCGGTCTCCTGCTCTGAGGGGAACAGCAGCCCCTGGATCCGTTCGCCGCCTCGCACCACGGGAACGGTCCGGTGGGATCCCTCCATCACCGTGAACGCGCCGTTGTCCTCGTCGACGTCGATGAGCGGACACCACGCGCTGATCGATGTGTACCGCCGCTCGTCGACGAGCGCGGGGTCGGCGTGCCAGATGCGGGCGCTCATGTCGTCCGGCTGCTTGAGGACGAACAGGCTGGCCGCCAGGCGGTAGTCATCGAGGAGGGCCAGGAGCGCCGGTCCGACGACGGCACCGATGCCGTCCTCCACCCGGCCTCGCACCTCGGGATCCGCGATCATGTTGCTGAACACCAGACCGTCGCGGTCGAGGGGCACCGAACGCTCGAGCAGGTGGTGCAGCTCTCGGACCTGGTCCGCGGTGAGGAAGTCGTCCACCACGACGTACCCGTGCTCGACGATGGCCGCGTCGTGCTCGTCGGCAAGGAAGGCGCGCCGTCGTTCGTTCACGGCATGCCGTGGAAGATGGCACGAGCGCGCACGTGGACCACGTTCGGTGTCTAGCACCTCGGAGACCGCCAACCCGCGGTGGGCGTGGTGGGACGACTGGGCAGTCGCGCCGAACGGCCAAGAGGCCGTGGTGAAGGGCGGTGGTAGCGTGGACGCCCTATGCAGGAGGTGATCGCGGGGGTCCCGGTGGTGCTTCGCGGCGGCCCTGGCGTCCCCGACTCGGGCCCCACGGCGGTGTGCCGTGCTCCGAGCGCCTCGATGTACTTCGATCCACGAGGCAAGGTGCGCTCGTGCTGCCAGAGCCGGGGTGGATACCTCGGCGACGTGACCACCTCATCGCTCCGCGACATCTGGGAGGGAGCGGAGATCCAGTCGGCTCGGGTCGCGCTCGAACAGGGACGCTTCCCTTCGTCGTGCGCGTTCTGCGCGTGGCAGGTCCGCGAGGGCGACCACGATGTCTTGTTCGCTCGCACCTTCGATCACCTCCCCGAACCGACGACTCCCGCTCGGCGGTGGCCCCTCCAGATGGAGTTCGCCCTCACGAACACCTGCAACCTGCGGTGCGTGATGTGCAGCGGCGACTACTCCTCGGCCATCCGTGCGCAGCGTGAGGGGCGTCCTCCCATGGCCGCGGTGTACGGCGAGGACTTCTTCGAGCAGCTCGGCGAGTTCCTCCCGCACCTGGAAGAGGCGCGGTTCTACGGCGGTGAGCCGCTCCTGGGGCGAGAGCCGATGCGGGTGCTCGAGATGTTGGCCCAGCTCCGCGACCGACCACGGACGACGCTGACCACCAACGCCACCGTGTGGTCGCCGCGGGTCGAGCGCGTGCTCGGCGAGCTTCGGCCCCACCTCGTGGCATCGCTCGACGGTGCCACGGCGGCGGTCTTCGAGCAGATCCGACCCGGTGCTCGGTTCGACCAGGTGATGGCGAACGTGGAGCGGTACCGGTCGCTGGTCGGGCCCCACCGGTTCTCGCTCACCACCTGCCTGATGGTCGAGAACGTGCACGAGTTCGTCGACCTGCTCAACCTCTCGTCGAGCTGGCAGGTCCACCTCGGGGTCAACGTCGTGCACCACCCGTTGCGCCACAGCCTGTACGCCCGTCCCGCGGGGGCGCTCGCCGACGCCGTGGCGTTGCTCGAGTCGCGCCGCGACGAGGTGGCCACCGATCGGCTCGAGATCTTCGACGGCCAGGTCGCCGCGCTGCGCAACCGGCTCGAGGCGGTCCGCTCGATCCCGGATGATCGCGCCTCGATGGCCGGCCTCCCCCTGGCGAGCTACCTGCTCCTCGACGAGCGCGCCACCAGCCGGTGGGGTTGGTTGCCCTTCGCGGAGGATGGTCCGCTGGACGATGGTGGTCGCTTCCCCGATGCCGCGGCCGACGCCGAGGTGCACGTCTTCGAGCTGGGGACCGATGGCGTCGTCGGGCTCTCCGGGCCGAGCGACCTGCTTCCGGCGAGCCTGCGGGACCTCGCCGGGCGTCCGGTCGAAGACCTCCAGGACCTCCTGATCGAGGCGTTCGGCGCGATGGAAGGATGGCACCTCGTGGAGGACGCTTCGGGCCCCGAGCTGCGCGTCGTGCGTCCCGGGGGCGCGCTCGACAACGCCGCCGTGCTCTCGATGAGCGCTCGACGCGACGAGCGACAGCGCCTGATCGGAGCCAGCTACCAGCTGCAGCTGCGCCCGGCTGCCCGCGCTCGCCTCGACCGGCGCCAGTCGGTGCCTGGATGACGCCCCGGGTCCGGTTCGATCGGGTCACCAAGCGCTACCGGCTGGGCAGCGAGCGGGGGAACGTGTGGGGCCTTCGAGGCGCGGGGCACGCGTCGACCGGTCGCCTCGTCACGGTCCTCGACGAGGTCACGTTCGAGCTGCACGACGGCGATCGGTTCGCGATCGTCGGGCCCAACGGCGCCGGCAAGAGCACCCTCCTGCGGCTGATCGCGCACATCACCGCTCCGTCGTCGGGACGGGTGCGGACCACCGGCCGGATCGCGGCGATGTTGGAGCTGGGCGCCGCCTTCCACCCGGATCTCACCGGGCAGGACAACGTGTACTTCGCCGGGTCCTTGATCGGGGTGTCGCGCCGTGAGCTCGATCGTCGCTACGACGAGATCGTCGAGTTCGCTGGCCTCGAGCGATTCATGGGCACGCCGGTGAAGCGGTACTCGAGCGGCATGGCAGCACGTCTGGGCTTCTCCGTCGCGATGTCGGTCGATGCCGACATCCTCATCATCGATGAGGCCCTCGGGGTCGGCGACCAGGACTTCCGCGATCGCTCTGCGGCTCGGATCGAGGAGCGAGCGGCGGAGGGAGCCACGATCGTGCTCGTGACCCACAACCTCACGCTCGCTCGTTCCCTGGCCCACCGAGCGCTGCACCTGGAGGCCGGTCGAGTGGTCGCCGTCGGCGCCGCCGGCGACATCTTGGATCGCTACGAGGCATCCGCGCCGGGGCCCGTGGGCGCCGCCGACTTCGTGGCAACCGCTCCGGGCACCCTTCACGTCGATCGCGAGCGCGTGGAGTGCGGCGGTGGCTTCACCACCAGCGCGGAGCTCGAGGTCCCACCGGGGTTGCATGGGCGGTTCCTGCTGCGGGTGCGGGACCACGAGGGCAACGTGGTGGGCGAGTACCCGAGCTGGCCTGAGGCCGACCGGCCGATCGACCCGGGGCCCACGCTCGTCACCGCGTCGGTCCAGTGGTTCCCCCTCGTAGCAGGCCAGTACCACCTCGAGCTCGGCGTCGACCTTCGAGAGGCGCTCGATCCGATGGCGGCGTCGTCGATCGAGGTGGTGGGCGATGCCGGCTCTCCTGCCGCGCGAGCGCTGATCGCCGAGATGCGCGATCACGCCATCCGAAGCCAGGTGCTCTGGGAGGTCACGCCCGGCTGAGGGAGCGCCTACGCCACGTCGGCCATGCGTGGCTCGAGGGCACGCACGTAGCGCAGGGCGAGCAGGGCCAGGCTGGCGTTGATGAGCAGCTGCACCACGAGCAGGGACCCGTTGGGCCACTGGTGGCGAAGGACGCAGTCTCGTGTCGCTTCCACCACGACCGCGAGCGGATTGACCGTGTTGACCCAGGCGATCCGCTCCGGCGTCTGGCTCGCGGGATACATGATCGGAGTCCCGAGGAAGAGCGTCTGGCTCAGGAGCGGGACCACGTAGGTGAGGTCGCGGAGGAACACGGCGGTGGCGCACAGGAACAGCGTCAGGGCGACGGTGAAGGCCACCAGCACGGCCAGGACGAGCGGGAGCGCGACGAGGGTGATCGACAGCGAGATGCCCTGGAGCGTGGCCACCACCAACAAGATGCAGAGCATCGCGGCCACGTCCACCACGCTGACCACGAGGGTCGAGAGCGGGATGATCTCTCGGGGGAAGTAGGCCTTGGTCACGATGTTGGCGTTGTCGAAGATGATCGAGCAGGCGCCGAGCCCGGTGGCCAGGTAGCGAAACGCCAGGATCGACGCAACGATGAAGGAGAGGTAGGGCAACCCCTCGCCGTTGACGCCGAGGACGCCGTAGAAGAACGCGCCGTTGAGCAGCACGATCCAGAGGGGTTGCCAGATGCTCCAGAGGGCTCGCAGCGCGCTCTGGCTGTACCGGGAGCGGAAGTCACGTCGGGCCCAACTCCAGAGCACCGGCCAGTAGCCATGGCGCAGGAGTGGTCGGGATCGCTCCGAGTCGTAGTCGTGATCCCAACGCCGCACGGCGATCTCGCCGGTGAGCTCGGTCACGTCGCGGCGTCCGGGTGATCGTCGTCGGCTTCGACCATCGGGTGCAGCGAAGGATCCCAGACACCGCATCGTGCCTCGGGTGCCTGCCCGGCGTCGGGGTGGGTGGGATCGAGCTCGACGTCGCCGTCGACGAAGAACAGCAGCAGCCCGCACCGCGCGAGCTCGCTCGTGTTCCGGGTCGAGCCGTGCAGCACCCAACCGTCGTGCACGTGCACCGAGCCCTTCGCCATGGTCGCGGTCACCGCGTGGGTGCCCTCCAGGAAGGGCTCCGCCGGTGCGCGGTCCGGCTCGGGCAGCGGTGGATGGTCGAGCCATGCCGTGGGGATGGTGCGGTGCTGCGAGCCGGCGAGCAGGCGCATGGGCCCCGTGGAGGGGTCCGAGACGTCGGACAGGGCCAGCCACACCCCGGTGCCGATCGCGCCGGGGGCGACCGGGATCCGCCGGAGATCCTGGTGCCACGCGTGCGCCGATCCGGTGCGCGGCGGCTTGTAGAAGAACCCGTCCTGCCAGAGGCGGTGTCGGCGTCGGCCGGTGAGCGCGTAGAGGATCTGGGCGATCTCCGGACGGTGGATCACCTCTGAGAAGGCCGGGTGCTGCGCCCACATGTTCTTCAGGTGGAGCAGCGGCTGACCATCGACACCCATGTCGTAGAGGCGATCGTGGTCGGGATGGGCCTCGTCGTCGGCCATGTCGGCGATGACCGCGGCCAACGCGTCGGCCTCCGCATCCGTCAGGAGGCGTCCGGCTTGCACGAACCCGTCGGCCTCGTACGTCGTCCGTGCGTCCGGAGGCAGGATGCCCGAGACGTCGGTCACCGCAAGGTCCTTTCGCGCAGGAGTTCGGGGTGGGCCGACCGGCCACGCGGCGACGCCGCTGCCATACTGGCCGCGTGGGTGCGACCCGGACAATCCGGAGTGCGCTGCGGGCCGTCGCTCTCGCTGCCGCCATCTCCAGCCCGGTGGTCGGTTGCGGGGGTGACCGGGGATCGGTCGCGTCTCCCCCCTCGCGCCGGACGCAGGTGGTCGCCGAGCGCTACACCCTCCGCTATCCCGATGGCGGCGGAGTCCGTGTCCCGTTGGTGGTGATGATCCACGGCGGGGGCTTCACCACCGGCGACAGGGATGATCCCCACCTCGAGGCGGTGGCGAGCGGCCTGCGGGCCGAGGGCTATGCCACGGCCTCGGTCGACTACCCGCTGGGCACGTCGATCGATGCAGAGCTCGAGCGGTACGTGGCAGAGGCCGGTGAGCCCTACCGCTGCGATCCCTCCCTGCCCGCCACGGGTGCTGAGCCGGCAGATGACTTGGGTGGTCCGGGCCGCCCCTGCCTGATCTACCTTCGGGTGATCGACCGGGCCCATCGCTCGGTCCGCCAGACGATCGCTGAGCTTCGGGATCGTGGCGACGAGCTCGGGTTGCGCACCGATCGTCTGGCTGTCTACGGCGAATCGGCCGGATCGACGGTGGCGATCATGCTCGCCACCGACCCCGGTGCCGAGGGTGGTGTTGCGGCCATCGTGGGCGTGGCATCGGGTGCTGCGGTTCCGACCGCTGGTGCCGAAGGAGTCAGCGCGCTGTTGGTGAGCTACCGCGACGCCGCGGTGCACATGCCCAACCTGTCGGCGAACGACCAACTGGAAGCGCTCGAAGCAGATGCTGCGGGCATCCGTTCCGCTGGGGGAACGGCCGAGGTCCTGGTGCTCGACGGTGATCGCCACCTTCCCGAGGCAGGCACGAGCGATCTGCGCACGATGGTCGCGGCGAGCGTGCAGATGTTCAAGGTGGCCGGCTTGAGCCCTGGCTAGGAGGTGTCCTCTTGGCGCTTCGGCTTGCTGAGCCGCGCTCGCCGAGCCTCGGGCACCTTCATTGGCCTCCGGAGATGTGGAACGCCAGGTAGAGGAGCGCCGGCGCCTGGAGCAGCGCGACGGCGAGGATGCCAGCGAACAGAGCGGTCGACACCTGCACCGACCGGCCTCGGTGGACCACCCAGGATCCGCGGCCACCGCGGTCGATCTGGATGAGCGACCACGCGAGCACCGGGAGGTACATGGGGAGGATGAACCGTTCCCCGTGGACGATCTGCATCCACCAACCGGCGAGCCCGAGGTAGGCCGTCGTGGTCACCACCCCGAAGGCGAGGGGAACGAGGGATCGGCGGGCCGGTCGGTGGTGGCCGATGGTCGTGGCGACCGCCGCGGAGATCACCACGAGGGCGAGCAGGTTGACGAAGCCATAGGAGTGAACGGACTCTCGATACGCCGTGCTGAGCCCGCTCGTCAGTCGGTCGACGACATCGGACGCCGAGTGGCGATCGAAGTATCGCAGGCCACGGGGAACCGGCTCGGGTTCCGGTGCACCGGGCTTCGGGTGCTCGTGCGCCTCGTAGCCGCGCACGGCCTCGGGCCAGCTGTCGTACCAGAAGTAGTAGGTGGAGTTGGCGTTGAAGAGCGGATCGTCGAACTGGCGCTGCGAGTTGACCAGGTACGGGGCCACCACGGCGAGGAACAGGAACACCGCGGCCATCAGGGCGAACGGCATCGCTCGGCGGTCGTGCTTCGTCAACCCCGTCCACGTGCGTGGAAGCAGGGCGGCGAGCACCCCCACGCCCAACAAGGCCGCCAGCATGATCGACGCGTTCGCCTTCGTCAGGTGGCTGAGTCCGAGGGCCGCTCCCGCGGTTGCGCCGCGCATCGCGCTCGGGTGCTGGAGGATTCGCCAGCAGGCGACCGCGGAGACGAGGAGCAGGAGGAACGAGAGCACGTCGGCTTGCGCGAAGGACGCCTTGAACATCGCGACCGTCAGGACGAACGATGCCCAGCCGGCGACGGCCCCGGTCCAACCGATCCGCCGGGCGAGCCAGGCAGCGAAGAGCGCGGATCCCGCGACGGCGATGGCGACACCGACCGCCTTCGCGACCTCCAGGTGGTGGGCGGCATCGCTCCCTCGGATCGCGAAGCTCACCAGGTAGGGGTAGATCGGCATTCGGTTCCGGTCCCCGACGACTTGGCCCGGCGAGTCCCGCAGGATCTCGGCATAGGTGACGTACGCCCCTTGGTCGGTCAGACCTGGGTCGTGGTTGCGTTGCCACTGGGTCGAGATCGCCAGGACCGCGGTGCACCCGACCACCACCGCCGCGGTGATGAGGGCCCACCGGGGGACCCGTGCCGCCGTGGTCGGTGCGCGCCGGGATCGTTCTACGTCGATGGAACCACCGAACAGAACGAGCGCAGCCGCGGGCGCCGGCAGGCTCGCGAGCCATCGTTCGGGTGGCCAGGCCACGAGGTTGGTCGGTGGATGGGCCAGGACCTTCCAGTACGCACCGACGAGGACCACGTTGGCCGTCCACGCCCAGGCGAGCAGCGCCCACGACCATGGCTTCCGTGCGGTCTCGGCGATCGCGGTCGGACCGTTCGGTCCGGTTCCATGGAGCGCGAACACGCACGAGGCAGACAATCCCGCCAACGTCGTGGTCAAGGACCATGGTCCAGCGGCAACGACGGTCAACAACAGGACCATCGCGGACACCCAGCGGGGCACCGGACCTCGGGCGAGCGCCCAGCCCCACCCCGCCAGCACGATCGCCGCAGCGGCAAGTGCCAAGGCGAAGAGCGGTCGAACCGGTGGCAAGGCGGCAACGGCGGACAGCTCGATGGCAGCAGGGGCCCAAACGAGCATCCGTCGGTCGATGGCGACGAGCGTCGCGGCCACGGCTGGCAGCAGCATCAGCGCCAGCACGGTTCGCTCCCCCGGTCCGCGAGCGATCGGAGGTTGGGTCCCGAGCAGCCAGACCCACACCACGAGGGGGATGAGCAGCGCGTGGACCCCGACCCCAGTCGCCACGTTCCCCTTCACCGCGCTCCACGTCGCCTCGGGCCACCTGCACCGAGCGATGGCCCAGCTCGAAGCGAGGCTTGCGAGACCGAGGAGCGTGGTCGCGAGAGCCAACGCCGGCGGGTACGGCGGTGCCGCCCGCACCAACACGACCGCCGCCCCGAAGGCCGTTGCCGCGCCGGCGCTTGCGGTGACCACCCTGATCCACGCTGGCGCTGCTCCCCGGCGCACGGTGAACGCCCAGGCGAGGTGCAGCGAAGCCACGATCACGCTGGCGATGAACAGCCAGCGGTTGGCCCGTGTGTGCAGACCAGCGGCGCTGACCGCACCGGCGCCAGCAACGGTCAGCGCTGCTGGGATCGCCAGGCATCGTCCCATGCCCGAGGGGGACGGGAGCGACGCGCGGTCGTGATCACCGGAGGCTCCGGTCACCGACCCGGACATCCCATGGGTCCGCGCGCGATCAGCACCAGGATCGCCAAGAGCAGCAGGGCGGTCAGGCGGAGGAGCGTTCGACGCTCCGATTGCCAACGGTGCCGCCGTGCCCAGAGGCCGCTGATCGCGTACACCATCGCGAACGCCGCACCCACCAGGAACACGTCGGCGACGTCGCAGGGGGTCACGGGACCATCTTGGCGCGCTCCGGGAGCGGGGCGACGTCCCTCACGAGGGTCCCGCGATGTCGGTGGTGAGGTGGGGGTACATGGCTTCGGCGACGAGCCGGGCTCCTGCCTCGTTGGTGTGGACCGCATCGAAGTAGGTGGCGCGGCCAGGCCCGTCGAGGGCATCGGCGAGGTCGATGGTGCCGGTGGGTAGCGCGGCGCGAACCTCCTCCACCCAGGGGTACGAGTCGTAGAGCGCGGCGGGTTGGAAGAACGAAGCGAACGCGACCCCTGCATCGGAGGCCAGCTGTCGGGCGAGCGCGATGCCACGCCCGTAGACCGTGGTGATCTGGTCGACCAGGACCTCTGCAGGGGCTGGCAGCGCCGACGGGTCCACCTCCGTCGTTCGCTCCCAGACGTGGCCGGCGAGGCTGGTCCTCCACCAGGCTTGGAACAGGGAGCCGTCCTCATCCGGCGAACTCGGTCCGCCGGGCCCCTGGTAGTACTGGGGCTGGTCGGTCGCGGGTTGCGACACGTGCTGGGACACCTCGTTGGCGCCGTCGTAGAACACGACGAGGTCGGGTCGGGGCCGGTCAGACGCGAGCGCGGCTTCGAAGCGCAGCACCGACTGGAAGTTCGAGTCGGCCTGCACGCCGAAGTTCACGGCCTGGATCGGGTGACCGTCGGACTCGGCCAACCGCGCGATCTCCGACGGGATGGTGTGTGCGTCGCGCTGGCCTTCCCCGAACATGGTCGACCCACCGAAGAACCACACGATCGGCCCTCGTCCGGTCGTGTACGAGCGGCGGACGTTGCCCTCGACGTTGACGAAGCGACCGGATCGATCCCGATAGCGAACCTGCACGTACGGCACGCCCTCGACATCTTGCTCCCGGAACTCCCGGAAGTAGTCCTGGGCCCACGGGCTCTCGGCGAAGGCGGGTGCCTCGGCGCGCTGATCGGTGTAGCCCACGACGGTGCCCGGGGGTCTCGGTGGCTCTGCTTGCGCGAGGGCGAAGACCGATCCGCCGGCCGGTGACGCGCCATCCCATGCCCCAGCGAGCACCAGGTCCGCGCCGATGAGCGCGATCGCGGCCATCAGGGCGGTGCGCATGGCTGGTCGTGCCACCCCGCTGGTCGGTGCGGGCCCGGCCAGGGCGGCTCCAGCGGCCATCCAAGACGGGAGAGGTGCAGGTGGGTCCCGGACGACCCACCTGGTGTCGTCGCCGTGGCGCCGCCAACCGATGGGGTCGCGCCGCAGCAGTCTTCCCATCAGCCTTGCGGGGAGCGCGAACACCAGGTCCGTTGCCGCCGCCGTGGTGAGGGCGACCAGCCACCAGGCCGATCGAAGGCCCCACCGGATCGCCAGACCGAGCCGACGAGGACCTCGCGACGGGGTCCCGGCAGGGAGCGCTCTCCAGCGAGGTGGATCGACGCTCGGTCCGGCGGCCATCAGAAGAAGGTGTAGACGACGTAGGGAACGGTGTGCTGCGCCGTCACGGCGAGCATGGCCGTCAAGAGCAAGATGACCACGACCGGAAGCAGCCAGAGCGCGCCGACGCTGCCCGACATCTCCGCGAGGTCTCGGAGCAGGAGGAGGAGGTGGCGAGCCCGTCGCATCAAGGTCCTGGGGTTCCGAGTGCGAGGTCGTCGAGCCGGCGACGCAGATCGGCCGCGACGACCACGGCCCCGTCCTCGTCGATGTGCACGCCGTCGATGAAGGGCCCTGGTGCCGGTTCGTCGCCGAGGACGCCAGATCCGTCGCCGATCGGTGCTCGCAGGTCTGCGATGACGAGGTCGGCGACGGGGCCGCGGTCCGCTTCTCGGGCGGCTTGGAACACGGCCATGACCGGGACGCCGTGCATCGCCGCGATGCGCGTGGCCAGGTCGACGCTGCGTCGGAGCACACGAGTCACGCCGTCGGCGACCGTCGAGGGCTCCGGCGTCGAACCTTCGCTCGCTTCCGCTCCCGCCGGCAGCCCGGCGAAGGTCTCCAGCGCGTGCGCCACGAAGCTCGCGTCACGCCAACGGGCCCACAGCGACCGCTGGTTGGCGGGGGCGTCGCTGCGCCAGACCGTCGCCGGCAGCACGGTGGCCTCCCCGGACGGTGCGGCGATCTGCGCCGCGACATCGTTCATGCCGTCGTACATGATGACGAGATCGGGAGGGGGTCGCACCGCGAGGAGCTGCTCGAGGAGGAGGGCCTCCTGGTACGCGGTGAATCCCGGCACCGCCAGGTTGCGCACCCGCACGGGTTGGCCGTCCCGCTCGGATTGCCGGGCGAGCTCCGATGCGATGGTGTGGTCGTCACGCTGGCCGACGCCGAACGCGGCAGACCCTCCGAGGAGCCAGATCTCCGGGAGATCGGTCCCGCGAGGCACGTAGGTGGTCCGTTCGCCATCGTGGACCGAGATGCAGGTGCCATCGGTGTCGCGGATCCGGCGCACGAGGTACTGGACGTAGTCGTACTCCAGCGCGTCCGCCTCCGAGAGGCAGCGGCGAGCCACGGGGTTGTCGACGATCGCGGGAGCGTCGCTCGCCGCGGAGAACGGACCTGACGGCACGCCCGGTACGGCGGGCTCCGCTGGGGAGACCATCCGCTCGGACGGCTGGGTCCAAGGGCGGTGACCACCGCTGCCGAGCACCGTTCCGGCGACGAGGTCCAGGGCGAGGAGGAGAGCGACGACGGGGACGAGGCGGATCGCACGCAGCGGTCTGAACCCGTCGCTGCCCCGGTGCCCGGGCACATCGCGCATCCACGGTCGATCGTGCTGGGGCCGTTCGATCGCTCGTGGCGACCGTGCTCGCCAGGTCGTGGATGGTCGACGGGGGCCGCCGGTCAACTGGCTGCGCCGACGGATCCGCCCGGCGATCTGGCCGGGCAACGACACGATGACGTCGATCGCCCCCACCCCGATCGTGGTCACGACGACGACGCCGGCGCGTCCCGCTCTCGCGGCCGCAGCGTCGAGCATCCGCGCCGTTCGCGGGCTGGCGATGGCGATCACGGTGAGCACGATCGCTGATGCCACCGCGACGGCGACGAGCACCCAGGCACCACGGATCGCTGCCAGCGCGGCGAGCGAGGCCAGCACCGTCGCTCGGATGGCCGAACCCACCCAGGGGCGATGTGCATCGTCGCTCGCGTGGGTGGGTTCGGGGAGGGACCCCCAAGGACTCGGGGACCCCTGCTCGATCGACCCCATCGACTGTCATACTAAGCGGCGTGCAGGTGCTCGGGGTCAGTGGCCTCTACCACGACTCGGCAGCCGCACTCGTGCGCGACGGCACCATCGTTGCCGCGGCCCAAGAGGAGCGCTTCACCCGTCAGAAGCACGATGCCTCGCTGCCTCGCAACGCCATCGCGTACTGCCTGCACGAGGGCCGGGTGGCCCCAGGTGAGCTCGACGCGGTCGTCTACTACGAGAAGCCGTTGTTGACCTTCCTCCGGCTGATGCGCACGCGCTTCCACGTCGCTCCTCGAGGCTTCCGGACCTTCCGGCGGGCCATGCAGGAGTGGGGACGGACCAAGCTCTGGGTCGGCTACGAGCTGGAGCGGCTGCTCGCGGACCTGGGTCACGAGCGACCGCGAATCTGGTACTCGGAGCACCACGGCAGCCACGCGGCGAGCGCGTTCTACCCGTCGCCGTTCGAGAGCGCCGCGGTCTTGACGTTCGACGGTGTGGGCGAGTTCGCGACCTCCAGCATCGGGCTCGGCGTCGGCAACCGCATCACGATCCAGGAGGAGATGCTGTTTCCCGATTCGATCGGCCTCCTCTACTCGGCCTTCACCTGGTTCTGCGGCTTCCGCGTGAACTCGGGGGAGTACAAGCTCATGGGCTTGGCTCCGTACGGGGAGCCGACCTACGTCGATCAGATCCTCGACGAGATCGTGACCGTGCACCGCGACGGGTCGTTCTCCCTCGATCAGCGGTGGTTCGACTACCTCGCCGGCAGCCGCATGGTGAGCCGACGGTTCCTCGACCGGTTCGGATCGCCTCGTGCGCCGGAGGGCCCGCTCACCCAACGGGAGGCGGACCTCGCACGTTCGATCCAGGAGGTCACCGAGCAGTTGGTGCTCGGCATGGCCCGGCACGCCGCCGAGCTCACGGGGCAACGTCGTGCGGTGCTCGCGGGTGGCGTCGCCCTGAACTGCGTGTCGAACGGACGCCTGCTTCGCGAAGGTCCGTTCGACGAGATCTGGATCCAGCCCGCGTCCGGCGATGCCGGGGGTGCGCTGGGGGCGGCGCTGTACGGCTACCACCAGGTCTTGGGCCAACCCAGGACGGTGGACCCCTCGACGGACAGCATGCAGGGGGCGTTCCTCGGGCCGGCGTTCGACGATGACGAGCTCGCCACGTGGCTCGATGGCATCGGCCTCCCGCATCGCCTGCTCGCTGCCGAGGAGCGCGCTGGTGAGATCGCGAAGCGGCTCGCTGAGGGTCGCATCGTCGCGGTGCTGCAGGGCCGCATGGAGTTCGGCCCTCGCTCCCTCGGCAACCGAGCGATCCTGGCCGACCCCCGCTCGCCTTCGGTCCAGCGCGCCTTGAACCTCAGGACCAAGCAGCGCGAATCGTTCCGGCCGTTCGCTCCCGCGGTGCTGGCCGAGCGCGCCCCCGAGTGGTTCGACCTCGAGGGACCGTCCCCGTACATGCTGCTCACCGCGCCCGTCTCCGCCGAGCACCGCCGCCCGACCCCGGACGCGCCAGCCATCCGCACCGGGGACGACCTCTTCGAGCAGGTGAACCAGGTCCGCTCCACCATCCCCGCGGTGACCCACGTGGACGGGTCGGCGCGTGTGCAGACCGTCGACGGGCGGAATCCGGGGCTGCGCTCGATCCTCGAGGCGTTCGACGAACGCACCGGCTGTCCCGTGCTGGTCAACACCTCGTTCAACATCCGAGGCGAGCCCATCGTGGCGACCCCTGACGATGCGCTGCGCTGCTTCGCCAGCACGGAGATCGACGACCTCGTCCTGGGTTCGTTCCTCCTGGTGCGCGAGGAGCAGGACTTCGAGGCCGCCGGGATCGAGCGGGTCGAGCCGTCGCCCGACTAGCGGCGACGGGTCTCGGCCGTGCCGCTCACGACGGGGCGTCGCGGGGTGGGCCGACGGTCGGCTCGCGGTGGAACCAGCCATCGGGTGCTGCACCGAGATCCGCCACGGCGAAGAAGTCGTCGGGCACCTCGTGAGCGACGACTCGCCGGTCGTCCCAGATGTGGACGAGGAGCGGCGCGCCCACGGGGAGCAGGCCCACGTTCACTGCTGGCCGGGAGCGATCGGTGGGGTTGGCGCCCGAACGATGGGGCATGCGGTGGTCATAGGCGACGACGTCGCCCGCAGCGAGGACCAGCGGCCCGCTCGGGGCTCCGGCTCGCACCCGGCACCTCCCGAGGGCCGCGGCATGGGGTGGGTAGGTGGCCACGAGGCGATCTCGGCCACCTCGGTCCAGGGGGGCCTCGAGGTGCCCGGCGTCGAGCACCTCGAGGCTGCCGTTGGTCGGTCCGACTTCGACGAGCGGGATCCACAAGCTGATCGAGCGCCAGCGGCGCTCGTCGGTGATGGATGGGTCCAGGTGCCAGTCGAGCTCCGCTGCGGTGCGCGGGCCCTTCACGACGAGCGACGCCGACACGATCCGGTGGTGGGGAGCGAGGATCGCGGCGACCGGCCCCACGATCTCGCGGACCCGTCGGTGCACCGTCCTCCGTGCGTCGACGTCGAGGGCGTGGTCGGAGAACGCCACCTGGCCCGACGCTCCGAGCGCGGAGGCCTCGACCACGTCGAGCAGCGAGGTGACCTGCTCGGCGGCCGCGCCCCGGGCCACGGCGTAGCCGTGCACCTGGAGGTCGGCGTCGATCGGTGCGGGCGGGGGAGCCATCGGTCCTCGGGATGGTCACGGGACGTTCGCCCCTGACGGCGGCGTTCGGGGCACCGCTAGCGTACGGGGCCGATGGAACCCATCCACGAAGCCCAGGCAGACCAGCCGGGCGCCGAGCTACTCGAGCAGGTGCGCGAGCGAGGGTGGGCAACCGTCAAGCTGCTCGGCCCCGGTGAGGTCGCGCAGTTGGCCTCGGGGTATGGCGAGCTCGCCGACGAGCAGGGGTTCGGGTGCCGACCGTCCACGATCAGCCCGGATCCCGCGTATCGCCTCGCGGCGCGCGACCACGTGGCGGCCGTGCTCGAACCGGCCGTCCAGCGGATCCTGCCTGGGTACCGCTGCGTCGTGGCCGCGTTCGTGCCCAAGGAGGTGGGGGATGGGTCGGCGATGCCGATGCACCAAGACTGGAGCACCTGCGACGAGGACGAGTGGCTGCCCGTCGAGGTGTGGGTACCGCTGTCTCAGGCGGGGGCCGATGACGGCACGCTCGTTGTCGTGCCCGGGAGCCACCGCCTCGGTCCGGCGCAGCGAGGCAGCGGGTCACCGCTGGTGGCCCCGGTCGCGGTCGGCCCGGAAGAGGTCGTTGAGCTCGCGCCGGGGGAGGCGCTCCTGTTCCATCCGGCGATCCACCATCGCAGCGGCCCCAACCGGGGCGATCGATTGCGACTGGCGGTGGTGTCGACCTTCCAGCCGGTGGACGCGCCCGTCCTCCACTACCGGGTTGCTGGCGACGGGGAGGCCGAGGTCTACGAGGTGGCCCGTGAGCACTACGTCGCAGGAGGGGCGGCCGACGGCCCGGTGGAGGGAACCTTGCTCGGGACCGTGGCCGTAGGCCAGGCCGCTCAGTTCCAGTAGTAGATCGACGCGCCGTCTGCGGCGAGGGTGCTGAACCCCCCGACCGTCACGCGCGGCTGGCCGCCATCGATGTCGGCGACCTTGTGCCAGATGCGGCCGCCGTTGAACAGGATCATGTCGCCCGGTTCGGGGTCGACGGACGCCTTCTCCCACGCCTCGAGCCGAGCGTCGCGCACCGGGGTCATGAACTCGGTGCGGAACACGTCGGGCGTCTCGTCCCACCGCAGGTCGTAGAGGACCAGTTCACCGCCCTGGTCAGGCTTCTGGGTGACCACGAAGTAGCTGAGGGCGTCGACGGTGCGGGCGATGCTGCGGAGGTGGTCGTAGCTCGCGTAGCTCTCGACGAACTCGTTGCCCGTGTGGCTTCGGTAGCCGCCCGCTCGGGGGTGGAGGACCCGCACGGTGGCCGGCAGGTAGGTCTGGTCGGGACCTTCTTGGGGCAACCGTGCTCGGCGACCGCCCCCCACCGCTTCGAGGACCGCCTCGATCCGGTCTTCGAAGCTGAAGCCGAACAGCTCGTCGAGCGTTCGGCGGGTGGCGTGGGCCTCGCGGTAGTAGCCGTCGCGTTCGGGGAGACCGAGCAGCGACGTGCCCAGCAGGGCACCGCCGACGTTGTCGTGCAGGAGGCCGGGGGCCATGACCCGCAGCGTGAAGGCAGCCGCCTCGTCTGGGCTGAGCACCCCACGGATGAGCAGCCCGTCTCGATCGCCGCGGTGGATCTCGGCGAACGCGTCGGCGTGCTGCGCGAGGTCCGCGACCGGGACGTCGCTCCATCGCTCGAGCACCCCGGGCGCGCCGGGCGTGCCAGGCGGGGCGGCACGGCGGCGCAGCTCGGTCGCGAGCTCCTCGTCGGCTCCGTCGCGCTGGTCGACCGCCGCGTCGATGAGGGAGCTGAGCCGGTCGTCGAGGTGCCCGACGCTCACGGGAGCCGTCCGTCGATGCCGCGGATCAGGGTGAACGCCTCCGCGGCTCCCACCCCGATGTGGGCGCCGTGGAGCTCGGCGAGTCGACGGAGGCCATCGAGCGAGAGGGGCCCCGGCGACGGCTGGACCTCGTCGCGGTAGCAGGCGAACGCTTCGATCTTGGTATCGATCGTGTCGGTCACGTCCACGTAGTAGTTCGCCGGGAACGCCACCCCGTTCCATGCCGTGTTGGCGGGGATCTCGCAGGCCAGGAGCGCCACGGGCTTGCGGAGGGGGCGAGCGACGATCCGGGCGACCTCGGCGGTGAGGCGATGGTCGACGTTGAGGTCGTGGTCGCTGTGGGTGATGATCAGGTCGGGGCTGCGGCCGAGGTCCGCGACCGCCGTGGAGAGGTCGGTGAGCGACTCACGGTCGAGTTGCTGGTCGGGGAAGCCGAGGAGGGTGGGTGGCTTGATGCCGAGGAGCTCGCACGCCTGGTCGCACTGCTCACGGTTGTCGATCGGGTCCCCGCCGCGGGCGGTGATGACCCCGTCGGTGAGGATCACGACATCGACATCCCAGCCGCGTCCGGCCAGGAGCGCCGCGGTGGCGCCGCAGCCGAGCGTCTCATCATCGGTGTGAGCGACGAGCACCATCGCCGATCGGACTGCGTCCACCACGGTTGTCTAGCACCCGGCCTCGCTCAGCGGTGGTGTCGAGCTGGCCTCAGCGGGGAGTGGCGTACGGCTCCCAGGTCGGCGCCGACTCGCCGTACCGGAGGACGCCTCGCTGGTCGGTGGGGAGGTCGCTCACCGTCGTGGTCGTACCGTCGGGCCAGGTCACGGTGAGCTCCACCGCGGTGGCGGTTCCCATCCCGATCAGCAGCTCGGTGTCGGATCCGCCGCCCAAGCCGCTGCCGATCTGGACCCAGCTCGTGCGGACCGCTCCATCGCTGCCCCGCACCTGGGCGCGAGCGCCGACAGCGTCGCGGTTGACGTGGTCGCCGTCGCCGGCGAGGCGCAGCGCGATCCGGTGGTTGCCGGCCCCGGTGGCCCCGGTGTTGCGGAGCAGGGCGTAGCCCTGGCCCAGTGTGCCCGTGACCACGTCGGGCCACCCGTCGCCGTCGAAGTCGGCCACCGCGCTCGTGTAGTGGGGCGGCGGGTGGGCATCGGTGTCGCCGATGACGTGGATCTCGAACGAGCCGTCGGCCTGCTGGAGCAGGAGCCGGTTGTTGTCGGTGCGGGGCTGGGGGTCGTCGGCGACCGGGTAGGGCGGCCGGATGGCTTCTTCAGGCACCCCGGCCTCTCCCGCGAGGATCTCGGCCCGCTTCTCTCCGAGCCCGGTGGTGCCCAGCTGCCGCGCTTGGTCGAGGTGGAGCATGTTGAGCGCCTCCGCGTAGCCCACCGGCACGAACACGTCGACGAGGCCGTCGAGGTTCGCGTCGATCGGGGTCGCGCCCCAGGAGTACTCCCCGAGGTCTGCGTTCCGGTCAGGAGCGACGTCCTCGTACCGTCCGCCTTGGTTCTCGAGGAGGACGGCCGGCCCGCCGATGATGCCGGTGTTGGAGAGGAAGACGTCGGGCCGTCCGGTGCCGGAGTAGTCGGCGACCGCAGCGCCCATGAAGTTCCCGCGCTGGGTCGCTCCGAAGGCTTCGGTGCCATCGGTGAAGCACCAACCGTCGCAGCCCGGACCGTCGTTGCGGATCAAGACGTTGCCCGGGGTGAGGGCGCTCGGCTCGCCGGTGAGGTCCGCGCCACGGGTGTCGTTGGCCACGAGAAGATCAGGGTCGCCATCGTCGTCCGCGTCGATCCAGACACCGACGAAACTCATCGCCTGCACGCCCTCGATCCCTTCGAGCAGATCGGTGCGGTCCTCGAAGGTGCCGTCGCCGTCGTTCCGGAACAGCTTCGCGTGGCCGAGGTCGTAGGGCGGTCGGTTCTGGAGGCTGCACGGCTGGCACCCGTAGTTCGCCACGAACAGGTCGAGGTCGCCGTCACCGTCGAAGTCCGCCCAGCTCGCGGTCTCTCCCTTGCCATCGTCCACGAGGCCGGCAGCTTCGGTGACGTCCGCGAACGAACGCCCACCTTCGTTCCGGAACAGTCGCGGCCCGTGCTCGGTGAGGACGAGCAGCGACGGCCGGCCGCTGTTGTCGTAGTCCACGAACGTCGCGGCCCCGCTCGCCGATCCCGCCATGGTGACGGGGTCGGCCAGCGGGCCGGGTGCGGGCTGGAAGGTCCCGTCGCCTCGGCCGAGGAAGAGGTGGTTGGAACCTCCCTGGTCGGTCAGGTAGAGATCGAGCACCCCGTCGCCGTCGACATCCCCCCAGGCCTGTCCAGCGGAGAAGTACCGCTGGGTGGAATTGATCAGATCGAAGACGCTCACCTGGTCCCAGAAGCCGGGGACGGGCTCGGCGAGCCGGTCGACCTGCAGGGGGGTGGTGTCGATGCGCACGCCGGCTTCGTCGGTCACGTCGTCGAACAGGTCGATCTGGCCCGGTTGGGAGCCTTCGTCGATGACGGTCCCGAAGGAGACCCCCTCGGTGACCTCGGCGGTCGCGACGGTGGGGACCTCGGTGGGGTCCTCGCTCTGGGAGCGGTCGCCGGCGATGAGGTACCGGCCGCCCACCTGCTGCAGCACGAACGTGGCATCCAGGACGCTCGGCTCGCCCCGCCCGGTCTCGTGGTCGCCGATCCAGGTGACACCCACCACCGTTCCCTCGAGGTGCACGCCCAAGACCGGGAGCGACTGCGGGCTGGTGCGCGGGGCCACCACCACGA
>JBDIAX010000008.1:0-86795 GCA_039812605.1 Acidimicrobiia bacterium | reverse complement strand
CCCACGAGGTTGTCGTAGAACTGGCTGACCTCGTCGCCCGACTCGTAGCCGCCGTCCCAGCGGGTGCCGAAGCCCGACGGGGCTGTGAGCTTGTCGATCTTGCCCGGGGCGGGCAGGAAGGCGCCGCCGGCAGGGTTCTCGGCGTTGACGCGGATCTCGATCGCCCAGCCACGCCGCTCGACGTCGTCCTGGGTGAACGACAGCGCTTCGCCGGAGGCGACGCGGATCTGCTCGCGCACGAGGTCGATGCCCGAGACCAGCTCGGTGACCGGGTGCTCGACCTGGAGGCGGGTGTTCATCTCGAGGAAGTAGAACTCGCCGTCCTGGTAGAGGAACTCGACGGTGCCAGCGTTGTAGTAGCCACAGCCCTGCGCGACCTTGACGGCGGCCTGGCCCATGGCCTGGCGGACCTCGTCGGGGAAGTTCGGGGCGGGCGACTCCTCGATGAGCTTCTGGTGGCGCCGCTGCACGGAGCAGTCGCGCTCGCCGACCCACACGCAGTTGCCGTGCTGGTCGCCGATGATCTGCATCTCGACGTGGCGGGGCTTGGTCAGGTAGCGCTCGACGTAGCACTCGTCGCGCCCGAAGCCCTTCAGCGCCTCGGACTGCGCGGAGCGCAGCGCGTCGTGGGCCTCCTCCGCGCTGTTGACGACGCGCATGCCGCGGCCGCCACCGCCGAACGCGGCCTTGATGGCGACCGGCCAGCCGTGCTCGGCGCCGAACGCCACCACCTCGTCGCCGGAGGTGAGGAACTCGGTGGTGCCCGGGACTCCGGACACGCCCGACTCCTGGGCGGCGATGCGGCTCGACACCTTGTCGCCCATGACCTCGATCGCCTCGGGCGGCGGGCCGATGAACGTCACGCCCTTGTCGGTGATGGCTCGGGCGAAGTCCGTGTTCTCGGAGAAGAAGCCGTAGCCGGGGTGCACGCCGTCGGCGCCCGAGCGCTCGATGATCTCGAGGATCTTGTCGGTGTTCAGGTAGCTCTCCGCAGCCGTCTGGCCACCGAGCGCGTACGCCTCGTCGGCGAGCCGGACGTGCAGCGCGTCGCGGTCGAGCTCCGAGTACACCGCCACCGAGGCGATGCCCAGCTCCTTGCAGGCACGGATGACTCGGACGGCGATCTCGCCCCGGTTCGCGATGAGGATCTTCGTGAGCACGAGCCATGTCTACGAGGTCGGCAGGGGTGCGTGCCAGATGGCACGTCTGGTGCCGCGGACCCGCTTGCCCCGAGGTGGCTCGGCCGGGTGGACTGCCGATCGTGCCTGCTGCCGACCTGGGCGATCGCGCCCGCTCTGCCCTCGCTGGAACCCGCTTCGCCGACGTGCGCTGGGTCGATGCCACGGGCTCCACGAACGCCGACGTCCTCGAGCTCGCCCGCCAGGGCGAAGCAGAGGGGGTGGTGCTGGTGGCCGAGCACCAGACGGCCGGGCGAGGCCGGCTCGGTCGGACGTGGTCTGCCCCGGTCGGGGGGTCGCTGCTGTGCACCGTGCTGCTGCGCCCGCCCGCGGCCGTCGCGGCGGCCACGACCATGGCGGTGGCGCTGAGCGCGGCCGAGGCCGTGGAGGAGCTGATGGGCGTCGCTCCTCGGCTCAAGTGGCCCAACGACCTCGTCTGGCCCGGTGACGGGAGCGGGCCCGATCGCAAGCTCGCCGGGATCCTCGCCGAGGTCGACTGGCCTGCGGGAAGTCACATCGCCGCGGGGTGGTCCCCGCCCAAGCCGGGCGACCGTCTGGTGGTGGCGGTCGGCATCGGGCTCAACGTCGCATGGGGCGACGACGTTCCCCCCGAGCTCGCCGACCTGGCGATCGCCCTCGACCACCTCGGAAGCCCGCCTGACCGGGCCGACCTGCTCGTCGCGATGCTTCGACGCCTCGACGCCCGCTACGGCGAGCTGCGATCGCCCGGAGGCGTCGCCGCGCTGCGTGGCGACTGGGTCGAGCGCTCCGCCACCATCGGGCGGCGGGTGCGCGTGGACCTCGGTGCCGACGACGTCGTGGGAACGGCCGTGGGCATCACCGACGAGGGACACCTCGTGCTCGACACCGTCGAGGGCGAGCAGCGGACCATAGCGGTGGGCGACGTGGTCCACCTCCGCCCGGCGTAGCTACGCGCTCTGCTCCGGGCTGGTCACGTCTTCATAGGTGCGATCCGGTGCCGCCGGGGTGGTCTGGCCGGCCGAGGGAACGAACCAGTCGCAGACGCCGGTGGGGAAGGTCTGCTGGATCTCGCGGAACTGCTCGCTGGTGAGGTCCGCGTCGTAGTCGAGCAGGTCAGGTGCCTTGAGGGTGCACTTGAGGACGTGGCCGGACCGGGGGCCACCGGCCGCGGTGCGCGGATCGCCGCCGATCGGGAAGTCAGCGACGCAGGTGCCGTCGTCGGGGTCGAACACGTCGAGGCCGCGTCGGGGCGTCGCCTCGCCCTTCGCCAGGCACTGGTCGACGGCGTCGGCGGGTCGGGTGCGCCGGAGCACCTGGGTCATCGAGCCGCCCTCGTCGTCGTCGGCGAGGCTCGTCAGCCAGGCGTCGATGGCATCGACGGCGTCGAGGTGCACGGTGGCGGTGCGGGGGTCGTCGGCCGCCCGGACCCAGATCTGCATGCCCGGCGCGGCGTCGGTGCCACGGCCCTTGCTGAGGCGGTCGCGGAGCGCGAAGGCCCGTCGCAGGTCGTAGAGGCTGCCGGTCGAGTCGTCGTAGCGATCGATGTCGATGATCGGCACCGCGAGCTGGTCGCCGCCACCCATGGACACGCGGCCGGTCTCGTAGGCGCGGCCGACCCCGTCGTACCAGGCGATGGCTCGGTCGGCCGACGGCTGCCCGTCGGAGCCCCAGCCACCGATGGAGCGGTTGAGGTCGAGGAACTGGTCGAACGTGATGGTGCCGGCGTTGAAGGCCTCGAGCCCGTACTGGAGGCCCTCGTTGTCGAGCGTCCGCCACACCGTGTTCGCCTCGGAGGTGCCGAGCTGGTTGCGCAGGCTGTCGAACACGGTGCACCGGATCCCGTTGGGGCGAAGGGTGGCGTCGTAGCGACGGTCCTCGGGCACGGCGGGGTCGCACCCCTCGGTGGGCACCAGGGCGCCGAACATCCCCTGCGACCAGCGGCCGCACGCGGCGTCGGCGGTGCCGGTGATCGCTCGGCGCTGGGCCGCGCTGAGCTTCGCACCGGTCGTGGTGGCGAAGTAGCGCTGGAGCGCCTCGCAGTCGGCGACGCCGCTCAGGGTCGTGAGGTGGTCGGGAAGCGGGTCGAGGGCCACGACGCCGTTGAGGATGCCGGGGTAGTCCTGGACGATGAGGTGGGCGAGCGCCGCGCCGCCGCGCTCGCCGACGCCGATCGTGAAGCGCGGGACGCCGAGGAGCTCGATGGCGCGCTCCTTGGCCATCGAGAGGACCTCGGCGGCCAGCACGTCGTTGCAGGTGGGCCCGGCGTCGGCGGAGGTGGCCGTCACGACGGCGTACCCGCGCCGCAGCAGGTCCACGTCGGCAGGGACCAAGCCGGTTCCCTGGCCGAACGTGGTGCCGCAGTCGCCGCCTAGGCGAGCCACGAAGCGGCCGTTCCAGGCATCGTCGAGCCGGGCGTCGTCGGGGCCCGAGGCGATGGAGGCGAGCTCGTACACGGAGCGATCGAGGGTCCCCCGCTCGACACGGACGTAGAGCGGCACCGCTCGACCGTCGATGTCGGCGGTGGCGAGGTCGGCGGGGGCGCCGCCGTCGGGCAGGTCGACGATGGCGCCCACGGCGTTCACGTAGCGCCACGTGACCCGTCGGGGCGCGCTGCAGGCGTCGTCGGTCGGCGGGCCGAGGCCGAGGACCTCGGTGGTGCAGCCGTAGAGGGGGAGTTGCGGGCCGGAGAACACGGGACCGGTGAGCGGCCACGCCCGCACCCGTTGCACGGCCTCCTCGGTGCCGGCGCGGGCGGTGAGGGTGTTGTTGCCCTCGATGAACCCGCGGACGACGCCCTCGAGCTTCCCGTTGGTCGCGTGGAGCTGGGCGGTGACGTCGTCGTCGCCGAGCAGGAGGCGGACCTCGGTGATGTCGTGATCGGGCCCGGGGCTCACGCGGACGCGGGCGTCGTCGCCGGTGACTCGATCTGGCTGGCTCGAGAGCACCTCGACCCGCAGCGCGTCGACGATCGGCGGGGGGCCGCTGCCCAGGGGGCCGGTGGTGGTGGGCACGCTGCCGGCCGAGGACGTGGTGGTGGAGGACGAGGAGGCGCCGTCGCTGCTGCCGCCCGTGCTGCAGCCGCTGGTGGCGAGGAGCAGGAGCGCGGTGAGGATGGCGGCGGCGCGCCGGGGAGCGGTCACGGATCGAGCCCCGCGCCCTCGAGCGCCGCGAACGCGGCCATCGCGGCGGTCGTGAGCGGGCCGGGAGCCTGGAGCGACACGTCGTCCACGGCGTGGATCGGCTGCAGGTCGCGCGTGGAGGACGTGAGGAAGGCCTCGCTCGTGCTCCGGAGGTGGTCGAAGGTCAGGTCGTCGCGCTCGAGGACCGGCACCTGCTCGCACACGAGCGCGCGGGTGATGCCGGCCAGGCAGCCGGTCGACAGCGATGGCGTGCAGAGCACCCCGTCGACCTCCAGGAAGATGTTCGAGCCGGTGCCCTCGCACAGCGCGCCGACCGTGTTGGCGAGGATCGCTTCGGTGGCGCCGCGGCGGTGTGCCTCGCCGAGGGCGACGACGTTCTCGGCGTAGGAGGTGGTCTTGGCCCCGGCGACCGCGGATCGCTCGTTGCGGGTCCACGTCACCGTGGCGACCGAGGTGGTCGGTGCCCACGGGGTCGCGGGCCCGGCGGCGACGATGAGGGTGGGCGGAACGTCGCTGCGGTCGGACCCGAGCGGGCCCGGCCCACCGGTCACGGTGAGGCGCAGGCGGCCGACGCCGTGCGCGGCGTTCGCGGGGTCCGCGGCGGCGGCCGCGATCGTGGCGGCGCAGGCCGAGCGGAGGTGCTCGTCGGTCCACGGCAGGCGCAGGCCCATCACGGCGGCGCTGCGTCGGAGACGCTCCAGGTGGCGCCGCATGGCGAAGGGTGTGCGGTCGATGACCTTGGCGGTCTCGAAGATCCCGTCGCCCACCGTGACGCCGTGGTCGAGCGCGGCGACCCGGGCATCGGCGGCGGGCGTCGCCGCCCCGTCGATCCACACCCAGGTCGTCACGCGCCCCAGTGTGGCAGCCTCAGCGCAGCGAGCCGGCGGCGACGCGCAGCAGGCGGCGGGCCTTCAGCTCGGTCTCCTCCCACTCGCCGGTGGGGTCGGAGTCCCAGGTGATGCCGCCCCCGGTGCCGAAGCGGATCTCGTCCTCGGCGAACCAGAACGTGCGGATGGCGACGTTGAGCGAGCCGCACCGGCGGTCGGCGTCGACCCAGCCGACCGCTCCGCAGTAGACGTCGCGCGAGCTCGGTTCGAGCGCGGCGATGTGGTCGAGGGCGGCGATCTTCGGGGCACCGGTGACCGAGCCGGGCGGGAACGTCGCTCCGATGGCATCGGCCCACCCGTGACCGGGGAGGAGTCGACCTTCCACGGTGGACACGAGGTGGGCCAGGCCGGGATGCTCCTCGACGGCGCAGAGGGCGGGCACCCGCACCGAGCCCCACTCGCAGACGCGGCCGAGGTCGTTGCGCACGAGGTCGACGATCATCACGTTCTCGGCTCGGTCCTTCGGGAGGAAGCCGTCGGCGGTCGCCGCGGTGCCCTTGATGGGCGAGCTCCACACCCGGTCGCCGTCGCGCTCGAGGAAGCGCTCCGGCGACGCGGAGGCCACGTGGAGGTCGTGCGAGGGGATGCGGACCACCGCCGAGAAGGGCGCCGGGTTGCCCTCGGCGAGGGCGGCGCCCAGCGCGGCGACGTTGGCTCCTTCGGGGAGCGGGGCCGCGAGCACGCGGGTCAGGTTCACCTGGTACACGTCGCCGCGAGCGATGGCCTCACGGATCTGGCGGACGCCGGCTTCGAACGCCGCCTGGTCGAGGGAGGAGCGCCACGAGGCGGTCGGCACGCCCACCCAGGGGCGCCCTCGGTACCGGCGGGCCGGGCCGACGTGCTCGAACCGAGCGCACACCGGGGCTCCCTCGAAGGGGAGCACGACGGCCCAGTACCCGGTCCCGTCGAGGGCCGCGAGGTCCGAGGTCACGTCTCGCAGGCCGGTGAGGAGGCGGTCGCCCACCACGGCGAGTGGAGGCTGGGCCTCGCGGTGGCGATCTCGTGAGCGGCGCGGACCGCCGTTCGGTGCGTCGATGGTCACGGCGCGTCGCAGGCGAGGCGGCCGGCGGGGTCGACCGCGACGGTCGACGGGCCGATGGATCCGACCGGATCGCCGGAGAGGGGCTCGGCATCGGGGTCGGCCGTGTCGGCGCGCCGCACGCTCACCACGGGGTCGCCGCACCGCTGGCCGGTGCGCTGCTCGCCGAAGAGGAAGCGCCACTCCTCCGGTACCCGCACGGCGACGCCGTCGCGCTCGAGCTGGTTCGCCACGAGGACGGCCTCGGGCCACGCGTCGTGCGACGCGATGTCGAGGTTGACCGCGCCCGCTCCGTCGAGCGCGGCCTCCAGGTGGGTGAGCGTGGGCTCCGACGCTGGTGTCGCCATGCGGACGTAGAGGTCGCGGCTGGGGTGCGTCGCCACGATCGCGGCGACCGCGAAGGCGGCCACCGCAGCCGAGGCCCAGGGCAGGGCGCCGACGGCTCGTGCCCGCGCGGTGGAGGAGAGGTGGGCGGCGACCCACGGGGCCGTGGTCAGGACGAGGCTCAGCACGAGCAGGTGGCCGACCGCCAGCGACGGGAGCGCGAGGTACTCCTCGAGCGGCCCGTTCGCGCGGGTCAGGCCCACCAGCAGCGCGGCGAGCGAGGTCACCGCGACCAGCGCGAGGGATGGCTCGAGGCGGCGACCGGCTCGCCACGCCGTGACGCCGCCGACCGTGACGCAGAGGACCACGATCGCCAACCACGCCAGCCGCCACGCGGTGGCGCCGGGGAGGGCTTCGGGGAAGAGAGCCCGGTGGATGAGGTCGGTCCCCGACCAGCTCACGGATGCCACCGACACATCGGCCACCTCGTGGGCGCCGTGGTGGCCGCTGGACGAGCGGAAGAAGCTGGCCAGCAGCCGGAGGTTCCCTGGGTGCCCGGTGAGCTGCTGCACCACCGGCGGGAGCCACAGCGCGACGGACACGGCGGCGGCCACGGCCACGTCGCGCCACGGTGACTGGCGGTGGCGGACGGCGCGCACCACCACCGACCCGGTCGCCAGCCCGGTGCACGCGGCGGCCACCGGCAGCGTCCCGACGTGGGTCTGCACGCAGAAGGTGGCGGCCGCGGCCGCCACCCAGAGCTGCGAGGAGACCCCCGACACCACCCGCGCGGCGGCGACCCCGGCGAGCACCAGGGGAACCACCACGAGCACGGGGTTCCACGGTTCGTCGAACCAGGTGGTGCCGGCGACGACCAGGAACCCGACCGAGACGATGGCGGCGAGGTGCGCCTGGCCCACGCCGACCTGGCGTTGGATCCCGCGGACGAGCACCGCGAGGCAGGCGACGTTGACGGCGAGCGCGCCCAGCGCGAGCCCGCCCGGCCGTTGGCCGCTGAGCGCGTAGCCAGGGGCGAACACGTAGAACGCGATCGGGCCGGGGTGGTTCCAGCCGAACCGGGAGTAGGGACCGACCAGCGCGTCGCCGTGGAGCGCGGACCGAGTCCACAGCTCCAGCACGCCTTGGTCGCCACCGAGCGGGCGATCGACCCAGAGGTTGGCGAGGACGAGCACGGCGAAGGCGAGGTACGGGGCGGTCGCGGCGATCGTCGGACCCGCGGCGCGGAGGCGATCCACGGCACGTCGGGGGTCGGGGGAGGCGCTACCGTCCGCACGCGGCATCGCTTCAGCGACGGACTGGCTCTGACGCACCTCGCCCCCAGGAGACAAGCGTGACACGTTACCAGCGCGACGAGCTGCGCCGGATGGCCGACGACGTCGTGCCGCACTGGTGGCACTCCATCGACCTCGGCGAGGGCGTCGTGACGCCCGGGCGCAAGGATGCGGCCACCATGCGTCGGGAGATCGCCGCCCTGCGGCTGCCCGAGGACCTCGCGGGCCGCAGTGTGCTCGACATCGGTGCGTGGGATGGCGCCTTCTCGTTCGAGTGCGAGCGGCGGGGCGCTGATCGGGTGGTCGCCCTCGACCACTACATCTGGTCGATGGACCTGGCCGCCAAGCTGGCCTACGACGCAGCGTGCGAGCGCGATGGGGTCGAGCCGCGCCCCTACGAGGAGCTCTCCGACGTCTGGCGGCCCGAGGACCTTCCCGGTCGGCGAGGGTTCGATGTCGCCCACCAGGCACGGGGCTCGAAGGTGGAGGCGCGGGTCGGCGAGCTCGAGGTGCTCGATCTCGCGGAGCTGGGCTCGTTCGACATCGTCCTCTACCTCGGCGTCCTCTACCACGTGCTGGACCCGTACCTGGCGCTGCGGCGGCTCGCGTCGGTGACGCGGGATCTGGCGGTGATCGAGACCGAGCTCTTCTGCCTCGCGGGTCGGGCGGACCGAGACCTCCCCCTGTACGAGTTCATCCCCGGTTCGGGCTTGAACGCGGACCCGACCAACTACTGGGTCCCCAACATCGAGGGACTCGAAGCGATGTGCCTGGCGTCGGGGTTCCGGTCTGCCGAGACCTTCATCGAGCCGTTCCACCCCGCCTCGGGCGGACTCGGAGGATGGGCTGCTCGGGGGAAGTACCTCGCGCGCCACACCGTGGATCGGGTGCGCGGGGGCGAGGAGGCCCCACAGCGACGCTGGGGACTCATCCGGTTCCGGGCGGTCACCCACGCCCGTCGGTAGCTCAGCCGAGCTTGGAGATCTGGGCGAGGGCGGTGAGCAGCCACACCGACCCGAGCGCGGCGACCAGCACGGCCGGTGCTCGGCGGGTCCGAGTGCCCAGCACGACGAGGATCGACAGCACCCCCGCTTCGGTCGCGGCCCGCATGAAGGCCGTCGCCCCCGACCACAGGTACGGGTTCAGCAGGATCACCACCGCGACGGCCGGAACCAACGCGGCGCGCTCGGGCAGCGGGGCCGCGCTGCGTCGCCACCACCACGCCGCGGCGGCGATCAGACCGATGACCAGCGCGGCCGAGGCGAGGCGCAGCACCTCGGCGCCGGTGGTGGGAAGCGCGGTGGTGCGGACGAGGTCGACGAGCCCACGCAACGGGGCCGACAGGTTGTTGTCGCCCGACGAGCGCAAGGGGAGCGTGCCGAACCGGGCGCGCTGCACGAGCTGCCAGGCGGCGAACGCCACGAGCGGCACCCCGCCGATGCAGGCCCAGCGGAGCGGGTCGGCCGTCGAGGGGGATCGATCCGCCGGGACGGCCGTGGCGCGGCGGCGGGCGGCCACCCATGTCCAGGCACCGGCGAGGAGGAACCCGAGGGGGACCACGGCCGTCGTGTCCCGCGTGAGCACGGCGGCGGTGAGCAGCGCGCCAGCCGCGATCGGGCGTCGGGACCTGGCCGCCGCCAACCCGCTCAGCACCAGCGCGGCGGCCGCCAGCTCGGATGTGTCGAGCGAGAGGGAGTAGGCGAAGCCCGGCCACAGGACGAGGGAGGCTCCCCACAGGCGATGGCGGCCGCTCGAGCGAGCGAGCGACCCGCCGGCGGCGCCGAGGATGAACGCGGCGGCGAGGTTGACCGCCACGAGCGCCTCCGGCACCCGGTCCGGGTTGCCCCCGCTGGCCACCCACGCGAGCGCGCCGTACCCCCAACGGGCGTTGCGGAGCGACGGAAGGTCGTTCGTGACCCCGGCGACCTCGTCCTCGGTCGACCATGGGCTGACGCCCAGGCGGTAGAAGAACTGTCCGTCGAACGCATCGTCGGGGCCTTGGACGGTGAGCGACGGGCGCGCCCGCTGCGCATCGGTCCACGGCGGGCCGGCGTGCACCAGGAGGGAGGCGTCGCCTCCAGCGCGAACCAGGAGGGCACCGACGAACGCGGCGGCGAGGACCAGCGCGAGCAGGCCTGGGGCCCACCAGCGATCGACGGGGGCACGCCGCGCCGTCGTTCCCTCGCGCTCGGTCGCAGTCATCGCGAGTGCATCCTGCCCGATCCTCGCTGGCCCGGAGAGCCCGGTGCTCGTCTCGCCATAGGATCGCCGATCGATGGACTTCGACTTCACCGATGAGCAGGAGCAGTTCCGCAAGGTCGTGCGGGACTTCGCCGAGGCCGAGATCGCCCCCCACGCCGAGGCCTGGGACCGAGATCACGAGTTCCCGACCGACGCGGTCCTGGCGATGGGGGAGCTGGGCCTGTTCGGCCTACCGTTCCCGGAGGAGTACGGCGGCTCGGGCGCGGACTTCACCACGCTGTGCCTCGCGATCGAGGAGCTGGCACGGGTCGACCAGTCCCTCTCCATCACGCTGGAGGCCGGCGTGGGGCTCGGTGCCAACCCGATCTTCACCTTCGGCACCGAGGAGCAGAAGCAGACCTGGCTGCCCGACCTGTGCGCGGGCCGCACCCTCGGCGGCTTCGGCCTCACCGAGCCTGAGGCGGGCTCGGACGCCGGCGGCACCCGCACCCGCGCCGTGCTCGACGAGTCGACCGGCGAGTGGGTGATCAACGGCGAGAAGGCCTTCATCACGAACTCCGGCACGGACATCACGTCGCTCGTCACGATCACCGCTCGCACCGACGCCGCGGGCTCCAGCGGCAAGCCGGAGATCTCGACGATCATCGTTCCTGCGGGCACGCCGGGGTTCGAGGTCCAGCCCCCCTACCGCAAGATGGGCTGGCACGCGTCCGACACGCACGGGCTCACGTTCATCGACTGCCGGGTGCCTGCCGCCAACCTCCTCGGCGAGCGGGGCCGAGGGTTCGCGAACTTCCTGGCCACCCTCGACGACGGCCGCGTCGCCATCGCCGCGCTCGCGGTGGGCGTGATCCAGTGCTGCTTGGAGCAGAGCGTCCAGTACGCCAAGGATCGCAACGCGTTCGGCAAGCCGATCGGCTCGAACCAGGGCGTGGCGTTCAAGTGCGCCGACCTCGAGGTGATGGCGGCCACCGCGCGGCACCTGACCTACCACGCGGCGTGGTTGAAGGATCAGGGCCGGCCGTTCAAGCGGGAGGCCGCGATCGCCAAGCTCTACGCCACCGAGGCTGCGGTCACCGCGACCCGCGAGGCCACCCAGGTCTTCGGCGGCTACGGGTTCATGGACGAGACGCTCGTGGCCCGGCAGTACCGCGACGCCAAGATCCTCGAGATCGGCGAAGGCACCTCCGAGGTCCAGCGGATGATCATCGCCAGGAGCCAGGGGCTCCCCGTCTGAGCCCTGGCTCGGCCCCCCCTGACTCCTGAGGAGCGGGTGGCCCCAACTAGGTTGCGATCCCATGTCGAAGCGATCTGGAGCACCGCGCTTGCGCCGCACGTGGCCGCAGCGCTTCCTCATCAGCTTCAACGTGATCTGCATCGTCGGCGCGCTCGTCGGGGCGGGATCGCTGGCGTACGCCAAGCGGGTGGTCGGCGACATCAGCCGGGTCAAGATCGACAGCATCGCCACGCTGGACTCCCAGGGCTTGGGCGATCAGCCTCGGAACTTCCTGATCGTCGGCGCCGATTCGGACGATGGCCTCGCTGCGAACGATCCGGCGCGCATCAACCGAGACGAGACCGTCGGCGGCGTGCGCTCCGACACGATCATGATCGTCCGGCTCGATCCGAAGACGGAGCAGGCGAAGGTGCTCTCGTTCCCGCGAGACCTGTGGGTCGACATCCCCGGCAGCTCCAAGAACCGGATCAACGCCGCGCTCCAGTTCGGCGGCCCCGACCTGCTCATCAGCACGATCAAGGCCAACTTCGACATCGACGTCAACCACTACGTGCAGGTGAACTTCGCCGGCTTCCAGCAGCTGGTGAAGCTCCTCGACGGCGTGCCCGTCTACTTCGACCGCGCGATGCGCGACGCCAACTCCGGGCTCGACATCCCGAACCCGGGGTGCGTCGTGCTCGACGAGCACCAGGCGCTCAGCTACGTGCGCTCCCGCCACCTGAAGTACTTCGACACCGAGTCGGGCAAGTGGCTCGCCGATCCGACGGCGGACCTGGGTCGGATCAGCCGCCAGCAGGACTTCATCAAGCGCGTGCTGCGCCGGGCGATCAGCCAGGGGGCGCGGAACCCGGCCAAGCTCAGCGAGCTGGTGAACGTCGGGGTCGAGAACATCACCCTCGACCAGAACACCACCCCCGGCGACCTGATCGCGCTCGGCAACGCGTTCCGGAACTTCGACCCGAACCACCTCCAGACGTTCAGCCTCCCCGTCACCGACGTCACTCGGGGCGGCGCCGCGGTGCTCGACCTCGTCGCCGGCGAGGCGGAGCCGACCCTCGCGCTGTTCCGGGGCACCGGGGAGCCGGTCGACTCGAGCGACCTCGACCCGTCGACGATCGCGGTCCAGGTGCTCAACGGCTCCGGGAAGCAGGACCAGGCGGCGGAGGCCACCGAGATCCTGCGCACCGCCGGGTTCAAGACCGACGAGCCGTCGTCGGCCACCGCCACCGCCGTCACCGAGGTCCGGTACGGGCCCGGCCAGGAGGCCCAGGCGGTCCTGGTGGCTCGTCACCTGCTCGCCACGTCGGTCCTCGTCGAAGACGCGGAGGCCACGCAGATCACCGTGATCACGGGCGCCGACTTCGCCCAGGCGCTCCTCCAGCCCATGGACGAGTCGCTGGTGTCGGTGCCGACCACCACGACCACCACGACCACCACGGCGCCCGAGGTCACGGCCACCACCGTCGCCGGCACCGAGGCCACCACCGACCCCGCGAGCGTCACGACGACCTCCGAGCACGCCGGGATCGTCCCCGAGGCGGCGCCGGCAGGCGAGAGCTGCGGGTGATCCGCCTCCGTCCGCGCCGGTGACGCCGGTGGCGGAGGTGGCGAACTACCGTCCCTGCCGTGGGTAGCAACATCGCCATCATCGGGACCGGCTACGTGGGTCTCACCACCGGGGCTTGCCTCTCGCACCTCGGCCACTCGGTCGTGTGCGCCGACGTCGTGCCGGAGAAGGTCGAGTCGCTGAGCCGCGGCGAGGTGCCGATCCTCGAGGCCGGCCTCGACGACCTGGTGCACGAGGGCATCGCCGAGGGGCGCCTGTCGTTCGTCTTGGGCGCGGAGAACGCCGTCAAGGGGGCCGAGTTCGTCTTCCTGTGCCTCCCGACGCCGCAAGGCGCCGACGGCGCGGCGGACCTGTCGTTCATCAAGGCGGCGGCCACCGAGATCGGCCCGCACCTGCAGCCCGATGCCGTGGTCATCAACAAGTCCACGGTGCCGGTCGGTTCGGCCGGCGAGGTGGCGAAGAAGCTGCAGCGCCCCGACGTCCACGTCGTGTCGAACCCCGAGTTCCTGCGCGAGGGCACCGCGGTGTCGGACTTCCTCAACCCGGACCGGGTGGTGATCGGCGCGGACGATGCCGAGGTCGGCAAGCGGGTGGCGGCCCTCTACGAGCGCCTACCCGGCGAGACGCTCGTCACCGATCCTGCCTCTGCGGAGACGATCAAGTACGCGTCGAACGCGTTCTTGGCCACCAAGATCAGCTTCGTCAACGCCATGGCGGCGGTGTGCGAGGAGGTGGGGGCCGACGTCGTCGACGTGGTCCGCGGCATGGGCCTCGACCAGCGCATCGGCGACAAGTTCCTGGTGCCCGGTCCCGGCTGGGGCGGCAGCTGCTTCCCGAAGGACTCCCACGCGCTGGTGCGCATCGCCGAGAACCACGGCTACCAGTTCGGTCTGCTTCGCTCGGTGATCGCCACCAACGAGGAGCAGTTCGGGCGGGTGGCGAACAAGATCGCTCGCTTCACCGGCGGCGCCGTGGAGGGCAAGGTGATCGCCGTGTGGGGCCTCACCTTCAAGGCCCACACCGACGACCTGCGCGACTCGCCGTCGATCAACATCATCCGGCGCCTCCTCGAGGTCGGTGCCACGGTGCGGGCGTACGACCCCGCGGTCGAAGCGGGCAGCACCGACACCCGGCTGGCCGGCATCGAGCTGGTCGCCGACCCGTACGAGGCGGCGGCGGGCGCCGACGTCCTCGCCGTGCTCACCGAGTGGCCCGAGTTCCGCGAGGTCGACTTCGCCCGGGTCGGCGAGGCCATCGGCGGGCGCCACGTGGTGGACGCCCGCAACCTGCTCGACGGCGCGGCGCTGAAGGACCAGGGCTTCTCCTACGACGGCATCGGCCGCAGCTGACGTGGCCCGCATCGTCGTCACCGGCGGCGCGGGCTTCCTCGGCTCGCACCTGTGCCACCGCCTGATCGAGCGAGGCGACGAGGTCGTCTGCCTCGACAACCTCATCACCGGCTCGATCCGCAACATCGAGGACCTGTTCGGCCACGAGCGGTTCACCTACGTGGACCTCGACGTGTCCACCTACGTCCACGTCCCCGGCGACGTGGACGCGGTGATGCACCTCGCTAGCCCGGCGTCGCCCATCGACTTCGAGCGCATCCCGATCCAGATCCTCAAGGTCGGCAGCCTCGGCACCCACAACGCGCTCGGGCTGGCCAAGGCCAAGGGGGCCAAGTTCTTCCTGGCCTCCACCAGCGAGGTGTACGGCGATCCGCTGGTGCACCCCCAGCCCGAGAGCTACTGGGGCAACGTCAACCCGATCGGTCCGCGTGGCGTCTACGACGAGGCCAAGCGCTTCGCCGAGGCGATGACGATGGCGTACCACCGCCACCACGGCCTCGATGTCCGGATCGTCCGGATCTTCAACACGTTCGGCACCTCGATGAGGCCCGACGACGGGCGGGCGGTGAGCAACTTCATCGTGCAGGCGCTGCGCGGCGAGGACATCACCGTGTACGGCGACGGCAGCCAGACGCGCAGCTTCTGCTACGTGGACGACGAGGTGCGAGGCTTCCTCGCCCTGCTCGACTCCGACGTGGTCGGGCCCACCAACATCGGCAACCCCGACGAGTACACCATCCTCCAGCTCGCCGAGATGGTGCTCGAGGTCACCGGGTCGAGCTCGAAGATCGTGTTCGAACCGCTGCCGGTCGACGACCCCACCCAGCGTCAGCCCGACATCACCCGAGCCCGCGAGCTGCTCGTGTGGGAGCCCGAGGTGGACCTGCGCACGGGCATCGAGCGCACGGCGGCCTACTTCCGCGAGGTCCTCGACCAGCCGGGCGACTGATCGCCCGATGTGACCGACGTCGGCTCAGGTTCGGGCCTCGACGTGCCGATGAGGGTCCCAGACGAACATCGTCGTCCGCCACGCATCGGGAGGGAGCTGTGCGGTCGATCTCTGGAGCTGAGCTGCTGTCGCAGATGCGTGACGCTGGCGGCCTCGTCCCCGGCGCCCTGGTCGCGGAGCGCAAGGGCACCGCGGACTGGGTGCGGGGCGACCTTCGGTACCGCATCACCCTGAAGCAGGCCGACGGCGCGGCCCGTTGGTGGGTGACCGTGGGCGACCACCAGCTCGGCGGCTCGTTTCAGGAGGGCGGGATCCTGGCGTCGGTGCCGATCCGGCCGGTGCCCGAGCAGCCGGCGATCGCCTGGCCCGCCGACGACGACGAGATCGTGCCGTTCCTGCGTGGCCTGCACGCTCGCCTGGCCAACGCGGTGCGGTTCGTAGCCGACCGCCGTGACCTGTGCGGCCTGCTCGTGTCGCCCACCGACGTGCGCCGCGGCGATCTCGTCGCCGACCTGCGCACCGGGTACGTCGAGCGGGTGCTGCGGGCGCTGTGCATCGCGCAGGCTGCGGGCGATGCCGACTCTGCGTCGGTCGCCCTGGCCATCCTCCAGGCGCCGCCTGCCGGTGGACCGGCCGATGGGCCCTCGTCCCTGCTCGACCAGGCTCGGATCTGGGCAGACCAGTGGAGCTACCAGTCGGGCCGCCAGATCCACGTCCCCGACGCGATCGTCGCGCCACGGCCGACGCGAGCCGCGCGCCCAGCGGCAGATGCCGACGGCTTCTGGGAGCATGTCGGCTAGCGAGGCCATCGCCATGTGGATGGGGTGATCGGCTGTCGGGATCCTCCTCGACTCGTTCGGGATGCCATCAGGAAGGATCGGCGGGATGGCCAGTTGGATCGGACGTGGAGCACGCCTCTTGATGGTGGCGGTGCTGGTCGCTGGTTGTGGGTCGGATGGTGAAGGGGTGTCATCCTCGGCGGGTCCATCGGGAGCGGAGCGCCCGCCGGTGACGGTGGAGCGCGGTGCGTTCGACGTGGCGGGTGGTCGGACTCACGCGTTGGTGGCGGTGTCGAGCGACCGCGGGGGTGGGCCGTCGACGTCGTTGTGGGGGTGGGATGCGGGGTCCTGGACGGTGGAGGAGGTGCCTTCGTCGGCGCCGTTGTTCGGGGTGTCGGTCTGGTACGACGCTGCTGAGGATCACGTGCTCGGCGTGCCGTGCGCGCGGTGGGCGTCGGGGGAGGTGCCGGTCTGGGACGACGATGGGCGCGACAACGTGGTGGCTGGGTGTGGTGACACGAGGTTCGATCTTTGGAGTCGCGATCGGGAGAGCGGCGAGTGGCGTTCGGTGGAGGTGGACGACGACACCCCGCCGGATGGGTACTTCGTCTCCGACCATCGAGATGGGCGCGCGCTCTTGCTGCGCAAGAGCGCGCGCGGCGCGACGTTCGTCAGCGTGAGCACGGGTGAGGGATCGACGACAGCGGTGCCCGAGGTCCCCGCTCTTGACGAGCACGCTCAATACGGGCTCTGCTTCGATTCGGATGATCAGCCGGTGGCGTTGGTGGTGTGGCAGGAAGGTCAGCCATCCGCGGTGATGCGAGAAGGCTGGCGCGCCGATGCAGTGGTCGCATCGGATCGATTGGGGTTCGTGGCGTTGCGTGTCGATGGCGATCGATGGGTTTCGGTCCCGAGCATGACGGATGTCGCCCATGACTACGGGGTACCAACGTGTTCGGAACGGGGGATCTGGGACGGCAGCATGTTCGGTGGTCAGTTCGTTGCCATCGGGAAGAGCGAGGCGTCCGTCATCGAGGTGCCGGCGGTGCCGGGGGCGCGTGAGGCCGCAGACTTCAGCGCCAGAAGCCTGAGCGGGGCCGGCGAGCCGGTGGCGTTCCTGCAGGGCGAGTTCCCGAAGGAGGGTCCGGATCTGCCTCGGGATGCGAGGGCCTTCGTGCTCGATGGCACCTCGTGGGTCGAGGTCGATTCGGTGGCGGTCGGCACGGGGTCGAACCCGTTCCTGTTGGGCGACGCGATCGGCACGGTCGACGCCACCAGGGGTGACCTTCGCCTCACCTTGCCGGGCTGATCCCGCGTCGACGGTCAGCCGTCGGCCTTGGCGGCGCAGTCGTTCGTGACCGCGGTGGCGGGGTCGCCCTCGAGCGGACCGTCGCCGGAGAAGCGGGCTTCGATCCACGGGAGCGCCTGCTGGTAGGCGGGCACCGCCGCCGCGCCGTGGCCGCCGCCGTCGATGAGGCGGCGCTCCACCGCCTGGCCGTTGGCGCACATGCGCTTCTCGAGCGCCTGGGTGAAGATCAGCGGGACGGTGCCATCGCCGGTCGAGTGGATGATGAGCACCGGCGCGTCGTTGGTCTTCTCCTGGCCGGCGTCTTGGGCCAGGGCGAGGTCCCGCCAGGCGCCGGAGAAGGCATCGGGCTTGATGAGCTCCTCCACCGGGATGCCGGCGATCGCCTTGAACGTGTCGGTCGCGCATCCCGTGTCGACGGCGTCGAGCAGCTCCACGCCCTTGGGGGTGAGGAAGTCCGCGGGGTCGGCTTCGTCGGGGTAGGCGGCGGCGAGCCCGGCGACGATCATGTAGGCGAAGCCGCCCTGGGGGAGGCGCGGAGCGGCGGCGAGGATGAGGCCCACCTCGCTGGCGGGAGCGCCGGCGAAGGTGCCGACCAGGTCGAGGTCGGGCGCCCAGTCGGCGGCCACCTGGGAGGCCCACAACGAGCCGTGGCCACCCTGGCTGTAGCCGGCGGTGGCGAAGCGCGTGCCGCCGTGGGCATCGGGGAGCTGGCGGGCGGCGAGCAGGGCGTCGATGGAGCTACGGCCCTCGCTCTCGCCCACCAGGTACGGGTGGCGACCGGGCGTGCCAAGTCCCTCGTAGTCGGTGGCGGCGATGAGGAAGCGGTCTCCGACGGACCTCGCGGTCATCGAGAACTCGCTGAGCTTCGGGTCCTTCGAGGGCGCGCACTCGTCCGCGATGCCGGTGGTGCCGTGGGAGATCGTGATCATCGGCCACCCGTCGTCGGGGGCATCGGCGGTGGGCACCGACGCGATGCCCGTGACCACGATCGGGTCCCCGGCGATCGACTCCGACGTGTACATGATCTGGTAGGCGGTGGCGTCGGGGACATCGAAGTCGGCCTCTTGGAAGCGGACCAGCGTCCCGTGCGGATCGGTGGGGATGGGGTCGGGCGCGGCGTAGAAGTCCGAGCCGTCGAACGCGGCCAGCGTGGTGGTCGTGGTGGTCGCCTCGGCATCGGCTGGGGTGGAGGCGGCGTCGGGGCTCGAGCCCGAGCACGCGGGGGCCACCGCCACGAGGGCGAGCGAGAGGGTCAGCAGGAGCGCACGGCGCGAGCGAGGCATTGTTGCAGCGTAACTGCAACAACTTCGCTCAATCGGCTCGGGCCTCGGCCTCGGTTCGGTTGGCCAGGTACCACTCGACCGTGCGCTTGAGCCCGACATCGAACGGCGTGGTGGCGGCGAAGCCGAAGCGCTCGCGGGCGCGGGAGTTGTCGACCCGGCGACGCGGCTGCCCATCGGGCTTCGAGGGGTCCCACCGGATCTCGCCGGTGAAGCCGGTGGCCGCCGCGACGTCGACCACGAGGTCGCGGATCGGCACCTCGTGGTCGGTGCCGAGGTTCACCGGGTCGGGGTCGTCGTAGCGCTCCGCGGCGAGCACGATGCCCTCGGCCGCGTCGTCGACGTAGAGGAACTCGCGGCTCGCGGAGCCGGTGCCCCACAGCTCGATGTGGTCGGCTCCCGCCTCCACCGCTTCCACGCACTTCTTGATGAGCGCCGGGATCACGTGGCTCACGGCCGGGTTGAACTTGTCGCCCGGGCCGTAGAGGTTCGTGGGGATCAGGTAGGTGACCGACTGGCCGTACTGCTCGCGCGCTGTCTGGGCGTGCACGAGCTGCGCCAGCTTGGCGATCCCGTAGGGCGCGTTGGTCTCCTCGGGGTAGCCGCCCCAGAGCGACTCCTCGTGGAAGGGGACCGGCGGCTCCTTCGGGTACGAGCACACGGTGCCGACGAGGACCGTCTTGGCCACGTCGTGCGCCCGCGCCTCCTCCACCACGTAGGTGCCCATGAGGAGGTTGTCGAGGTACAGCTCGGCGGGGTGGACCTGGTTGTAGCCGATGCCCCCCACCTTGGCGGCGAGGTGGATGACCAGGTCTGGCCGCTCCGCGTCGAACAGCGCCGCGGTCTGTGCCCGATCGCGCAGGTCGACCTCGGCGCTGCGGGGAACGATCACGTGGGCGGCCCCCGCGTCGCGGAGGCGAGCCACGACCGCTCGGCCGAGGAAGCCGCTGCCACCGGTGACGAGCACGCGGCGATCGGCCCAGGAGTCGGTCATGGCGACGATGGTACCGACCGCCACCGACCCCGCCCCGAACGGTGGCGACGCGAACGGCCTGGTACCGGTCAGAATCGAGGGGTGCACGACCGCCCCCACCAGCACCGACGACGCGTCGCGGTCACCGTGGAGCAGTTCTGGCACCGGGTGCCCGGTGGCACCGCCACCTCCACCGACGGCACCCTGCGCGCCTTGCAGGACCGTGGCGACCTGGACCTGGTCGGCGTGGCGGCGCGCCACGACGGTCTGCCCGAGGGCCTCGCCCCATCCATCCCGGTCGAGCACCTGCCCCTCCCTCGCCTGGCGCTGTACGAGACCTGGCACGCCCTGCGGTGGCCGGCGGTGGAGCGAGCCACCGGACCGGTCGACCTCGTCCACGCCACCGCCATCGCCGTCCCCCCGACGAACGCGCCGCTCGTGATGACGATCCACGACCTCGCGTTCCTCGCGGACCCCACCCAGGCCACCCGCCACGGCAACCGCTTCTTCCGCCGGGGCACCGAGCTCGCCAAGCGCCACGCTCGGCTCGTGCTCGTGCCGTCGGAGGCCACGGCGCAGGAGTGCCGCGATGCCGGCTTCGACCCCGAACGCCTGCGCGTCGTGCCCTGGGGGGTGGACGCGACGGCGGCATCCGAGGCCGCGGTGGCGTCGGTCCGCGCCCGGTTCGCGCTCGATCGGCCCTACGTCTTGTTCGTCGGCACGGTGGAGCCGCGCAAGAACCTCGCCGGAGTCATCGGGGGGATGCGGGCGCTGGGGGGCGCCGGGGTCGACCTCGTGCTGGTCGGGCCCGAGGGGTGGAACGAGGACCTCGGCGCTCGGCTCCGCGAGTTGGAGGGGACCGGGATCCGCGTCCACCGGCTCGGCTACCAGCCGGCCGACGTGCTCGCCCCCCTCTACGCCGGCTGCGCAGCGTTCTGCTTCCCCAGCCTCCGCGAGGGCTTCGGGATGCCGGTGCTCGAAGCCATGGCCCAGGGAGCCCCGGTGGTCACGTCGGCCGGCACCTCCACCGCCGAGGTCGCGGGCGACGACGCCCTCCTCGTGGACCCGCTCGACCACGACGCCATCGGCGCCGCGCTGCACCGCATCGTGGACGACCCGAGCCTCGCCGAGGACCTGGGGCGACGCGGTCGAGCCCGGGCGGCCACCTACCCCTGGTCGCGCACGGGGGAACTCACCGCCGCTGCGTACGAGGAGGTTTGGGCGTGAGCGCCGAGCGCCCGGCCACCGAGCGCCCGGCCGACGAGCGCCCGGCCGACGAGCGGCGACGGGTCGGGGTGAACCTCCTGTGGCTGGTGCCCGGCGTGGTCGGCGGGAGCGAGGAGTACACCACCCGCCTCCTGCGCGGGCTGGCCGAGGCGCCCCCGCCGGACCTCGACCTCACCCTGTTCGCCCTCGCCCCGTTCGCCGACGCTCACCCGGACCTCGCCTCGGCCTACCCGACGGTCACGACCCGCATCGACGGGCACCGCAAGCCCCAGCGGGTGGCCTACGAAGCCTCCTGGCTCGCACGCCAGGTGGCCCGTCACGACCTCGACCTGGTCCACCACGCGGGCGGCGTCGTGCCGCCGGGGCCGCTCATCGGCCGCCATCGATCGGTGCTCACGATCCACGACCTCCAACCCCTGGTGATGCCCGAGAACTTCTCCGCGGCGAAGCGACGGTGGCTGGCCACGATGCTGCCTCGCTCCGCTCGCAAGGCGGGGATCATCGTCACCCCGTCGGATCCCACCGGGGCGCAGGTGGTGTCTCGCCTGGGCATCGATCGGGCCAAGGTCCGCACGGTGCCCCACGGGATCGAGCCGCACGTCCCCGTGGCCGAGGCGGACGTCGCGGCGGTGCGCGCCCGCTACCAGCTGGGGTCGCAGGTGGTGCTGTACCCGGCCATCACCTACCCCCACAAGGACCACGTGACCCTGGTGGAGGCCTTCGCCCGCCTGGCCCGGTCCCGTCCCGACCTGACCTTGGTCCTCACCGGCGGCGTGGGGCCCGCCGAGCAGGAGGTGATCGCCGCGATCCGCCGAGCGGGGGTGGGCGACCTGGTGCGGCGCACCGGCCGCATCGGCGAGGACGACCTGCGGGCGCTCTACGCCGTGGCCGACGTGGTCGCCGTGCCGAGCCGGTTCGAGGGCTTCGGCGCGCCGGCGCTCGAGGCCATGAGCGCCGGGGTGCCGGTGGTCGTGGCCGACGCGACTGCGCTGCCGTGGGTCGTGGGCGATGCCGGCCTCAAGGTGCCGGTGGGCGATGTGGCCCGGTGGGCCGACGCGCTGGGCCGCGTCCTCGACCGTCCGGCCGTGCACGACACCCTCGCCGCCGCCGGCCGGGTGCGCGCCGCGACCTTCACCT
This sequence comes from Acidimicrobiia bacterium, assembly GCA_039812605.1. Classification (GTDB taxonomy): domain Bacteria; phylum Actinomycetota; class Acidimicrobiia; order Acidimicrobiales; family Iamiaceae; genus Aquihabitans. The sequence goes on along the minus strand of JBDIAX010000008.1, from coordinate 64,944 downwards.
GGGACCGGGCCGCACGCGACCTGGCGGAGAGCTACCGGGCGGCGCTGGGCGTGGGCGAGACTGGGGCCAGATGAACCTCCTCGTCCTCTGCCCCCACTTCGCCCCCGATGTCGCCCCCACCGGCGAGGTGATGACCCAGATCGCCTCCGAGCTGGCGGCCCGGGGCAACCGGCTCCACATCGTCACGTCGCTGCCCTGGTACCAGCACCACCGGCTCGAGCCGGGCTGGGAGGGCGAGGTGGTCCGCCACGAAGACCTGCCCTGGGGGCGCATCACGAGGGTCCACCCGTTCCCCACCGACAAGCGCAACATCCCGGCCCGAGCCGCCGCGTTCGGCGGGTTCACGGCCCTCACCGGCCTCGCCGCCTTGGTGTCGCGCTCGAAGCCCGACGCCGTGCTGGCCATGTCCCCACCGCTCACGTTGGGCGCGGCCGGGTGGGCCGTGGCCCGGACCCGTCGCATCCCGTTCGTGTTCAACATCCAGGACGTGTTCCCCGACGTCGCGATCGAGCTCGGGGCCATCACCGACCCCCGGGTGATCTCGTTCGCGAGCTGGCTCGAGCGCGAGACGTACCTGCGCGCCGACGCGGTCACGGTCCTCTCCGAGGATCTGCGCGACAACGTCGCCGCGAAGATCGCTGGCCGGCGGGGGAGCGCCGGTTCGCCCGACAAGGTGCGGGTCATCCCCAACTTCATCGACACCGAGCGCATCCGGCCCGCCGAGCGCGAGAACGCCTATCGGCGCGAGTTCGGCCTCGAGGGCAAGACCGTGGTGATGTACGCCGGCAACGTCGGCATGTCGCAGTCGCTCGACCTGGTCATCGCGGCCGCCACCCACCTCGCCCACGACCCCGACGTCGTGTTCGTCGTCAACGGTGGCGGCGTGGCCCGGCCTGGGCTCGAGCAGGCTGCCGCGGGCCTGTCGAACGTGCGCTTCGTCGACATGCAGCCCAAGGAGCGCCTGGCCGAGGTGGCGGCGGCCGCCGACATCCACGTGGTGCCGCTCAAGGCCGGCCTGGCTCGATCGAGCGTGCCATCCAAGCTCTACACGATCCTCGCCGCCGGTCGGCCGGTGGTCGCCTCGGTCGATCCGGGCACCGAGGTGGCCCGCACCGTGGAGGCCGCCGGGGCTGGGATCGCGGTGCCGCCCGACGACCCCGAGCGGTTCACGAAGGCGCTGGTGCAGCTCGTCGAAGCCCCCGAGGAGGCTCGCCGCATGGGGTTGGCCGGGCGTCGGTTCGTCGAGCGCTGGGCCTCGCCGGCGGCGGTCGCCGAGCAGTACGAGCGCCTGTTCTCGGAGCTCGTCGACCGCTGACCCGAATCCTGGCCGCCGGTCGGCGCCAAGTAGGTTGGTCGCCCTATGGCATCGTCATCTTCGGCCAAGAAGGTCGCGCGCGTCGCGGCGAAGAGCGGCTCCGGGCGCCCCGCGGACGCGGCTGACGCCGCCAAGAACCGCAACTGGCTGTTCGGGATCGGCATCGTGCTGATCGTGGCCCTCGGCGTCGGGATCGTGGCGTTCGCCCGAGACAAGAACGGCGGCAGCGGCGACAACTCCACGCCGCCGCGCGCCAACCTCGGCAACGGCGAGCCGTTCGACCACTGGCACGCCGCGTTCGCGGTCAACGTGTGCGGCACCGAGCTGTCGCCGCTGCAGGACGGCCCCACCGACACCCAGGGCATCCACACCCACGGCGACGGGCTGATCCACATCCACCCGTTCACCCGCATCGCGGCCGGCAAGCGCGCCACGCTCGGCAAGTTCTTCACGCAGGTGGGCTTCAAGGTCACCGACACCGGCTTCGAGCTCCCGGCAGGCATCGCCCTCGAGGACGGCAGCACCTCGGTGAAGGAGGGCGAGACCACCTGCGGCGGCGAGCCCGGTCAGCTCGTGCTGGCCCACTGGAAGGATGCCCTCACCGCGGCGGGCTCCAAGCCCGACAAGATCTTCACGAAGAACTTCGGGTCGGTCCCCCTCTCCGAGGATGGCGGCGCCTACACCTTGGCGTACGTGGCGGAGGGCACCACCGAAATCCCCGCCCCCTCGAGCGCGGCCGAGATCCAGTCCCTGGGCGCGGCGGATGCCGATCCGACGGCGAGCGCCGGGACCAGCACCGAGACCGTCCCGGTCACGGAGGCCCCCGTCGAAGACACCACCGAGACCACCGACACCACGGCGGGCGCCGGATGAAGGCGGTCGTCCTGGTCGGCGGGTTCGGCACCCGCCTCCGGCCGCTGACGTTCACCACGCCCAAGCAGATGCTGCCGATCCTGCACCGGCCGATGATCGAGCACGTGCTCGAGCACCTCGCGCGGCACGGCATCTCCGAGGCGGTGCTGTCGATGGGGTACCGCCCGGACGCCTTCGCCGACGCGTACCCCGATGGCATCTGCGCCGGGGTCGAGGTCCACTACGCCATCGAGCCCGAGCCGCTCGACACCGCCGGCGCCATCCGCTTCGCGGCGCTCGACGCCGGCATCGACGAGCGCTTCGTGGTGGTCAACGGCGACGTGCTCACCGACCTCGACATCGGCGCGCTGGTCGACTTCCACGACGCCCACGGCAGCGAGGGCACGATCGCCCTGCACCAGGTGGAGGACCCCAGCGCGTTCGGGGTGGTGCCCACCGAGGCCGACGGTCGCGTGATCGCGTTCGTCGAGAAGCCAGCGCGCGAGGAAGCGCCCACCGACCTCATCAACGCCGGCACCTACGTGCTCGAGGCCTCGGTGCTCGATCGCATCGCGGACGGGCGCAAGGTGTCGATCGAGCGTGAGGTCTTCCCGGCGATGGTGGCCGATGGGGTGCTGTACGCCATGGCCGGCGACACCTACTGGATCGACACCGGCACGCCGTCGAAGTACCTGCAGAGCCAGCTCGACCTGCTCGACGGCGTCCGCGGCGAGCCCGTCTCCGGGATCCACCCCACGGCATCGATCGCCGCCGACGCCAAGGTCTCCCGATCCGTGGTCGGGCCCGACGTCGTGATCGAGGCCGGCGCGGTCGTCCACGACGCGGTGCTCCTCGCCGGCGCCCACGTCGGCGCGGGCGCGGTGGTCGACCGGGCGATCCTCGGGCCCCGCTCGTCGGTCGGCGCCGGCTCGCGCGTCGACGACCTCGCCGTCCTCGGCGACGGGGCCAGCATCGCCCACGACCTGCGGGTGTCGGGCGGCAGCCTCGGCGTCGACGAACACCTCACCAGCGGATCCTGAGGAGGACCACCGTGCGTGCGCTCGTCACCGGCGGAGCCGGCTTCATCGGATCCACCCTGGTGGATCGGCTCCTCGCCGAGGGGCACGAGGTCGACGTGGTCGACGACCTCTCCAGCGGGTCCATGGCGAACCTCGCCGAGGCTCGCGCCAACCCCGACCACCGCTTCCAGTTCCATCGGCTCGACATCCGCGACGCGGGGCTCGTCGAGCTCATCGAACGTCGCAAGCCGGAGGTCGTGTTCCACCTGGCCGCGCAGATCGACGTCCGGCTCTCGGTCGCCGACCCGGTGCACGACGCGATGATCAACGTGATCGGGAGCCTCCACGTGCTCGAGGGTGCGCGGCGGGCGGGCACCCGCAAGGTCGTCTTCGCCTCCTCGGGCGGCACGATCTACGGCGCCGTCGCCGACGAGGACCTCCCTGCCCGCGAGTCGCACCCGCAGCAACCGCTGTCGCCCTACGGCATCACCAAGAAGGTCGTGGGCGACTACCTCTACGCGTACCGCGAGCTGCACCAGATCGAGTTCACCGCCCTCGCGCTCGCCAACGTCTACGGGCCCCGCCAGGACCCGCACGGCGAGGCGGGCGTCGTGGCCATCTTCGCCGGGCGCCTGCTCGCCGGGGAGCCGTGCACGATCTTCGGCGACGGCTCGCAGACCCGCGACTACGTGTACGTCGACGACGTCGTGGACGCGTTCGTCCGCGCCGCCGACAAGGGCGACGGGCTCATCATCAACATCGGCACCGGGGTGGAGACCTCGGTCACCGACCTCTACGCCACCATGGCGAGGGTGGCCGGAGTGGACCTCGCCGCCCAGCTCGCGGAGGCTCGGCCGGGCGAGCTCGCGCGCTCCTCGCTCGACGCTGGCCGCGCCGAGATGCAGCTCGGCTGGAAGACCTGGACCGACCTCGCCACGGGCAGCGCCTCGGTCCTCGAGTACTTCCGCTCCAAGGCGTCCTGAGCGCCCCTCAGCGGAAGAGGTCCTCGGCGGGGTCGCGCACGATCTCGTCGCGGACGCTGCCCCGTCGCAGCCACGTCGGATCCACGCCCCGGATGATCGCCACCGGCAGGCCGGTGGCCTTGCCGAGCACGAGGTCGCCCGCGCCCGCGAGCTCGTCGACGACGGCCACCTCGGTGACCTGGAGCTCGCGCCCCTGGGTGTCGGTGGTGCCGCGGTGATCGAGGATGGCGCCGATGCCGGCGCAGCCGATGGCGACGTCGGTGAGCCCCCGTCGCCACGTGCGCCCGAACGTGTCGCTCACGATCACCGCCACCTCGACGCCGGCCCGAGCGCGGATGCCGTCGCGGATGCGGCGGGCCGAGCGGTCGCTGTCGTCGGGTAGCAGGGCCGCGTAGCCGAGCTCGACGTTGCTCAGGTCGACGCCGGCGTTGGCGCACACGAAGCCGTGCTTGGTCTCGGAGATGACGAGGTCGCCTCGGCGGCGCAGCACCCGCACCGTCTCCTCTTCGACGATCGCCTTGTGGCTGAGCGGATCGTCGGGGTCGACCGCGACGAGCTTGCCCTCGGCCTTCGACACGACCTTCTGGGTGACGACCACCACGTCGCCGTCGAGCAGGCCGCCGTGGTGATCGGCCACCGCCGCGGCGATGATCCCTGCGAGGTCGTCGCGCGGCTGGATCTCGCCGATGCCGGCGACGCCGAAGATGCGCAGCTCGCCGGTGGCTCCGCTCACAGGTCGAGCACCACCTCGGCGAGTGCCGCCGCCACCTCGGGTGAGGCCATGACGGTCGGTGCCACCAGCGCTCGGATCCCTTCGGCCTCGACGGCGTCGGCGAGCGCGGCGTCGGCTTCGTCGATGACCAACGTGGAGGCCAGCGGAGCGTAGAGCCGGGCGATGCCGAGGACGGTGGGCTCGTGGCCGAGCTCGTGGAGCAGCCGGTCGGCGGGCCCCTTCAGCGCGGCGCCGGCGATGATCGGCGAGACGGCGACCACGTCGTCTCGCCGGTCCTCGACGGCCTCGCGCACGCCGGGCACGGCGAGCAGCGGGTCGATCGACACGATCGGGTTGGACGGTGCCACGACGACGGTGTCGGCCTCGGCGATCGCTTCCAGCACCTCGGGGCCGGGGAGGGTGTCGTCGGCGCCGTCGAAGCGGACCGAGGACACGGCGACCTGGTGACGGCGTTGCACGAAGTACTCCTGGAAGGTCACCTCGGTGCCGGCGTCGTCGCCCTCGGCCAGCGTGACCATCGTGCGCAGGCGGTGGTCGGTGACGGGCAGGAGGCGCAGGCCGAGGCCCCAGCCCTGGGCGATCTCCGCGGTGATCTCGGTGAGGGTGGCGCCCTCGGCGTAGCGCTGGGTGCGGTAGAGGTGCGTGCCCAGGTCTCGGTCGCCGAGGCCGAACCACGAGATGCCGCCGTAGCGCGTGACCGTGTCCATCGCCTGCCACGATTCGCCCCGGAGGCCCCAGCCGGTCTCGGTGTTGATCTCCCCAGCCAGGGTGTAGGTGATCGTGTCGAGGTCGGGGCTGATGCGAAGGCCGTGGAGCTCGAGGTCGTCGCCGACGTTGACGATCGCGGCGACATCGGCCGGATCGACGACCTGCACGATCCCCGCGAGCATCCGGGCCGCGCCCACCCCGCCGGCGAGCACCGTGACCAAACCGTCCGACATGGCCGAGGACCCTACCGGCCGTCCGCCGGCGCTCCGTCGTGCAGGATCGGGAGGTGACCGACGCCCAACCGCCCACCTTCCAGACGCTCCGGGTCGAGATGGACGGCGCCCTCGGGCGCCTGACCCTCGATCAGCCCGATCGGCTCAACCCGATCGGTGCCGTGGCGCTCCAGGAGCTCGCCGAGGCCGCTCGGTGGTTCGACCGCACCTCGGCCACCGTGGTGGTGGTCGGCGGTGCGGGCCGGGCGTTCTCCGCCGGCTTCGATCTCCGGGAGCTGGAGTCGCCGACCCCTGGTGCGGCACGGACGCCGGAGCTGGGCGCGGCGATGGCGGAGGCGGTGGCGTCGATGCGGGCCCTCACCGTCGCCGCGATCCAGGGCCCCTGCGTGGGCGGGGGCTTCGTGCTCGCGCTGTGCTGCGACCTGCGCGTCGCGGCAGACGACGCGTGGTGCTCGCTCCCCGAGGCCGCCCTCGGCATCCCGCTGGCGTGGGGTGGCGTCCCGCGCCTGGTGCGGGAGGTCGGGGCGGCGAGGGCGACCGAGCTGATCCTCACGGGCCGCCGGGCCCCGGCGTCGGAGCTGCTGGGGTGGGGCCTGCTCAACCGGGTCGTGCCAGCCAACCAGCTCCAGGGCGCGGTCGACGAGCTCGTCGCTCCGATCCTGGCCCTGCGCGCCGAGGTGGTGACCACCACCAAGCGCCAGGTGGGCGACGTCGTGGAGGAGTTGGCCTCAGCGGCGGGTGACGCCGCCGGCACCCACCACCTCGTGGCTGCGCTGCGGGCCCTGCGCGGCCACGAGGGCTGATCAGACCGCGAGGGGAGGTCGTCCCCAGCGGTCGCGGCTAGCGGGCGAGCCCGTCGAGCTCGCCGGAGAGCAGGGCTACGTCGGCGTCGACCATCATGTTGACCAGCTCGGGGTAGCTGGTCTTGGGCTCCCAGCCGAGCTGCTTCTTGGCCTTCGCGTGGGTGCCGACGAGCAGATCGACCTCCGCGGGGCGGAAGAACCGCTCATCGACCTTCACGTACTGCTCCCAGTCGAGGTCGGCGCGCCCGAAGGCGAGCTCGCAGAACGAGCGAACCGTGTGGGTCTCCCCGGTGGAGACGACGTAGTCGTCGGGGGCGTCCTGCTGGAGCATGAGCCACATCGCCTCGACGTAGTCGCCGGCGAAGCCCCAGTCGCGCTGGGCGTCGAGGTTGCCGAGGCGCAGCTCGTCGGCCATGCCGAGCTTGATCTTGGCCACGGTGTGGCTGATCTTGCGGGTGACGAACTCGAGGCCGCGGCGGGGCGACTCGTGGTTGAAGAGGATGCCGGAGCTGGCGTGGAGGTCGTAGGACTCGCGGTAGTTGATGGTCATCCAGTGGCCGTAGACCTTGGCCACGCCGTAGGGCGAGCGCGGGTAGAGCGGGGTGTCCTCCGCCTGCGGCACCGCCTGCACCTTGCCGAACATCTCCGACGAGGAGGCCTGGTAGAAGCGGATCTCGGGATCGACCAGCCGGATGGCGTCGAGGATGCGGGTCACGCCGAGGCCGGTGATCTCGCCGGTGAGCACGGGCTGGGTGAAGCTCGTCTGCACGAAGCTCTGGGCGGCGAGGTTGTACACCTCCTGGGGCCGGTGCTCCTGGAGGATGTGGATGAGCGACACCTCGTCGAGCAGGTCGCCGGGCACGAAGGTGATCCGGTCCTGCAGGTGGGCGATGCGCTCGAAGTTCACCGTCGAGGACCGGCGGACCATCCCGATCACCTCGTAGCCCTTCGAGAGGAGGAGCTCGGCGAGGTAGGAACCGTCCTGGCCGGTGATGCCGGTGATGAGCGCGCGCTTGGTCATACCTAGGATTGTCGCCGGTCGACCCGACGACGTCTGTCAACTGGGTTGGCAGGATCTCGCCCTCGTCGGAAGCGCCCCGATGGACTCCTGGGAACCCACGTGGCCGGGTCGGCCGCCCGGTGCCGGCTCGCTCGGCCAGCGCATCGCCGCGCTGCGGGTGGACCGCGGCTGGACCCAGCAGCAGCTCGCCGACCGGCTCGGCATCTCCCGGGTGGCGGTCAGCCACCTCGAGACCGACATCAACACGCCGGGGGAGCGCACGGTCGCCCTGCTTGCCGGGCTGTTCCGCCTCGAACCCCACGACCTCGTGGCCGGCACGTCGTACCCGATGGCCAAGAGCGATCGTCTTCCGCTGGTGGTCGCCCGCTGGACCGAGGTCGAGCACCGGCTCGCGCTCCTCGCTCGCGACCTCTGGTGGCTCGAGGGGGTGGAGGGGGCCGTCCCGCCTGCGGCGGCGAGCGTCGTCGAACGGGTGCTCGGGTCGTGGGAGGGCGAGCTCGCGAAGCTCGTCGACGCCGTGGTCGATCCAGGCGAGCTGGCGACGTTGGAGGAGGCCCGGCGGGTGGTGGCCGACCGGGTGCGTGCCGCTCGCTCCTAGGTGACCACGATCTGGACGGTGCCCGAGCCGGACAGGGAGCACTCGCCGATGAGCGTCTGCGCCTGCTGGAAGTGCTGGCGCACCGTCTCGCCGGGGCGGACGGTGAAGGGCCCGACCGTGGCCGTCTCGGTGTCGTCGTTGCGGATCACCAGGGTGTCGCCCACGTTGAGCTCGACGCGCTCGGGCATGATCTCCACCACCTCGGTGAGCGACCGCTCGGCCGTGCCGTCGGGCACGACGAACGTCACGGTCTTCGCGCTCCGCTCGGCGCGGATGGACGCGAGCCCGCGGCCGATCCCGAACACCAGCGCCACCACGATCGCGGCGAGCACGATCGGCAGCAGCCAGCTGCGCGCTCGCAGCGGGACCGCTTCGGTGGCGTCGGTCTCGGGGTCGGCCGCGGGCTCCACGATCAGGCCTCCCGGACCTCGACGGTGATCGTCTGGTCGGGAGCGTGCTCGAACGAGAGCGTGAGCTCGAAGGTGTCGCCGACCTCGAGCGGCGCGGCAAGGTCGAGCAGCATCACGTGGTAGCCGCCGGGCTCGAGCGACACCGTCTCGCCCGCGGGAAGCTCGATCGAGTCGACCGGCTGCATCGTCATGGTGCCCATGCCCTCGTCATCATCGCCCATGGCGGTCGTGGTGGTCATGTCGTCGGAGCTCATCGCCGTGGTGGTGGTCATGTCGTCCGAGCTCTCCATGCTGCTGCTGTCGTCGTCGGCGATCACGGTCTCGTGGATCTCGACGGTGCCAGCGATGGAGGGGTCGACCGAGGCGCCGACCAGCGCGTCGTCGCTCGCCGCGGTGAGGTTCATGTAGGCGGCGCCCGCGGTGGTGTTCATCGGGCTCTTGCGGGCCCACGCGTCCGTGATCGTGATCGCCTCGGTGGCGGTCTCGTCGGCGGTGGTGGTGGTGGCGTCGCCCTTGGCGGAGCCATCGGAGGAGTCCGACCCGCAGCCGACCAGCAGCAGGGTCAGGGCGAGGGTGCCGACCGCGAGCGATCGAGCAGCGGTGCGGTGGATGGTGGTCATGGTTCCCTCCGTGGGGGAGTTGGTCGGACGTGGTGTCCGAAGGTTCGGGGTGCTCATCGGTCCTGGAGCAGGAGCCGAAGGTCAGATGCCATGGCGTCGGCGCCGGTGCCGAAGGCCCACTCGACGACGACGTGGCCCTGATCGTCGATCACGAAGCTCTTCGCGGTGTGGGTGACCTCGGTGCGCCCTTCGGGGGTCTTGGTGACCGACGAGGTGATGTTGAAGGGTGCTTGGGCCGCGGTGAGCTCGGCGTCGGAGCTCGGGCGGAGGGGGTGGCCATCGGCCACGAACGACGCGAGGTAGCCCGACATCACCTCGGCGGTGTCGCGCTCGGGGTCCACGGTGGCGAAGGCGACCTCGACCCGTGCGGCCTCGTCGGGGTCGAGCAGGTCGAGCGCCTTGCGGATGTCCGACAGCGTGGTGGGGCAGACGTCGGGGCAGTTCGTGTAGCCGAACGCTACGAACAGCAGGTCGCCCGTCGGGGCCACGAACCGGAACGGCGTCGTGGTGGCGTCCTCGGCGACCTCGGGCAGGGTCACGCCGCTCACATCGAGGGGATCGTCGCGCTGGAGGCCCTGGATGGTGTCGCGGAAGTCGGCCGCGTCGGCCGGCTCGGTGGCGCTGCTGGCGGCCCCGTCGGGCGAGGTGGTGGCGCTGCTGCCGCAGCCGGTGGCGACCAGCGCGAAGGCCACCGCCAGCGTGGCGAGGCCCCTCCGTGCCCGTCGTCGGTCAGGCGTCGATGTCATAGCGCTCCTCGATCTGTGCTCGCAGCTCCGCCTCGGTCAGCGCCCCGAGGTGCACGCCGTCGACCGTGCCGTCCGCATCCACGAACACCGTGGCGGGGAGGCCGCTGATGTCGAGGTCGGTCATCACGGTCGCGTCCTCGTCGTAGCGCAGCGGGTAGGAGACGCCCGAGGCCTCAGCGGCTTCCACGGCGGCATCCCGGTTGAGGTCGTCGGTCACGCCCACGAACGCGACCTGGCCCTCGAGGTCGGTGGCGACCTGGTCGAAGGCGGGCATCTCCTTGCGGCACGGCGCGCACCAGCTCGCCCACAGGTTCACGACCATCGGCGTGCCGTCTTGGTCCCACCCCGCCGCGTCGCCGGTGCGCAGGTCCGTGAGGTTGGCCTCGGGCAGGCCGCGGGTCTTGCCTGTCGCTGCGCCGTCGCTGCCGCTGCACGAGGCGAGCAGGAGCGCGGCGAGCACGAGGGCGAGCCGGGCCATGGGCGCGTGCCCGCGGCGAGGGAGCGATGGGGGAGCGTGTTCGATGGCCATGCTGTCGTCCATCCAACCCCGAAGGTTCCCGTCGTGGGCGAGGTTCGTGACCTTGGTCCCACAGGTCGTGACCTTGGTCCCGCGGGGCGGTCCACGGAGCCGGGGTTGATCGAACAGGTGTTCGACGCGAAGATCGGCCGATGGGCTTCAACAACCCGTCGATGCCGTGGTCCGAGCTGGAGCGCCGCCTCGACGGGCGCGTCCGCTCGTTGCCGGACGACGTCGTCGAATGGGCCGGCGGGGGCGACAGCCCAGCGTGGTCTCGCAAGCGGGCCCCCTACGTGGCGCCACCGGACCTCGCGTCGGGCGGTGCCAGGGCGCGGGTGCCCTACGCGGAGCTGCACTGCCACACGAACTTCAGCTTCCTCGACGGCGCATCCCACCCCGAGGAGCTCGCCGAGGAGGCCGCCCGGCTGGGCCTCGACGCGCTGGCGGTCACCGACCGAGACGGCTTCTACGGGGTGGTGCGCTTCGCCGAGGCGGCTCGCCAGGTGGGGCTGCCCACGGTGTTCGGCGTCGAGCTGACCCTCGACGGCCCGGTGGCGCCACCGATGGGGTCGCCCGATCCGCCGGGCGAGCACCTGGTGGTGCTCGCCCGCGACCCCGAGGGCTACGCCCGCCTCGCTCGGGCCACCACGCTGGCCCAGCTCGCGGGGCAGAAGGGCGCGCCGCGCCTCGGCCTCGACACCCTGGCCGAGCAGGCCGGAGGTCGATGGGCGGTCCTCACCGGCGGCCGCAAGGGCCCGGTCGCCGCCGCGCTGCACCGCGACGGCCCGGCTGCGGCGGGGCGTGCTCTCGATCGGCTGGTGGAGCGCTTCGGGAGCGAGCACCTCCACGTCGAGCTCTGGCACCACGGCGATCCCCTCGACGACGCCCGCAACGACGCGCTGGCCCAGCTCGCCGCCCGCCGAGGCGTGCCGGTGGTGGCCACCAACGACGTCCGCTACGCCACGCCTGGTCGGCGTCGCCTGGCCGCGGCGATGGCCGCGGTCCGGGCCCGCCGCAGCCTCGCGGCGATGGATGGCTGGCTGCCGGCGAGCGCGGCGGCACACCTGCGCTCGGGTGCCGAGCAGGCCCGGCGCTTCGCCCGGTACCCCGGAGTGGTCGAAGCTGCGGGCGAGCTCGGCCGGTCGTGCGCCTTCGACCTGCGGCTGGTGGCGCCGAACCTGCCGCCCTACCCCTGCCCCGACGGCCTCGACGAGATGACCTTCCTGCGCCGGCTCGTGGAGGAGGGAGCCGCGCGCCCCGACCGCTACGGCCCCCGGCCCCCCACTTCCCCCGAAACCTCGTCGTCTGCGGTCGCAGGACGACCGCAGACGACGAGATTCCGGGAGCAGGGGGTGTCGCTGGCCCATCGGGCGTGGCGCCAGATCGACCACGAGCTCGACGTCATCGAGGCGCTCGGCTTCCCGGGGTACTTCCTCATCGTGTGGGACATCGTCGAGTTCTGCCGCCGCGCCGACATCTACTGCCAAGGTCGGGGGTCCGCGGCCAACAGCGCGGCGTGCTGGGCGCTGGGCATCACCAAAGCCGATGCGGTGCGCCTGGGGCTGCTGTTCGAGCGGTTCCTCTCACCCGAGCGCGACGGCCCGCCCGACATCGACCTCGACATCGAGAGCGGGCGACGAGAGGAGGTCATCCAGTACGTGTACGAGCGCTACGGCCGCCACCACGCGGCCCAGGTCGCCAACGTCATCACCTACCGGGCCCGATCGGCCATCCGCGACGTGGCCAAGGCGCTCGGCGCCGATCCCGGCCAGCAAGATGCCTGGTCCAAGCAGCTCGACCCGTGGAAGGGGGTGGCGGGCACCGCCGCGCTGGCCGACCAGGAGATCCCGGCCGAGGTGCTCGAGCTCGCCGAGCAGATCGAGCACTTCCCCCGTCACCTCGGCATCCACTCCGGCGGCATGGTGCTGTGCGATCGGCCGGTGATCGAGGTGTGCCCGGTCGAGTGGGCCCGCATGGCCGATCGCAGCGTGCTCCAGTGGGACAAGGACGACTGCGCGGCAGCTGGGCTGGTGAAGTTCGACCTCCTCGGCCTCGGCATGCTCACCGCGCTGCACCGCATGGTCGACCTCGTGCGCGACCACACCGACCCGAGCGTCGACCTCGCCACCATCCCCCAGGAGGACGAGGTGTACGAGATGCTCTGCCGGGCCGATTCCATCGGGGTGTTCCAGGTCGAGTCCCGGGCCCAGATGGCCACCCTGCCCCGGCTCCGGCCTCGGCGGTTCTACGACCTCGTGGTGGAGGTGGCGCTCATCCGCCCCGGGCCGATCCAGGGCGGTTCGGTGCACCCCTACATCCGGCGGCGAAACGGCAAGGAGCCGGTCACCTACCCGCACCCGCTGCTGCAACCGGCGCTCGAGAAGACCTTGGGGGTCCCGCTCTTCCAGGAGCAGCTCATGCAGATGGCCATCGACGTCGCCGGGTTCACGCCGGGCGAAGCCGACCAGCTCCGCCAGGCGATGGGGTCGAAGCGATCGGTGGAGCGGATGGAGCGGTTGCGGGCCCGGCTCTACGAGGGCATGGCCGAGCGAGGGGTCGTCGGCGAGGTGGCCGACGAGGTGTACGCCAAGCTCGCCGCCTTCGCGAACTTCGGGTTCCCCGAGAGCCACTCGGTGAGCTTCGCCTACCTCGTCTACGCGTCGGCGTGGTTCAAGCTCCACCACCCGGCCGCGTTCTGCGCCGGGCTGCTCGATGCCCAGCCCATGGGCTTCTACTCGCCGCACACGCTGGTGCAAGACGCCCGCCGCCACGGGGTGGAGGTGCGCTCGCCGTGCATCGACGCGTCAGGTGCCGGCGCTCGCCTCGAACGGTGCTCGCCCGAGGTGAGCGCCGGAGGCCTGGCGCTGCGGCTCGGACTGTCGTCGGTGCGAGGCATCGGCGACGAGGTGGCCGAGGCGCTGGTGGCCGGCCAGCCCTACGCCGATGCTGAGGACCTCGCCCGACGCGTGCCGCTCACCTTGGCGCAGCTCGAGGCGCTGGCCACCGCCGGAGCGCTGGCCGCGTTCGACGAAGACCCCGAAGCAGCCCGAGGGGTGGGGGAGGGGCGGCGTCGGGCGCTGTGGTCGGTGGGGGCGGTGGCGCAGGGGTCGGCCAGCCAGCTCGAGGGGATCGTCACCGGCACGTCGGTGCCGCGGCTGCCGGGCATGGACGAGCGCGAGGTGGCGGTGGCCGACCTGTGGGCCACCGGGGTGGCGGCCGACGGGCACCCCACGCGGTTCGTGCGCGGCGAGCTCGATCGCCTCGGCGTGGTGGTGGCGGCCGACCTGGTGGACCGCCCCGACCGCAGCCGCATCCTCGTTGGCGGCGTGGTCGCGCACCGCCAGCGTCCCGCCACCGCCGCGGGCACCACCTTCCTCGACCTGGAGGACGAGACGGGCCTGATCAACGTGATCGTGTCGAAGGGGTGCTGGGTGCGCCACCGCCGGTTGGTGCAGACCGCGCCGGCGCTGCTCGTGCGGGGGCGGCTCGAGACGGCTGAGGGTGTGGTGAACGTGATCGCCGAGCACCTCTCCCTGCTGCCGTTGCACACGTCGCTGCCGTCGCGAGACTTCCGGTGACCGGCATGCGCCAGATGCGTCGCACCCGGCCCGCTCCCGGCTTCGCTGTCAGGGGCGGGCGCGAGGATGGCGCCCATGACCTCGTCGCCACAGACCGCCGACGCCGTGCTCGAAGCCCTGGCCGGTCCCGGCGCGGTCCTCCGGGACGATCAGCGGGCGGCCATCGACGCCCTGGTCGAACGGCATGAGCGGGTGTTGCTCGTGCAGGCCACGGGGTGGGGGAAGTCTGCCGTCTACTGGGTGGCCACCGCGCTGCTCCGAGCCGCCGGGGGTGGGCCCACGCTGGTGGTGTCGCCGCTGCTCGCGCTCATGCGCAACCAGGTGGCGGCCGCGGAGCGCGCCGGCATCCGGGCCGCCACGATCAACTCGGCCAACCTCGAGGAGTGGGCCGAGATCGAGGCCCGGATCGCGGCCAACGAGATCGACGTCCTGCTCATCTCGCCCGAGCGGCTGAACAACCCCCGGTTCCGGCGGGAGGTGCTGCCGTCGCTCGCCGCGGAGGTCGGCCTGCTGGTGATCGACGAGGCCCACTGCATCTCCGACTGGGGCCACGACTTCCGTCCCGACTACCGGCGCATCGCCGACGTGCTCGCCTCGCTCGGCTCCGAGGTGCGGGTGCTGGCGGCCACGGCCACGGCCAACCGGCGGGTGGAGCACGACGTGGCCGCCCAGATCGGCACGGCCACCCGCACCTTCCGGGGGTCGCTCGACCGTGCGAGCCTGCACCTGTCGGTGGTCGAGCTGAGGTCGTCGGCCGAGCAGCTCGCCTGGCTGGCGTCGTGGACGGCCGCCCGCCCGGGACCTGGGCTGGTCTACTGCCTCACGGTGTCGGAGGCCGAGCGGGTGGCGGCGTACCTCGCCGATCACGGTGTGGCCGCGGCGAGCTACACCGGCTCCACCCCCGCGCCCGAGCGCGAGCGCATCGAGGCAGGGCTGGGCGACGGCTCGCTGGCCTGCGTGGTGGCCACCTCCGCGCTCGGCATGGGCTACGACAACCCGAACCTGGCCTACGTGGTGCACCTGGGCTCGCCGTCGTCGCCCATCGCCTACTACCAGCAGGTCGGGCGAGCCGGGCGAGGTGCCGTCGACGCGGAGGTGGTGCTGCTGCCCACGGTGGCTGAGGAGCGGATCTGGGCGTACTTCGACGCCACGGCCATGCCGCCGGAGGCGGCCGTGACCGAGGTGCTCGACGTGCTCGCCGCGCACGGCCCGTGCACGTTGCCCCGGCTCGAATCGATGGTGAACCTCCGGCGCGGGCGCCTCGAGGCGCTGCTCAAGGTGCTCGATGTGGAAGGCGCGGCCGATCGCGATGGAAGCGCGTGGTTCCGCACCGCGCAGCCGTGGACCTACGACCGCGAGCGCTACGCCGCGCTCGGTGCAGCTCGGGCGGCGGAGCAGGCCGCGATGCGGGCCTATCGGATGGGCGCGGGGTGCCGCCTGCGGTACCTGCGCGAGCAGCTCGACGATCCCGGCGCGGCCGATTGCGGCCGCTGCGATCGCTGCACCGGATCGGCCCTGGTGGTGGAGGTGTCTGACGACGAGGTGGCGCGGGCGCGCCGCCACCTTCGCTCGGTGCCGGTGGTGGTCGAGCCGCGCAAGCAGTGGCCGAAGGGGCTCGACGGTCGGCGGGGCAACATCGCGCTCGATCGTCGGGCCGAGGAGGGCCGGGCGCTGGCGCTCGGCACCGATCCCGGCTGGAGCGAAGACCTCGAGCGGCGCTTCGCCGCCGCCGACGCCCCGCCCGACGAGGAGTTGCTCCGTGGCGTCGCTGCCGCGCTCAAGGCCTGGGACTGGGGACGGCGGCCGACGTGGGTCACCTGGGTGCCGTCGCGACGTCGCCCGCTGCTCGTGGAGGGGCTCGCTTCGGAGATCGCTCGCATCGGGAAGATGGAGCTCGTCGACGCGGTGCGCCGGATCCGCACCGACGCCCCACCGCAATCGCAGATGGACAACTCGGTCACCCAGGCCGCCAACGTCGCCGACGCCTTCGAGTTCGGTGCGCTCGACGGCTCGCCGCTGCCGCTCGGGCCAGGGCTCGTCTTCGACGACACCGTCCGATCCGGATGGACGATGACCGTGGTGGCCGACGGTCTCCGAGGCGCGGGCTCCGGCCTCGTCTTGCCGTTCGCCCTGTGGAAGCGGCCGTGACGCCGCCTACCATCGCCAGCCGTGCCGATCCGCTGCGTCGCCTTCGATGCCGACGACACGCTGTGGGACTTCACCGCGGCGATGCGCGGCGGCCTCGCCCGAGCGATCGAGGTGTCGATGGGCCACGACGCGTGCGCCGCCGCGCCGCCCACCCCCGAGGAGCTCGTGGCGGCGTTCGAAGCCCGCTACGCCGCCCACCTGGGTCGGACCGGGCCGGGTGAGCACATCTCGGCCTGTCGGGTGGGCAGCTTCGACGACGTCGTGGCCGCCAGAGGGATCGACGCCGCGGCGCGCGATCCGCTCGTCGCCTCGATGGCCGAGGCCTACTTCGAGCATCGTCACGGCCAGATCCAGCTGTTCCCCGAGGTGGTCGCCGCCCTCGACGAGCTCGAAGGGCGCTACGTGGTGGCCCTGGTGACCAACGGCAACACCGATGCCGACCGTGGCGGGCTCTCGGGCCGGTTCGCCTTCCGCCTCCCCGCCGATGAGATCGGCTTGCGCAAGCCCGACCCTCGGATCTTCGAGGTGGCGGCGGCCGCCGCCGGATGCCGGACGAGCGAGCTGGCCTACGTCGGCGACGACCTCGACAAGGACGTGGCGGCGCCGCAGGCGGCTGGCGCCCGTGGCATCTGGGTCGACCGATCGGGCGGTCCGCTGCCGGCCCGCGTCGCCTCGGGCGAGGTCATCCCCGACGCGATCGTCGCGTCGCTGGCCGAGCTGCCTGCGGTGCTGGCTCGATTCGACGAGGAGGAGGCCCAGGCAGCAGGGATCGTCGGCGTCGGCCCCCATCCGCGGCCCTGGCCGGCCGACGACCGCCTCGACCCTGCGCTGCTCGCGGTCGGCGATCGTCGCAACGTGGTCGATCGGTACCGGTACTGGCGGGAGCAGGCCATCGTCGCCGACCTCGACCAGCGTCGCCACCCGGTGCACGTCGCCATCGAGAACTGGCGCCACGACCTCAACATCGGCACGGTCGTGCGCAACGCGAACGCGTTCAACGTGGCCGGCGTGCACATCGTGGGTCAGCGACGGTGGAACCGGCGCGGCGCCATGGCCACCGATCGCTACCTCCACGTCCACCACCACGCGACGGTCGCCGAGCTGGTGACGTGGGCGGCATCGGCCGGCCTGTGCCTCGTCGGGATCGACAACGTGGCGGGCGCGGTCGACCTCGATGCGGCTCCGCTGCCCGAGCGCTGCACCTTGGTCCTCGGCCAAGAGGGGCCGGGGCTGAGCGAGGAGGTGCTGGACCGGTGCCAGGAGGTCCGCTCCATCGGTCAGCACGGCTCCACTCGATCGCTCAACGCCGGCGTCGCCTCGGGCATCGCGCTCCACGCGTGGGCCCGCGACCACGCCTCGGGCACCGCCACTTGGCCCGAGCCGCCCGTCGTTTCCTAGCGTGCGGGCGTGGCCAACAAGCGCGACACCAGCAAGCAGAAGCGGGCTCGTCAGAACCGAGCCGAGCGAGAGGCACGCAAGGCGCGCACCGTGGCGGCCAGCGTTCCCGCCGAGCAGCGTCGGACGAAGGCCACGGCCACGCCCGCACCGGTGAAGGGCGCCAAGAAGCGGCGCGAGCGCGCCCCGCGCCCCCCTCGGCCCGGCGACGTCCCCGTCGACATCGCCACGCTGAAGGGCAACTGGTTCACCAAGCGGATGGAGGTGCCCGGCGGCCGCCAGGTCCTCTACTCGCTCGCCCTCACCGTCATCGTCGCGGTGCTGCTCGCCACCCAGAAGTACGCAACCCAAGCCGAGCTCGACAAGGACAAGGACGCGAAGCGCACCCACTCGATCTTCGAGGTGTTCGGTGCCCGCGCGTGGATCATCTTGCTGGTGCCGGTGATCATCTTGGGTGTGGCCGCAGCGCTCTCGCTGCACCCGAAGCGCCGCGGCATCTGGATCGCGTGCACGGTGGCGCTCGGCCTCGTCGTGGTCAGCACCGGGTTGACGCTGCACCTCGTCGTGATCGCCTTCCTCATCTACGGCATCCAGCGGGCCAACAAGATCGAGGGACCGGTGCCGGGATCGTGGGCCGCTCGGCGGCTCCCAGCAGCGGACGACGCCGACGCCGACGCCGACGCCGCAGACGCGCCCGACGAGGGCTGAGCGCGCCGAACCTCTGTTCCTCTTGACGCATCGGGGTGCGTGGAGGATGGTGGGTCTGCGTTCGGACGAACCGGTCCGACAGCACGGGAACATCACGACTCGCTCGATTCCGAGGAGGTGCGGATCCACCGTGAAGGTCAACGACCACCTCGAGCGCTCACCTCCGGGCTGAGCCTCCCTCCACCCCGCTGCCGCTCGTTCGCTGCCACCCGTTCCCATCACGGACCGCGGATGCGCTGGGGATCTGGCTCGCGTCAGATCCCGCCACGCCACCGGGCCCGTCCACACATGCGGCGGGAGCAGTGCGCGAACGCCAGCGAACCGAGAGCGTCCCGCCCGCCCGCCACCCAGGGCGCGGCGGGACGTTCGCGTTCGGGGCCGAGCGCGACGCCGGTCAGGCCGGCGGAAGGGGCGGGGGCGGCATCTGCGACGAGCCGCCCGCGGTCCCCGGGTCCGCCGGCATGTCGGGGATCGGGACCGCAGGAGCGGGGATCGTGCCGGGGCCGGCCGGGCGGTTCGCCTGCTCGGCTCGGAGGCGATCGGACGTGGCGAGCTGCTCGGTGAGATCGGCGCGCGCTCGGGTGGAGCGCGCCGCCCGTGCCTCGTCGCCGCCGTCGTCGGAGCGGAACAGCTCGGCCACCGCGCCCAAGCCTCCGAGCCCGGCGGCGAAGTCGGCCGGGAGGAAGATCTTCGTGGCCTGGCCGTTGGCGATGCGGCCCAGCGCCTCGAGGTACTTGATGGCGAGGAGGTCGGGGGACGGGTCGCCGGCGTGGATGGCGTCGTAGACGGTGGTGATGGCGAGCGCCTCGCCTTCGGCGACGGTGAGCTGGCGGAAGCGCTCTGCATCGGCCAGCTGGCGGGTGGCCTCCGCATCGCCTTGCGCTTGGAGGATCTGCGACTGCCGCTGTCCTTCGGCGGTGAGGATGCGGGCCTCCTTCTCGCCCTCGGCGGTGGTGATCGCCGCTTGGCGGCGGCCTTCGGCCTCGGTGACCACCGCTCGACGGGTCCGCTCCGCCTTCATCTGCTCGTGCATCGAGTGCATGACGTCCGGCGGGGGGTCGATCCGCTGGATCTCGACGCGCACGACCCGCACGCCCCACTTGTCGGTGGCGTCGTCGAGGATCTGGCGCAGGTCGAGGTTGATCTTGTCTCGGCTGGTGAGCGCTTCGTCGAGCTGCATGTCGCCGATCACGTTGCGCAGGTTGGTCTGCGCGAGCTTCGTGACCGCGAGGATGAAGTTGGCGACGTTGTAGACGAGGCGCTGCGGGTCGGTCGGCTCGTAGTAGACGACCGCGTCGACGGAGACGACCACGTTGTCGGAGGTGATGACCTCCTGCGGCGGGACATCGACCACCTGCTCTCGCATGTCGACCAGGCGGATCTTGTCGACGAACGGAACGATGGTGCGCAACCCCGGATCGAGCGTCTCGCGGTACTTGCCGAGCCGCTCCTTCACGCCCCGCTGGAACGGCTGCACGATCTTGATCGAGCTGACCGCGAGGATGATCAAGAAGACGATGAGGATGGCAGCGATGGCTGCGATGGTGGGCACGGTTCCTCCGTGGTGGGATGGATCAGGCTGGGTTGGCAGGCGGTTCGGCCGAGGTGGGCTCGGCATCGTCGGTGATCGGTTCGACGACCACCCGGGTGCCCCGGACCTGCGTGATCAAGACGGTGGTGCCGACCGCGATGGGCGCCCCCGTGGCGCTGTCGGCTCGCCAGCGCTCGCCCCCGAACAGCACGAGGCCGTGGTCGTGGGGCCCGTCGATGGCCTCGAGCACGGTGGCGTGCTGACCGAGCTGCCGTTGGGCGCCGACGCCGGGAACGTGCGGCGTCTTGTCGAGCCGTCGAGCCAACGGGCGCATCGCCGCGAGCAGCACCGCCGACACCACGAGGAACGAGATCCACTGGGCATCGAGGTCGGCGCCGGCGAACGCCAGGATCGCCGCCACCGCGGCGCCGATCGCGAACGGGGCGAGGAAGAACGATCCGGCGATCGAGATCTCGCCCACGGCGAACACCACCGCGGCGATCAACCAGATCCACCGCCAGGTCTCGGCGTCGCTCAGTTCCACGTCCACCTCGGTTCGTCCGTCGCTGCCTGCACCCTAGGCCGCGCACCGCGATCGGCGCGGGGGGATTCCAGCCGTCCGGTCGGCGGGGGCGCCGCCGCCCGGTACGGTGCATCGCCGTGACGGAAGACCTCCGCTTGCTCAGCATCCACGCCCATCCCGACGACGAAGCGTCGAAGGGCGCGTGCACCGTGGCGAAGTACGTCGCCGAAGGGGTGGAAGCCACCCTCGTGTGCTGCACGGGCGGCGAGGCGGGCGACATCATCAACCCCGCGATGGACACCCCCGAGGTGCGAGCCGACCTCGCGGCCGTGCGTCGGGCTGAGCTCGCGGCATCGACCGAGCTCATCGGGTTCTCCGAGGTGGTGATGCTCGGCTACCGCGACAGCGGCATGCCCGACAGCCCGGAGAACGCCGATCCGCGGTGCTTCGCCCGGGCGCCGGAGGCGGAAGCGGTCGGTCGCCTCGTGGAGGTGATCCGGCGGGTGCGACCGCACGTGATCCTCACCTACGGCGACGAGCAGTCGGGCTACCCGCACCCCGATCACCTGCGGGTCCACGACATCTCGCTCCCCGCGTGGACCGCCGCCGGCGACCCGAGCGCCTTCCCCGAGGCCGGCGACCCCTGGACGCCCAGCAAGCTGTACTACTCCGCGTGGGCTCGGTCCCGGTTCCTGGCGCTGCACGACGCGTTCGGGGAGCAGGGCCTCGAGTCACCGTTCGACCAGAAGTGGTTCGATCGCCCGTCGCACGACCACCGCATCACCACCTGCATCGACATCACCGGCTTCTACCCGGTGCGGTCCGCCGCCTTGCGGGCGCACGCCACCCAGATCGACCCGACGGAGCGCTTCTGGTTCGGCCTCCCCGACGAGGTGGTCGAGCGGGCCTACCCCTGGGAGGACTACGAGCTCGCGGAGTCCCGGGTCCCCACCGACGTGCCCGAGAGCGACCTGTTCGCCGGCCTGCGCGGGGGAGGGTCCTGATGGTGGCGTTCGCGTCGGCGGCGTGGGCCAACCAGCCGATCGATCCCGTGGCGGAGGCGTTCGCGGCGGCGGGCGGCCGCGCTCGGATCGGCCGCACCATCTCCGGCGGTCCCGATG
Organism: Acidimicrobiia bacterium; assembly: GCA_039812605.1. Taxonomy (GTDB): domain Bacteria; phylum Actinomycetota; class Acidimicrobiia; order Acidimicrobiales; family Iamiaceae; genus Aquihabitans. The sequence continues at coordinate 43,382 of JBDIAX010000008.1, read as the reverse complement.
GCGAGGTGCGCTGGACCGCCGTGGTGGCCGATGGAGAGGTGTCCTACGTCAGCGGTGAGGTCGGCGACGCCGACGTGACGTTCGCCGACACGCTGAAGAACGCCCAAGCGCAGCTCCAAGGCGACCTGAGCCCCAACGCCGCGTTCATGCGAGGCCAGACGAAGGTCACCGGACCTACGAGCGTGCTGCTCGACGTCTTGGCCGCGGCCAGCGGCCCCGCCTACGACGAGGCGAGGCAACGAGCGTCGGAGGCGGCTGGCAGCTGACGCTCGATCCTGCGCTCGCGACGGCGGGCACCGGCGATCAGTTCGAGCGCTGGAGGGTGCGGAGCTCGCGGAAGCCGATCAGCACCGCGCCGGACCGCTCGATCTGGCGGTGGAGCGCGGCGTCGAAGCACAGGAGGTGGTGGTCGTCGACGCGCTCGGGCCAGTGGTCGTCGAACGCCCGCTGCTCGGGGGTGTCGAGCGCGGGGCGAGCGTGGAGCTCGGTGACCCCGGGTTCGAGGGCCTCGATGGCAGCGGCGAGGGCGTGGCGCGACCCGACGGTCGCGACGTAGGAGAAGTGGTCGGGGAACACGACGCCCTCCTCGGCGGCCAGCGCCCGGAACGGGAAGCCGATGGCCCGCTCGGCGGACCCGCTGGGCAGGCGGATCGGGAGGCCGAACTCGATGGCGAGGTCGAGGTAGACGTCGAAGAACTCCGGCCGGCGCACGAGCGAGCCGAGGTGGGAGTCGAGGTGGGTGACGTCGAAGCCCCACAGGATCGCTCGCTCGACCTGGGCCCGCAGCTCTCGGCGGACCTCGTCGAGGTCGGCGTGGTCCCACAGGTCGTCGACGGTGCGCGGGAACCCGCCGTCGCCGTCGAGCAGCGACGGCGCGTGGGTGATGGGGCCCCAGCGGTACCGGTCGTGCTCCGCGTTCAACGTGAGGTGCACGCCCACGTCTTCGCCGCGGTGCCGCGACCCCGCCTCGCGCGCCCAGGGGGCGGGCACCATCAGCGCCGCGCTGGTGGCGATCCCGTCGCGAAGCGCCTCGTAGGTGGCCGCGTTGACGGCGTGGCTCAGACCGAGGCCGTCGGCGCTCAAGATCACGAGCTTGGTGTCGGCGCCGTGTCCCAGGCGTTCGGCGAGCTCGGACATCACCGAGACGCTATCGCCGGTCACCCGTCGTCGGGGCACGAACCCCAGAGCCCGCGTCGGGCGCCCTTCGCCTCGGCGCGCAGCGCAGATAGGTCGGCGCGGTGGGCGGTGTTGGGCTCGATGCTCAGGGTGTCGGCGTAGCCGTCGCGCACCAGCGAACCGTTGACGAACGTGCCGTCGGCCAGCCACGCGTACACGAGCAGGCGCCCGTAGCGATCACGGGCCTCCTGGTCTCGTTGGAGGAGGACACGGGTGCCGGCGGGCAGCAGGGCCTTCGTGCGTGCCGAGGCCTCCGGGCCGTAGCAGTCGACCGGATGGTCGGGCTTCACCGTCTCGGGGGTGTCGATGCCGAGCAGGCGGACGCGCTCGGTGGTCCCAGCGACCTCGACGTCGAACGTGTCGCCGTCCACCACGTGGGTCACGGTGGCAGCGAGCGCCGGCCCATCGCCGGGCACCGAGGCGCGCTCGGCGGTGCGAGGTCGCCCGCAGCCGGCGAGCCCGAGGAGGGCCACGAGCAGCAGCGCCGTGAAGGTGGGGGTTCGAGCGCGAGCGCGCACGGCACCTCCCGTGGTGATCTGGATCGGTGGGGGTGGCGGCGCCGAGCCGCGACGGGGGAGGGCTAGCTCAGCCGCTCGATGATCGTGCCGGTGCCCAGTCCGCCGCCGCAGCACATGGAGACGAGGCCGTAGCGCCCGCCGGTGCGCTCGAGCTCGTGGAGGGCCTTGGTGAGCAAGATGGCGCCGGTGCCGCCCAAGGGGTGGCCCAGCGCGATGGCGCCGCCGTTGGGGTTCACCCGCTCCATCGGGACGTCGAGCTCCTTCGCCCAGGCGAGCACGACCGAGGCGAACGCCTCGTTGATCTCGAAGACGTCGATGTCGCCGATGGCGAGCCCGGTGCGGCCGAGGAGCCGCTGCGTGGCATCGATGGGGCCGGTGAGCATGAGGACGGGGTCGACGCCGACGAGGCAGGTGTCGACCACCCGGGCCCGCGGCGTGAGCCCGAGCTCGTCGGCCTTCTCGGGGGTGGTGAGCAGCAGGGCGGCGGCGCCATCGGAGATCTGCGACGACGACCCGGCGGTGTGGACGCCGTCGGGTCGGGCGACGGCCTTGAGCTTGCGGAGCTTCTCGATGTCGGTGTCTCGCAAGCCCTCGTCGCGCGCCACCGTGTGGGTGGTGCCAGTGGGCTTGCCGTCCTCGCCGAGGTCCGGCGCTTCGATCGGCACGACCTGGGTGTCGAAGCGGCCTTCGGCCCACGCCTGCGCGGCGAGCTGCTGGGAGCGGAGGCCGAGCTCGTCGGCATCGTCACGAGTGATGCCCCACCGCTCCGCGATGCGCTCCGCGCCCTCGAACTGCGAGGTGAACTCGTAGCGGGCGAAGTACGACTTGGGGATCGGGCGACCGAAGTCGCCCTTGGCGTTCGACCCGATGGGGACTCGGCTCATGGCCTCCACCCCGCAGGCCACCGCGACGTCGACGACCCCGCCGGCGACCAGCGCCGTGGCGAGGCCGGTGGCCTGCTGCGAGGAGCCGCACTGGGTGTCGACCGTGGTGGCCGCGGTCTCGAGCGGGAGGCCCGCGGTGAGCCACGCGGTGCGGGCGATGTCGAACGCCTGCTCGCCGATCTGGCTCACGCAGCCGGCCACGACCTGCTCCACGGCGGCCGGGTCGATGCCAGACCGGTCGAGCACGGCCTTCTGCGCCTCGGCCAGCACATCGGCTGGGTGCATGGTGGACAGGCCGCCGTTGCGCTTCCCGATCGGGGTGCGCACGGCGTCGACGATGACGACCTCAGGCATGGGGGCAGCGTAGGCCGGTGCTCGACGGGATGGGTCCGAGCGCCGGTCAGGCCGCGGAGCGCTTTGCGGGCGCCGCGGGCCGGTGCGCCGCGAGCGCGGCCCGAGCCGTGGCGATGCCGCGCCGGCCGGCCTGCTTGGTCTGCTCGTCGAGCTGCCAGTCCTTCCGGGCTGGGATGAGGGTGAGCTGTCGTGCCATGTCGCCATTCTCCGCAGGGGGTCTGACAACGAAGCAGCGTGCTGCCGACCTACGGATCGTGACCTCCGATGGCTTCAACGCCGTACAAGCGTTCGATGTTCCCATCTCGGGTCGATCGTGCGCCGCATCGGTTCGCGATCGACCCGAGACGTGCCGCGGGTCGCTGGCGAGGGGGCGGGGCCGTGCCGGTGGAGCCCCGTCAGATCGGGGCACCGGGGGCGACGAGGGCCCAGGGGGTGGTGCGCTCGACGGTGGCGGCGAGGTCGAGGAGAAGCTGGTCCTCGTGGTGGCGGCCCATGATCTGCATCCCCACCGGCAGCCCGGCGAAGGGCTCGACCGGCACCGAGATGGACGGGTTGCCGACGATGTTCGCGGGGATCGTGAGGGCGCCGTTGTTGGACAGGTCCACCTTGCGGTCGCCCACGCGCGTGTTGTGCATGACCTCGGCGGGGAACGCGACGTCGGGGTTCGTGGCGCAGATGACGAAGTCGACCTGGTCGAAGAGGTCGGCCATGGCTTGGTTCAGCGCGGTCCGGCTCGCCTCGCCCCGGGCGACCGTGTCGAGGCTGACGGCGTGCTCGGCGAACTCGAGGCCGAAGGAGATGGACGGGGTGAGCTGGTCCTTGCACTCGGGCCAGAGGTCACGCAGGTCCTCGAACAGCCCCGACATGTTCCCGAGCGCCCACTCGGTGGCCACCGACGGGAGCGAGACATCGAGGTCGACCACGGTGAGGCCCGCGTCGCGTGCGAGCGCCTCGGCCGCCGCCACCACCCGCTCCTGCACCTCGTCTCGCACGATGGCCGCGCCGAGCGTGGGGGCGATGGCCACGCGCTTGCCCCGCAGGTCGAACGAGCCGAGGTCGCGCTCCCAGCCGTCGATGCGGGGGAGGGAGTACGGATCGGCCATGTGGTAGCCGGAGGCCACGTCGTACCAGCGGGCGACGTCGCGCACCGAGCGCGCCTGGCAGCCCACCACCACGGTCATGGGCGCGATCCAGGTCTTGGGCCCGCGCGGGATGCGACCGGCGGTCCCCTTCATGCCCACGAGCCCGCAGAAGGCCGCGGGGATGCGGATCGATCCGCCGCCGTCGCCACCCGTGGCGATCGAGACGAGCCCGCCGGCCACGGCCGAGGACGAGCCGCCCGACGAGCCGCCGGCGGTGCGTCCGTGCTCCCACGGGTTGTGGCAGGTGCCGTGGATCTTGTTGGTGGAGATGTTCAGCCCGCCGAACTCGGAGGCAAGCGTCTGGCCGACCGGCACGATCCCGCCCCGCTGGGTCAGGCGGTCGAAGTGCGTGGTGGTGGTGTCGGCCACGCGATCGGCGAACACCAGGGACTCCTCGGTGTAGGGCCAGCCCGCCACCGGCTCGAGCGCCTTGATGCCCACCGGGACGCCACCGAACGGCAGGTCGATGTCGGCGTCGGCCGCGGTGGCGCGGGCGCGCTCGGGGTCCACGAACACGAAGGCGTTCAGGTCGGATGCGTCGATGGCGGCCAGGGAGGCCTCGAGCTCCTCGAGCGGCGAGCGCTCCTTGCGTCGGAATGCGTCGACGAGCGAGCAGGCGTCGCCGAGCCAAGGGGTGTCAGCCATGGCGGCGGACGGTAGCGGCGATCGGCGGCCCTCGCTCAGGTCGCGCTCAGACCTCGAACTGGACCGACACCCGCTGATCGGTGATCGGATCGACGAGGTCGCGGATGATCGCCTGGTGGTCGGGATCGTCGCGATAGGCGAGGTAGCCATCGGCGTCGTCGAAGGTGGCGCTGACCGCGAAGTCCCACGACGGCGGGTTCACGCCGACGTCGGGGCCGACGTCGTAGGTCCGCACCTGGGGGAGGCGATCGCCCAAGGAGCGCAGGGCGGAGCCGAGGGCCTCGATGGCGGTGGGCTCGGTGCCCGGGTGGAAGCGGAAGCAGACGACGTGGCGGACGGTCATGGCCGCACCGTACCGCTGCCTACTGGAGGCCCAGCGAGGCGCCGCCGTCCACGGGGATCGCCGCGCCGTTGATGTAGCGGGCGTGGTCCGAGCAGAGGAAGGCGACCACCTCGCCGAAGTCCTCGGGTCGGCCGATCGTCCGCGTCGGGATGTCGCGTGCGAGCCCGCTGGTGTCGTCGCCGTGCAGGTGGAGGAGGCGGTCGGTGGCGTGGAGGCCGGGCTGCACGCTGTTGACGGTGATCCCGTGGCGCGCGACTTCCCCGGACAGCGTCTTGAGGAAGCCGGTGGCCCCCGCTCGCGCCGTGTTCGACAGGATCAGGTTCGGGATCGGTTGGCGGACGCTGCTCGACGTGATCGCGATGACCCGCCCCCAGCCCGCGTCGATCATCGCCGGCACCGCCGCGTGGCACATCGCCACGGTGGAGAGCAGGTTGAGCTCGAGGGCCGGGAGGTACGCCTCCATGGGGGTGGAGGCGAAGTCGCCCGCGGGCGGTCCGCCGGCGTTGGGGACGAGGATGTCGATGCCGCCGAGCTCCCTGGCGGCTTGCTGCACGAAGCCCTCGGCGCCGCCGACGTTCGACACGTCGGCCACCACCGCGAGGTGGTCGCCCGTGGGCGCGCGCAGGAGCGTGGCCAGCGCTTCGTGCACCCTCGCCTCGTTTCGGCCGCAGATCGCGACGCGCACGCCGGCGGCCGCCAGCGCCTGGGCGCAGGCGAGCCCGAGCCCTCCCGACGAGGCGGCGACGGCGGCACGGCGCCCGGCGATCCCGAGGTCCACGGGTGGCACCCTACCGGGGACCCCCTAGGGTCCGACCTCGTGGATGCCCGTCAGTTCCTCGGTCTCGAACCGTCGCACAACCCGTATCGGTGGCACCTCCAGGTGACCCAGGGCCTCTCGACCGGAGGCGGGTTCCTGTTCGGCGGGTGCGGCCTCGGCGCGGCGATCGCCGCGCTCGAGGGCACCACCGGACGCCCGCTGGTGTGGGCCACCGCCCAGTACCTCTCGTACGCCCAGCCGCCCTCGGTCGTCGACATCGATGTCACGGTCGCGGTCGACGGGCGCCAGAGCAGCCAGGCTCGCGCGGTGGGCCACGTGGCCGACCGCGAGATCTTCACGGTCAACGCCGCGCTCGGCAGCCGGCCCCTCGACATCGACGCCGCCTACGTCTCGCCGCTCGACGTGCCTCGACCCGAGGACTGCGATCCGCGTCCGCTGCGCATCCCCGGCGAGGAGTCGATCATGAGCCGCCTCGAGCTCCGGCTCGCTCGGGCGAGGGCCTGGGGCGACCTCGTGGGCAACCCGGCCGAGGGCGGGCGCTCGGCGCTGTGGGCCCGGATCCCCGACCTGCTCGAGCCCTCGGCCGCCACGCTCGCGATCTTGGGCGACTACGTGCCCTTCGGCATCGGTCAGGCGCTCGGGGCCTTCGCTGGGGGCAACAGCCTGGACAACACGCTGCGGATCCGCAGGATCGTGCCCACCGAGTGGATCCTGCTCGACATCCAGGTCGACGGGATCGCCAACGGCTTCGGCCACGGGACCGTCCACCTCTACGCCGAGGACGGCACGCTGATGGCCTCGGCGAGCCAGTCCACGATCGTGCGATTCTGGGAGCCGGAGCGCCCGGGGACGCGCCCACAGGAGGAGCACTCGTGACCTACCACGGCTACGGCATCACCATCCCGTTCATGGGGGTGCCCCTCCACGAGCAGGGCGACTGGATCCGCGAGGTCGCGGACCTGGGCTACACCGACGTGTGGTCGAGCGAGGCCGACGGCGCCGACGGCTTCACGCCGCTCGCGCTGGCCTCGGTGTGGGCGCCGTCGCTTCGCCTCGGCAGCGCGATCGTCCCCGCCTTCACGCGTGGGCCGGCCACGATGGCCCAGTGCGTCGCCGCGCTCGCCGACGCCGCGCCGGGCCGGGTCGCGTTCGGGATCGGCACGTCGAGCAACGTGATCGTGGAGCGCTGGAACGACATCCCGTTCGAGCAGCCCTACCAGCGCACCCGCGACATGGTCCGGTTCCTCCGAGCTGCGGTGGCCGGGGCGAAGGTCCGCGAGACCTACGAGACCTTCACGGTCGATGGCTTCAAGTTGAGCCAGGTGCCCCAGGTGCAGCCGAAGATCCTGATCGCGGCGCTGCGCCAGGGGATGCTGCGGCTCGCGGGCGCCGAGGGCGACGGTGCCATCGTGAACTGGCTCGGCGCCGACGACGTGCCTACGGTGACGCCGTTCGTGCACGAGGGTGGCGAGGACAAGGAGGTCGTGGCGCGCATCTTCGTGGCGCCCACCACCGATGCCGACCTCGTGCGCGACTGGGGCCGTCGCCTCATCGCGGCCTACCTGACCGTGCCGGTGTACGCCGAGTTCCACCGATGGCTCGGCCGAGGCGACGTGCTCCAGCCCATGTGGGACGCGTGGGGCACCGGCGATCGCAAGGCCGCCCTCACCCACATCCCCGACGAGCTCGTCGACACGCTGATCGTCCACGGGTCGCCCGAGGCGTGCCGCGAGCACATCGGCCGCTACCAAGAGAACGGCATCACCACGCCGGCGCTCGCGGTCCTGCCGTTCGGGGTCGACCAGCGCCAGGCGATCCGCGACCTCGCGCCCCGCTAGGCCGCGCCCACGGGCGCGCCGAGGACGAGGCGGTGGATGGCGTCCGCGTAGCGCTCGCGGAAGTCTTCGAACTGTCGGGTCCACCAGATCGCCACGCTGAAGTTGTTGAGCTCGATCGCCACGAAGTCCCCGTCGCTCGTTCGCATGAGGTCCACGCTCATGTGGCCGTAGCCCTCCTCCGCCAGCCGTGCGTTCATCTCGCGGAGCGGCTGGGCCACCGCTTCGGGGGGATCCCACAACGATCGTTCGCCGTAGGCGCCGGGGATCCCGTGGCCGCGTCGGTCGGCGAACCGGTCGCGGATCGGTGGCGCCTCGCTCATCCACCCGATGAGCACCGATCCGGCCATCAGCTCCACCTTGTAGACGTCCCCGTCGTTCGGGTCGACCTCTCGGCAGATCACGTCGAGCTCCGGGTTCCACTGCATCCGCGGGACGGAGCGCCGGCCGAACACGCACACGCCGTCTCCGCCGAAGGTGAACGACGGCTTCAGGATGAGGCGATCGACGTCCCAGCGGCCGAACAGCCGCCAGACGTCGCGCCGGCTCGACGCGGTGGCCCAGTCCATGGTCGCCACGCCGGCGTCCTCGAGCCACCCGAGCGTCGTCGGTCGTGGCTGCGGCGTGCCGCCGAACACCACGCGAGCGTGGGTGGCCACGTCTTCGCGCCGGTAGTTCGTCACCGCCACGTCCCACGGCGGCTCGGTGCCCTCGGGCAGCGGCGCTGGCGTCTCGTGGAGCACGTCGACGTCGAGCCCTCGCGCTCGCAACCTCGCCCCGATGTCGTCGTAGAGGTCGCCGGACTCGATGTCGATGCCGTTCAGCAGCAGCAGTCGCAGCGGACGGTCGGGGTCTCCCACGGGCGGAAGGGTACGCGCTCGGTGCAGGGGCAGGCTCACGCGGGCTCGGCGGGGGCCTTGCGCCTTCCGTGGATCCCCCAGGCCGCAGCGACGCCGCCGATGGAGCCGAACAGGTGGCCCTGCCACGAGATGCCCGGGCGAGGGAGCAGGCCCCACAGGAGCCCTCCGTAGAACGCCAGCACGGCCAGCGCCAGCAGCACGTGGCCGAGGCGGCGCTCGAACGCGGCGCGGGCGATGAGGTAGGTGAGGAACCCGAACACGACGCCGCTCGCCCCGATGTGCACGGTGCCGGCCGGCGCGGTGAGCCAGGTGCCGATGCCGGCGACGAGTCCGGAGATCACGAAGACCTGCACGAACCGCTGCGTGCCCGATGCGGCGATCAAGCACCCCAGCACGAGGAACGGGATCGTGTTGCCCAGGAGGTGGCCGAACCCGTCGTGGAGGAACGGGGCGAGCGGGATGCCGGCGAGGCCGCGCACCTGGCGGGGGCGGATGCCGAGGCCGTCGAACTGGGTGCGCGGGAGCAGGTCCACGAGCTCCTCGACCCACATCGCCGCCACCAGGGCGAGCACGACGAGGTACGGCGTGCCGATGTCGCTGAGCGCGGGTCGGGGAGGAGTCGTGGGGGGCGAGGGCGCGCCGGGTGCCGCCATGGGGGGCATCCTCGCAGACGGCGCGAGGGCGCCGTGCTGTTCGGCGGTCAGGGTTCGCCGGGCGCGGCGCCGATGGCGTGGAAGCCACCGTCCACGTGGACGATCTCGCCGGTGGTGGCCGGGAACCAGTCCGAGAGGAGCGCGGCGACCGCTCGGGCGGTGGGCTCGCGATCGTGCACATCCCACCCCAACGGGGCGCGGGATCGCCACACGTGGTCGATGGCCGAGAAGCCCGGGATGCTCCGGGCCGCGACGGTGCGCAGCGGTCCCGCCGCGACGAGGTTGACGCGCACCCGGCTCGGCCCGAGGTCCCGGGCGAGGTATCGAGCGCTCGACTCGAGCGCCGCCTTGGCCACGCCCATCCAGTCGTACGCGGGCCACGCGACGGAAGCGTCGAAGTCGAGGGCGACGATGGAGGCACCTGGGGCGAGGAGCGAGCGCGTGGCGCCGGCGAGGGCTGGGAGCGACCAGGCGGACACCTGCATCGCGGTGGCCACCTCCGTCCAGGACGCGGCGAACAGCCCGTCGTCTTGGCCGAGGCAGGCGGTGGGAGCGAACCCGATGGCGTGGACGACGCCGTCGAGGTGGTCGGTGTGCTCGGTGATGCGGTCGGCCAGGGCGGCCAGGTCCTCCTCCGAGGAGGCGTCGAGCTCCACGATGGGAGCGGGCTCGGGAAGCTTCGCCGCCGCCCGCCGGGTGGTCGCCATGGCGCGACCGAACGACGTGAGGATCACCTGTGCCCCCTGCTCCTGCGCGACCCGCGCGCAGCTGAAGGCGATCGACGATGGGGTCAAGACCCCGGTGACGAGGATGGTGCGGTCCTGGAGCAAGCCCATGGACGAAGCATGCCAGCGGGCGCCGACCTCAGCGCTGCGCTCGGCGCCGTCGCAGCCCGCCCCGTCCTCCGCTCTCTCCGGGGCTCGGCGGGCCCGACAGCGCGGCCGCCGAGATCGGCGGTGGCGGGGCCAGCGGGCCCGCGTGGCGGTTGGGCGCGGCATCGGGCAGGGCGGCGGTGGCAGCCGGCGCCGAGCCGATGGCCGTCCCCACGTCGGGGTCGAGGATCGCCGCTCGCTCCAGGTCGTCGAGCGCGGCGAGCATCCGGCCGGGGTTCCAGCCGAGGCGGTCGACGATCTGGCTCGTGGTGGCGGTGCCGGCGAGGCTCACCACCACCTGCCACGCATCGGCGCTCAGCACCACCTCGGCGTGGGGCGCCGGGCGCAGCATCACGGTCCGCTCGCGCCACGCCGAGAGCGTTCGGTCCTCGTGGGCCCTCGCCCTGGTCTCCATGAGGAGCGATGCCGTCTCCCACGCCCACGCCCCTCGACCCGGCGCGTGGCCGAGCGGGTCGAGGTAGTACCAGCCGTCTCGAGCGTCGAGGACGTCCGCGAGGAGCTGCACCACCTCCTTGCGAGCCTCGAGCTCGTCGGTGGGGCTCGAGGCGGGGGAGGCGGTGTCGCCGACGCCGGGGTCGGCTGCGTAGACGCGGCCGCCGTGGAGGTGGAAGGTCGCCGACACCTCGGCGTGGAACTCGAGGCTCCCGGTGATCTCGTGCGCGGATGCCTGCCGGAGCACCCACTCCACCGGATAGCGGTCGAGCGGACCGCGGCGCATCATCGACATGTTCGACCTCGAGCGACGGGGAGGGACCCCGGCGACGCGCCGCCGGACATCGCTGCTACCTGGGGTTCTCGGCCATCGCGAGCGTCGGCTGAAGCAGAATCCCGAGGCCTTCGCCGTCAGAAGGCCACGAAGGTCAGCGGATGGGGATGAGGCGCAGCGAATCGGTGGCCTGCCCGGGGTACTCCCGGGACCCGGAGAGCACCGCCACCAGGTCGCCTCGACGGATGAGCCCGGCCTCGCGTGCCTGCTCGACCGCCCGGGTGATCACGTTCTCCGCCTGGTAGTCGACGTCGAGGTGCACCGGGGTGGCGCCCCAGGAGAGGGTCAGCTGGCGGAGGGTCTGCTCGTCGGCCGAGAAGCCGAGGATCTTCGCCTGCGGGCGGAACCGTGCGATCGAGCGGACGGTGAAGCCGGTGAGCGTGATGCACAAGATCGCGCTGGCGCCGGTCTCGAGCGCGGCGCGCCACGCCGCGTTGGTCATGCCGAGGGTGACCGTGTCATCGATGTGGGGCTGCATGGTGGACGCGATCTCGTGCACCCGCGCGCCCCAGGCGTCGTAGTCGAACTCGTCGTCGGCTCGGGCCGCGATGCGCGCCATGGTGGCCACCGCGTTGGTGGGGTTGTGCCCGACGGCGGACTCGCCCGACAGCATCAGCGCGCTCGACCCGTCGAACACGGCGTTGGCGATGTCGGACGCCTCGGCTCGCGTGGGCGTGGGCGCCGTGACCATGGACTCGAGCATCTGCGTCGCGGTGATGGCGGGGCGCCCGAGGGTGATGCAGCGCTGCAGGATCCGCTTCTGCAGGTGGGGCAGCTCCTCGATGGGCATCTCGGCGCCGAGGTCGCCGCGCGCGATCATCACGCCGCCAGAGGCCTCGATGATCGAATCGAGGTTGTCGACCGCGGCGCGGGTCTCGATCTTGGCGATGACGAGCGGCCCTCGGGGGTGCGGCTCCACGCCGACGCGTCGGACATCGTGCGCCGATCGCACGAAGGACAGGGCGACCATGTCGACGCCCTCCTCGACGAAGGCGTCGAGCATGTGGAGGTCTTCGGGGGTGGGCGAGGAGATGCGCAGCCGATCGGAGGGGATGTGCACGCCGGGACGACCCTGGAGCAGGCCGCCGTGGGTGATCCGCGCCTGGAGGCAGTCGGCCTTGCGGTCGAGCACCTCGGCCATCACCACCCCGTCGCCGAAGGTGACCCGGTCCCCGACGTGGAGGTCGGTGAGCAGCCCTTCGTGGTCGACGTGGATGACCTCGGCGGTCGAGCCGTCGGCACCCGGGGTGAGGCGGATCATGTCGCCCTCGGCGACCGGGAGGCCCTCGGCCGGCATGTGGCCGGCGCGCACCTTCGGCCCGGGGAGGTCGACCATCACCCCGATCGGTCGGCCGAGCGCGGCTTCGACCCGGCGGACCCGTCGGAACTTCTCGATCGCCTCGTCGAGCGAGCCGTGCGCGAGCCCGATGCGGGCCACGTCCATCCCCGCCTCGGCGAGATCCTTGATCATCGCCTCCGAATCCGAGGCCGGACCGATGGTGGCGATGATCTTGGTGCGACGAGCCATGGCTCCAGTGTCGCAGCCCACGCCCGCGAAACCGCGGTGCCTTCCGTGAAGCCTTCGTGGCGGTGAGCTGGCGGTCAGCTGGCGGTCAGCTGGCGGGAGGCGAAGCGGCGGCGAGGAGGTGCCCGACGAGGTCGTCGAGGCTCGTGCCCGCGTTGAGCCCACTGGTGGAGGGAAGGACGTACACCGGGGTCGGCCCTAGGCGTCGCTCCTGCCATCCCGCCGATGCCTTGCGATCGACCGCCGCCCGCCATCCGGCCAGCCCGACGACGGCGACGGCCCGTGGCGCGAGCCAAGTGCAGAGCGACTCGAGCCGATCGACCCCCTCCCGGTACTCGTCGCGGCGCAGCTCGTCGGCCCGGGCCGTCGGTCGCTTGACCAGGTCGGTCATCCCGATCCGGTCGTGCGCCGCGAGGTGGATCGGGTCGCGGTCGCGCGAGGCGAGGCCCGCCTTCGCCATGGCCGGCCAGAACCGGTTGTTGCCCGTGACGTAGCCGACGCCTGCCTCCGCCGCGTGCAGCGATGGGTTCAGCCCGCAGCAGAGGAGGCGGAGGTCGTCGGTGACGTGGTCGGGGAGCGCGAACCGCGACTCCAGGGTGGCCTCGTGGCCATCGATCCCCACGAGCTCGAAACCTCCGGCCTCGACAACCTCAGCCAACCGCGGGTCGTCGATGACGGCGCCGCTGAGCACGAGGGTGGTGCGGGCACCGACCTCGATCGCGCGGTGCGCTCGTGCCAGCACCAGGGGGAGCTCGACCAGGCGCACCGTCAGAACAGGCCGAGCTGGAAGCCGCCGCCGGTGTCGGTGAGCGGGAGCCACTGCTCGCCGCCGCGCGGCCCGATCACGCGCACCTCGATGCGTTCCGCTGGGATGGCTCGGGCTCGGCCGCGCTCGTCTCGCAGCCCGACCGACCCGTCTCGCTCGCGTCGCAGCACCACGCCCTCCCGGTACCGGCGATCGGACGACCCGAGGTAGCGGACGATCTGGCCGATCTCGAGCCCGAGCTCGGCGAGGCCGTCGTCGATGGGGGAGCTGCGCCGAGCCATCAGCCGCCGTCGAGCGCGCCGACGATGCGGGCCTGGAGCCGGCGCATCCCCGCGAGCCAGCGATCGGGATCGGTGGCCCGCCGCTCGTAGTACCGGGCGACCTCGGGATGGGGGAGGATCAGGAACCGTTCGTCACGCAGTCCCTCGACGACGGCCGCGGCAACCTCGGCAGGCTCGATCACGCCCTGGGCCACCACCGTCTCCACCGAGGCATGGCCCATGGCGTCGGCCAACAGGTCGGTCCGGACGCCCTGCGGGCACAGGCACGAGACCTTGATGCCCCGGTCGCCGTAGGTGATGGCGAGCCACTCGGCCACCGCCACCGCGGCGTGCTTGGTGACCGAGTAGGGCAGGTCGCCGATCTGGCTCAGCAGGCCGGCGGCCGATGCCGTGGACAGCAGGTAGCCCTCGCCTCGGGCGAGCATCGAGGGGAGGACCGCATCGGCGGCGTGGACGTGCGCGAGCACGTTGACGCCGAAGATCCGATCCCAGACCTCGGGGCCCGTCTCGACGCCGGATCCGCTGCCGATCCCCGCGTTGCTCACGAAGAGGTCGATGGGCCCGAGCCGGCGCTCCACGTCGTCCACCAGCGCGGCCACCGACGCCTTGTCGGACACGTCGACCGCGTAGCCCGTGGCGCGCGCGCCCAGCTGGGCCGCGGCGAGGTCCACCGCCCCCTGGTCGAGGTCGACGATGGCAACGGCTGCGGCCCCTTCGGCCAAGAAGGCCTCCGCGAGGGCGTTGCCGATCCCCTTCGCCGCCCCCGTGACGACCGCGACCCGGTCCTGCAGCTCCATGGCCGAAGGCTACCGAGCGCCACCGACATCGAAGCCGGGCGGTGCCCTCAGGCAGAGGCCGCGGCCGCCATCGTGTCGGCGAGCACGGTGCGCCGCTCCCCGCCCCACGGCAGCGGCATCAGCACCGGCACCTCGACGCCGGCATCGACGTAGGCCTGCACCGCCGACGTCACCACGTCCGCCTCGCCGAGGATGTCGATGGCGTCGCACATGCGATCGGACACGGCGGCGAGCGCGCCGTCGCGGTCGCCCGCAGCGTGGCGGGCTCGGATCTCGTCGACCTCGTCGCCGAACCCGGCGCGTCGGAAGTTCGCGGCGTACGCGTCGACCACGGCGTAGGAGAACAGGTCGCGGCGCGCCTTGTCGATGCCCTGGTCGCGGTCGCCGACGCCGGCGTGGACGTAGGCGTAGATCTCGGCCCCGCCGCCCGCTCGGACCTGCTCGACCGACCACGCCACGTGCGACGCGGGGAGGTAGTTGAGCAGGACGCCGTCGGCGACCTCGCCGGCCAGGCGCAGCATCGCCGGGTTCAGCGCGCCCACGACGATCTTGGGCGTGCGCTGCCCGAGCCGCATGCCCAGGCGGAAGCCGCGCACCCGGTAGAAGTCCCCGTCGAAGTCGACCTTCTCGCCCGTGAGGCACGCCCGAACGAGCGCCACGTACTCGCGGACGTGCGCCAGCGGCCGCTCCCCGTAGTCGACGCCGTGCCATCGCGAGGTCACCACCGGCGACGAGATGCCGATGCCGAGGACCACGTCGGACTCCGGGTGCAGCGCCTGGAGCGTGGCCGCGCCCATCGCGGCGACCATCGGCGTGCGCAGCTGCAGCGCGAGCACCCCGGTGCCGAGGCCGAGCCCGGGGGCCGCGGCGCCAGCCGCGGCGAGCAGCGAGAACGCCTCCGGGCCGGTGGTCTCCGCGGTCCAGAACGAGCGGTAGCCGAGTTCAGCCGCCTCCTTCGCGGTGTCCACCGCGAGCTGCGGTCCGAGCGGCATGAGGCTGGCGAACGTGAAGCCGAGTCGAGGATGAGCCATGGGCGTGGACCCTACGTGCGGTCAGAAGCTGCCGGTGGCGGTGAGGACGTAGTCCTCGGGCGAGCGGTCGGTGCCGACGGACTCCACGACCACGGTGAGCGTCGTCGAGTCGCTGGTGAAGCAGTTGGCTTCGCGGACGGTCGCGGTGCCGGGCACGCCATCGCCGCTCACCGCCGATGCCAGCTCGACGTCGCCGTCGAGCACCCGCACCCGCTGGCTCGTGCCCGCGGGCGCGGTGAGGGTGACGTGGACCTGGCCGTCGCACGAGAGCTGGAAGCGATCCTCGACCTCGAGCCGGTAGGTGTCCACATCGTCGACGGGCACGAGGTTGGCCTGCAGCTCGCCATCGAGGAACGTGTCGTCGCCGAGGTCGTCGGGCACCGCCTCGCAGCCGTTCAGGGCATCGTCGTCGTAGTCGGCGGTGTCGTCGAGGCACCGCTCGCCATCGGTGTTGGGAGCGGGCTCGCTGCCGCACGGCTGGTAGGGCTTGTCCTCGCAGGCCTCGGTGGTGGTCGTGGTCTCGCTGGTGGTGGTCGCTCCCGCCGCAGCATCGTCGCGTCGGTCGCCGTCGGAGGAACGCAGGACCACGGCGAGGGCGGCGGCGACGGCGACGGCGGCGACGACGACGGACGCGATCGCAGCGGCGCGCCGGCGGCGGGTCGCACCAGCCGCAGCGCCCGGGCGCACGAGGGTTCCGGCCGGGCCGCCCCGGAGCGCCGCCGCGGTTGGCCGGTCCGCCGGATCGCGAGCGAGCATCGTGGCGAGCTGGCGGCGCAGCGGGTCGGGGAGGTCGCGCGGCAGCCGCTCGGCACGGCCCGAGACGGCGCGCAGCATCAAGACGCGAGGGTCGCCGTGGCCCCACGGCCCGCTGCCGGTCGCCGCGAACTGCAGCGTCGCTCCCAGGCTGAACACGTCGGACGCGGCGGTGACCTCGTCGCCGCGCGCCTGCTCGGGGGCCATGTACCCCGGCGTGCCCACCACCATCTCGGTCGCGGTGAGGCCGGGGGTCGCATCGCGGTGCACGGCGACGCCGAAGTCCGCGAGCGCCGGCGTGCCATCTGCTGCGAAGAGGACGTTGGCCGGCTTGATGTCGCGGTGCACCACCCCCTGGCGGTGGGCGGTGGCGAGGGCGTCGAGGAGCTGATCTCCGAGGCGGGCCACCTCGTCGGGGGCGAGCGGCCCGTGCTCGGTCACCCGCTGGGCGAGGTTTCCGCCGGGCAGGTAGGCCATGACGAGGACGATGTCGTCGCCGTCGTCGAGCACCTCCTCGAGCTCGACGATGTTGGGGTGGTGGAGCCGCTGGAGCACCTCGGCTTCGCGCCGGATGCGAGCTCGCGCCGTCTCGAGCTCCTCGGGGGTGCCGTGCAACGAGAGCCGCTTGAGCGCCACCTCGCGGCCGTCGGGGCCGCGGGCGAGGTCGACCACGCCCATGCCTCCCCGGCCGAGGCGGCGGACGATCTCGTAGTGCACGGGCGACAGGGTACGGGGTGGCCGCCGGTCCTCCCGGTCCGCCCCCACGGCGCGTTTCGGGACGATGAAGCTCCCGTCACGAGCGTGCAACTGCGCGTGGATCGGCGGTCCTCGCCGGTAAGGTGGCGCTCGTGACCGACACTGCTGCGACAGAGATCGTCATCCACGAGGCCATGGCCGTCATCGACCAGGCGCTCGGCACCATGCAGAGCCGCGAGCTCGTCTCCTCCGACGAGGTCTCGGATCTGCTGCTCGACCTGCGCCTGCTCCTCGCCGGCCTCGACACGACGCTGCCGGTCGCCTCCGGCGTCTAGGCGTTCGAGGTCAGCGGGCGCGTTCGCCGCGCCCGAGCAGTTCGTCGAAGGCGGCTGCGATGTCGTCGCGCAGCTCCCCGGGATCGTCGACCGCCGCACGGTCGACGTGGAGCCCGAGGTGGAGCGTGCCGCGATAGCTCATGGTGGTGAGGTTCCAGGCGGTGCCCGCGAGCGGTCCGAGCGGGTAGTTCGCGGTCACGAGCGCGCCGCAGATGAACAGGTCGAACGGCGCGGCGCGCACGTTGGAGGTGGCGAAGTCCACCGTCATGACCTGCTGGCGAGCGACGCGCACCAGCATCGGTCGCGGGAGCAGGTTCACCAGCCCGGCCATCGTGCTCACGAGGTTCATCGCCCGCTCGGTCTTGGTGATGGACAGCCGGCGGTGGACCTCGAGGAAGCGTTCGACCGGGTCGGACCCCACCGGCACGAGGACCCGCGTGGGGGTGAACGAGTTGCCCGCCGACCCTCGGTCGTGGCGCGTGCTCACCGGCATGGACATCCGCAGGTCGGCGACCCCGATGCCGCGGCGTCGGTGGTAGGTGCCAGCGCCCCCGGCGGCGGCTGCGACGAACAGGTCGTTCACGCTGCCGCCGAGCGCGTGGGCCGCCGTCTTGGTGCGGTCGAGCGAGACGTCGAAGGTCTCGAGGGCCCGGTCGAGGGAGCGGTCGTTCCACAACGGTGATCGGTGGCTGTCGACCACGCCGAGCTGGCGGACGAGCGAGCGGGTGGTCGCGGCGGCGTCCGCGGGCAGCGCGGCGAGGAGCGAGGCGACGTGGAGGGGATCCCGGGCGAGGTCGGCGGCCGAGCCCACGAGGCGGCGTGCGGCGTCAGCGTTGCGCCGGGCGAGAGAGCTGGCGGCGTCGACGGCGCCCGCCCACGGCGGTCGATCGGTCGCGGCGGGTGGGGGGCCGTCGTCGAGTGGGGCGGGTTCGGGGGCGTCGCGCTCGAGGTCGATGAACTCCATCGACATGCGGATGCCGCCCTCGCCGTCGGTGATCGTGTGGTGCATCTTCTGCACCATGGCTGCGCGGCCGTCGGGTAGGCCGTCGACCACCACGAACTCCCACAGCGGGTGGGCGCGATCGAACGGGGTGGTGGCGAGGTCCACCGCGAGGGCACGGACGTCGGCGTCGGTGGCGCCTGCCGGAAGGGTGGTCCAGCGCAGGTGCCGGTCGAGGTCGAAGTCGGGGTCGTCGTCCCACGACGGGGTGGTGGGCCCCAGGCCCTCGGTGACCCGACGGCGGAGGCGGGGCACCACCCTCGTGGCACGCCACAGGCGCCGCCGGAGGCGCTCGGGGTCCGGCGCACGGTCGAGGAAGGTGATGTTGGCGAAGGTGGTGGACAGGACCGGGTCGGCGTCGAGGCTCCACATGAGCGCCTCGACGTCGCTCATGTGCTCGGGGCCGTCGGGGCCCGGATCGTTCACGGCAGCGCTCCGGGCACGCACCGGTCGGCGAGGCGGGCGTAGGCGGTGCCGATGGCGGCGCCGGCGATGACGTCCGACGCGTGGTGCACCTGGACGTGCACCCTGCTGGTGGCGACGATGCCCGCGAGGAGGTAGATCGCGGGGCGGAGCCGAGGCGAGCGCTTGCTGAGCAGGTGGGCGGCGGCCATCGCGGAGCTGGCGTGGCCGCTCGGGAAGCTGGAGGTCATGGGCGAGCGAACATGGAGCGGACGGGGCTCGGTGGGGGTCGGCCGAGGGCGGTGCACGAGGCGCTTGATGCCCTGGTTGACGAGGAGCGACTCGCCGAGGATGAGCAGGCTGAAGCGGATCGACGCGTCGGCGTCCTCATCGCTGCGAAGGCCTTGGGTGGCCGCGATGAGCAGCCACAAGACGCTGAAGTCGCCGACCTCGGACGCGAGGTAGAAGATCCGGTCGGCGACGGGGTGGCCGCGGAAGACCCGGCCCCAGGCGGCGTCGACGGCATCGTCGAAGCGATCGATGGCGCTCGGGAGGTTGTCGTCGGTGCGTCGCGGGGTCCGCTGGCGTCTGGCCACGGCGTTCGAGCCTACGCAGGCTCGGCGACCTCCTCCGCCGAGACGGTCGACGCGGCCAGGCGCTCGGCCACGACCGCGCCGGCGAGCGCGACGTCGCCTCCCTGGGCGGGGCAGTAGTCGTGGAAGCTGCACCAGTTGCACAGCGGCCCGGGCCGGGGCCGGAAGTCTTCGCGCTCGCAGGCTCGCTCGATGGCCTGCCAGAGCGCTCGGATCTTGGTGCGCAGCCCCCGGATCTGCTGCTCGGTGGGCACCGTGGAGATGGTGAGCCCGTCGCCCAGGTACACGAGCTGGATCCGGCTGGGCAGGACGCCGAACAGGTCTTCGCAGAGCAGGGCGTAGAAGGTGACGCCGCCGAGGCGACCCTGCTGGTGGGTGACGCCGGGGGACCGGCCCGTCTTGTAGTCCGTGACCACCAGGCCGCCGTCGGGGTCGAGCTCGAGGCGGTCGATGATCCCCCGGATGCGGATGTCGTCGATGCGGGCCTCGAGCTTGAGCTCGAGGCCCACGGGGGTGATCGCGGTCGGGTCTTCGATCTCGAAGTAGCGGCGCACCAGGCGCTCGGCGTCCGCGAGGAAGGCCGCCTCGGCATCGGCATCCAGCTCGAGCCCCGCGTAGTCGGGATCGTCTCGGAGCTCCTCGGTGGCGCGCTCGAGGTCCGCGACCGCCGCCTCGATGCGGCGATCGCCCGGTTCGCGGTCGAACAGGTGCTGCAGCGCCAGGTGCACGAGCGTGCCCTTCGTGGCGGCCACCGACGGTGCCTCGGGCAGCTGGTCGATGGCCGAGAACCGGAACGCCAGCGCGCAATCGGTGAACGACGACACCTTCGAGGGCGACAGCGTCACAGGGGTCGGCAAGGCCATGCACCGACGGTACCCGGCCCCCCTGACAGGCGAGCGGTGGGGCGCCGGTACGCTCTCCCAGGTGCCCGGACCGCTCGTCGACGATCTGCTCGCCGCCAACGAGGCGTTCTACGCGGCGTTCGAGGCGCGCGACCTCGACGCCATGTCCGAGGCGTGGCGCCACGAGGACCACGTGTCGTGCACGCATCCCGGGTGGGCGACGCTGCGCGGCTGGCCGGCGGTGGCCGCCTCGTGGTTCGCGCTGTTCCAGGCCGACCAGCCGATGCAGTTCATCCTCACCGGCGTCGAGGCCTGGGTGCAGGGCGACGTCGGCTGGGTGACCCTCGACGAGAACATGATCGCCGGCCCACAGGCGCAGTCGGTGGCGGCGACCAACGTGTTCACCCGTGACGACGGCGGGTGGCGCTTGGTGCTCCACCACGGATCGGGCATCGCGGGAAGCTGACCGGCCCCCTACCATCGGCGACCGAGATGACCGCGACCCCCGATGTCGAGGAGCCGATCGACGGCCGCACCGCCCGAGCGGTCCGCACGCGCGACGCCATCGTCGAGGCCACGATCGGGCTCATCGACGAGGGCGACCTGCGCCCCACCGGCCCCCGCATCGCCGAGCGGGCCGGGGTGTCGGTGCGGTCGATCTTCCAGCACTTCGACGACCTCGACGCGCTGTTCGCCGCGGTGGGCGAGCGCGTGGTGGTGCGGGTCGCGGGGATCATCGCCCACATCGACCCCGGGATGGCGCTGCACGACCGCATCGACGCCTTCGTGCACCAGCGCACCTCCGTCCACGAGTCGCTCACCCCGATCCTGCGGGCTGCCCGGGTGCACGCGGCCAGCTCCGAGGTCATCCAGGGGCAGTTCGAGCGCGGCCACGACTTCCAGCGCCTCCAGGTGGCCGAGGTGTTCGGGCCCGAGGTGGCGGCGGCCGCCGACGGCACCGTGCTCTTGAACGCGCTCATCGCGACGCTGGCCTGGCCCACCTGGGAGCTGCTGCGAGCCGGGCAGGGCCTCTCGGTCGCGCAGGCCCGCAAGGTGGTCACGACCACCGTCCGGGCGCTGCTCGGCGACGGCACCGAGCCCTGGTGAGCGCGGTCGCGGCCACCTTCGAGTGGTTCGAGGTCAACTCCGGGTGGGCACCACCCGATCCCGAGACCCTCGACGACTGGGCGGCGGAGGGCATCTGCCGAGCGCCCGACGATTGCTGGGCGACCTGGGACGGCACCTGCGAGCACGGCCTCGCGTCGTGGGCCGTGGTGCTGGCCGCCATCGAGGGCTGAGGCCGTCAGACCACGCGGACTGCGCCGCCGCGGCGCGCGTCGCCGGCCCCGGTGGAGCCCGGAGCGACGGCGTGGACCCCGCCGAAGTACATGCTGCGCGCCGGCCACACGTTGACCGGCGCCACGCGGCGCAAGCGCTCGAGCACGTCGGGAGCGAGCCCCGGTTCCGCCTCGAGGTGATCCTCGTCCCAGTGGATCCGGGGTGCGTCGACCGCTGCTTGGAGGGCCGTGCCGTGGTCGATGGTGGCGGTCAGCACCTGGAGCAGCGCGGAGCGGATGCGCTTGGAGCCCCCGCTGCCGAGGGCGAGCTCCACCGCGCCGTCGGGGCCGAGCACGATCGAGGGCGACATCATCGACGCCACCCGCTCGCCGGGCGGGGCCGCGTGGAAGCCGTCGGGGTGGAGGTCGTCCTCGCCCAGCATGTTGTTGCACGAGATGCCGGTGCCGGCGAGCACGTCGCCGGAGCACTCGCCGTTCGACGTGGTCATCGACGCCACGTTCCCCGCCGCGTCCGCCACGGTGACGTGCGTGGTGCCTCGCGTCGCGATCGCCCGAGCCTCGGGGTCGTCACCGAGGTCGCCCCGCAGGGCGGCGAGCACCTCGGGATGGCCGGCGGCTCGGTCGCGGTCGACCCCAGCCATCGTGCGCGCGAGCAGCTCGGCGCGGTCCGCCGCGCTCGTCGGTGGAGGCTCGGCGCCGACCCGCGCGAGCGCCAGCCCGAGGAGCGCGCCGCCGAACGTCGGCGGGGGGTTCGTCAGGATCGTCCGGTCTCGGAAGCCGAACCGCAGGGGGCGACGTTCGATCACCCGGTAGCCAGCGAGGTCGTCGAGGGTCAGCAAGCCACCGTGCTCGTGGAGCTGGTCGACCAGGCGCCGGGCCAGCTCCCCCTCGTAGAGGGTCGCCGGCGTGGGGCCGGCGAGCTGCTCGAGGAAGTCGCCCAGATCCGGGTTGTGGAGCAGCTCGCCCTCGCGCAGCAGCCGGCCCTCGGGCAGGAAGATCCGCCGGCTCCCCTCGGTGCGGGCCAGGATCGGCTCGAGGAGCGTCAGGTCCACGGCTTGGGTGGCCGACACGGCCACGCCGGTCCGGGCCAGCTCCACTGCTGGGGCCACCACCTCTCGGAGCGGTAGGCGCCCGAGCCGCTCGTGCACGTGGAGGTAGCCGGCGAGCACCCCGGGCACCGCGACCGAGCCCGGACCGCAGTGGAACACCTGGTCGGCAGCGGCGAAGCGGACCACCACCTCGTCGAACACCGGCTCGGGCGCTCCGCCGGGACGGCCCCGGCCCGGGGTGTCGACGAAGAAGTCGAACAGCACGGTGGCGGCGTCGGTCGGGTGGGCGAGGAGGAACCCGCCGCCGCCGAGGCTGGTGAAGCCCGGCTCGCACACGGTGGATGCGAACCCCGCGGCGATCACGGCATCGAACGCGTTGCCGCCCAGCGACAACGCCCGGGCCGCCGCGTCGGCGGCGGCCTCGTGACCGGCCGCGACGATGCCGTCGCCGGGGCTCACGGGCGGAGGGTGGCGCCAGCGCGGGTCGCCAGGTCGGTCCGGTGCACGGCGTGGACCCTAGATGGAAGCGACCTCGAGCCCGGCACATGTGATCGAACATGTGTTCGATAACATGTGCTAGGGTGGTGCCCATGCCCACCACCTCCACGATCGATGCGCCCGCGCGAGGGGCGCGGCCGGTGGGGACCTCGGGGGTGTCCGAGCAGGCCGAGGCGTCCTTCGCCACCTACCTCGCAGCCACCGAGGAGCTCGCCGCGGTGGCCGGCATCATCAACGCCGGGTTCGGGCGGCTGGTCGATCTCGCGGTGCTCACCTTGGCGGAGGGTCACCACGTGGGACCGGGCCTGCACTCGCCGTCGCACTACCTCTGCTGGCAGACCGGGATCGATCGAGGGACGGCGGCGAAGGTGCTGCGGATCGCTCGCCGGGCCGAGGAGCTGCCGTGCCTCCTCGGTGCGCTGCGCAACGGGGAGGTGTCGCTGGACCAGGCCACGGTCGTGGCGGCGCTCGCCCCGGCGAACTACGACGAGGCGGCCACCTTGCTGGCCCACTCCGCAGACGTGAAGCAGCTGCGGTCGATCCTGCGGTCCTATGCGTACGAGGAGGGCGATGGCGACGCGGATCGACGGCCCGCGCCGCAATCCGGTGTGTCGGTGGCCCGCGACCGTGACGGCGCCACCATCCGGGTCCGCACCTCCACCGAGGCCGCCGATGCGTTCCAGCACGCGCTCGATGCGCTGACCGCGGATCTGCAGCGCCAGCACGATGCAGATCGCCTCAGCGAAGGCGTCGAGCCAGGGGAGCGGTCGATCGCCACGAGCCTCGACGGGTTCGAGGCCCTGTGCGAGGCCGGGCTTCGCTGGGGCGAGGCGGCGCACCCGGGCTCGGAGCGGTACCTGATCAACCTCCACCTCCACACCGATGTCCACGGCCAGCCGATGCTCACCGACGACCGCGGTCGCGTCGTCGATCGGGCCCGACGCCGCCACCTGCTGTGCGATGCCACCTTCGAGGCGGTGCTCCACGACGACCGGGGCACGGCGATCTCGGTCGGGCGCAAGACGCGCAACATCGGTTCCAAGCTCCGCCGGGCGGTCCTGTTCCGAGACCGGCATCGGTGCACCGTGCCCGGGTGCCACACGAGCTTCGGGCTCCAGATCCACCACATCCGGCACTGGGAAGACCTCGGCTCCACCGACATCTCGAACCTCACCACCCTGTGCGGTCGCCACCATCGGCTCCACCACCAGGGCGTCCTCGACATCGAAGGCAACCCCGAGCTCCCGGCCGGCACGCCCGGCGCCCTCGCCTTCGTGATCCCCGGAGCTCCTGCGCCGCTTCCCGCGGTCCAGCCGGCCACGCCGTTGGGAGCGAAGCACACCCAACCCACCCTCGAACGCCTGCGAGCCGAGCTCCACGCCCGCACCCTCCACCGTCGGTACCGGCGGGCGCACCCGCACCCCGATCAGCGGCCCGACGGCACCCCGCGTGGGCCGCTCGCATCCACGCCCACCGGCGAACCCGTCCAGCGCAGCACCGTCTACCTCGCGCCAGCGCGGTCGGGTTAGGACTTCACGACCGCGTTGATCGCGGCCGCCACCACGTTGCCCGTGTTCTTCATCCCGCTCGCGTTGGGGTGCACGGGCGCAGCGTCGCGCTCGGGGATGATCGCCTCGACCCACCTGCTCGACGAGCACATGTCGTGGCCGATGCTCGAGGTGGCGGTGTCCACGTAGTAGACGCCGTTCGCCAGCGCTCGGCTCTTGAGCATGGCGTTGAGGTGCTTGGCCACCCCGCGGAGGTACGTGATGTCGTTCGGCAGGATCGGCACCGTCGGCCAGCAGCCGTCGCCCGTCTCCGGGACGATCGTCGGGTAGCCCACCACGAACACCTTGGCGTTGGGGGCCCGCTTCTTGGTCTCCACGAGGACCTTGTCGATCTTGGCGGCCGTCGCGTCGATCTTCGCGGCGAGGGTGTCGACGCCGTTCACCACGTAGTCGCCCTTGCAGCCGCTGGCGAACGGATCGAGCGTCGCGCAGTTCTTGACGATGCTCGAGAACCCGATGTCGTTGCCGCCGATGCCGATGGTGACGACCTTGGTGTTCGTGCTCAGCGCATCGAACTGCGGCGGGTTCGGGCCGGGGGTGACGCCCTGTTCGGTGAAGAAGTCGCCCGTGGTGGCGCCCGAGCACGAGACGTCCTTGAGTCCGGAGACCTTGATCTGGCTGCGCACGACGTGCGGGTAGTTGCGATCGGAGCGCAGGCAGCCGAGGGGCTCGAGCGACTGGTCGAGGATCAGCGGACCGGCGGTGTAGCTGTCGCCGAGCGCGACGTAGGTGTCGGCGACTGGCTCGCACGCGGTGAGGCCGAGCCCCACCACCGCGGCGATGGCCGACAAGCCGAGAGCGAGCCGAGCGCTGCGCAGCTTCGTCATGGTTCCTCCCCCGAGGTCGGGCGCCGCGCGCGCGGTGCCGTCTGAGGACGACCCTACCGCTCTCTATGCTCGGCCCCCGACGACCGGGGCACCGAGCACAGGGGACGACGACATGGCCGGATGGAACTACGCCGAGATCTGGGAGGTCATCGCCCAGCAGATCCCCGACGCGCCCGCCCAGATCCAAGGCGAGCGCGTCCTGACGTGGCGCCAGTTCGACGAGCGGGCCAACGGCATCGCCCACACGCTGCTCGAGGCCGGCGCCGCCGAGCAGGACAAGGTGGCGCAGTACCTCTACAACTGCCCCGAGTACCTGGAGTCCATGTTCGCGGCGTGGAAGGCCGGGCTCGTGCCGGTCAACACCAACTACCGCTACGCGGACGACGAGCTCGTCTACCTGTGGGACAACGCCGACGCCGTGGCGGTCGTCTTCCACGGGTCCTTCACCGAGACGATCGAGCGGATCCTCGACCGGGTGCCCCGGGTGAAGACCTGGCTCTGGGTCGACGACGGCACCGGCACGTGCCCCTCGTGGGCCACCCCCTACGAGGACGCCGCCGCGTCGCACCTCACCAAGGTCGAGGCGTCGTGGGGACGCGACGGCGATCAGCTCTACATGCTCTACACGGGCGGCACCACGGGCATGCCCAAGGGCGTGATGTGGCGCCAGGACGACCACATCCGCAACATCATCGCCCTGGGCACCAACCCCCGCTACGCCGAGGACCCGGTCGACTACTCGGTGCCCGCCGAGCTGGTCAACGGGCCCGGCATCGTGTCGGTGCCGGCGTGCCCGCTCATGCACGGCACCGGGTGCATGACCCAGCTCATCGCCCTGTCCGGCGGTGGTTGCGTCGTGACGCTCGAGAGCCGCCACCTCGACATCGAGGAACTGTTCGACACGATCGAGGCGCGAGGGGCCAACACCACCGCCATCGTCGGCGACGCGTTCGCGAAGCCGATGCTGCGCGTGCTCGACGCCGAGCCCGACCGGTGGGACCTCTCGACGATGTTCGTGTTCACGTCGTCGGGGGTGATGTTCTCCGAGGCGGCGAAGCAGGGCCTGCTGCGCCACCTGCCCCACGCCATGATCGTCGACGCCTTCAGCTCGTCGGAGGCGGTGGGCATGGGCCAGTCCGTCTCGGCCGCCGGCGGGGGAGCGCACACCGCGAAGTTCCAGCTCGGTCCGAACACGAAGGTGTTCACCGAGGACCACCGTGAGGTCCAGCCCGGCTCGGGCGAGATCGGCAAGGTGGCGGTCGGAGGCCACCAGCCCATCGGGTACTACAAGGACCCGGAGAAGACCGCGGCCACCTTCCTCACCGTCGACGGCAAGCGGTACTCGGTCCCCGGCGACTTCGCCACGGTCGAGGCGGACGGCACCATCACGCTCCTCGGGCGGGGCTCGGTGTGCATCAACACCGGTGGGGAGAAGGTGTTCCCCGAGGAGGTGGAGGAGGTCCTCAAGACGAACGACGCGGTGCACGATGCGGTCGCCGTCGGCGTGCCCGACGAGAAGTTCGGCGAGGCCATCACCGCGGTGGTCGAGCTCAACCCCGGCGCCGCCCTCGACGAGGCCGATCTGATCGCGCACGTGAAGAGCCACCTCGCCCACTACAAGGCGCCGAAGCGGTGTCTCACCATCGAGAGCATCGGCCGGGCCCCCAACGGCAAGGTCGACTACAAGCGCCTCAAGCAGTACGCCGCCGACCAGCTCGGCATCACCGTCTGACCGCACCGGGCGCACCCGGCGGGCGGGTTCGCCCACGTCGGGTCGGTCGCTCTACCGTGAGCGCGCCCATCCGAACCCTTCAGGAGCAACGAACCCATGGCTGATCTCGGTTACGACGGCAAGGTCGCGGTCATCACCGGCGCCGGCGGCGGCCTCGGCCGATCGCACGCCCTCGAGCTGGCCAAGCGCGGCGCGCTGGTCGTCGTCAACGACCTCGGCGGTTCCGTCGACGGCCAGGGTGGCTCGCACACCGCGGCCCAGCAGGTGGTCGACGAGATCAAGGCGGCCGGCGGCGAGGCCGTCGCCAACTACGACTCGGTGGCCACCGCCGAGGGGGGCCAGGCGATCATCCAGACCGCGCTCGACACCTACGAGCGCATCGACATCGTCATCAACAACGCCGGCATCCTGCGCGACGCCGCGTTCAAGAACATGACCCCCGAGCTCCTCGAGCCCGTGATCGACGTCCACCTGAAGGGCGCCTTCTACGTCACGCACGCCGCCTGGCAGCACATGCGCGACCAGAACTACGGGCGCATCGTGAACACGTCGTCGGCCGCCGGCATCTTCGGCAACTTCGGCCAGACCAACTACGGCGCCGCCAAGGCCGGCCTCGTGGGCTTCACCCGCGTGCTCGCCGTCGAGGGGGCCAAGAACAACATCAAGGCCAACGCCATCGCCCCGGTCGCCAAGACCCGCATGACCGAGGAGCTCCTCGGGGCCATGGCCGACAAGCTCGACCCCAGCTTCATCACCCCCGTCGTCGCCTGGCTCGCCCACGAGGACGTGCCGGTGTCGGGCGAGGTCTACAGCTGCGGCGGCGGCCACGTGGCCCGCATCTTCACGGGCGTGACGCAGGGCTGGACCGACACCGAGTCGCTCACCGTCGAGGACATCCGCGACCACTTCGACGAGATCCGCGACGAGGACGGCTACGCCGTGCCCGCGAACCTCACCGAGGAGCTCATGGGCACCCTCAAGGCCCTCGGAGGCTGATCCACTCCGGCTTCGTCGGCACCGCCCCCTCGCCCGGCTCGGCCGGCCACGAGGGGGCGGTGTCGCGTGCGGGCTACGGTCCGGCGCGATGGACTTCGAGCTTCCGCCCGACGACGACCCCCGCCGCCTCGCGGTGCGAGCGTGGCTCGCCGAGCACCCCGCGCCAAGCGGTCGTGATCTCGCACAGGCCGGCTATGTGGCGCCGCACTGGCCCGAGCCGTGGGGGCTCGGCGCCGATGCGATCCACCAGCTGATCATCGACGACGAGCTTCGAGCCGCGAAGGTCAAGCGCCCGTCGAACCAGATCGGCATCGGCTGGGCCGGCCCCACGCTGATCCACGCGGGCAGCGAGGAGCAGCAGCGGCGTCACCTGCCCGGGATCCTCTCGGGCGAGGAGATCTGGTGCCAGCTCTTCAGCGAGCCCGAGGCGGGCAGCGATCTCGCCAACCTCGGCACCCGAGCCGTGCGAGACGGCGACGAGTGGGTGGTGAACGGGTCGAAGATCTGGACGTCGCTGGCCCAGTTCTCGCGGTACGGCATCCTCATCGCCCGCACCGACCCCGACGTCCCCAAGCACCAGGGCATCACCTACTTCGTGTGCCCGATGGACGCGCCCGGCGTCGAGATCCGCCCGATCATCGAGATGACCGGTGGCCACACGTTCAACGAGGTCTTCCTCACCGACGTCCGCCTTCCCGCCGACGCCGTGGTGGGGGAGGTGAACCGGGGGTGGAGCCTCGCCAAGGTCACCCTCGGCAACGAGCGCGTGAGCCTCTCGTCGGGCGGGGCGCTGTGGGGCCTCGGCCCCACCGGCGCCGACCTGCTCGACCTCGTGCGCTCCCGTGGCGGCGTGTCGGACCCGCACCTGCGCCAGCGCTTGGCGCGCATCCACACCATCGAGGAGATCCTCCGGCTGATCCGCCTGCGGACCGTGTCGGCCATGGTCCGCGGCGAGGCCCCCGGGTCCGAGGCGTCGATCCGCAAGGTGATGGCCGACGAGCACGGCCAGGCGATCATGTCGCTCGCCGTGGACCTGGCAGGCACGGATGCGATGCGCGCCGGTGCTGGACCGCTCGGGATCGACGACCCGACGTGGGCCTACGGCTACCTGTTCTCGCCGGCGCTCACGATCGGCGGCGGCACCGGCGACGTGCAGCGCAACATCCTCGCGGAGCGGGTCCTGGGCCTGCCCCACGACGTCGACGTCGAGGCGGGCAAGACCTGGGCGGAGTCGCGCGCCGGGCGTTGAACCGGTGGGCCTGCGCTCAGTCCACCAAGGCGACGGCTTCGACCTCGCCGGTGACCGGCTCGACGTCGAGCGCCTTCGCGCCGTAGCCGGCGGCCACCAGGCACGACAGCGCGCCCACCACGATCCCGACCCGGGGTCCGGCGGCCTCGGAGATCCAACCGACGATCGGGCCGCCGATCGGGGTGGAGCCGAGGAACACCATCGCCTGGATGGCCAGGACACGGCCTCGGAACTCGGGGCCAGCGAGGAGCTGGACGATCGCGGTGGACGAGGTCATGAACGCGATCGAGGCCAGTCCGAGCACCACCGCCGCGGGGAAGGCCAGGGCCAGGTTGGGGCTTGCCGCAAGGAGGATCATGGCGACGCCGAACGCCGCGGCTGAGCGGACGAGCTGGGTGGGCGTGACCTCGGTGCGCCGCGCGGTCCACAGCGCCCCGACCAGCGAGCCGACCGACAGCACCGAGAACAGCAGCGTGAAGGTGCCGGTGCCGCCGCCGAGGGGGCCCTCCACGAGGAGCGGCATCGTGACCGAGAAGTTGAAGGCGAACGTGCCGATCAGCGCCATCATCGCCAGCGGCACGAACAGGTTCGGCTCCGAGCGGATGTAGCGCAGGCCCTCGCGCACCTGGCCCTTGCGCTTGGGCATCGGGGCCGACCGGTAGAGCTCGTCGGGGCGCATGGCCACGAGCCCGGCGATCACGGCCAGGTAGGTGAGCCCGTCGAGGACGAAGGGCCAGCCGTACCCGACGGTGAGCACCAGCGCGCCCGCCGCGGCGGGGCCCACGACGCGCGAGCCGGTCATGACCGCCGAGTTGAGGCTGACGGCGTTGGGGAGGTCGTCGGCGGGGACCATCTCCACCACGAACGCCCGTCGGGCCGGGTTGTCGAAGCTGTTGAGCACGCCCTGGATGGCGGCGAGGGCGAAGATGGCGGGGATCGAGGCGAGCCCGGCGAGCACGAGGAGGCCGAGGGCGATCGATTGCGCCATGGCGAGGCTCTGGACGGCGATGAGGAGCTTGCGCTTGTCCGTGCGGTCGGCCACCGCGCCGCCCCAGGCGCCGAGGAAGAGCATGGGGCCGAACTGGAAGGCGGTGAGCAGTCCGAGGGCGACGCCCGATCCGGTGAGCTTCAGGACCAGGAGGGTTTGGGTGACCATGGTCAGCCAGGTGCCCGTCTGCGACACGAGCTGGCCACCGAAGAACAGGCGGAAGTTGCGGTGGCGAAGGGAGCGGAACGTGTCGGAGGCGGCGGTGTGGAGCTTCTCGGTCATGGGGCGTCGGCTTCGTGGTCTCGGGGTGTGGCGGGCTTGGGTGCGGCGGCGAGGCGCTCGAGGACCTCGGCGGCGGCGGTCAGGGTGGCGAGGTCTTCGGCGTCGAGCTCGGCGAGGCGGGTCGCCAGCCACGCCGTCTTGCGCTCGCGTATCTCGTCGAGGAGGGTGCGCCCGCTCGGGGTGGCGGCGATGCGGGTCACCCGACGGTCGTCGGGGTCGGGGAGGCGCTCGACCAGGCCGGCGGCGTGCAGCTTGTCGACGATCTTGGTGACCGTGGGCGCGCCGATCTGCTCCTCCTCGGCGAGCGCGCCGAGCGGGAGCGGGCCGTGGCGATCGACCGTGGCGAGCGCGGCGATCTGGGTGGGGGTGAGGCGAGCGTCGGACTCCTGGCGCATGCGCCGGGCAAGGCGGGTGATGCTCAAGCGCAGCGTGTTGGCGAGGTCGGCGGGAGAGGTCACGGCGGTCATCGTGCCCTACAACCGCTTTGCTAGGGAAACTATTTCCTCGACGAAGCGATGTCGCGCCGGCCGGGCACCGAGGGGCGGTGGCGAACTAGCGACGCGGGGCGCCCAGCGGGCAGGATGGCGCACCGTATGGCCGCCACGACGCTCGACCAGCTCCGCAAGGGAACCAAGGTGGTCGCGACCGCCGACCTGCGGGGGGTCCCGGAGGGCACGCCGGGCAAGGTGATGATGGTCGCTGGCCTCACCTGGATCCGCTACTGGGTGCGGTTCGACAACGGCGTGTCGCTCGGTTCGATCTCCCGCGACAAGCTCGCGACCAAGGCCGATCTGGCTCGTGGCCCCGTCGACGAGACGGCCGACGACGCCGACGAGGCCACCGGCGCCGGCGCGGATGCCGGCGGCGACGACGCCGGAGGTGGCAAGGCCACCCCGAGCGGCACCCTCGTGCCCCAGAAGCTGCTCGATCGCAGCGCTGCGGCTCGCGTTCGCCTCGGCGCCTGAGCCCAGCTCCGGTCCGGCGCGCCGAGCGCCCTGGCTAGGGTTGACCGGCCGGTCAGGGGACCGCGCGACCGACCGAAGGGGTCCGACGTGCAGATCAGCATGCAGCTCAGCTACAGCGGCGGCTTCAAGGAGGCGGCCGACACCGTGGCCGAGCTCGAGCAGGCCGGGCTCGACCTCGTGTGGGTGGCCGAGGCGTACGGCTTCGACGGCGCGAGCCTCATGGGCTACCTCGCGGCCAAGACCGAGACGGTGCAGATCGCGTCGGGGATCCTGCCCATCTACACCCGCACGCCCACCTTGCTCGCCATGACGGCGGCTGGCGTCGACGCGCTGTCCGATGGGCGCTGCCACCTGGGCCTCGGCGCATCGGGCCCCCAGGTGATCGAGGGCTTCCACGGCGTGAAGTACGACGCGCAGCTGGGACGCACGCGCGAGATCGTCGAGATCTGCCGGAAGGTGTGGGCGCGCGAGGAGAAGCTCACCCACGACGGCCGCTACTACCACCTCCCGCTGCCCGAGGGCGAGGGCACCGGCCTCGGCAAGCCGCTGAAGATCATCGCCCACCCGGTGCGCTCGCGGATCCCGATCTGGGTGGCGTCGCTCGGCCCCAAGAACGTCGCGCTCACGGCGGAGGTCGCCGATGGGTGGATGCCGATCTTCTTCGATCCGGCCAAGGCGAACGACGTGTGGGGCGACGACCTCGCCGAGGGGCGAGCGAAGCGCGCCGACGACCTCGACGACCTGATGATCACCGCCGGGGGCCTGGTCGCCATCGGCGACGACGTGAAGGGCTACCTCGACTTCGTCCGTCCGATGGTCGCGCTCTACGTCGGCGGCATGGGCGCCCGCGGACGCAACTTCTACAACGCCCTGTTCCAGCGCTACGGCTACGGGGCCGAGGCCAAGGAGATCCAAGACCTCTACCTCGAGGGCAAGAAGCAGGAGGCGGCCGCGGCGGTGCCCACCGACTTCCTCGAGGCCATCTCGCTGGTCGGCCCCGAGGGCTACGTGCGCGAGCGCATGGCAGCGTTCGCCGAGGCCGGCGTCACGCACCTCAACGTGATCCCGGTGGCCACCGAGGGCCAGACCCAGACCGGCATCGTCTCGCAGCTGAAGGAGTGGGCGAGCTGAACCTGGCGGTCACGCCTCGTCGAGGTGCTGATCCTTGGCCACGTAGATGAACGGGATCGAGCAGACGCTCACCAGCCCCTTCACCGCCAAGTTCACCCAGAAGATGTCCCACACCGCCTCCCACGGCAGCGAGATGTCCTGCTGGTGCTGCGAGAGGAAGAACAGCGGGGCGAAGGCGCCGATGGCGAAGATGAGGTTGTCCACCGGCACGCTCACCGCGTTCGACACCAGGACGCGCAGCCACTGGTAGCGGGTCGTGACCTTGGTGACCCACCAGTGGTACACCTCGGTGTCGATCAGCTCGCTCACCACCATCGCGAGCAGCGACGCGATCACGATGCGCCAGAGGGGGCCGAGCACGGCGGCGAACTCGTCGCCGAGCGGGTAGCTCGGGTCGGTCGGCCACGCAGCCGCCCAGGCGAGGTAGGCCGCCAAGAACAGGTTCACGCCGGCGCTCGTGACGATGGCGATGCGAGCGGCGCGCCGGCCGGCCGCCTTGTGGATGACGTCTCGCAGCGTGAAGGTGATGGGGTACACGAAGGTCCCCATGTCGACGGCTCGCCCGAAGACGGTGCCGATCTTGAGGCTGGTGACCTGGGAGATGACCTGGGCGCCGACGTAGACGCCGACGGCGACCAGCGCGACCCGGCTGACCACGATCTGCCCGTCGGTGGTGGTGGAAGCCAAAGCGGGACCTCGGTTTTGTTGAGGCGGGGTGCCGACACCGCCGCGACCTCTGACGAGCCCCGGGAGGTCGCTTCCGGGCGAGATCAGTCTCGCGCGTGCCTCAGTCCCCGGACCCCATCGCACGGGCGGCGTCGAGGATCTCCTGGCACGTGGGGCACACCTGGTACCGGCCGGGGTCGCGGCTGGGCACCCAGGTCTTGCCGCACAGCGCGGTGACGGGGTTCCCGGTGATGTACGCCTCGGTGACCGCCGACGCGGGGACCACGACGTGGGCGAACCGCTCGTGGTCGCCGTCGTCGTCGGTGGTGCGGGTGGTGGAGCCGGTGCGCTCGTCGACCTGGGCGTCGCTCATGGGTCCAGCCTGTCACGCGCGGCGAACGCCCCGTCGCGTCGCAGGACCTTGCGGTGCCACCGCCTCGGGGTCACGGCGATGGCCCGCGGCTCGTCCTCGAACAGCCACCGGGCGAAGTTGCGCCGCGTCCAGGGGGTGAGGTCGGCCACGCGGATCGCGGCGCGTGCCCCCTTGCGGTGCTTGAGCGCTCGCACCAGCAGGAGCGACATCTTGTGGTCGGGGACCAGGTCGTGGCGCACCGCCTCGGTGTAGCGACGGCGCACGTCGTCGGGGCCCGCGCCGCGGAGGATCGCCTCCGCGGCGAGCACGCCGGTCTGCAGCGCTTGGCCGATGCCTTCACCGGTCATCGGGTCCGTGACGGCGGCCGCATCGCCCGCCCACAGCACGCGCCCCTTCGCCAGGGCGAGCTCGCCGGCGCGGGCGGGGATCGGCCACGCCTGGTGGCGGTCCTCGGGGGTGGCGTCGGGGCCGAGGACCTCGGCGATGTGGGGACGGGCGAGCAGCTCCGGCCAGAGCGCCTTCATCTCCTTGGTGGCGATCTTGGCGCCGCGCTGGATGCCGAAGCCCACGTTGGCCCGTTCCCCGGGGAGGGGGAAGCTCCAGGCGTAGCCGGGGAGCAGGTCGGGCTCGAACCACACCCACAGGTCACGGGCCTGGGGGCCGACGTGCGTGAAGTACTGGCGGAACGCGTGCCAGTCGCCGAGGTAGCCGGGCTCGGCGGTGCCGAGGAGCTTGCGCGTGGGCGACCACATGCCGTCGGCGGCGATCACGTACTCCGCCTCGATGGTGGTCCCGTCGTCGAGCCCGACGCGGACGCGCCCGGGGCTCGGGGCGTCGTCGCCGTCGTCGATGGCGGTGACGGCGCGGCCTTCGAGGACCGACGCCCCGGCGACTCGGGCGCGATCGAGCACCGCGGCGTCGAGGTCGGCCCGCCGGGCGACCACGGCGAACTGGCCGCGACCGCGGGGGAGCGGGAAGGTGGCGACGTGGCCGGTGGGCGACGAGACGTGGATGTCGTCGACCGGGAGCCAGCTGCCGACCTGCGCGGGCTCCACCCCGAGGCGCTCGAGGAGGCGCAGGGCACCGGTGGTGAGGCCGTCGCCGCAGATCTTGTCTCGGGGGAACACCGCCTTGTCGACCAGCACCACGGATCGGCCCGCCTCGGACAAGGAGGTCGCGGCCGCGGCCCCCGCCGGGCCGCCGCCCACGACGACGACGCCCGCTTCCAGGTTCGACTCGCCCATCAGCAGGACGTGTGCCCGGCGTCGCGGTAGCGGGCGTAGAACGAGTCGGTGCCGGTGCGCCCGTCCTCGTAGTGGATGGTGCGCGTCGTGTTGACCGTGGTGCACGAGCCGCTGCGACCGGTGGTCTGGCCGGTCTGCTCGCCGTACGCGTACTGGGTGGAGTACAGGGTGACGGTGATGCTCGTGTCGGTGTAGCTCGTCCACACGAGGATGCCGTAGGGGGTGTTGTTGGTCCACGCCAGGTCCGGGTTCGGCCACCCCATCGTCGCCTCGCGGCCGAACGGGTAGCGGTCGAAGCGCTCGGAGTGGGCCTGGTACGTGTCGATCGGGAGGCCGGCGAAGAAGGCCGCGTTGAACATCGTGGTGGCGAACTGCGACACGCCGCCGCCGACCTCGTCGACGTGCTCGCCGTCGGCGATGGCACCGGCGACCACGAAGCCCTTGGCCGTCGTGCGCTCGCCCACGACGGCGTTGATCGAGAACTGCTCGCCCGGCAGGACCAGCGTGCCGCGGACGATGTCGGCCATCTTGTGGATGTTGGTGACGCGCGCCGCGCAGCAGGCGTGGTAGGTCGTGAAGCTCTTGACCTGGGCGACGCCCTTCCAGTCGGTGGTGGTGCCCACCGGCTCCTTCACGCCGAGCTTCTGCGCGTCCTCGGTCGAGAAGTCAGCCTCGTCGACCTCGAGGCCGATCTCGACCGTGCCCGTGCCACCGTCGATGGCGGCGAGCAGGCGCTGGGGGGTGTCGGCGGCGCAGCACTTCGTGCCGTCGGTGCTGGGGATGAGCTTCACCGCGCCGTTCTCGATCGTGAACGACGCATCCTTCGCCTCGGTCTGGTCGGGCAGCGCGGCCTGCACGTCGGCGACCGCTGCCTCCGCATCGATGGTGGCGGCGATGGCGCCGTCGTGGATCTCCGAGCTGACCCACGCCCGGACGGTGGTGGCGGGGAGGCTGGCGGTCTGATCGCCGGCGGTGACCGTGAGCCCGGCCTTCGTACCGGCGTTCAGGGAATCGGCCAGCGCCTGGGCCTCCTCGTCGCTGACGGTGGGAGCGGTCTCCTCGACGTGGGCGTCGACGATGATGGGCTTCTCGCCGCTCTCGGCCCGCTCCAGCAGCTGCTTCGCGACCCCGTCGGGCGAGATGCGTCGCCCCGAGGCGCCGCTCACCACGCCGAAGCCGTCCGTGGTCGCCACGACGCTGGGCTCGGTGGCGTCCTCGTCGCCGCCGAGCTCGGCCAGCCCGCTCTCCAGCGTGGTGTCGTCGATGGTGAAGGTCAGCGGTGCGGCGCGCTCGTCGAGGAACGAGGCCGCCCAAGCGAGGGGGCGGGCCACGGTGGAGCGATCGCGATCGATGTCGAGCGCCCCGCGCACCGTGGCCTCCTCGTCGAGGCGAAGGCCGAGGTCGGTGGCGGCCACCTTGTAGCTGCGCTCGTCGGTGCGGACGGTGACCTGGGTCTTCGCGTACTCCTCGGCGATGTCGGCGACGGTGGCGGCGAGGTCGTCCTCGGCGAACTTGCTCACGTCGCGGCCAGCGAGGGTGACGTTCCGGGGGACCTTGCCGTTGGCGCTCGACGCATCGATCGCCCATGCCGCGAGCAGCACGACGATCACGAGGAGGGGGATGGCGATGCCGAGGACCAGGCGGGCACGGGGGCGACGCATCCGACCACCTTGGCATGTCGGCGATGCCGCGGAGCGCCGCGTCGCCGGACCGCGCGGGAGCTGGAGCAGGTTTGTCATGATGGGGCCCCGAAGGGGTCGGTCAGACGACGAGAACAGGGGAGTGCCGTGGGCATCTGCGACGGGCGCGTGTGCATCGTGACGGGAGCGGGTCGAGGCATCGGCCGGGAGCACGCGCTGATGCTCGCCGAGCACGGAGCGAAGGTCGTGGTGAACGACATCGGCGGCGAGGTCGACGGCTCCGGTCGCTCGACCGGCCCCGCCCAAGAGGTGGTCGACGAGATCGTCGCGGCGGGCGGCGAAGCGGTGGTCAACGGCGACGACATCAGCACCTGGGCCGGGTCCGAGCGGCTCATCCAGCAGGCGGTCGACGCCTTCGGCACCCTCGACGTCGTCATCAACAACGCCGGCATCCTGCGCGACCGGATGCTCGCCAACATGACCGAGGCGGAGTGGGACGCGGTGATCGCGGTCCACCTGAAGGGCACCTTCGGCCCCTCGCGCCACGCAGCGGCCTACTGGCGGGAGAAGGTCAAGGCGGGGGAGGCGGTCGACGCCCGGATCATCAACACGTCGTCGCCGTCGGGCATCTACGGCAACGTCGGCCAGACCAACTACGGCGCGGCCAAGGCGGGCATCGCCGCGTTCACGATCATCGCCGCCAAGGAGCTGGCCCGCTACGGCGTCACGGTCAACGCCATCGCCCCCGCGGCGCTCACCCGCATGACGGAGAACCTGGGCATGGGCCAGGCCGACGACATGACGAAGGCCATGATGTCGCCCCGGTGGATCGCCCCGATCGTCACCTGGCTCGCCTCCGCCGAGTCCGCCGAGGTCACCGGGCGGGTCTTCGATGTCACGGGCCAGGCCCTGTCGGTGGCCGAGGGCTGGCACCGCGGGCCCACCCAGGAGCACCCGACCGACGATCCCGCCCAGCTGGGCGACGTGGTCCGGCGGCTCGTGGGCGAAGCCCGCCCCAACGCCAACATGTTCGGCTTCGACGAGGCCTAGGTCGTGCCCATCGACCCGTCGGCCGTCGGTGCCACCGGTCGCCCGGTGCGGCACGCGTGGTCGGCGAAGGACGTCCTGCTCTACGCCCTCGGGGTCGGCGCCGGCGCCGACGACCCGCTGCAGGAGCTGGAGCTCACCACCGAGAACAGCCAGGGGGTCGAGCTGGTGGTGCTGCCGACGATGGCGGTCGTGCTCGGGGTGGGCGGCGCGGGGGCGTTCGGATCGATCGGATCGTTCAACCCGGCGATGCTCGTCCACGGCGAGCAGGCGATCACGCTCCACGGCACCATCCCGACCGAGGGAGAGGTCGAGACGGTGGGCACGATCACCGGCATCTACGACAAGGGCAAGGGGGCCCTCGTCGAGGTGACGTCGACCTCCACCGACACCGCCACCGGACGACCGCTCTTCACCAACACCATGAGCGCGTTCATCCGCGGCGAGGGAGGGTGGGGCGGCGACCGCGGCCCGTCGGGGCCCAAGCACGTCGCTCCCGATCGAGCCCCCGACGGCTCGGTCACCTTCGCCACGCGGCCCGACCAGGCGCTGCTCTACCGCCTCTCGGGCGATCGCAACCCCCTCCACTCGGACCCGTCGTTCGCCGCCATCGGAGGCTTCGACCGCCCGATCCTGCACGGCCTGTGCACCTATGGGTTCACCGGGCGAGGGCTGCTGCGCCTTTTGTGCGACGGCGACCCGACCCGGTTTCGCTCGATCGAGGGCCGGTTCTCGTCGCCGGTGCTGCCGGGCGAGACCTTGACCGTCGACGCGTGGCGCACCGCACCGGGGACGGCGGTGTTCCAGACCCGGGCGGGCGACGGCCGGGTCGTGATCGACGCTGGCGAGGTCACCTTCGACCCGGAGCCAGCGTGACCAAGCCCACCGCACCCGAGCTCACCGACCGGCTGGTCGACGAGTCGTTCTACGCCGGGGACCCCTTCCCGACCTACGCCCGCCTGCGTCGCGAGGCGCCCGTCTGCTGGCACCAACCCGATGACGGTCCCGGCTGGTGGGTGGTCTCGACGCTCCCGGAGGTGCTGGAGGTGTCGCGAGATCCGGAGCGCTTCTGCTCGGGCAAGGGGATCTTGACCTTCGAGATCGGCGTCGAGTACCCGAGCCCACCGACGATGATGCACACGGATCCGCCCGACCACACGCGGTATCGCAAGCTCGTGCAGCCGGGCTTCGCTCCGTCGCGCATGCGGGCGCTGGAAGGCCCCGTGCGCGACCTGGCCCGCCGGACCCTCGACGCGGTGCCCGCCGGATCCGACTTCGACGCGGTCGAGGCGATCGCCGAGCCGCTGCCGGTGCACGTGATCGCCGACCTGCTCGGCATCCCCGAGCAGGATCGGGACCGCTTCGTGCTCTGGTCCGACGCCACGATCCCTGGAGCGTCGGACCTCTCGTTCGAGGAGTGCCAGGCGTTGATGGCCGAGATGCAGGCGTTCCTGATGGAGGCCGCTCGTTCGCGTCGCGGAGGGGCCGGCGACGACCTCATCACCACGTTGGCCAACGTGGAGGTCGACGGCGAGACGCTGAGCGACGACGAGCTGCTCATGTTCATGAACCAGCTCCTCGTGGCCGGCAACGAGACCACCCGCAACATGATCTCGGGGGGCTTGTGGGCGCTGGCCACCAACCCCGACCAGTGGCAGGCGCTCATCGACGACCCGTCGCTGGTCGGGTCGTGCGTGGAGGAGTGGCTCCGCTGGACCACGCCGGTGGTCGCGTTCATGCGCACCGCCACGGAGGACACGGTGCTGCGTGGCGTGCCCATCGCCGCGGGCGAGCCGCTCTTGCTGCTCTACGCCGCGGCCAACCGAGACGAGGCCGCGTTCGGCGACGACGCGGACCGGTTCCGCGTCGACCGCCAGCCCAACCCCCAGGTGGCGTTCGGCTTCGGTCCCCACTTCTGCATCGGCGCGGCCCTCGCTCGGATCGAGGGGCGGGTGCTCCTCGAGGAGGCCCTCGCCCGGTGGTCGAACGTGGAGCCGGCCGGCGAGGTCGTCAGGACCGGGTCCGCGATCATCGCCGGGCTCAAGCACGCACCCATCCGGCCCACCGAGGTGACCGGGTGAACGGATCGCTTCGACGGCTCGCGCTCGGAGCGGTCTCGGTGGCCACGCTGGTGGCGTCGCTGGTCACGACGAGCGCGACCGCGGCGGCCTCGACCAGCGACGGCACCTCCATGCCGGGTGGGATCAGCTACCTGTTGGCGAAGTCCACGCCCGCCACGGGCTACGTCGCGCCCCGCGACACCGCCAGCAGCCGGGTGAGCACGGTGAGGTCCACGTTCGTCGTCACCTACCACGGGTTTCCAGCGAGCGCGAAGGCCTCGTTCCAACGCGCGGTCGACCTGTGGTCGCTCCTGGTGCAGTCCGACGTGCCGATCCGCATCGACGCCACCTGGACCTCGCTCGACCCGGGCGTGCTGGGCGGCGCCGGGCCGTCCGACTTCATCCGAGACTTCACCGGCGCCCCCCGCACCGGCACCTGGTACCCGGTGGCGCTCGCCAACGCGCGAGCCGGTCGCGACCTCTCCTCGGGCCCCGACATCGATGCCGTCTTCGCGAGCGGTCGATCCGACTGGTACTTCGGCACCGACGGGCAGACGCCGGCCGGCAAGCTCGACTTCACCAGCGTCGTCCTGCACGAGATCGGCCACGGCTTGGGGCTCACCGACAGCACGAACGTCTCGGGCGGGTACGGCTTCTGGGGATCGGGCACGCCGTTCCCGTTCATCTTCGACCGCTACGCCCAGAGCGCCGGCGGCACGGCGATCGCGAGCTACGCGAGCGGCACGACGGCGCTGGCGTCGGTCCTGCAGAGCAACGGCGTCCGGTGGGGAGGTTCGCAGGGCACGACGGCCGACGGCGGCACCAAGCCTCGCTTGTATTCGCCGAACCCGTATCAACCCGGATCCTCCATCGCCCACCTCGACGAGAGCTGGTACCCGACCGGCGACCCCGACGCCCTCATGACCCCGTACCTCGACGACGGCGAAGCGCTGCACGATCCGGGCGACGTCGTCCTCGGGATGATGCGTGACATGGGCTGGACCACCACCGGCCCGAAGGGCGTGCCCGCGGCGCCGGCGTTCACGACGGCGGTGGCCGGCAACCAGCGGGTGGTGCTGGCGTGGAGGGCGCCGATCGACACCGGTCGCCAGCCCCTGACCGGGTTCCGGGTGTACCGGTACCCGAACGGCGCGGCATCGCCTGACACCTCGGTGCTGCTCCCGGCCACCACGCTCAGCACGTCGATGACCGGCCTCGCCAACGGCACGCCGTACCGGTTCGCGGTCGTCGCGCTCAACGCCAGCGGCGCGTCCTCGCCATCGGCGAAGACCGCGTCGATCCGCCCGGTCGACCTCACCCCGTTCAGCCGCTCCGACACGTTCGTGCGCCAGCAGTTCCTCGACTTCGCGAACCGCGAGGCGAACCTGGCCGAGGCCTACACGTGGCTGACAGCGATCCACGACGGCCAGCGGACGCCCGCGAGCGCCGTGGCCGGGATCGCCAACGCGGTGGGGGAGCCGAGCGAGCGGATGGTCCGCCTGTACTCGGCGTACTTCCAGCGCCTCCCCGACTTCGGGGGCTACGGGTACTGGGTCCGCGGGCTGCGGTCCGGTCGGTCGCTCAAGTCCGTGTCCGACACGTTCGCGGCGTCGTCGGAGTTCCGCAACAGGTACGGCTCGCTCTCGAACGCGGCGTTCGTCGACCTCGTCTACCAGAACGTCCTCGGGCGCAACCCCGATGCCGCCGGCCGTCGGTACTGGGTCGGCAAGCTCGACCGCCGTTCGATGAGCCGGGGCTCGGTGATGCTCAACTTCTCGGAGTCGTCGGAGAACATCCGCAAGATGGAGTCGGTGGTCGATGCGGTGAAGCTGCGCGCCGGCATGCTCCAGCGGATGCCCACGAGCGGTGAGCACTCGGCCGACGTCGCCTACCTCGACGGCCCGGGCGACATCACCGGCCTGGCCGCGCAGATCCTGGCGCTCCCCGAGTACGACGCCCGGGTGCCCTAGGTCCGTCAGGACCAGTCGAAGAGCCAGTGCCGCCCGTAGAGGGTGGCGGCGAGCGCCCCGAGGGCGGGGGCGAGGTTGTCCATGAGCGCGGGGCAGTAGGTGTAGTGCTGGACCGCGAGCTCGAAGGCGCCGCGGGCCCCGTCTGGGGGCTGATCGACCAGGAGCTCGAGCTGCTCGAGCCCCATCGACACCAAGTCGGCGCCGTACACCTCGTGCCAGAAGTGGAGCACCGACAGGTGCTCCGCGCCTCCGATGCCCTCGCGCTCGGACCCCGACCAGGCCAGCAGCGCCGGCACCTCCCAGCCGCCTGCCGCGGGGACCAGCGCCATGGTGACCGTCGCCCCTGCGATGGCGCGGACCGCCGCGTGGTCGGGTCGTTCGGCGAGCCGGGCACGGATCGCCTCGCCGTCCTGCTCGAGCTTGGCGAGGTGGCGGGGGACGTCGTCGAGGTAGCCGTCCTCGGCCACCTTCGCCATCCAGCCGTCGAACAGCTCCGCGATGTCGGGCGCGTCCTCGACCTGGGGGATCCCGGGCCGTTGGCGGGCGAGCATCTCGACCCGCCACGTGAGCTGGTCGACCACCTGGAGGTCGCTCCCGAGGATCACCGGCCACAGGCCGGTGCGTGGGTGGCGGTCTCGAAGCGCCTGCCAGAGCTCCAGGGCCGGCGCACCGCCGGGAACCTCGTGGCGCCACGCCTGGTCGCCGCGGAGCGTCAGGGTCCACGGCTCGAACCCGGCAGGGGGCGGTGCGCCGCCGGGGAGGAGGCCAGCGGTCACGTCAGAACAACCGGAGCTCGCGCGACTCGATGCCGCGCAGCTCGTCGTAGTCGACCTCGACCCACGCGATGTCGCGGTCGGTGGCGAGGACCTTCGCCTGGGGCTTGATCTGCTGGGCCACGAACATGCCACGCACTGGGCGCAGCATCGGGTCCCGGTTCAAGAACTCGAGGTAGCGGGTGAGCTGCTCGACGCCGTCGATCTCCCCTCGCCGCTTGATCTCCACCGCGATGGCGGCGCCGTCCGCGTCTCGGCACAGGAGGTCGACCGGTCCGATGTCGGTGGGGTACTCGCGGCGAACCAGGCGCCAGCCGTCGCCCAAGCGCTCGCAGTTCGCCGCGAGGAGCTCTTGGAGGTGGGCTTCGACGCCGTCCTTCTGGAGCCCGGGGTCGACGCCGAGCTCCCAGGCGGAGTCGCTCAGCACCTCGTCGATGGTGATGCGCAGCGTCTCGCCCTTGGGGTTCGTGACCGTCCAGGTCCCGTCCTCCTCGACCAGCCGGTTCGGGGCGTTCATCCAGTTCAGCGGCTTGTACGCGCCGCCGTCGGCGTGGATCGCCACGCAACCGTCCGCCTTCACCATGAGGAGCCGGGTGGCCATCGGGAGGTGCGCGCTGAGGCGACCCTGGTAGTCCACCGCGCACTGGGCGATCACGAGCCGCATCGGCGGGGACCCTAGTGCGATCGGCCGCCTGCCACTCCCGACGAAGCTCGACCGCAGGCGGCGAGTGGGCGCCCACCGTCCGTGTCGGAATCGGCCGTTGACCTGCTCGTGCCCAGCTAGCGTGACGTCGGCGGCGATCGTCCGCCGACGTCACCTCCATCCCCGGCGAGCCGCACCATGACCGCAGACCGCAGCCCTGGCGAGTGGAACCTCGCCGTCCGCCAGCAGGCGGCCGTGGCGCACCTGGGCCAGCTCGGGCTGCGCGTCCGCGACCTCGACGAGCTGCTGAGCGAGGCGATGGTGGCGGTGGCCGACACCTTGGGGGTCCACGACAGCGTGCTGTTCGAGGTCCGAGCTGGCACCGGGGACCTCCAGGGCCGCGCCGGCATGGTCGCCGGCGAGCGGGTTGGACGCCACGCCCTGCGCAAGATCCGCCTGGGCATCGACGACCGCTCCCTGCCGGGGTACGCGATGGCCCGCCACCGCGCGGTCGC
>JBDIAX010000007.1:0-88427 GCA_039812605.1 Acidimicrobiia bacterium | reverse complement strand
GCGGGGGCGAGGCGCGCTGGCCTCGGCCGATGGGCTGTGGTGCTTGGGTGGTCGTGTGGCGTGCGTTCAGGCACCACGCGGGGGCGAGGCGCGCTGGCCTCGGCCGATGGGCTGTGGTGCTTGGGTGGTCGTGTGGCGTGCGTTCAGGCACCACAACGCGGCGCGGCAGCGGCTCAGGCGCCGGGCGGGAGGCCGCGCAGTGGGCGGTCGGGCTCCGTCTCCGCCCAGGCCTGCGCGAGCTGATCTCGGAACGAGC
Source organism: Acidimicrobiia bacterium (assembly GCA_039812605.1). Classification (GTDB taxonomy): domain Bacteria; phylum Actinomycetota; class Acidimicrobiia; order Acidimicrobiales; family Iamiaceae; genus Aquihabitans. The sequence continues at coordinate 88,171 of JBDIAX010000007.1, read as the reverse complement.
GCTCACCGGGCACGAGGTCGACCTTGTCCGCGTGCAGCAGGCGGTAGCCGAGGGCTTCGATCGCCTCGTGGCGGGCTTCGTCGCTCGCCCACCGCAGCGGTCCGTGGAACTCGAGCCCGTCGTACTCGAACACGATCCGTCGCCCGGTCCAGCCGCCGTCGGCTCGGGCGATGACCGTGCCGCTGGCGTCCACGATCTCCACCTGGTGCTCGGGGCGGGGATGGCCCCAGGAGACGATCGTGCGAACGAGCCGAGCTTCGCCGATGCTGCCCGGCCGGATCGGACCGCCCCAAGCGTCGAGGATCTCGAGCAGCGCCGATCGACGGGCGGTGGAGACAGCGCGGGACCCGTCGAGCACCGCCGAGATCGCGGCGACCGTGGTGTGGCGCCGATGCAGGGCGCGATCGACGATCTGCGTGAGGCGCTTGGGACCCAGGACCTTCGCCAGGTCCACGATCGTCCAGGGTGCGCTGGCGATCGGGATGGCGCCGATCACCTCGAGGTGGTCGCTCGGGACGTCGGCGCGGGTGATGGTCGCGATGGTGGATCGGCTGGTGGCCGACCGCGGGACGACGAGGTGCGGTCGGCGAGGGCTCGTGTCGACCCATCCCCGCAGGTGGGCGGCGGTGAGCCGCGCCACAGCGGAGCCCGGTCTGGCCAACGTGGCGATCATCGCTCGCTGCTCGACCGACCGCGGGTAGCCAGCGAGCACGTAGATGCCTCGGGTGGGTTGGACCCATCGGCCGGTCCGCACGGCGACGACGATCGCGGCTCGCGATGAGCTCAGGGCGAGCGCCTGCTGGTAGGTGAGCACCCCGTGCTGGGACCGGGCGAGGCGGGCGAGCGCCCCTTCGTCGAACGGCACCCGGCCCAGGCTGGCGGCACGTCGCGCGTTCGCGGCGAACTGCGACGCATCTGGGGCGTGCCGCCCGACCCATCGAGGTCGGTGGGCCTGCGGCGATGGTGCGTGGGTGGTCGTCAGGCGTGCACTGAGGCACCAGCGCGGGTGGGGGTGCGGTGGGCCTGCGGCGATGGTGCGTGGGTGGTCGTCAGGCGCACTGAGGCACCAGCGCGGGTGGGGGTGCGGTAGGCCAGTGGCCGTGGTGCGTGGGTGGTCGTCAGGCGTGCCCTGAGGCACCGGCGCGGGTGGGGTGCGGCGTCACCGTCGCGGCCCGGGTGCGGCGGGTCAGGGCTGGCCGGTGAGCTTCAGGGACATGCTGAGGTCGCCGCTCCAGCGATCGGAGTTGTGGACCTCGACGGCGATCACGTTGATCCCGGGCTGGAAGGCCGACGACGGGATGGTGAACCGCACCGGCGTCCGCTCGGCGGTGCGGTTCGAGATGATCGACGACGCCGGCGTGTCGAAGCCGATGGCCCCGGCCGGGAGGTTGTCGCGCCCGACCTCGACCCCGTTGACGTAGAGGACGGCCCCGTCGTCGCGCACGAGGTCCGCGAGGATCGAGGTGAACGCCGACGGGTCGGCCACGTCCACGGTGGTGCGGAAGTACGCCGTGAGCGGGCGGGGCGTCGGCGAGGTCGAGATGAGGGTGGCCTCGTCGTTGTCGCCGTAGCCGAGCTCGCCCGGACCGGTGGCCCAACCGCTGTCGTCGAAGGTGGGGCTGGCCCAGTCGGCCGTGGGTCCGCCTTCGACGTAGAGCCAGCGCCAGGTGGCGTCGGTGGCGAGGAGGTTGGGATCGGCCGTCGGGTGGACCGTGACCGCGCCCGAGTCGGCGGTGTTGCCGTTGGTGTCGAACGCGCTGACCACGTAGCTGTGGGCGACGGCGGTGTCGACCGGGGCGTCGGTGAAGGCGGTTGCTGCCGGCCCGGTGACCGCGAGCACCTGGCCGTCGCGGCGCACGAGGTAGCCGCCGAGGGCCTGATCGTCGGTGGACGCGGTCCACGTCAGCCCGATCGAGCCCGATGCGGGAGTGGCCGAGAGCGTCGGGGTGGCCGGGGCGGTGGTGTCGCCGCCGGTGCCGTACAGCGTGGCCTCGAGGTCGAAGAACGAGCGGCTCGCTCCGGCGGTGACGCCGTGGACCTCCACGGCGATCGTGTTGCTCCCGTTCACCAGCAGCGAACCGGGGACCGTGAGCGCCTTGGCGGTGCGCTCGTCGGCGCCGGACTGGTAGCCGGCGGCCCCCGTGTCGGCGGTGATCTCCCCGCCGGGCATGTTGATGCGCCCGGCCTCGATCCCGTTCACGTACACCACGGCGCCTTGCAGGGCGTACACCTTCAGGTCGAGGACCCGGACGGCGGCGGCGTCGGCGACCGAGAAGGTGCGCCGGTAGTAGGAGGTCTTGGGCTTGGTGGTGCTCACCGTGGTGCCGAGCCCGCTCACGCCCCAACCCAGCTGACCGTTGCCGCTGGCCCAGGCGCCGTCGGCGAAGCTCGGCGAACGCCACGCGGTGCCCTGGTTCGAGCCGTCGGCGAGGTACTTCCAGGCGGTGTTGAACGCGACGGGGGTGTCGATGACGGGCGACGGGCCGTTGACGTTGATGGGTGCCGGCGATGCCGAGCGGTTGCCTCGCACGTCGGCGGCGCGGACCGTGTAGCGGTGGGACCCGGTGACGCCGGGGTCGGTGTAGCTGGTGCCGTACACCGTGGCGATGGCGCGGTCGTCCTTGTACACGTCGTAGGAGACGGTGCCCGACTCGTCGCTCGAGGCACCCCAGGTGAGCACGACGTCGGCGCCGGCGCTGGTGGCGACGAGGTTCGTGGGCGTGGTGGGAGCGGTGGTGTCCTCCTGGCAGAAGCGGGCGAAGCCGCCGAGCCAGTCGTTGTCCGCGTTCCCGGACCAGCCGCCGCGGTTGAGGTCGCCGCCGACCCAGAGGCACCCTCGGCTGTCCATCTCTGAGGCCCACACGCCTTCGCCCTTCGCGCCCTTGAGCGAGCTCGGGTACCAGCTGGTGTCGTACTGCCAGGTGGCGGTGTCCCAGGCGCCGACGAGGTTGATGGGCTGCACGGATCGGAACCCGCTCGGCGAAGACCAGTTGTTGGTGCCCTCGTAGACCCAGTTGCCGCAGTGGCAGCCGATGTAGGTCTTGTCGCCGAAGGACTCGATCATCTGCGTGTCGCCGCCCTGCTTGGTGACGGCGGCGTCGAGCAGGGTGGTGCGGCTGCGGTCCCAGAGCTGGATGTTGTGCTCGGAGCCGCCCACCGCGATCTTCCCGTCGGGGAAGTCGATCACGGCTTGCTGGTAGGTGGCGCTGGACCCGATGGAGGGGGTCCAGGTCCCGATCCCGGCGGTGGGGTTGCCGGTGGCGATGTCGGTGACGGCGAAGCGCCCGGTGTTGGAGGCGCCGTTGATCGAGTTGAAGTACCCGACCATGTAGACGCGGGTGGCGTCGGTGCTCACCCGGATGCGCACGACCTGGCCGTTGGCTCGGGGCCGCCAGCCCTTCGGGGTGCCGGTGGCCGCATCGAAGCTGATCGCGCTCGTCACCGAGATCTGGTTCCAGCTGCCGCCGGTGAAGCGGTTGAAGTTGCCGGCCGCGTAGACGATGCCGTCGCGCTGGGCGAGCGCTCGCACGAGCAGGCGGCTGGTGGTCGAGGTGGTGGTCACGTTGGCCTTGAAGCCAGCGATGACCTCGCCGGTGGCGGGGTCGAGCTTGGCGATGCCCGAGGTGTCGGGCGCCCCGTTGACGTTCGTGAAGTCACCCGCGATGACGAGGCCCCCGTCGGGGGTGGTGACCATGTCCCACACCCGACCGTCGAGGGTGGGGCGGAAGGAGCTGATCCAGTTGCCGTCGAGGTCGAAGGCGGCGAGGTAGGGCTGCGCCACCGGGTTGGCCGATGGTCCGTTCTGCACGCCGGTGAAGCGTCCGCCGACGAACGTGCGGTCGCCCGCCACTCGCAGCGACAAGACGTTGGTGTTGTAGGGCTCGATCGTGGTCTCGTTGGTGTGGTCGAGGCCGACGACGCCCCACGCGGCGAACTCCGAGCGGTTCTTCAGGGTGGGCGCCTTGGTGGTGGCGGCGAAGCCGTCGGCGGGGATCGCGGTGAACCCGGCGGCCGAGTTGGCGATCTGCGGACGGAGCCACACCCGGGTGAACGGGATGGGGTTGCCCTCGCTGGCGTAGGTCCAGAGGTAGTTGGTGCTGCTGCTGGAGCCGCCCGAGACGCCGCTGCCGAACGAGAAGCCGGCCTTGCGGTTGTGGTTGGTCCACTCGTAGGTGAACATCCGCCGCACGCCTTGCACGCCGCTCAGGGCGTTCGTGGTCTGGCCCGCGACGCTGGAGTAGGTGTCGTAGGTGTTCGAGCCTTGGTACGTGGAGCCGTCGACGACGACCTTGTTGAGGAGCTGGCCGGCGGGGAGGCTCCAGGTCCAGTTCTGGTACTTGGGGTAGAGGCGGTAGTCCTGGCGGTTCGATCCGGTCGATTTGGTGGCTCGCTCGAGGCGGATGCCGTCGGCGAGCGTGTCGACGGTCTGGCCGTTCAGGAGCGCGGAGACCGTGGCGGCGTCGAGGGCGGCGGGGGAGAAGGCCCCGCTCCCGTCGACGGTGTTGCGCAGGGTGCTGGGCGAGCCCTGCCCGAACGGGTTGAACGTCCAGCCTTCGCGGCCGCGGCCGATGAGGACCCAGCCGCCGCCGTCGGTGGTCATGTCGCAGTAGAACTGCTGTGGCCGCTCGAGGGCCGCGGTGTTGAGCCAGTAGACGCCGTCGGCGGAGGCGGGGAACGCCTGCTTGATGCCCCAGCACGAGGCCCCGGCGGTGCCGGAGCTGGTGCCGTCGCCCGGCGCGGCCGTGGCGGCGCCTGCCCCCTGGCCGCCGATCACGGTGATGGTGCCGACGGCCGCGAGGGCGAGCGCCGCGAGGGCGCCCGCGGTTCGGCGGGTCGGTCGGTGCAGGCGAGCTCGCATGGTTCGGTGTGGCCTCCCTCCACCCCTCACGGTGCGAAGCCGACTTGGGGTGGATCTCACGCTTGGTGACGCAGGGTACTGCGTCTCACGCTGAGTGACAAGTCGGGTGAGGCAACCACCGAGCGTGGTGGTGTCCGGACCAGGACCCGCAGCAGTCGTTCAGCGTTCCCACGGCATCGGGCGCCCGAGCAGCTGCTCGACCGCTTCGATGTCGCTTCGGAGCTCGGCCCGCAGGCGGACCCGAACGTCGGGATCCATGTCGGCAGAAGGCTCGGAGTTGAAAGGCTCCGGCGTGCCCAGGTCGCGGCGGGGGAGGCCGAGGCGACCCGTGATCTCGTCGCAGAGGATCTGCGGGTCGGCGTAGAACTCCTCCGCGGCGGTGACCAGCACCTGGTCTCGACCGAAGGCGTCGAACCACCGCTCGAGCATCGGGGCGTACCGGCTCTGGGCGACGTAGGTCTGGTGGCGGTGGGCCGGCGAGATCACCGTGGGGTCGGCGAGCATCCGGGCCTCCTCCCCGCCGGTGCGCTCGGCCTCGGCCGCGATGGCTTCGGCGAACGGGAGCGGCTCGGTGTGGTTGCGCCGCTCCTTCCAGTGGGAGAAGGCTCGCTCCACCGGATCGCGCAGCACCGCGACGATCAACGCCCCCGGCACCACCTGGTGCGCCCGTGCGGGGGCGTGCGGGTGGAACAGGTAGTACGGGCTGGCCTCGAACGCGACCGGCTTGTAGCCGAGGCGGTCGGCTGCCTTGGCCCGCTGGTGGTCGGTGGGGAAGTGCGAGCGGTACCAGCGCTCGCCTCGGTGCCACTCCTCGTCGAAGAAGTACGTCCCCTTGATCTGCTCGGCTCGTGGGAAGGTCGGGAGCACGCCGGGGTGGTCGTGGAGGTACTTCCACAGGCTCGTGGTGCCGCCGCGCTTCGCCCCCGCCACGATGAGCTCCGGGCCCCGGCGCCGACCCGCGGTGGCCACCCCGTAGGCGCGCAGCGCGCGCTTGGCGCCGTCGGTGGCGGCTCGCCCGAGGGGCCCGCGGCGCACGCGGGTGACGAGGTCGGCATCGCTGGTGTCGATGCGCCGACCGCCTCCGGCGCGGCCCCCCGAGGCAGGGACGCGGTCGAGCCCGACCTCGGTGCTCGGCTCGTTCGATGTGGGGGCGGTGGTCATGCGGGTTCCTCGCGGTGCGACAGCCCGGCGGCGATGCCGAGCAGCACGACCTGCGGCAGCAAGCCGTAGAAGGGGACCTGGACCAGCCCGATGACCAGTGCCAGGTGCGACCACCATCCATCGGCCGTTCGGACGCGTCCTGAACGCAGGACCTCGAGGATCAGCCACGCGAGGAAGAGGATCAGTCCGACGAAGCCGTGGACGAACATCAGGTACCACAGCAGGCCGTGGGTGCCGATCGGTGGCATGCCGACGGGTGCGTCGACGGCCCGGCGAGGCGCGCCGTTGCCGATGAGCGGCGAGTCCTTCGCCCCCTGGAACGCCTCCTCGTAGAGCGTGGAGCGCGACTCGTTCGACTTCCCCGACTTGGCCAGCTTGTCGCCCACCAGGCCGCCCGCGGGCGTGAGCAGCAAGAGCGCGGCCACGGCGACGAGCGCGCCGACCAGCACGCCGATCGCGGCGAACCGGCCGCGCAGGGCCTTGCGCGCCGCGAAGTACACGAGCCCGACCCCGACGCTGATCCACAGGCCACGGTTGATGGACATCACGACCGGATAGATCGCTGCTGCGCCGATCAGGTAGCCCCAGCGCCGGCGGCTGCGGTCGGGCTGCACCAGCCACGACCGCACGAAGAAGGGGCTGAGGATGCCGATCGCGGCACCCCACCCGTTGGTCGCGTTGAACGGGGCCGAGGGTCGGGCGACCTGGTAGCCGAGGAACCCCTGGGTCTCGGCGAAGCGCCACCGAGAGATCTCGTCGACGAACCCGACGTTGCCCGCGGGGCCGAGCAGGAGCTGGAACGGGGACTTCTGCACGAAGTGGGGCAGGGCCACCCCGAGGTAGCCGCACACCACCAGCATGATGAAGAGGGTCGCGAGCCAGTCGACGATCAGCTCGGACGGGACGCGCGCCACCGGGACGTTGGCGAGCCAGACGAGCGTTGCGAGTGCTCCGGCGAAGAGCAGCCACCGGTACGCGAAGAGGAGGTAGCCGCTGCCCGTGCCGATCATCAGGGCCGACAGGAACGCCCAACCGAGGAACGTGATGAGCGGGAGGGTGGTGCGGGGGAAGCGGACGTCGCGGTCGGCGAGGATCCGCGCGCCGAGGACGAGGCCGGGGAGCGCCCACACGAAGCCGTGCACGCCCACCAGGAACGCGAGGGGCATCCCGGCGGTGATGGACCAGATCGGCCACGTGGCCCGGGTCGGCCGGAGGGTGCGGCGGCGCGCGGCGGGCGGGACCGGTGCGTCGGTCGGTGCGCCGGTCGCCTCGCCGGCGACGGGTCCCCGGGCGGCGGCGTCACCGGCCACGGTCACGTCCAGACGACCTCGGTGACCGACACCCCGGCATCGCTCAGCGCCTGGGCCACGTCCTCGGCTTGCGAGCGCCCGTCGGGCTCGACGATGACGGCGGTGCGCTGGACCCACTGGCCGAGGGCGGACCCTGCGGCGGTGCGGGTGGGCGACGCGGCCACGAAGACCACCGCTTCGAACCGCTCGCGACCGGCACGCGCGACGAGGGACTCCACGACGGCGCGGCGCAGCAGGCCCGCGGCCTCCGCCGAGCCCTTGGGTCGCAGCCAGGTGACGAGGGGACCCGAGGAGAGCGACGGTTCGCCCGCCTTGGCGGGAAGTCCCTGTGGGCCGGCGACGGATCCACCAGAGGTGACGAGGTCGGCGAACGACGCGACGGTGCGGCCGTGGCGGAGCTGGCGGTCGGTGCTGCCGGCGAGCACGAACAGCGCGGGGATGCCAGCGAACGCCAGGCTCGACGCGAGCTCCTCGGCCAGCGCGACCGGGGGCTCCATCGCGGTGCCGATGACCAGCGCGGAAGCCGGCTTGCCAGCCGTGCCGCCGCTGACGAGGTCCACCGCGAGGCGGTCGATGGCGGTGTCGATCTCCGCTGGCGACGCGCTGGCGCCCTCGGCGCCCGGCATGACCCGGCTGGATGCCCCGGGCAGCAGCTGCTCGACGAGGCGCCGGCCGCCGCCGAGGCCGTCGCGGTGGTCGAGGAACCACGCGGCGCCCAGGCCGGCGAGCACGAAGAGGCCGAACACGCCGATGCCCTTGCCCATCGCCATCTTCGAGGTGGTGGCGCTCGGGAGGCTGGCCTGTCGGGTGAGGGTGCCGACGCTGTCGGGATCGAACCCGTTGAGCTCGTCGCGCTGATCGAGCAGGGCGTTGTACTCGGTGGTCAGGTCGTTCAGCTGGCCCCGCAGCGTCGATTGCTCGGAGGAACCGGGATCGGCGGCGTCGTACGCGCGCTGGACCTCATCCCGAGACGCCTTCTTCTGGTTGATCTGCTCCTCGATCTTCCCGAGCGCGGTGTCGCGGGTCTTCGTGGCGGTGTCGGCCCGCTGCTGGAGGTAGCCCTCGGCCGCCGCGTTGGCTCCGTCGCGCGCCATCTCGGCGGTGTCGCCGTTGAAGGTGATGCGCAGGATCGTGGACTGCTCGTTGCCGGTGGCGGCATCGTTCGCCACCACGATCCGGCTGAGGATGGCCCGGTTGTCGCCCTTCAGGCCGAGCTCGTCGCGGATGTGCTCGGCCACGGGGTCGGTCTTCACCAGGCCCTTCTCCGTGGCCATGTTGACCTGCGTGTCGCGGCTGTCGCTCGCGAACGGGTCGAGCTTGATCTCCTTCACCTGCACCTGGGCGGTCGCCTCGAAGCTCGTCGGGGCGGACGCGAAGACGAGGTAGCCGGCGATCAGGCCGACCACGGCCGCGCCGAGGACGATCGGCAGGCGCCGTCGGACCATGGCGACGACATCGCCGATCCGAAACCCGGTCTCCAGTTCGCTCATCAGTCCTCGATGGTCAGGGGCCTCGTTCAGGATCGGCGGCGAACGCCGTTCCACAAGGCATCCAGGTGCAGTTCGGATCGCGCCAGGGCCAGTCCGACCAGGTACGCGAGCACGCCGAGACTACCGGTGACGGCGAGCCCGCTGAGGTTGTCGCCGAGCCAGAGGCGGGCGCCGAGCCCCACGGCACCGATGGTGGCGGCGGCCACGAGCGCGGCGACCGCCGCGGGGCGCCCGAGGGTCGACACGCCGAGCGATCGGATGGCCTGCCAGCCGGGCAGCGCCGCCGCCACGAGGATGGTGGCACCCCAGGTGGCGCCGGCGGCGGTGATGCCGTGCCGTGGCACGAACAGCAGGTTGCCGCCCACGTTGATGGCGACGAGCACGAGGGTGTTGAACATCGCCTGGCGGCTGCGCCCGGCCATGAGGATGACCGATGCGACCGGCCCCGCGGGGGCCGTGACCAGCATGGCGATCGAGATCGCGACGAGCGCGCCTCGTGCCGCCACCACGTCGTCGCCGAACACGCGGAGCAGCGGGGTGGGGAACAGGGCGATCACGAGGTACATCGGCCACATGACCACGGTCTGCCAGCCGGACACGACCTTGAGGAGCGCGGAGGCCTGGCGGTGCTCGCCGGTGGCGAGGAGGCCGCTGATGCGGGGCCCGGTGACCTGCATGAGGGCCTGCGCGGCGTAGGTGCCCGGGAGGATGTAGCGGGTGCCCGACGCGTAGATGCCGGCGGCGGTGGTGGAGATCAAGATGCCGACGAGCACGGTGTCGATCCAGCTCACGGCGACCTCGGCGGTCTGGCCCACGGCGCGGGGTGCGGTGAACGCCCAGAACTCGCGGGCGATGGCCCGGGTGGCCGGCTCCGGCGCCACCCCCTTCGCCCGCTCTGCCCGGCGGACCCGGCTCATCAGGGCTCGGGTCGACAGCGCGAGGGCCACCACCGTGGTGGCCGCCCACATCGCGCCGACGCCGGCCGGGCCCATGCCCAGGCCCACCGCGATCGCGACCACGGCGGGGAGGCTGATCGCTCGACCGATGCGCTCGATGAGGGTCTGGGGGCGCATCGTGTCGAAGCCGCGCGTGGCTCCCACGATCACGTAGTGGAGCGAGGTGAAGGGCAGGAACGGCGCCATCGCCCGCAACACGTTGGCCACGACCTGGACCTCGCCGTCGTCGGCGAGCAGCCGGGCGAACGGCTCGGCGAGCAGGAACAAGGCGATGGCGGCGAGGGTCGACGCGAGGGCGACCGGGACGATGCCGACGATGACGTTGGCCCGGAGGCGCTCCTGCTCGCCGAGGGCGCGAGACCGGCTCAGGGTGCGGACGAGGCCGGTTCCGCACCCGAGCTCGGCCACGGTCTCGGTGATGTTGAAGATCGCGATGGCGACGAGGACGATGCCGGCGTCCTCGGTGCCGAGCACGCGGTTGAGCACCACGAGCAAGATGAAGTTCGCCACGCCGTAGACGATCGAGCCCACGAGGTTGAGGGCGCCACCGCGCGCGACCGCCCCGACATCGGCACCTGGCGTGGGGCCGGACGCGCTGGCGGCCGCCGCGGGCCGGTCTCGCGGCGGGGCGTCGGGCTCGACGTTCACGCCTCGGCCACCTCCGCCGCCTCCGCTGCGGCGAGGAGCTCCGCGCGGTGGGCGGGCGGACGCTCCGCCAGCTGCTCGAGGCGCACGGCCCGCGACAGCAGCATGGCGAGGTGGAGGTCGGTGAGCCACCGCGCGGACGCGAAGGGCGACGGCGCTTCCTCGGTGCCCGCTCGGGCGCGCAGCTCGGCCGGCGACGTGGGGGAGGTGCTGCGAGCGACCAGCGACGACGCGGCGTGGCGAGCCTCGTCGAGCGCCGCAGCGATCGATCGACCCTCGGCGACGTGGGCCTGCTGGAAGGCCCCGTGGACCTCGTCGAGGCCGACCGGCGCGCCCGGCTCGGAGTACTCCCAGTCCCACGCGACGAGCCCGCGGTGGCAGCGCGCGAGGTTCCACGGGACCCAGTCGCCGTGCCATCGGGCCATGGATCCGACGGCGGCGCCTTGTCGGTCCTCGATCCGATCGAGGAGGCGATCGACGCGGGCGTCGTGGGCGCACGCGTCGCGGCGGGATCGCCACCACGCCGCTTCGACGAGGGACTGGGGCTCTGCCGGTCCGTCGAGCTCGCGGACCGCCCAGGCCGAGGGGACGCCGGGCGGCAGCCGCCGGGCGTCGTCGGGCAGCGGTGCGACCACGGCGATCCGCATCCCGTTCCAGGTCGTGTCGGCGAGCAGGCCCGGCACGACGAGGCGGGGGTCGGGGTGCGCGCCCCAGGCGGCGAGCGCCCGTGCCTCGGTGGAGACGAGCTCGTCGGCGACCGCGCCGAGGCCGACCTTCACGAAGGCCGCGGGCGTGCCGTCGGGCCGGAACACCTGGAGGGTCGGCTTCCACACCTCGTCGCGCCGGCCGAGGCCCACGGCGACGGCCAGCCCGGGCTCGTGCTCGTCGTCGCGCAGCAGATCCTCGAGGTGGGCGATGAGCGACCCTGGGCCGGCATCGACCTCGTAGGTGTCGCCGATCACCAGCCGCGTGGCTCGAGCGCGCAGCGCCCAGCCGACCGCGCCGCGCGCCAAGCGGGTGCGCGCGTCGCGCAGGCCGAGGTACGCGAGGCACGCCTGGGGTGCGGCATCGGGGTACGACGTCGGGACGAGGAACCTCGGACCCGAGCGGCCCGAGACGAGGCCGAGGGTGGCGCGCCCCGACGGCGGCCCGCTGCACCGACGGAGGTCGAGGAGGTCCACGATCGCGTCGAGCGCCGATGCCGTGGTCGGCGGGGGGACCGTCACGGGAGCGGGGCTCACAGCCCCCGACCCCGCGCGTTCAGCGCGGCGCTGATCTTCTCCGCGGGGATGCCGGCTGCCACGAGCAGGGCGATGTAGGCGCGGGGCTCGCGCCACGACCACCCGAGCGTCGTGCGGACCTGGCGCAGGGCGTCGCCCCGCCGGCCCTGTGCGGCGACTGCCACCGCGATCTGGCCTTCGATCCGCGCTCGGCCCTTCGGCTCGCCGGAGAACTCGGGGTTGCGCTCGAGGACCTGGGTGAGGGCGGCCTCCCAGTCGGGCCACTGGTCGCGGAAGTGGCTCTGGACGATCCACCGCATGCGCAGCAGCGGCTCGGGGTCCACCACGATCGGTTGGTGGCGTGCCGCTCGCAGCATCCAGTCGTAGTCCTCGGCGTAGCCGCCGGGGATGTGCTCGTCGAGCGGGCCGATCTCGTTCCAGAACGCGTCCGCTCGCACGACCGCGGTGCCCATGTACGCCTCCATGCGGCGCGAGCGCAGGAGGTCCACGTAGCGCAGCACGCCGTCGGTGCCCCGGCGGGGGATGACGTTGCCGTCGACCAACACCTCGAGCCCGGTGGTGGAGCAGTCCGCGCCGCTCTCCTTCAGCAGGGTGAGCTGCCGGCGGGCCTTGGACGGGAGCCAGAGGTCGTCGTCGTCGCAGAACCCGAGGATCGGCGCGCTGGCGTGCTCGGCTCCGCAGTTGCGGCTGCCGGGGAGCCCGTTGCCGTGGTCGTTGAAGAGGATGCGCACGGGCCGGTGGGGGTCGTCGTCGGCGAGGTCCCACTCGGGCTCGTTCTTGTCCCACACGACCAGCGTCTCGATCGGCCCCGGGTGGTCCTGGGCCCGCACCGCGGCGATCGCCTCGCGGACCTGCTCGGGGCGCGCGTAGGTGGAGATCACGACGCTCAGGTCGTAGGCGACCGGTGGGTCGGTGGGGCTGCGGTCGGGCTCGGGCACGGTGGGGTCCGGGGTCGGGTGGGCGACGGGGCGCGGGAGTCGTCAGTCTCCCACCTGCTCGGTCGGACCGACGCGACCGATCTTGAACGCGAGCAGGCTCCCGGTGCGATCGACCGGTTGGCGCCGATCTCGTCAGCGAGGCGGACCGCAGCCAGGTTGGTGGTCGTAGCTGCAGGCGGTGAGCAGGGCGACGATCCCCGCCATGAAGAACGCCACGAAGGTGCCGCCTTCGCCCACCCGCACGGCGAGCCCCAGCACCGCGAAGATCCCACCGCCGATCATGCCGCCGATGCCGATCGAGAGGCACTCGAGCAGGCCGATCGACCCGCCATCGGTCGGCGTGGCCCCTCCCGGCGGGCCGGGGCCGCGCTCGGTCGGAGGGTGGGTTACGGGTCGATGGTACGGGCGGGGTCAGCGGTTCGACACGAGGCCGCGGACGTTGCCCCAGCCGATCGGCGCCACGAGGAGGCCGGCCTCCACCAGAGCAGATGGGACGTCGAACCCGAAGCGTTGCTGGGGCGCCGCACCGCCTGGCTTGCGATCGAAGGCCATGCACCCCACCAGGGCGAGCTCGGTGTCGGGCACCACCGAGAACCCGTCGGCCGCGTCGGGGCGGCCGCCGACGTCGGCCATGCCGGCGGTGTCGGCCGAGCACCCGGTGAAGGTGTTGCGCGGGGCGGTGATGCGCCAGCCGTGCGAGGCGGTGTCCTGGGCCTCGCACCCCGTGAAGGTGTTGCGACCGGTGCCGACCTCCCACCCGACGCCGTGGCAGTACCACGCCTTGCACGCGTGGAAGTGCAGGTTCGCCGCGCCGATCCCGTCGGAGCCATCGATGGCGGTGCCGATCCAGAACCCGGCACCGTCGGTGCCCCTGGTGGTGGCCTCGCACGCCACCCACACGTTGTCGGGGGCCTCGATGCGGTACCCGTGGCGGCCGGCCCGGCGCACCCGCACCCGGCTGGTGATCGTGGCCTGGGTGTCGGTGCCGCGGTAGGCGATCCCGTCGAGGCGGGCGTCGAGCACCCAGAGGGCATCGAGCCGGCACACCGCGTCGGGCTCGCCGCGGAGGTTGCCGCCGGTGCCGACGACGTCGAGGTCCACGCCGAGGTCGGCGCGGCCGGCGGCGTCCACCACGAGGTCGGCGACGGTCACGCCACCGACCGGCCCGCCGGCGCCGATGGCGACCACCGTGGGCAGGTCGGCGACCGCGGTGAGCACGGTCTGCTCGCCGATGCCTCGGATGGTGCACCCCGGGGTCGGGGTGAGCGGCGCGTCGATCGGGTACTCGCCGGCGCCGAGCTGGATCGCGCTGGCGCCCGCGTCGATCGCCTCCTGCACCGAGCCGCCGGGTTCGATGTAGCGCCACGGCCCGCCGTCGCCACCGGGCACGCTGCCGCGAGCCAGCCGCAGCTCGGGCTCGTCGCTGGCCACGAGCGATCCGGCGGCCGCGCCGGCGCCTGCCCCGGCCACGAGCGCCAGGCCGCCGGCCAGCAGCGCGCGTCGGCCGGTGCCCTGCCGCCCGGGCTCGTCGTGGTCGGAGGGAGCGCTCATCCGTTGAACCGCGCCGCGTAGCGGTACGAGGTGCGCAGGGTGTCGACCAGGGTGCGCAGGCTGAGCGCCTCGCTCGCGGCGATCTCAGCCGGGCTCGGCACCACCCGGAGCAGCCCGAAGCGGAGGGTGATGATCCGGACCCGAACGTCGGTCTTGCGCCGGTACTCCGAGGAGTTCGACAGCTCGTAGAGCACCTGGCCGCGTCCGGTGCCCGCCGCGAGCTTGCGGATCCAGTAGTCGCGCCCCGAGGGGTCGGCGGGGCGACCGAAGACGTTCTGGTAGACGCGATCGACGTACGCGGGGTCGTCGAGCGCCCCGTAGGTGCGCAGGAACTCGCTGGAGCTGGCGAAGTGGTTGGCGATCGCCACCGGGCCGCGCCCCGCCCACCGCTGTCGGACCCAGAACCCGAGGCCCGACGTGTCGGGGTCTCGGCCGAACGCCGCTCGGTAGAGGCGGACGTTCATGCCGGCGTTCGCGTCCCAGGCGCTCGATCCCTGCATGGCCACGATCAGGTCGGCCGCCGGCGAGCGGTCGAGGCTGGCCCGCCACCGGCTGAGCTCGCTCGCCGAGGGGCTCCGGCCCGCGAAGTCCCGGTACTGCTGGGCGATGTAGGCGACGGCGTCGGGGGCGAACGGACCGAAGCGGCGCTCCCGGCCGATCCACGACGACGTCGCGGCGAGCCGCTGGTAGACCCCCGGGTAGCCGGCCGCGGCGCACCGGAAGCCGAACGACGTGACGCCGACCTGGCGCCAGGAGCCGTCGCTCGCCTCGGTGACGAGGCCACCGCCGGAATCGCCCGAGCAGGTGTCCTTGCCGCCGGCGAGGTAGCCGGCGCAGAGCATGTTCGAGGCGTGGTACTCGAGCGGGCCGGCTTCGTCGCCGAACCCGATGGGGTAGGAGCTCTGGCAGGTGGACGAGCTGAGGATCGGGAGGTCGACCCATCGGAGGGAGTCCGCCGCCGTGGCGCTCGGGTACCGCACGACCCCCCACCCCATCGCGATCGCGGTCACCCCGGTGTCATCGAGCGCCTGGTCGGCGGCGCTCGAGCCGATCACCGCGATCTCCGGCGAGCTGGTGGGGCGAGCCAAGCGCAGGAGCGCGACGTCGAAGTCGTTGCGGCCGGGGACGTAGGAGGGGTGGCGGTGGATCGACGCGACGTGGATGCGCTGGCCCCCGCCGGAGGTCAGCGTCGTGGTGCCGGTGAGCACGTCGAGCGAGCTGGGCGACCTCCACCGAGGGCTGCTGCCGCTCCAGTCGACGATGCAGTGGCCCGCGGTGAGCACCCACGAGCGCGAGAGCACGGTCGCGCCGCACCACAGCCCGTCGCGGGGCGCCTTGCCATCGGCGATCACCGCGGCGGCGAAGGGGAACTGGCCGGTGGCCGCCACCGTGCCGCCTATCACCTGCGGCGTCGGGCCCGCGCCGTCCCCCGAGCCCGCCGGGTCGCCAGCGGACGCCGCCAGCGGCGCGCTGAGCACGCTGGTCAGCGAGAGCGCCGCAGCGGTCGCGACAGCCAGGAGCGGGCGTCGGATCGAGCGTGGCACTCGGGCCAGGCTATCGGGCGTCCCCGTCGCCGTCGGGGCCGCTGGAGGGCGCTCCCGGGATGTCGAGGTGGACCGGCGTCCAGAACGGGAACGACAGGTGGGCGACGCCGAGGTGGTCGACGATGCGGCCAGCGGCCCGCAGCCCCGGGAGGCACGGTCGGATCGCGTCGGTCCCGCCGGCAAGCGTGGCGTACTCGGCCAGCGGGAGCAGCAGCGGCCGATCGTCCACATCGCCCGGTCGCACCACCGCCTCCACCTCGAGCAGCGGCCGACAGGGGTTCGCCGGGTCGACGAGCGCGCAGTGGTAGACGATGCCCTCGAACACCGAGAACGCCCGGACGATCACCCCGCTAGGTTCGTCGTCCGTGCCCGATCCCGCCAGATCCGAGGGCTCGTCCTCGCCGGGCGAAGGCCACGACCTGGGCGACGAGGCGCCGTCCGAAGACCAGCTCGCGCTGCGCCGGTACGCCGTGGCGCTCCTCGAGGCCTGCGAGGCGGCGCTGCCGGGATGGGTGGAGCGGTCGGTGATCGAGCGAGCCGACGCGTGGCGCCCCGGTCTCGGCTCGGACCTGCGGTCGGCCGCGGCGGCCGCTGGTCGGCGGGCCTTGGACGATGTCGGGCCTCGGTTGCGAGCCGCCCTCCTCGCCGACGCGGAGGGCGCGGTGGCCAGCCCGCTCTCGGTGCTGAGGACCGCGGTGGTCCATCCCACCGACGTGCTGCGCGACGGCGGGGTACCGGAGGTCGTGCGTGACGAGTTCGCGGTCCGGGCCTTCCCGGAGGATCGCTACGACCTCTCGCCGGCGACGTTCGCCGACGTCGATCCCACGCTTCACGAGCTCGGTCTCGCGTGGGGCGCCGCGAAGGCCCACGTGGTGCTCGCCCGTCGTCGCGGCGGACGCTGAGGTCCGACCGAAGCCTCGGCACGTAAGATTCCTAGAGGATTTTCTTGACGTTGCCGTCATGAAAATGAGCTCACGCGACTCTAACCAGATGGATATCTCCAGCTCGCCGGACGGCGGTGCTGGATCACCCTGGGCCTTCCCTTCGATGCGCACGACCTCACCCCACCCATCGCGCCGACCCTCGTTCGTGCGCGCATGACCTCCAACGAGCCGGACCACGGCGCGCTCGACCCTGCCGCGGGCAACGGGGCGTCCGACGAACCGCTGCTCGCGGCCTCGCGGGAGGGATCGGTGGCCGCGTTCGGCATCCTGTACGCCCGCTACCGCCCGCACGCGGTGTCCGTCGCTCGGCGCACGCTCGGCCGCGACGGCTCGAGCTTGGTGGACGACGTCGTCGAAGCCGCCTTCATCGAGGTCCTGAAGGCGCTGCAGAACGGCGCCGGCCCCACCGACACGCTTCGCCACTACCTGACCACCGCGGTGCGGCGCCAGGCGTGGCGGGCGCAGCGCCGTCAGCGCCGCCAAGGCGACATCGCCGATCGCTGGGTCGCCGCCGGGGGGTCGACCGAGGTCGCGCCGGCGGGAGCTGTCCAGGTCGACGAGACGGCTGGCCTCGGATCGCACGGGCTGCTCACCGATGCCTTCCGTGAGCTCCCGGAACGGTGGCGCTACGTGCTGTGGGCCACCGAGGTCGAGGGTCGCAAGCCGAGCGAGGTGGCGACCTTGCTCGGCATCTCCGCTCGCTCGGCCTCCGCGCTCGCCTATCGCGCTCGCCGGGGCCTCACCGCCGCGTACCTCGCGGCCTACGCAGCCACCCGCAGCGATCCGGAGTGCCGGGCCGTGGCGCCCGAGCTCGCCTCCTACCTCGCCGCCACCGCCGGTGACGTCGGCGTGAAGGTCCGACGTCACCTCGAGCGGTGCGCCGCCTGCCGCGACGCGAGCCGAGGGGTCGACGTGCCCGCCACGGCGCTGCGCTCGATGGCACCCTTCGGCGTGTTGACCACCGGGTGGTGGGCCAAGGCCATCGGAGCCGGGGCGGGTGCCAAGGCGGCGCTGGTGGGCAGCGCGGCCGCGACCACCGGGGCCGCGATGGCCGTCCACGCGGGCGCCGGAGCATCGGGTGGGTCGGGCGGCGCCGCGGCGGGCGCGGCGACGGGTGGAGCCACCTCGGGTGGGTTCGTCGCTGCCGTGGCCGTGGTCGTCACCGCGGTGCTGGGCGTCGCGGCTGCCGTGGGGATCGCTGCGGGCGGCGGAGGGGATGGCCACGGGGCTGGGCAGGTGGCCGCCGCGGCAGTCACCTCCTCCCTCGCCCCAGGTGACGACGCCGATGGCGGCTCCGTCATCGTGCTGGACGAGGTCACCTCCGTTCCGACGACGGGCTCCACCGCTGTGGCCACCACCGCTCCACCCGTCGAGGAAGCCCGCGACGACCTCCGGTCCGAGGCCACCACCAGCGCTCCATCGAGGGTGCCGACGACCACGGCGCCGCCGACCACGGCGCCGATGACCGCGACGACGTTGCCGACGACGACGTTGCCGACGACCACCGCGCCGACGACGCCGACCACGGTGCCGACGACCACGGTGCCGACGACCACGGTGCCGACGACCACGGTGCCGACGACCACGGTGCCGACGGACCCGGCGGAGTCGAACGGCGCGCTGCTCGGTCGGATCGCTCACCTCGATGGGTCGGCCGCGACGGGCATTCCCGGCATCAAGGTGCGTGCCGAGGAGCAGGGAGGCGACGGTGCGGTCCTCCGGGCGACCACCGGGGTCGACGGGCGCTGGGAGATCGTCGACGTCCCGGCCGGCACGTACCGGGTGGTGGCGGAGATCCCTGCGGCGTACCAGCCGATGGAGCAGACCCACGCGTGGGGGGACGGCCCGACGTCGATGGACGGGTCCGCGTGGACCGCGGTGCTCGGGGTCGTCGAGGTCGATGGCCAGCCCCTGGATCTGGTCGATCTGCTGCTCCGGCACCGGTAGCGCCGCGATCGGCGTCACGGAACGGGGTTCGTCGGCCTCTTCTCGTCGATGGGTGTTGGAGGGAGCGAGAGCGCGCCGTGCCGCGTCGCCACGCGGGTCGAGGTCCGCTACGACCCCGTCTTCGAGCTGAGCACCGGCCGGCTCGCGGGCGCGGACGCGGCAGCTGGCGACCTCCTCGGTAGGGGAGGAGGAGGTGGCGATGAGGTCCTCGCGCTGGTCCGCTCGGTCCTCGATGACCTGCGTCGTCGGCCCGCGGCGCTCGACCGCTGGTGGGTGTGCGTGGAGGTTGGCCTCGCTCCGCTCGTCGACCGGAGCCTCTGCGCCGAGCTCGACCTCCTGCAACGGACCTCGGGTGGCCTGGCGAGCCGTCTCCGCTTCGGCCTCGACCAGGGCGACGTCGCGCTGGCATCGGTGGCGGGTGGCCTCGGCCGCCTCGTCGAGCACGGTGCTCGGCTCGACGTCGGCGGGGCCGGCGCACCGGTCGTGCCGGGATCGCTCGGTCCGGTGCCGGTGAGCACCGTTCGCGTCCAGGTCGCCACGTTCGACCCCCGAGACGGCGCGTCCGGCCTGATGCTCGCCTCGCTGGTCGGTCGGGCGCGAACGCTCGGGATCGACGTCGTCGCGGTGGGGATCGACGACGATGCCCACCTGGACCTCGCGCAGCGATCCGGGGTGGGGCTGGTGCAAGGACCGTTGCTGGGCACCGGAGGTTCGCTCGAGAAGCTGCTCACCATCCGATCCCGCTGAGCGGAGGCCGTCGCCGGTCGAGCGAGGGCCTGGCGGGCGGACGCGTCAGCGGGTGGCCCAGGCGTCGACGGGATCAGCGAGCTGGTCGACGGCCTCGGGCAGCTCGCCGTCGCGCAGGTCGGCGAGCGTGACGTGCTCGAGGACCGCTCGGAGGTTCGCGCGCACCGCGATCCAGGTGCGCTGCAGGGCGACGAGCTCGTCGGGGTAGTCGAGCGAGTCCGGGCGTTCGCCTCGGACGTCCGCCAACGGTCCCTCCGCCGCCCGGATGATGTCGGCGACGGTGACCTCGGTAGGGGGCCGATGGAGCCAGTAGCCGCCGTCGGCCCCCCGGACGCTCCCCACGATCTGGCTTCGCTTGAGGTCGGCGAGGATGTGCTCGAGGAACTTGGACGGGATGTCCTGGGCGATGGCGATCGCGTGGCGGGTGATCGGCGCGGGGCGGCCGCCGTCGGCGGGGTAGGCGCGTGCGAGCTCGATCGCCGCGCGGACCGCGTAGTCGACCTTCGCCGTGATGCGCATGGGTCGGAGTCTCGCACGCGGGTCGGCCCGGTGGCCTTGGCCGTCCGCGACGTCGTCGTGGGCAGCGGAGCCCACCTCGCTCAGTCGGTCGGGGGCGGTCCCTCGTCCGGTTCGGACTCGAAGCGACGCCACCCGGCATCGGTGATCGACCGTGGCTCGAAGAAGAGGCAAAACTCCGGGCACCCGAACGGCGCCTTGTCGTTCGAGTCGACGCGGCAGCGCTGCACGAGGTCACCGGTGGGAGTCGTGCGCGTCGAGTAGTGGCGGCAGTCCTGTCGCACAGCCATGGCGACGATTCTCGCGCGCTCGCCGAGGGCGACAGGAGGCCTCTCTTGCCGCGGCGCGGCGCGCGATGTGGGGCGTTGGTCCAGCGAGGCGACGACGGGTCGGTAACCTGCACGTCCATGGCCGAGCGGCTCGTGGTGATCGGCGGCGACGCGGCGGGCATGTCGGCGGCGACCAACGCCCGCCGTGGGCGGCCCGATCTCGAGATCGTGGTGCTCGAGAAGGGCCCCGACACGTCGTACTCGGCGTGCGGCATCCCCTACGTCGTGGGCGGCATGGTGCCCGAGGTCGACGACCTCGTGGTGCGCACGCCTCAGGAGCTTCGCGACCAGTTCCGGCTCGATGTGCGGATGCGCCACGAGGTGGTGGGCATCGACCTCGACTCGCGTCGCGTCGAGGTCCGCGCCATCGACCAGCAGCGCGACCTCCAGCTCGGCTTCGACCTCCTGCACATCGCCACGGGAGCCCGGCCGTTGCGCCCCGACCTGCCTGGCATCCACGGACCGGGGATCTTCGGCGTCCAGAACCTCGAGGATGCACGGGTGATCCTCGCGTCGATGGCCAGCCAGCGCGTCCGCGACGTGGTCGTGGTCGGTGCCGGCTACATCGGGCTCGAGATGGCCGAGGCCTTCGTGGAGCGCGAGGCGCGGGTGGTCATGATCGATGCCAGCCCCCAGCCGATGCGGACCCTCGATCCGGAGATGGGCGCGCTCGTCGCAGCGTCGGCGCGGCGGTTCGGCATCGACGTGCGACTCGGCGCGTCGGTCACCGGGTTCTCCCCCGGCGTCGTCCACACGGCCGACGGCGACCTGCGGTCCGACCTCACGATCCTCGGCATCGGCGTCGTTCCGAACTCGGCCCTCGCGATCGACGCCGGGATCGAGGCGGGAGCGAGGGGGGCGATCCGCGTCGATGCACGCCAGCGCACGAGCCGTGAGGGCATCTACGCCGCCGGCGACTGCGCCGACGTGCTCCACCTCGTGTCGGGCCAGCGGGTGCACGTGGCCCTCGGCACCGTCGCCAACAAGACCGGACGAGTCGCCGGCACCAACCTCGGCGGCGGCTACGAGCGCTTCGGTGGCATCGTCGGCACCGCCATCACCCGGGTGTGCGACGTCGAGATCGCCCGGACCGGGCTCAACGAGGCCGAAGCGCGAGCCGCGGGGATCGAGTTCCACGCCGGAACCATCGACGGCACCACCCGTGCCGGGTACTTCCCGACGGCCAAGCCGCTGCGGGCGAAGCTGCTGATCGAACGGAGCACGGAGCGGCTCCTCGGCGGCCAGATCGTCGGCGAGGACCGGGCCGGCAAGCGGATCGACACGCTCGCGACGGCCATCACCGCCGGCATGACCGCCTCGGAGCTGATCGACCTCGATCTCGCCTACGCGCCGTCGGTGACCCCGCTCTGGGACGCCTTCCAGCTCGCGGCGCGCGAGGCGCTGCGCCAAGCGCGCCGCCCTCGCCGCTGAGCGGAAGCGCAGGTCGGGAGCGCGCGACGGCCCCCAGCCGGAGCTGGGGGCCGTCGGGCTCGTCGGTTCAGACCGCGTCGGGCCCCTGCTCGCCGGTGCGGATGCGCTCGAGGCTGTCCACGCTCGTGACCCACACCTTGCCGTCGCCGATCTTGCCGGTCCGGGCGGCGCCGGTGATGGCAGCCACGACGCCGGCGGCGTCGGCATCGTCGACGACGACCTCGAGCTTCGTCTTGGGGACGAAGTCGATCTGGTACTCGGTGCCGCGGTAGGTCTCGGTGTGACCGCCCTGGCGGCCGAACCCCTTGACCTCGGTGACCGTGATCCCGACCACTCCCGCCGCCTTCAGGGCGTCCTTCACGTCGTCGAGCTTGAAGGGCTTGATGATTGCCGTGATGATCTTCATCGCTTCGTGTCTTCCGTTTCTCGAGCGGCGCTCAGGCGTTGGTGTCGTGGTAGGCGGTCTCGGCGTGCAGGGCGCTGTCGAGCCCGGCGACCTCGGTCTCCTCGTCGACGCGCACGCCGATGCTGGCCTTCAGCGCGTACATGATCCCGAGGGTGATGGGGAAGGACCAAGCCATGGCCGCCACGTTCGCCAGGATCTGCTCGAAGAGCAGCTTGGCGCCGCCACCGTAGAAGAGCCCGGCCATGAAGTCGCCGCCGAAGAACTCCGGGCTGGCGAAGAACCCGATGAGCACCGAGCCGACGAGGCCGCCGACGAAGTGCACGCCGACCACGTCGAGGGCGTCGTCGTAGCCGAGCCGGGTCTTGAGGCCCACGGCGTAGCAGCAGGCGACGCCGGCGATGGCGCCGATGGCGATGGGGCCCATCCCCGAGACGAAGCCGGCCGCCGGGGTGATGGCCACGAGGCCGGCGACGATGCCCGAGGCGGCGCCGAGCGTGGTGAAGTGCCCGTCGCGCATCCGCTCCACCACGCTCCACGCCAGGCCGGCGGCTGCCGCGGCCAAGAACGTGTTCATGAACGCTTGGACCGCCTGGCCGGTGGCTCCCAGCGCCGAGCCGGCGTTGAAGCCGAACCAGCCGAACCACAAGATGCCGGTGCCGATCATGACCAGGGTCATGTTGTGGGGCGGGTGGCCCTCCTTCGGCCAGCCCTTGCGCTTGCCGAGCACCAGGATGGCGGCGAGCGAGGCGATGCCGGCGTTGACGTGGATCGCGGTGCCGCCGGCGAAGTCGAGCGAGCCGCGCTGGCCGAGCCAGCCGCCGTACACCCACTTGAACACCGGGACGAACACGAGGAGCATCCACACCGGGGCGAAGATCGCCCAGGCCGCGAACTTCATGCGCCCGGCCACCGCTCCGGAGATGAGTGCCGGGGTGATGGCGGCGAACATGCCGAGGAACGCCACGGTGATGAGGGTCATGCCGCCGTCGTCGATGTTGATGCCGTGCAGGAACGCGTGGTCCAGGCCGCCGATGAAGCTGTTGTCCGCGGGCGACGAGCTCAGCGTGTAGCCGATGACGGCCCAGAGCACCGGGATGATGAGGACGCACCAGAAGTTCATCATCAGCATGTTCAAGACGTTGCGAGACCGGTCCATCCCTCCGTAGAAGAACGCCAGACCCGGGGTCATGAACAGCACCAGTGCGGCGGAGATGAGGACCCAGGCGATGTCGCCGTGGTCTGCCACCTCCACCTGTGCCAGCAGGGATGTCATCGAGAGCAACCTTCCGTCGGGGTGGGCGCCCGGTCGGGCAGCCCGTGGAAAGCTGAACGTAAGATGACTTTGTTTCTCCTCTGTTTCGGCGGGGGAAGCGAACGATTACGAAAGAAATGCGACATCTGCGGCGGATGTGCGTTCCGACCGGTGCGCGCTCGGAGGTTCCCCTGCCGCCGTGCGTCGCGATGGCCGATGACGGCCCTATGGTCGGACGGATGCAGCGCTCGAGCCGGTTCCGATCCCCGTGACCCTCGCCCGAGACCTCGACCGGTTGAAGGCCGATGCCACGCTGCGGGGCACCGCGTTCTCCGACGCGTGGCGCGCCACGGTAGACCCGTGGCTGGCCGCTCGGTTCGACCAGGCGCGCTCGGCCCACCCGGTCGCAGGGCGGGTCGCGCTGGTGGCGGTCGGGGGCTACGGGCGGGGCGACCTGGCGCCGGGGTCGGACCTCGACGTCCTGCTCTTGCACGACGCTCGGTCCGCGCCCAAGGACCTCGCCGAGGCGATCTGGTACCCGATCTGGGACGAGGGCCTCAAGCTCGGCCACTCGGTGCGGACCCCCGACGAGGCGCTCCGGCTCGCCGCGGAGGACCTCGACACCGCGACCTCGTTGCTCTCGTGCCGGGCCGTCGCTGGTGACGTCGACCTCGTCGCCGAGCTCAGCGATGGCGTGCAGACGCTGTGGTCGAAGCGAGGGAAGCGGCTCCTCGGCCAGCTGCGAGAGTCGGTCGCGGCGCGCCAGGCCCGCTTCGGCGAGGTCGCCTTCCTGCTCGAGCCCGACCTGAAGGAAGGACGCGGCGGGCTCCGCGACATCCAGTCCCTGCGGTGGGCGCAAGCGGCGCGCTCGGTGCTCGAGGAGGGCGACGCCGATGCGCTCGCCGCGGCGGAGGAGGTGCTGTTCGCCGCTCGGGTCGAGCTCCATCGCTGCACCGGCCGAGCCAACGACCGCCTCGGGCTGCAGGACCAGGACGCGGTGGCCGCGGCGCTGGGCACCACCGCCGACGGGCTCATGGCCGACGTGGCTCGAGCTGCCCGCACCGTCTCGTGGATCGCCGACGAGGCGTGGGACCGCGTCGCCACCTCGCTGTCCTCGTCCGTCAGCCTCCTCGGGTGGCGGAGCCGGGCGCAGGCCCCCGGCCTCGTGGTCAAGGGCGGCCAGGTGGACCTCGAGGGCAGCGTCGACCCGGCGAACCGGCCCGACCTCGTCCTGGAGGCCGCGGTGGTGGCCGCTCGCAAGCGCGCCCGGATCTCGCGGGAGTCGCTCCAGCGGCTGGTCGCCCGAGCGCCGGCGCCCGCCGATCCGTGGCCCACCTCCACCCGCGAGCGCTTCGTCGAGCTGCTCTGCTGCGGTCACGACGCCATCACCGTGATCGAGGCGCTCGACCACGTCGGGCTCTGGGAGCGCTACCTGCCGGAGTGGAGCGTCGTGCGCAACCGTCCGCAGCGCAACGCGTACCACCGCTTCACGGTCGACCGGCACCTGCTGGAGGCCGCCGCCAACGCCGCTGCGCTCACCGGCGGTGTCGACCGACCGGACCTGCTCGTGGTGGGTGCGCTCCTGCACGACATCGGCAAGGGCCGACCCGGGGACCACACCGAGGTGGGGATGGGCCTCATCCGCGAGATCGGTCCCCGGATGGGCTTCGACGAGGACGACACCGAGGTCCTCGTCGATCTGTGCCGCTGGCACCTGCTGCTTCCCGACGTCGCCACCCGCCGCGACCTGAGCGACGAGGTCACGATCCGGTCGGTCGCCGATGCCGTCGGCGATGTGGGGCGGCTGCACCTCCTCGCCAAGCTGACCGAAGCGGACTCGCTCGCCACCGGGCCGGCTGCGTGGGGGAGCTGGAAGGCCGAGCTGGTCCGCGAGCTGGTGCGGCGCGTCGATCACCACCTGCGCGGGGGCGACCCCGCGGTGCTGGCTCGCGTGGAGTTCCCCGACGCGCACCACCGTGCGCTGGTCGCGGCGCGCTCGGTCACGGTGGAGGCCGACGGCGAGGTGCTCACCGTGGTGGCCCCCGATCGGCCCGGGCTGTTCAGCCGGGTGGCCGGCGTGCTCGCGATCGCCGGCCTCGAGGTGCGCTCGGCCGATGCCACCTCGCTCGACGGGATGGCGGTCGAGGTGTTCCACGTGAGCTCGAGGTTCGGGACCACGGTGTCGTGGGATCGGGTGGTCGGCTCGCTGGAGGCGGCGCTCGACCGCCGGCTCGCGATCGAAGCTCGCCTGGCAGAGCGGGTTCGCGCCTACGCCCCCCAGGCGTCTCGGCCCGACCTGCCCCCGCCCGCGGTCTGCTTCGACGACGCCGCATCCACCACGGCCACGGTGGTCGAGGTGCACGCTCGTGACCGCGTCGGCGTGCTCTACCGCGTGTCGCGGGCGTTCGCCGAGTTCGGCCTCGACGTGCGCACGGCCAAGGTCCAGACCCTCGGCGAGCTCATCGTCGACACCTTCTACGTCACCGATGCCGACGGGTCGCTCGTCACCGATCCCGACGTGCGAGCGGAGCTCGAGCGCTCCCTCATCCACGCCGTCACCTGACCCGCCCCGACCTAGTTCTTGGTACATCGGTGGTTCTCTCACAACCGCGGCCGTACCAAGAACGTCGAGGTGCACGCCCCGACCTAGTTCTTGGTACATCGGTGGCTCTCTCACAACCGCGGCCGTACCAAGAACGGAGCTGGCCCGGTCGTTCGGCGTGGCAGCGCCGTGGAGCGACGGCGGGGGGGGGGGGGGGGGGGGGTCAGTCGCCGCGGAGGAAGCGCTCGACCTCGTCGACGAGGGCGTCGGGGTCGTCGTCGAGCGTGGAGTCGTCGATGCCCTCGGGCGGCGGCTCGGGGTGCGCGTCCGACGACGGGTCCGCCACGGCGCCGCCTCGGGCGGGGTGCGCGCTGGGCTGGTCTTCGTCGTGGCCCTCGTCGTCGGCGGCCGCCTCGAGCCCGGCGACGTAGGCGGCGGTGTCGTCGTCGGCTTCGACGAGCTCGTCGATCTGGCGCTCGTACGCGGCAGAGGCGATCTGGAGGTCGGTGGTGGGCTGGTTGATGCCGAGCACCGCGCAGGCTCGCTCGACGAGGGCGAGCGTGGCCTTCGGCGACGGGGCACCCGAGACGTAGGTGGGGACCGCGGCCCACAGCGATGCGGTGGGGATGCCGCGGTCCTGGCACGCGGCGTGGAGGACGCCGACGATGCCGGTGGGGCCCTCGTAGCTGGAGCGCTCCAGCTCGAACCGTTCGAGGAGGTCGTCGTCGTCGGTGGTGCCGGTGACGCTGGTGGGCCGGGTGTGAGGCACCTCGGACAGCAGCGCCCCGAGGGTGAGCGCCATCGAGCACTCGAGGGCGTCGGCGGCCTCGGTGACGGCCTTGGCGTAGGTGCGCCAGCGCAGGTGGGGCTCCTGGCCGACCATGACGACGAGGTCGGCGCGCGAGTCGGTGGAGCAGGCCCACAGCTCGGTGTCGGGCCACACGATGCGGCGGCCGCCCTCGTCGTGCTCGACCATCGGACGGGTGGTGGTGAAGTCGAAGAAGTCCTCGGCCTCGATCGTGGCCACCAGCTCCGCGCCGTAGCGGTCGGCGAGCCAGCGCGCCGCGCTCGATGCTGCGTCGCCCGCGTCGTTCCACCCCTCGAACGCCGCGACCAGCACCGGCTGGCGGAGCTTGGGGCGGTGGTGCCAACGGAGCGCGCTCACGGCCGCAACGCTACCGATCGCCGCCACCGGTTGCCCTAGTCGGATCGCCGTCCCCGGGCTGGCGCGAAAGCAAATCGTCAGCGGATGGTCACCGGTTGGGAACCTGCGGGTCGGCCGGTCGCAACACCGGTTCCGTACCGTCGCTCGCATGGAATGGCTCCCCCACCTGTTCCGCCGCCTCGGATCCGCCGGGGCCGTCGCCAACGCCCGAGCCGAGCTCGAGGCGTCTCACCTCCGCAACCTGCAGGCGACCTTGGTCGCCCGGCGGGTCAACTGCTCCAGCGCCGGCCGTCCCCTGTCGTCGGACGCTGTGGCTCGGATCGCCTAGCGGTCCAACTGGTCGGACGTCGGGCCAAGGTCGTCCCCCCAAGGCCCGGCGTCGACCAGCATCCGGCCCGCGCGCTGCCGCGCCTAGGGTCCTCGCCCGATGAGCGTGTTCGTGGAGATCGCCGACGACGTCACCGATCAGCTGGTGGACGACGTCGCCCGCCTGGTGCCCCAGCTGTCGTCGTCCTCGCCGCCGCCCACCCGTGCGCAGCTCGAGGAGATCGTGTCGTCGCCCGCCACGCACCTGCTGATCGCACGCGACGTCGACGGCTCGGTGCTCGGATCGCTGACGCTCGTGCTCTTCCGGATCCCCACCGGTCTGCGGGCGTGGATCGAAGACGTCGTCGTCGACGGGGAGGCGCGCGGGCGGGGCGTGGGCGAGGCGCTCAACCGCTTCGCCATCGATGTGGCCGCGGAGCGCGGCGCCCGCTCGGTCGACCTCACCAGTCGTCCGAGCCGGGAGGCGGCGAACCGCCTCTACCAGCGCCTCGGCTTCGAGCCCCGCGAGACCAACGTCTACCGGTACAGCGGTTCCTGACCTGGCCTGCGTCGCACCCCTCGGTGTCCCGGAGAGGGAATTCGTCCCGGGTGTGCCCTTCGAAGGTGGCGGGAGATGCACCGGACGACGGGCGCTGGGATGCCGCGCTGGGGCTCGGCCGGTGCTCCCATGCTGGGTGCTCGGCGCTTGCTGGGGGCCCGGGCGGCGAGGGTCGCCATCGGCAGTCCGCGATCGATCGGCCCTAGATGGTTGCGCATAAGCTACAGGGATGGTCGATGCTGGTGGTCTGGTGCGGGGGGCGCGGGAGCGGGCGCACCTGTCGGCGCGTGCGCTGGCGCGGGCGTCGCACGTCTCGACGTCGACGGTGACGCGCATCGAGCGGGGGGAGATCAACCCGACGGTCGAGATGCTCGACCGGTTGTTGGCAGCCTCAGGGAACCGGCTGGTGCTCGAGGTGGAACCGACGCCGGGTGCTCCAACGCTGGAAGCGGTCCGCCTGCGGCGCAAGGCGATCTTGGCGGCGGTGGAGGCTCGTGGCGGCTCGAACGTGCGGGTGTTCGGTTCGGTCGCTCGAGGTGAGGCGACGGAGCGCTCGGATGTCGACCTGCTGATCGACGTGGCTTCGGGCACGGGCCTGTTCGCGGTGGAGCAGCTCGCCGAGGAGCTCCAGGATCTGCTGCCATGGAAGGTCGATCTGGTGACGAGCGGCGCAGCGCGGGACCGCATGGCCCACGTGCTCGCCGAGGCGGTCGAGCTGTGAACGACGACCGGCGCCGCCTCGACGACGTCCTCGTGGCGGTCGCGGACGCGCAGCTGATCGCTGAGCGGGGGCAGGCAGCGTTCGACGCGGACCCGTTGGCGATCCGAGCGGCGAAGAACATCGTCACCGAGATCGGCGAGGCGACCAAGGCGCTCGGCCCTTCGACCACCGAAGCGATCCCCGAGGTCCCGTGGCGGGCCATCGCCGGCATGCGAGATCGCACGATCCACCGCTACCCCGAGGTGGACCTCGATGTCCTGTGGGGCACGATCGTCCACGACCTGCCCGAACTCGGCGAGCGCATCCGCCACCACCTCGACGGCACGGCTTGAAGCCACGACTCGAGGCGAGGCCGGTTCCTCATCGCGTTCTGTAGACGAACGGCTACCGCTATCAGGGCTGAGCACGACCGCTCGGCCTCGGCCCGCGCGACGCAGGGGCGACGGGCGACAGCGCTGGCGGATCGGAGCTCTCGCCGCGCGCAGCGGGGCAGACTCGTGGTCGTGATCGAGCGCGAGCTGACCGTGACCACCCCCGAGGGCGAGCTTCCGACCTTCGTGTTCCACCCCGAGCACGGCGGCCCGCGCCCTGTGGTGCTGTACCTGATGGACGCGCCGAGCATCCGGCCGGCGCTGCGAGACATGGCGTCGAGGCTCGCCACCGCTGGCTACTACGTGATGCTCCCGTACCTCTACTACCGAGGTGGGCCCTACCGGGAGTTCGGGGCGAGCGACGAGGACATGCACGCCCGCAAGGACCTGATGGAGACCATCACGCCCACGAACATCGTGAGCGACGCCGACGCGCTGCTGGCTGCGGCTGCCGAGGATCCGGCGGCCGCGGATGGTCCGGTGGGCGCGGTGGGCTTCTGCATGAGCGGGGGCCTGGCCATCTCGCTCGCTCGGGCCGTGCCCGACCGGGTGCTCGCCGCGGCCTCCATCCACGGAGCGTGGCTCGTGCGAGACACGCAGGACTCGCCGCACCTGGGCCTCGACCGGATCGCCGGCGAGGTCCACCTCGCGTGGTGCGATCCGGACCCGACGGCCCCGCCCGAGGACCGGGCCACCTGGCTCGCGGCGGCCGACGCGGCGGGCCTCACCTACACGATCGACGTCGAGACCCACGCCCAGCACGGCTTCGCCCCGGCCGGTCCGCGCCACGACCGCGCTGCCTCGGAGCGCCACTGGGAGCGGGTGCACTCGCTCCTGCGTCGCCGGGTGGGCTGAGGGCCCGACGGCCGGTCAGTCGACCGGCTGATCGAAGGCGGCGGCGAGGCCGCCGAGCAGCCAGGCGCGGGCGGGCTCGACCTCCGGGGTGATCGGTCGGCGCACGCTCAACTGCTCCACGAGGTCGAGCGCATCGCCCGAGACCACGAGGTCAGGCTCGCCGGCACCCTCGGGGTTCGTGGTCGAGCGGGCGATGTCGCCGACGTCGACCCGGAGGTGCACCGTGGGGTCGCTGGCGCGCACCTCGACGCTGCCCACGTGCTGCGCGCCGTGCCCGATGGCGAGCGCTGGCCCGAGGGCGATCACGTAGCGCAGCGCGGCCTCGACCTCGTCGTTGAGCACCGGGACGTCGAGGCCGAGCGGCACGAGCACATCGCGCTCGTGGGTCCAGGCGTCCCAGTGGCCGTGGTGCACGAGCGCGGAGATCGACATGTGGCCGGGCGGTGCCTCAGCCAGCCGCTCCCAGTCGCCGGCCACCAAGGTCGCGAGCACCTCGGCGAGCGCCTCGGTGGACGCTGCGAGCCCCTCGAGCACCTCGTCCGCCGGGCGCGGATCAGCGGCAGCCATCTCGGCCGGGCTGGAGACCGGGTCGAACGAGGCGAGGTACCGCGTGGGCTCGCCCGCGAGCGCCCTGCGGATCGACATCGTCCAGAACCCCGTGGCGCTGTCGAGGTGCGAGGCGACGTCGCGGGGCGTCCAGGCCTCGCAGCGGGTCGGGCTCGTCCACGCGTCGGCGTCGAGGTCGGCGAGCGCGGCGACGAAGCGGCGGCGCTGGCGGATCGTGATCGGGCCGATCGCGGCGAGGTCCCCGCCGAGGTCGACGAGCGAGGTGGATCCGTACACCGGCGAGAGTTGCATGACGCAACTATGCCATGAGCGGGCTCACCCTGCTGCGGTCAGCCGGACCACGTCGCCCCCTTGGGACAACACGTAGGCCTCGCCGGCGGCGTCGGTGCCGAACGAGACCGGGTTGGCGACGTCGATGCCGAGGTCGTACTCCTGGGCCAGCGCGCCGTCGTCGTCGAGGCGGATCGCCCGGACGTGGCCGGCGCAGTAGTCGGCGAACAGGAAGGCACCCACCAGCGCCGGGATCTCCGCGCCCCGGTACACGAACCCGCCGGTGATGGAGCAGTTGCCCCCCTCGTGGCGGTACTCGAAGACCGGCGCGATCGCGTCGTCGGGCCGACGTCCGTCACCGTCGAGGTACGGCTCGGACCCCTCGTACCCGCTCCAGCCGAGGTTGGCGCCCTCGATCTCCTCGGCCGGGAGGTGGTCGATCTCCTCGATGGCGTTCTGGCCGACATCCGCGATCCAGAGGCTCCCGTCGGTGTCGAACGCCCAGCGCCAGGGGTTGCGCACCCCGGTGACCACGATCTCGGGCTCGACCTCGCCAGCGGTGCCGGCCACGTCGAGGCGCACGACCTTCCCGAGCGGCGTGGACGGATCCTGCGCCCGGTTCTCGGGGTCGTCGGCGAGGCCGCCGTCGCCCAAGCCGAGCCACAGCTTCCCGTCGGGCCCGAAGGCGATGTGGCCGCCGTTGTGGTTGGCGTAGGGCTGGGGCACGGCGAAGCGCACCTGCTCGCTCTCGAGGTCGATCACCGGGTCGGCCAAGGTGCCGCCGATGTCGTAGGAGGCGATGCGGGTGTTGCCGTCGGCGTCGGTGGAGCTGGTGAACAGCTCGTCGCCGTCGGCGGAGAAGGCCAGGTCGAGCAGGCCTCGCTCGGCATCGGTGGTGGTGTCGTCGGTGATGTCGAGCAGCACGTCGTCGCCCTCGGCCTCGAGGGTGCGCCCGCCGTCGACCAGCGCCAGCCGCTGGACCCGACCCGCCCGCTCGGCCACCCAGACGTGGTCGTCGTCGCCGGGGCGCGGGACCATGGCCACCGGTTCGTGGAGGTGCGCGGCGACAACCGACGAGAGCTCGGGCCCTTCAGCGCTCGTGCCCTCCCCGGTGGTTCCGCCGGGTTCGCCAGACCCGCTGGAGCCGGCGCTGCCGACCTGGGGGCTCGATGGCTGAACCGGCTCGCCGCTGCCGGCGCACCCGGCGATGGCCGATGCCCCGAGGAGGGTGGCGGCGATGGCGGCGCCCAGCCGAGCGGCGACACCTCGTCGACCTCGCTGGTCCTCGGTCGGCGCCATCATCGTGGGGCGAGCTTGCGGATGAGGCCCTCTTGGACCACGGACACGGCGAGGTCGCCGCGCGGGGTGAAGAAGAACCCTCGGGCGATCCCGCGGCCGTCGGAGGCCGAAGGCGTGTCCTGGTCGTACAGCAGCCACTCGTCGGCGCGGAACGGGCGGTGGAACCACATCGCGTGATCGAGGCTCGCCATCTGCACCTGTTGGTTCATGAAGGTTCCGCCGTGGGGGAGCAGCGTGGTGTCGAGCAGGGTCATGTCCGAGAGGTACGTGACCACGCACGCGTGCAGCACCGGGTCGTCGGGCAGCACGCCGTTGGCGCGCGCCCACACCCGGTGCCGGGGCGGGAGGGCCTCGGCGCGGTCCGGCGGGCGCCAGTCGGCGTAGCGGGTGTCGATCGCCCGAGGTCGGGTGTACCACTCGCCGAGCTGGTCCTTGTAGGGCTCCCAGCGGGCGGCGAAGTCATCGAGCTCCTCGGGCGGGGTGACGTCGGTGGGCGCTTCGAACTGGTGCTCGAAGCCCGACTCGGGCACGTGGAACGACGCCGACATGTTGAAGATCGGACGGCCGTGCTGGATGGCGACCACGCGGCGGGTGGTGAACGAGCGGCCGTCGCGCTGGCGGTCGACCTCGTAGAGGATCGGCACGTTCGGGTCGCCGGGGCGGAGGAAGTAGGCGTGCAGCGAGTGCACGTGGCGCCGCGTCCCGGGATCGCTGGGCGCGTCCACGTCGTGGTCGACCGTGCGGGCGGCCGCGACGAGCGCTTGGCCGGCCACCTGTCCGCCGAACACGCGCTGCACGTCGATGTCGGGGCTGCGGCCTCGGAACACGTTGACCTCGATGTCTTCGAGATCGAGCAGCGTGACGAGGTCGTCGACCGCCTGCTGCTCGGGCGATCGGCCGTCGTCGGTCGTCGAGCCGGGCGGGTCCCCGATCGGGTCGGCACCCATGACGTCGGGGTCGGGAGGCTGGGAGGTCGCCATGGCCCCGATGGTGGCACGCCCGGCGAGGGCGGACTTCAGGCGGGGGTCGCGAGCAGCGCCTCGTAGCGGGCGAGGTCCCCGTCGGAGAAGGCGCACAGCGTGAGCTCGGCGACCGACGTGGTGACGGCGCACAGGGTGGCGACGGCGATGGCTGCTGCGGCGTCCTTCGGGTAGCGGTAGACGCCGGTGGAGATGGCGGGGAACGCGACGCTCCGAGCGCCGAGCGCGTCGGCCGCCTCGAGGCTTCGCCGGTAGCAGGAGGCCAACAGGTCGGCTTCGCCGTGCCCGCCGCCCTTCCACACGGGCCCCACGGTGTGGATCACCCAGCGGGCGGGGAGGCGGTAGCCCTTCGTGGCCTTGGCATCGCCCGTCTCGCAGCCACCCAGCAGCCGGCACTCGTCGAGGAGCTCGGGCCCTGCCGCCCGGTGGATGGCGCCGTCGACGCCACCGCCGCCGAGCAGCGAGGTGTTGGCGGCGTTGACGATGGCGTCGACCCCGAGGGTCGTGAGATCGGCTCGCACCGCTCGGATCGTGGGCACGGTGCGGGACCGTATCGGCGGGCCACCGGCAGGTCACCTAGGTTCCCGGCTCATGTGCGCCGACGCTGCCAACTCCTTCCCCGACGGCTTCACCTGGGGGACCGCCACCGCCGCCCACCAGATCGAGGGGGGCAACGTGAACAACGACTGGTGGCGCTTCGAGCACACGCCGGGGACGATGGCGTCCACCTCCAGCGGCGATGCCACCGACAGCTACCACCGCTGGCGCGACGACGCCGACATCATCGCCTCCATCGGACTCGACAACTACCGGTTCTCGCTCGAGTGGAGTCGCATCGAGCCGGCCGACGGCGAGTTCTCCCAGGCCGCGCTCGACCACTACGCCCGCATGTGCGAGGGCTTGAAGGAGCGTGGCATCGACCCCGTGGTCACCTTCCACCACTTCACGACGCCGATCTGGATGGCCGATCGGGGCGGGTGGCAGAACCCC
The DNA here is from genome assembly GCA_039812605.1 of Acidimicrobiia bacterium. Taxonomy (GTDB): domain Bacteria; phylum Actinomycetota; class Acidimicrobiia; order Acidimicrobiales; family Iamiaceae; genus Aquihabitans. Next base: position 54,280 of record JBDIAX010000007.1, on the reverse strand, counting down.
GACATCGCCGACCGCTTCGCCGCGTTCGTGGAGCGGGCCGCGGCGCGCCTCGACGGCTTGATGACCAAGGCGTGCACCATCAACGAGCCGAACATGGTGGCGTTCGTGGGCTACGTGCTCGGTGCGTTCCCCCCGGGCAAGCAGGAGCCGGTGGCCGTGCTCGACGACATCAACCCGATCTTCGTCGATGCCCATCGCAAGGCCGTGGAGGTCATCCGGTCCGCTTCGCCGGGAACCCCGGTGGGCCTCACCGTCTCGTGCACCGAGTGGGAGGCGGTGGAGAGCGACGACCCCGCGGAGGCCGGGATGGCGGCCCGGCGCACCGCGGAGGCCCAGGCGTACATGGAGGACGTGTTCTTCGATGCCGCGTTCGCCGCCGACGGCACGCCCGACGACTTCCTCGGCATCCAGACCTACAGCCGCACCCGCATGGGCCCGCGCGGGGCGCTCGGGCCCGAGGAGGGGGTCGAGGCCCTGATCATGGGCTACGAGTACTGGCCGCAGTCGCTCGAGGCGACGCTGCGCCGCGCGTGGGCCCACACCGGCGGCCGCATCCCGCTGCTGGTGACCGAGAACGGGATCGGCACCGACGACGACGATCAGCGCATCCGCTACGTCCGTGAGGCGCTCGAGGGCGTGCTCCGGGCGATCGCCGACGGCGTCGACGTGCGCGGGTACACGTGCTGGTCGCTGCTCGACAACTTCGAGTGGGCGTTCGGCTACGGCCCTCGCTTCGGCCTCGTCGACGTGGATCGGTCGACCTTCGTGCGCACGCCCAAGCCGAGCGCGTCCTGGCTGGGCGAGGTCGCGGCCGCCAACGCCCTGCCGACCTGAACCAGGGGCACCTCACAAGCGCGGGGGTGGGTGCCGATGACTTCCGTGTGACCAGCGTCGCCACCTACCATGACCCCTTCGTGAAGCACCTCACCCCGAGCGCCCTCATCGCGCACGCGAAGTCCGAGGCGGGACGCCGGGCGATCCGCTACTCGGCCACGTCGCTGATCTGCGTGGCGATCACCCAGGTGCTGATCATCATCTTCTACAAGGGCATCAAGTGGAACGAGGTCGAGTCGAACCTCGCCGCCACCATGCTCACCTCGATCCCCGCCTTCACGCTGAACAAGTACTGGGTCTGGGGCAAGCGGGGCAAGGCTCACCTGCGCCGCGAGGTGCTGCCGTTCTGGCTGTTCACCGTGGCGGGCTGGGCGCTCTCCACCGGATCGGTCTTCATCGTCAGCCACCACGTGGGCGACCCGCACTCGTCGCTGCGCACCGTGTCGGTCATGGCCGCGAGCGTGTTCGGCTTCGGGCTCCTCTGGATCCTGAAGTACGTGTTCCTCGACAAGATCATGTTCGGCCCCGAGCACCACACGCCCTACGACGAGGACATCGAGCTCGAGGAAGCGGGCATCGAGCCCGACCTCAAGCACGTCTGACGTCGTCGTTCAAGGTGAGCCGGCGAGGCCGGCGCTCCTAGGGTGCGCTCCGTGACCGAAGCACCGCCGATGCCCGACACCCTCCGAGCGGCGGCGGTCGCCGCGCGCGGGTTCATGCCCACCGACGAGGGCGATGCGCTGTGGGCGGCCGCGCACGAAGCGTCCGCGGCGGTTCCCGGCGGCCCGTACCTCGAGATCGGGTCCTACTGCGGCAAGTCATCGGTCTGGCTCGGCGGCGCGGCCCAGGCCCACGGCACGGTCTTGTTCGCCCTGGACCACCACCGTGGGTCCGAGGAGAACCAGGCCGGATGGGAGCACCACGACGCCGACCTCGTCGACCAGCGCATCGGGCGGCTCGACACCCTTCCCACCTTCCGCGACACCATCTACGACGCGGGCCTCGACGACGCGGTGGTCGCGGTGGTGGGCGATTCGCCCACGGTGGGTCGGTTCTGGACCATCCCGCTCGCGCTGCTGTTCATCGACGGTGGCCACGGCGAGGAGCCCGCGCACCGCGACTACGAGACCTGGACGCCGCGCGTGGCCCCCGGCGGGACGCTGTGCATCCACGATGTGTTCCCCGACCCCGCCGACGGTGGGCGCCCGCCCTACGAGATCTACCTGCGGGCGCTCGAGGACGGCTTCGTCGAGCGTCGCGCCGTCGGGTCGATGCGGGTCCTCACGGCCCCTCGTCGCTGACGGTCCGGGTGGCGGAGGCCGCGAGGGCCCGCTGATCCCACCGGGTCGCCCCCTGGCTACGATCCCTGCGTCGAACGGGGCAGGGAGATCACGTGCGGCCGGATGTACCAGGGCTCGAGAACCTGACCGAGATCGGTCGTGGCGGGTTCGGGGTCGTCTACCGCGCGGAGGACCAGGCGCACGGCCGCACGGTCGCCGTGAAGGTGCTCGGTCAGAGCCTCGACGCGAGCGCTGCGGCGCGCTTCGTTCGAGAGTGCCGTGCCGCGGGGGCGTTGTCGGGCCACCCCAACATCGTGAGCGTCCACGGCTCCGGGGTCACCGAGGCCGGTGACCCGTACCTGGTCATGGATCACCTTCCCGGAGGCTCGCTGGCCGACCGGGTCCGCCACCGCGGCCCGCTCGGCCCCCAGGAGGCGATCGAGCTGGGGGTGTGCCTGGCGGGGGCCCTCCAGGCGGCACACGAGCGGGGGATCATCCACCGCGACGTGAAGCCCGAGAACGTCCTCTACTCGGTCTTCGACCAGCCCCAGCTGGTCGACTTCGGCATCGCGCGCATGGCGAGCGAGTTCGAGACGCGGTCCGGATCGATCTACGCCTCGTTGGCGTACGCGCCGCCCGAGGTGCTCGCGGGATCGCCGGCCACCGAAGCCGCGGACGTCTACTCGCTCGCGTCGCTCCTGCACCACGCGCTCGCCGGCGCCGCCCCCTTCCGGCGGGAGGCAGGCGAGACCCTCGCCCCGCTCATCGCTCGGATCACCACGGCGCCCCCGCCCGACCTGCGCGAGCTCGGCGTGCCCGACGAGCTCGCCTCGGTGGTCGAGCGCGGCTTGGCGAAGGAGCCCGGCGAGCGGCCGTCCTGGGGGAGGCCCCGCCGCAGTTCTCCCCGACGGTGGTGATCCCTGCCGCGGCGGCGGCCGCCGCGTTCGCGGAGGCCGGGTTGCAGCCGCCGGGTTCGGTCGCCGCGGCCCCTTCGCCCGCTCGGCCGCCGGGTCGGCGCCGCCTCGCGGCGGCGCTCGCGGTGGTGGCGGTCGTCGCCGTGGTCGCCGGGCTGCTCGTGCGTCGCGGCACGGGTGATGACCAGCAGGTGGGCAGCGGCGCGACGACGACCCGAGCCACCGCCGACGGCGAGCCCAGCATCACCGAGGACCCGGTCGATCACGACGGGCTCTCCGCGACCCGCAGCTACGGGTTCGAGCAGGAGGGGGGCACCGACCTCGTCGGGAGCCAGGTGGTCCTCGCCAACACCACCTCGGAGACCACCCGAAGGATCTGGTTCGAGGCGGTGCCCAAGGACCTGGCGGCCTCCGTCGACGACGTCCGCTTCCTGCGAGAGCCCTCCGGGGTCTTGGACGAGGATCCGGTCGTGTACTGGGTGGTCACCCTCGACCCGGGCGCCGAGGCCACCCTGGGGTGGTCCACGCCGCTGCCCGATGGGAGCTCGCCCGACGAGGCGACGCTGGCGAAGGTCGCGGCGATGCACCGCTCGGCGCTGGACGCATCCGCCGACCTCATCGCCACGGCGACCGCGGCCCTCGAGCGGTTGACCGGTGCCACCGCGACCGAGCCGGGCGGCTCCGAGCCCGGCGAGGGCGGTGGGGGGCAGGGCGAGGGCACCACCGTCGCCGAGGGAACCGTGACGACCACCGACGGAGCTGGCGGCACCGGCGGCAGCGACCCTACGGTCGTCGACCAGCCGACCACCACGAGCGGAGGGAAGGTCACGGTCACGGCGGCGGTCACCACGACCACGGCCGCACCGCTGGCGAAGCCCGGTGCCGTGACCGGGGTGACGGTGCGGAGCCCCGCCTTCGTGGGTGGGACCAACAAGTCGGTGCGCGTCTCGATCTCATGGGGCGCGCCGACCTCCGGCGGCGGTTCCATCACCGGCTACAAGGTCCGCCACCAGCAGCTCTGGAGCGGGAGCTGCTCGTCCGGTTCGCAGGCCTGGGTCGAGGCGTCGACCGGGACGGCGCGGTCGACCACCCAGTCAGCCGACACCCAGTGCGGTTCGTCGTGGGTGGTGTGGCAGGTCGCCGCGGTCAACGCGTCGGGTGTCGGTCCCTACACGACCGCGACCGGGGTCATGCCCGACGTGATCGGTGCCCAGAACGCGTACCACCTGGTGCGATCGGTGGGTGGGCGTGCCGGGGGGCTGGCGGAGCGCGACTGCGGCGTCGCTGCCTACGCGGCCTGCTACACGAGCGTCAGCGCTGGCGCGTCGCTCTCGCCCGGCACCTCGGTGGGCATCTCCCAGCAGACCAGCGGCTGAGCCCGCTCCGCTCCGGGCCGACTCCTCCCCGACTCCTGCCTCGACCCCGCTTCCACCCCGCCCTCGTCCCACCCCGCCCGCGTTCCACGAGGTGTGGTGCCTGGGTGCTCGCCAGGCATGCACCGAGGCACCAGCGTCGGCGAGCGAGTGGCGCGCTCAGGCGTCGATGGCGTCGTCGTCGAGGTCGAGGATCGGCGGGAGGACCGCATCGTGGTCGGCGAACAGCGCCGAGGTGGGGCCCTCGCCCCACAGCGCGTCGGCACCGAGCACCACCGCGGCAGCGGTGTAGGTGCTCTGCTCGTCGGCGGGGAAGCGCGACAGATCGGGGTAGACGGTGCCGGTCCAGTACCGGCCGCCGTCGACCCGGTACTGCTGCACCCAGCTGAACAGGCGCTCGGCCGTCTCCCGCTCGCCCACCGCCAGGTGCGCCATGACGCACTCGCAGGTCTCGGCCACGGTGATCCACGGCCGGTCCTTCACGCACCGCACGCCACGGTCCTCGTCGACGAACGTGTCGAAGCGATCGGCGAGGCGAGCCCGACCGGCCTCGCCGGTGACGGCACCGCCGAGCACCGGGTAGTACCAGTCCATCGCCCAGCGGTGCTTGGGGGCGAAGGCGTCGGCTTCGTGGTGGCGGATGGTGTGGGCGAGGCGGGCCACCGACAGCTCCCAGTCGGGTCGCTCGTGGCCGAGGAGCTCGGCGAGCGCGACCGCGCACCGCAGCGAGTGGCAGATCGACGACGACCCGGTGAGGAGTGCGAACGGCCACGGGGTGCCATCGGCGTGGCGGGCCCAGAGGATCTCGCCGCGGGGCTGCTGGAGCTCGAGCACGAAGTCGATGGCCTTCTCGACCACCGGCCACATCGTCTCGGCGTAGCCGCGGTCCTCGGTGAGCAGCCAGTGGTGCCACACCCCGGCGGCGACGTACGCGACCACGTTGAGGTCGAACTTGTCGTCCTCGACGCCGTCCTCCACGTAGTACTGGTGCCACGACCCGTCGGGCAGCTGCAGGCCGACGAGCCAGTCGTAGGCTCGCTCTGCCTCGGCCACCCGGCCGCCCAAGGCGAGGGCCATGGCCGCCTCGACGTGGTTCCACGGGTCGGCGTGGCCGCCGGGGTACCAGGGGACCATGCCGTTCGGGAGCTGCCACTCGGCGATGGCGTCGACCGTGGCCTGCACGTCGTCGCTCGTGAGGACGCCCTCGACCGACGGCACCACGATCTCACCCATCAGGCGGCCTCACCCGTGGGCGCCGTCGTGGTCGCAGCGGTGGCTGCGGGCTTCGTGCAGTAGAGGACGTAGCTCTTGCCGAGCACCGGGTTGAGCGCCTTCTCGGTCCAGCGAGTGAGCTTGGGCGCCTTCATGATGTCCCAGGTCAGGAGCTTGAGGTACGCCTGCACCAGGGGGTTCGAGTCGTTCGTGGGGCCGACCGCGCACTTCAACCACCAGTAGGGCGAGTGCAGCGCGTGCGCGTGGTGAGACCCGACCGGCTCGAGGCCCGCGGTGACGAACCGGTTCTTCAGCTCGGCCTCGGTGAAGATCCGCACGTGGCCGCCCGGCACGAACGGCGCGTGGTACTCGTCGGACAGCGCCCAGCAGATGCGCTCGGGCAGGAACGTGGGGACGGTGACGGCGAGCGTGCCACCGGGCTTGAGCACCCGGGCCAGCTCGGCGGCCGCGGCCGTGTCGTCGGGGATGTGCTCCATGACCTCGGAGCAGATGATGTGGTCGAACGTTTCGTCGGGGAACGGCAGGCGGGTGCCGTCGCCGTTGACCGTGGCCCACGCGGTGCCCTCGGGGGCCTCACCGGCGTCGGTCATCGCGGCGAAGAGCCCCGACACGTCCTTGAGGTCGGCCAGGGAGTAGTCGAGGGCCACGATGTGCGCGCCGCGCCGGTACACCTCGAAGGCGTGGCGCCCGGCGCCCGCGCCCATGTCCAAGATGAGGTCCCCGGGCTTCAGGCCCAGGCGTGCGAAGTCGACGGTGAGCATCGGTTCGGCCCGGTTCAGCCCTGCGCCAGGCGGGCGCGGTACTCGTCGACGGTCTTCTCGGCGGTGTGGCGCCAGCTCCAGTGGTCGATGACGCGCTGGCGCCCGGCCTTGCCGACCTTCGCGGCGACCTCCGGATGGTCGAACACGTAGGCGAGCTTGGCGGCGAGGGCCTCGGCGTCTCCGGGCGGGACGAGGAAGGCGGTCTCGTTGTCGGGGCCGACGACCTCGGGCACGGCGCCGCCCGTGGTGGCGACCAGCGGGATGGCGCAGCTCATGGCCTCGATGGCCGGCAGCGAGAATCCCTCGTAGAGCGACGGGACCACGGCGATCTCGGCTTCGGAGTAGAGCTCGACGATGCGCTCGTCGGACACGCCGGAGACGAACGTGACGACGTCCGCCAACCCGAGGTCGTCGATGGTGCGGGCGGACTCGCCGCCGGGCTTGGCCTTGCCGATGACGGTGAGGGTGATGTCGGGCCGCTCGGTGCGGAGCTTCGCGACCGCCTCGAGCAGGTAGCGCAGGCCCTTCATGGCCACGTCGGCCGAGGCGGTGGTGATGATCATCCCGGGCTTGCGGGCCACGCCGGGGACGGGCAGGAACATCTCGGGATCGACGCCCACCGGCACGATGTGCATGCGGTCCTCGTCGACCTTGTGGTCGGCGTGGATGTCCTTGAAGGAGTTCTCCGAGACGGTGATGACTCGCTTGAGGCGGCGGGCCACCTCGGTCTGCATGTCGACGAACGCGTACCAGCGGCGCAGGTTGAGCTTCTTTAAGAAGCCCTGGGCGTGCTCGATCTCGAGGCGGCGATCGACCGTGATGGGGTGGTGGATCGTGGCGATGACCGGCAGGCCCTCCCGCTCGATGGCGAGGAGGCCGAAGCCCAGCGACTGGTTGTCGTGGACGATGTCGAACTCGTCCTTGCGGCCCTTGAGCTCGTCCCAGGCGCGCATGGTGAACGCCAGGGGCTCGGGGAACGTCCCCAAGGTGAAGGTGGTGACCTCGAGCCAGTCCTTCCAGTTCTTCAGCTCCCACAGCCCGGGCTGACGCATCGGGAAGTGGTCGTTGTAGATCTCGAGGCTGGGCAGCTTGGTGAGCTTCACCCGGGGGTCGAGCTCGGGGTAGGGCGGGCCGCCGAAGACCTCGACGGTGTGGCCCAGGTCGACCAGCGCCTTGGACAGGTGGCGGACGTAGATGCCCTGGCCACCGCAGTGGGGCTTGCCCCGGTAGGCGAGGAGCGCGATGCGCAGAGGACGGTCAGCTGAGGCCATGAGCGCACCAGCCTTTCGGGTCGTTGACCTGTCGGTCAAGCAGGGGCGTCCCGGAACCCGGGCTCGGCGGGTCGCAGGGCGACCAGCAGTGGTCCAACCTCGTGGTGCCGCCGCGGATTCCCGCCCCACGTTTCCGCCCCATTCCGACGAAATCTCCGCGTTGGTGGTCGTCCCACGACCACAAACGACGAGATTTCGGGGTTTGCGGGTTCGCGGGGGTTCAGCGGAGCTTGAGGAAGAGGTCTTCCATGGCGTCGGTGGTCATGCCCTCGGCCTCGGCGCGCTCGGGCTCCACCAGGCAGTAGCGCATGCCAGCCGACATGAGGCGGAGGCCGGCGCGGTGCAGGGCGGCCTGCGCCGCCGTGAGCTGGGTGACGACCTCGCGGCAGTCGGCCCCCTCCTCGATGAGGCGCTGCACGCCTCGGAGCTGGCCCTCGGCGCGGCGGAGCCGCTTCAGCACATCGTCGTTGACCTCGTCGGGGAACTGCACGAGGACAGACTAGACCGGGAGGTCCCGGAATACCTCCCCCGGTATGGTGTTGATACCCCCAGAGGTATTCAATCGATGCATCGGAGGGCCGCCCGTGCCAGGGTGAGCCCGCCGAACGGAGGTCACCGTGAGCCAGCAACTCGATCCCGCCACCACGTCGGTCGTCCCACTGGGCGAGCGCGTCGACGGCTTGCCCGAGGACGTGGTCATCCGCCAGCTCTACCTGGGCTGCCTGTCGCAGGCGTCGTACCTCGTGGGCGACGCTCGCACGGGGCGGGCCATCGCGGTCGATCCCCGGCGCGACGTGTCCGAGATGCTCGCCGCTGCCGAAGCGGAGGGCCTCACGATCGAGCTGGTGGTCCAGACGCACTTCCATGCGGACTTCCTGTCGGGGCACCTCGAGCTGGCGGCCGCCACCGGCGCGGAGATCGCGTACGGGTCGGTGGCCCGGACCGAGTTCCCGTCGCGCAGCCTCGCCGACGGCGAGGTCATCGACCTCGGCGACGGGTCGGGCGCCGGCGTGCACATCGAGGTGTGGCACACCCCCGGCCACACCCCCGAGTCGATCTCGCTGCTGGTCCGCCCGGCCGCCGACGCGGCGCCGGTCGCGGTCCTGACCGGCGACGCGCTCTTCATCGGCGACGTCGGCCGGCCCGACCTGCTCGCCTCGCTCGGCGCCACCGCGGACGACCTCGGGCGCTCGCTCTACGCCTCCCTCGAGCACCTGCTCGAGCTGCCCGATGCTGCGCTCGTCTTGCCCGCGCACGGTGCCGGCTCCGCGTGCGGCAAGGCCCTGTCCACCGAGACGGTGTCCACCATCGGCGAGCAGCGGCGGACGAACTACGCGCTGCAGGCCATCGCCTCGCCCGACGTGTCGGTCGACGACTTCGTCGCCATGGTCACCGAAGATCAGCCCGCGGCCCCTGCGTACTTCGTGGCCGCCGCCGTCGGGAACCGCAAGGATCGCCCGATCCTCGACGAGGACGCGCCGGTGCCGGTGCTCGACCTGGCGGCCGTCGACGCGGCGCGCGCCGAGGGCGCCGTCATCGTCGACCTCCGCCCCACCGAGGAGGTGGCCCGGGGCTACCTCGCCGGGTCGGTGGCGGTCGGGCTCGGCGGTCGCTTCGCCGAGCAGGTGGGCAGCGTGGTGCCGGTCGGATCCCCCGTGGTGCTCGTCGGGCCGTCCGCCGATGATCCGAGGGAAGCGCACGAAGCCGTGGTGCGGCTCTCGCGGATCGGCTTCGACGACGTGGTCGGCGTCCTGCCCGACATCGATGCCGTGCTCGCCGACCACCCCGACCGCGCCGCTCGCCTGTCTCGCCTGACCGCCGAGGAGCTCGCCGATCGTCGCTCGACGCTGGGCGACGATGTGCAGGTCGTCGACGTCCGGAACTCCGGCGAGGTGCACGCCTCCCCGCTGGATGGCACAGCTGGCGAGGGGGCCCGCAACCTCCCGCTCGCCTCGCTGCGGAGCCAGATGGACCAGCTCGATCCGGGCCGGCCGGTGGTCGCGGTCTGCGCCGGTGGTGCTCGCTCCGCCATCGCCGCCACGCTCCTGGCGTCGGAGGGCTTCACCGACGTGTCTGACGTCCTCGGCGGGGCCGGGGCCCTCGGCGTCGCCGCCACCTGCTCGATCTCGGCGCCCTGCCCGACGGGCTCGCTGCTCTGATGGGGCTCGCGCTGGCGGTCGTCCTCGGGCTCCTCATCGGCGCCGCGCTCGGCGCTCTGGGCGGTGGCGGGTCGATCCTCGCCGTGCCGGTGCTCGTCTACGTGGCCGGGCAGACGGCCGGTGCTGCCACCGCCACCTCGCTGGTGGCGGTCGGGGCGTCCGCGGTCGTCGGCGCCGTGGGCCACGCCCGCAAGGGCCGGGTCAGGTGGGGAGCGGCGGCCGCCTTCGTGGTCACCGGCGTGGGCGGTTCTTGGCTCGGCGCGCACGTGAACGAGCGCATCGACCCGGATCTGCTCCTGCTCGGGTTCTCGGTGCTCATCCTCGTCGCGGCCCACCGGATGCTCACGGCGTGCCCGTCGTGCACGCGGGTCGGCGAGCAAGCCGTGGCTGGCGACCAGGGGTCGGCCCGCTCGATCGATCCGCTGGGGGTGCTGCGCATCGTGGCGGCCGGGATGGTCGTGGGCTTCTTGACCGGGCTGTTCGGCGTCGGCGGCGGGTTCGTCATCGTTCCCGCGCTCACCCTCGCCCTCGGCATGTCGATGCCCGACGCCATCGGCACGTCGCTCGCCGTGATCGTCGGCAACGCCGCGGTGGCCCTCGGCTTCCGCGGGCTCGACGCCGTCGACTGGGCCATCGCCGTGCCGTTCACCGCCACCATGCTCATCGGGTCCGCGGTGGGTGCCACGTTCTCCCACCGGCTGCCCGCCGAGCGGTCGCTCCGGGCGTTCGCCGCCCTGCTCGTGCTGGTCGCGCTCGCCAACGGCATCGCCGCCGCCGTCGCCCTCGCCACCTGACGGCCCTGACCCGCGGCCGGCGTCCACGTTCCGTGCCGAGAACGGTGGGGAGCTCGCGCTGGTGGGGGAGGGAGCGCGCCGCTGTGGGGTGGCAGGATCGGCGGGTGCGAGCGCTGGTGCAACGGGTCTCTCGGGCGTCGGTCACGATCCAATCTGGGGCTGACCGAGGGACGGTGACCGGCGCGATCGGCCATGGCCTCGTCGCCCTCGTGGGCGTGACCCACGACGACGGGCCGGAGCAGGCGAGGGCCCTGGCGTCGAAGGTCTGGCACCTGCGGGTGTTCGACGGAGCGGGCGACGACGGCGCGCCGACCGAGGTCTCGGTGGGTGCGGCGGGTGGCGAGGTGCTGGTGGTGTCGCAGTTCACCCTCTACGGCGACACCCGCAAGGGCCGCCGGCCGACGTGGATCGACGCGGCTCGCCCCGAGCGCGCTGAGCCGCTGGTGGACGCGCTCTGCGACGAGCTGCGAGCGCTCGGGGCCACGGTCGCCACCGGTCGGTTCCGTGCCGACATGGCGGTCGAGCTCGTGAACGACGGCCCGATCACCTTGCTCCTCGAGGTCTGAACGGTCGTCGCCGCTGGGTCGTGCTGGGCCGCGGGGTCGGGTCTGGCGTCGATCGTGGACCGTGGTGGTCGATCGACGTGAGTCAGGCGAGGCCCGGCGTGTCGAGGCCCACCGACCCGAGGCCCTCGGCCTCAGCCGGCTCGCTGGCGTCGCTCGACGTCCGGCGGCGGGCGAGGCGGTCGAGGGCCCAGGCGGCGACGAGGAGCAGGACGGCCGCGGCGCGCGGGGGAAGGTCGCCGGCGCGGGTGTACCAGGTGAGCCCGGATCGCAGGGGCACGTCGCGTCGCACCTCGACGGCGCGCTCGCGGGTGCCGGTGCGCTGGTAGACGGCGCCGTCGGGGCCCACGAACTCGCTGAAGCCGGTGGGCGCGACCTGCACCAGCCAGCGCCCCGACTCGATCGCCCGCAGCCGCGACGACGCCACCTGCTGGGTCTGCACGAAGGTGCCCGTGTAGGTCGAGCCGTTGGTGGGGTTGTAGAGGAGCTCGCCGCCCGCCTGCACGCCCGAGCGCGCCCGGTGGCCGAAGAACACCTCCCAGCTGATGACGGTGGCCACCGGCACGTCGCCGATGGTGAGCAGGCCGGACTCGTGGGAGATGGTGGCGTCGCGGGCGGCCAGCGTGTCGGGGGCCACCTTCTCGATCAGCGAGCGGAACGGCACCCATTCGCCGAACGGCACCCGCTGCACCTTCACGTAGCGGTCGGTCCAGTTGCCGTCGGCGTCGAGGACCTGCTGGGAGTTGCGGAAGTTGACCTCGTCGACGCCCTCCACGGTGCCCACCGCGAGCGGAGCGTCGAGCTCGCGGGCGAGCTCCTGGAGCTCGACGCCCTCTCGTGAGTCCTGCACCGCGAAGTCGGTGTCGACCACGTTCTCGGGCCACAGGACCATGTCCATGCCCACGGGCACCTCGGCGCTGGCCTCGAGGTGGCGCTCGAACACCTTGCGGCGGTCGGTGTTGATGGCGCGGGTGCCCTGGGCGCCGCCGCCCTGCACGAGGGCGATGTCCACCGTGCGGCCGGTGGGGGTCCCGCTCGGCGCCACCATCGCCACGCCCAGCACGACGAGCGACCCGGCAGCCAGCGCGGCCGCCTTGGTGTGGTGGCGGTCGAACGCGGCGCTGAGGGCGACGCCGAGCGCCACCGTGACTCCGCCGAGCGCGAGGACGCCGCCGATGCGGGCGATGGGCCAGAGCGGTCCGGCCACCTGGCCGACGGCGAGCAGCGAGAGCGGCACCCCGCCGAACGGCCAAGCCGTGCGCAGCGATTCGACCACGATCCACGCGCCGATGAGGCCGAACGCCCGGCCGGCGTGGGGCGGCACGAGGAGGCAGGCGGCGCCGATGAGGAAGCCGAAGAACAGGGACGCGACGACGTAGCCGGGCGGGGTGAGCTGGGAGATCCAGAAGATCGTCGGGAAGAACAGCACCCAACCCACGACGGTTCCCCGCCACAGGCGCGAGCGCCAGGTGGCGCCGGCGAGGAGGCGGTCCAGGAGGGCGACGCCGACGAAGGCCATCGGCCACCAGCCCCACGGCGGCAGGGAGGCGGCGAGCGCGAGGCCGGCGGCCACCGAGCGGACGCCCGGCCGGTGGATGAACCGCTCGACCGGCTCGGGGAGGTCGTCGGGAAGGTGGGTCAGCTCCTCGACGAGGTCGTGCTCGCCGGCGGCGGCCGAGGTCGCCTCGGGCTCGAGGCCGCCGGTGGGCGCGGTCGCCTCGGGTTCGGGGGTGTCGGCGTCGGCGTCGGGCACGGCGGACGATTCTGCCCGACCGGCGGGGCTACCCGGGAGCCAGGCCTCGCCGGGTGGGCCAGGTGGCCCCGAAGGAGGCGGCCGCATCCTCCGCCGAGCGGATGCAGGCGGGGATGCCGACGCCCCGCAGCGCCATGCCGGCCAGTCGCACCGCGGTGCCGGCGAGCTCGGCCTCCGCGGCGGCGATGCGCTCGAGGTGGCCGGGTGCGTACTGCGGGAGGCCGCGGTCGAAGCGGCCGATGCGGACCTCGGTGGGCGCGCCCCGAACATCGGCGATCCGTCCGAGGTCGTCGACGACGGCCTCGGCGAGCGCTTCGTCGTCGAGGTCGGTGAAGCGGAGGTCGCCGGTGCGCCCGACGGACGTCCGCAGGATCGCGTCGTGGCGGTCGAGGTCGCGCAGCTGCGCCCACTTCGAGGTGGCGAAGCTCGTGGCGGTGACGAGCAGACCCTGGTCGCGGGGGACGAGGCAGCCGCTGAACCCGTCGATGCTTCCGAGGTCGCGCTGGTCGAACGCCATCGTGACCATCGCGACCGAGGAGTGGTCGATCGCTCCGAGCGTGGCCGCAGCCTCGGGAGCGAGGTTCGCGAGCAGGGGCCCGGCGACGTGCGCGGAGGTGGTGACGATCACCGCGTCGGCGTCGAGCGCCGTGCCGTCGTCGAGCGCGACCCTGGCCCGCGGCGCGCCCGACGGCGATGGCGCGAGCGGTTCGATCGCGACGGCGCGTCGTCCGGCCACCACGTCGACTGCGGGGATCCACCCGACGATCGCGTCGACGAAGCGGGCCATGCCGCCCAGGGGCGCGGCGAACACCGGCGGCGGCTCGGCGCCAGCGGTCGACGTCGGGGTGGCCGCGGCCGCGGCGGCGAGCTGGGCCTGGCAGGCGCGCAGCAGCGAGGGGTCCGCTCGCCGGGCGGCCGCGTCGAGCTGGGGCACCACCGCGGCGAGGCTCATCGTGGCCGTGTCGCCGGCGTTGATGCCGCCGAGCAGCGGGTCGATCAGGTGGTCGACGACCTCGTCGCCGAGGCGGCGCCGGAGGTAGGGGCCGACGGCGACGTCGGGGCCGCCGGGGGTGGGGTCGGCGGGATCGGCTGGGAGGGCGAGCTCGGCCCGGACGCGCTCGAGCCCGGCGGGCGAGAGGAGGCCGGTGTCGGCGAGCGAGGCCAGGTCGGCGGGCACGCCCATGAGGTGGCCGGTGGGCATCGGGCGACGGGTGCCGTCGACGTAGATCTGCGCGTGGCGGGCGGCCGGCGAGATCAGCTCCCCGTCGAGCTCGAGGTCGTGCGCCAGGGCGGCTGCCCACGGCACGCGGAGCAGGAACGCGTCGGCGCCTTCGTCGACGGGGCGGCCGGCGAAGGTGGAGGTCTGGATCTTGCCGCCGATGCGGTCGGGTTCGATCAGGGTGACGTCGACACCGCCTTGGCTGAGCCGAAGCGCCGCCACCAGGCCGGTGATGCCACCGCCGATGACCACCGCACACTCGGGTCGTCGAGGGAGCGGCGAGGCGGCCACCGGCTCGCTCACCCTTCCGCCGAGCCGAAGGCTGCGTCGGCGACCGCGGCGATGCGCCCGGCGAGCGCAGCCATCACGTCGGCGTCGTCGTTCAGGGTGCGGGTGCGAGCGAACCCGAGGCCGACCTCGGCGGCGACGGCGGCCGCCTCGATGTCGAGGTCGTAGGCCACCTCCAGGTGGTCAGCCACGAAGCCCTGCGCGCACACCAGCACCGCGTCGACGTCTCGGCCTTCGCCGGCCGCCCGGTCGCGGAGCACCTCGAGGATGTCGGGGCCTCGCCAGGGCTCGGGTGTCGCTCCCGCGCTCTGCCACGCCAGGGACCAGCGCTCGAGGCCGAGCTCGGCGGCCACCGCCTGCGCGGAGGCCGCGAGCTCGTCGGGATACGGGTCGCCGTCGAGGACGCGCTCGGGGAGGGAGTGGGCGGTGAAGACGACCTCCACCCGTCCCGGTGGCGTGCCCGTCTCGGCCTGGAGCTCCACGAGCGCGTCGCGCACGGCGTTCGCGAGGAACCCCCGGTACGCCGGGACGTCGTGCCACCGATCGACGCCGGCGGCCGCCATGGCGTGGACCTCGGCCGCGGCGCGCACCCGCTCCTGGTACTGGCCCACCGAGAACCCCGACCAGTGGGGGGCCAGCGCCACGCCCACCACGGTGGGCAGCCCGGCATCGTGCAGGTGGGCCACGCCGTCCTCGATGAACGGGTGCGCGTGCTTCTGGCCGAGGGTGACCGCGAAGCGGCCCGGGTGCGCGGCCTCGAGCGCGGCGCGGATGGCGGCGACCTGATCGGCGGTGCGTCGGGCCAGGGTGGAGGTGCCGCCCAGGGCGTCGTAGCGGCGCTGGAGGTTGTCGAGCTGCTCCGGGGTCGGCGGGCGGCCGCGCCGGATGTGGGTGTAGTACGCCTCGACGTCGTCGGGCGTGGCGGGGGTGCCGTAGGCCATCACCACCACGCCGACGCGCTCGCCGGGGCGGAGCGGTGCGTCGTCGCTCATCGGACTCGGCCCTCGGCGTGGACGACCTCGACGACGGCTTCGAGGACCTCGGGGTCGGTGTCGGGGAGCACCCCGTGGCCGAGGTTGAAGATGTGGCCGCGGTGGCCGTCGGCCCGGCGCAGCACGTCGCGGGTGCGGTCGAGGGCGACCTCGGTGCCCGACAGCACGGCGACCGGGTCGAGGTTGCCCTGCAGCGCGGTGGCGTCGCCGAGTCTGCGGCGGGCGTCGTCGAGGTCCATCCGCCAGTCGATCCCCATGACGTCGGCGCCCGCGTCTCGCATGTGGGTGAGCAGCTCGCCCGTGTTCACGCCGAAGTGGATGCGCGGCACGCCGGTGGCGGCGATGCCCTCGAGCACCTTGCGCGAGGCGGGCTGCACGTAGCGGACGTAGTCCGACGGGCAGAGCGCGCCCGCCCAGGAGTCGAAGAGCTGGACGGCCGATGCCCCGTTGGCGATCTGGCTGTGCAGGGACGCGAGGGCGAGGTCGGCGAGGCGGTCGAGGAGGTCGAACCACAGCTCGGGATCGGTGTACATGAGGCGCTTGGTGCGCTCGTAGGTGCGGCTCGGGCGTCCCTCGACGAGGTAGCTCGCGACGGTGAAGGGCGCGCCGGCGAAGCCGATCAGCGGGACGTCGCCGAGCTCGCGCACGAGGTTGCGCACCGTCTCGAGCACGAACGGCGTGTCGGCCTCGGGGTCGAGCGGGCGCAGGCGCTCGAGATCGGCTCGCTCGGCGAACGGGCGCTCGACCACCGGGCCCACCCCCGGCGCCACGTCGACCCCGAAGCCGATGGCCTCGACCGGGGTGACGATGTCGCTGTAGAGGATCGCGGCGTCGGTGCCGTAGCGGCGCACCGGCTGGAGGGTGATCTCGGTGGCGAGGTCGGGGGTGCGGATCGCCTCGACGATCGACCCGGTGCCCCGGATGGCCCGGTACTCGGGGAGCGACCGCCCGGCCTGGCGCATGAACCACACGGGGACGCGATCGTGCGCCTCGCCCCGGCAGGCGCGGAGGAACGGGGCATCGGGCGAGACCATGGCCCCGACGCTAACGGCGCGGTCTGGCCTCGCCCCAGCCTCGGACGCGCGAGCGTGGGGGCGTGCGACGCTCGATCGACGACCATCCCTTCGATCCGTCGGCGGACCCCGTGGTGGCCGACGACCCGGACCTCCAGCCGGTGAGCTGGGCCGTCGCCATCAGCGACGACTACGACGACGCCGAGCCCCGGGTGGTGCTGACGGTGGACGAGATCGGCAGGCCGGGCGAGGGGCTGGTGGCCCACCTGCTCCCGAGCGAGGCGCGGCGCGTGCGGCGAGCCCTCCGCGACGCCCTCAAGGAGGTCGGGGAGGACCCCGGCACCTGATCGTCCGCCGTCGGCGCGCCAGCCGACACCTCGTGGTCGTGCCGGGGTGGGGCTCCTCCACCGCGACCGCACAGGGGTCGGTCGACCTGACGGCCGGAGGCTGGCGGCGGGAGCCGCCTCGGAGGGTCGCGGCTAGGCTGGCGAATCCCCTGAAACGGGGTCGACCCCTCCGGCGTTGCCGATGGGGCCGCACATCGCCCCCGCTACGCACGAAGGGCCCGATCCGACAGCACATGGCCATCCATCCCGACCTGGCGGCCGAGCAGGCCTACATCGACCGTGCGTACGACTGCCTCGAGCGGGCGCGCACGTCGGCCAACCGGCTGAAGGGGATGGTCGAGGTCAACAAGGGGGGCACCGAGCAGGCGCGCTTCGAGCGGGAGGTCATCTTCGACACGGTGCTGCACCGGTTGAAGGAGCTCCACCTGGGCGACGCCGCGCTGCTGTTCGGGCGCATCGATCGAGAGCTCGACGACGGCGGCGACACCTTCTACATCGGTCGCCTCGCCGTCTCCGACGACCAGCAGGAGCCGGTCGTGGTCGATTGGCGGGCGCCCGTCGCCGAGCCGTTCTACCGGGCGACGGGTCGGGTGCCGATGGGCCTCGCTCGCCGGCGCTACTTCGCCACCCGCGGTCGCCAGCTCCTCGGGATCGAGGACGAGCTGTTCGGCGAGCACGCGCTCGACCTCGGCGAGGGCGCCGGGCTCCAGGGCCACGGGTCGCTCATCCGGGCCCTCGAGACGGCGCGCACCGGTCGCATGGGCGACATCGTCGCCACCATCCAGGGCGAGCAGGACGAGATCATCCGCGCTCCGCTCCCCGGGGTGATGGTGGTGCAGGGCGGCCCCGGCACCGGCAAGACGGTGGTGGCGCTGCACCGCGCGGCCTACCTGCTCTACACCCACCGGTTCCCGCTCGAGGACCAGGGCGTCCTCGTGCTCGGGCCCAACCGCCTGTTCCTCGCCTACATCGAGCAGGTGCTGCCCTCGCTCGGCGAGGCGGGGGTGGAGCTCGCGGTGCTGGCGGACCTGGTGGACGACGTGTCGGTGCGCGGCCGCGACCGCGAGGAGGTGGCGCGGCTCAAGGGCGATGCGGCGATGGCCTCGGTGCTGGCCAAGGCGGTGCGCGATCGCAAGCGAGCCCTGCGTCGGCCACTTCGCGTGGGTCTCGGGCTCCAGACGCTCAGCCTGTCGGTGGCCGTCTCCGCCGACATCGTGCGCGATGCTCGGCGGCGCTTCCGCCAGCACAACGCCGGTCGCCGCTTCGTGGAGCGGGAGGTGGCGTTCCACCTCGCCGAGTCGGCTCGCACGCCGCTCGACCCCCAAGAGGTGTGGCGCCAGGTTCGCCGCGACCCGGCGGTGCGCGCCGCGCTCGAGGAGATGTGGCCGGTGCTCACCCCCGCCCAGCTCCTCCACGACCTGTTCGGGTCCAAGGCGCTGCTCCACCTCGCGGCGGGCCGGCAGCTGAGCGAGGAGCGCATCGACCTCCTCCACCGTCCTCGTGCCGAGTCCGTCGACCAAGTGGTGTGGACCCACGACGACGTCCCGCTGCTCGACGAGGCCCGGGCGCTGCTCGGCCCCAAGCCCCGCAAGGCCAAGCGCGAGGACGACGACATCCGCACCTACGGGCACATCGTGGTCGACGAGGCCCAGGACCTCTCGCCGATGCAGCTCGCCATGATCAGCCGTCGATCGCTCAACGGCTCGATGACGGTGGTGGGCGACATCGCCCAGTCCACCGGTGCGTGGGCCCACGCGGACTGGGACGAGATCCTGTCGCTGCTCCCCGACCGCCGCCCGGCTCGTCGGGAGCAGCTCACGGTGGGCTACCGGATCCCAGGGCCGAACATGGCGCTCGCCGCCCGCGTGCTCGCTCGGTCGGCGCCCGACCTGCTGCCGCCCCGGTCGGTCCGCCAGGACGGGCGGGAGCCGATCTTCCACCGGGTCGACGACCCGCTGCGGTTCGGGCCGACGGTGGTGGAGTCCGTGCGGGACGAGGTGGATGCCGTGGAGAGCGGCAACGTCGCGGTCATCTGCCCTGGGTCACGGGTGGAGGAGTGCTCGGCCGCGCTCACCGCGGCTGGCATCGACCACGGCGTCGCCATCGAGCAGGGCCTGAACCACCAGGTCACCGTGGTTCCCGTGGGCATCGTCAAGGGCCTCGAGCTCGATGCCACGGTGGTGGTGGATCCTGCCGGCATCCTCGCCGAGGAGGCCCAGGGGATGCGGGCGCTCTACGTGGCGCTGACCCGGGCCACGAAGCTGCTCACCGTCGTGCACCCGGGCGAGCTGCCCGACGTGCTGGCCGACGAGCCCGCTGACGGCCAGCAGGTGATCGCCTTCAGCGGTTGACGACGAGGATCCGCGCGCTGGCGAAGGCGCCGACGCCGATGTGGCGACCCTCGATCTCCACCGTGGTGGTGCCGTCGGGCGACGATGCGGTGACCGTGCCGACGTGGCCGGGTTGGATCGACGCGTCTTCGAGGAAGTCGAGCAGCCCGGGGGTGAACTCCAGCTCCTCGGGGATGCGGGTGACGGTGAAGCCCTCGCCTACGCCGAGGTCGGACAGCGCCACCGCGTCGGGTGCCTGGTAGGCGGTTCCGGGGATGGGGTTGCCGTGGGGGCAGGTGGTGGGGTCGTCGAGCAGGCGGATGATGGCCGCCTCCACCGCATCGGAGATCACGTGCTCCCACCGGCCGGCCTCCTGGTGGGCATCTGCCCAGGAGAGCCCGAGGATGTCGGTGAGCAGGCGCTCGGCGAGCCGGTGGCGACGCACGACGCGCTCGGCCAGCGTCTGGCCGTCGGCGGTGAGCTGCACCGACCGGTCGACGTCGACCAGCCCCTCGGACTCCATGCGCCGGATCATCTCGGACACGGCGGGGCGCGACACCCCGAGGCGCTCGGCGATGCGCGCCTGGATCACGTCCACGTCGTCCTCGTGGAGCTCGTAGATGGTCTCGCAGTACTCCTCGAACGCCGGGTGGTACTCGCGAGCTTGGTACTCAGCCACGCCGGGAAGGGTACCGCGGCCCCGCCGGGTCGCGTAGCGTTGCCGTTCAGGAACGGCCTGCTCAGGGGCCGTCATCTCGCCCCAGGAGGCTCGATGAGCCAGACGAACCGTCACCTGACCCGCGCCACGATGGGCGTGGTCGCCATGCTCGCGCTGCTGGTCGGCCTCGCCGCGTGCGCTTCGAGCGGTTCGGAGTCCGCCGACGACGACAGCACCACCACGACCGAGGCGACCTCCGCCGCGGACGACACCACGACCACCGCGGCCGACGAGGGCGACGACGCCGGCGAAGCCACCGACGCGGCCTACCAGCAGGCCATCCAGGAGAACCTCACGGCCGGGTCCAAGCAAGAGGGCAACCTGGTGGTCGCCGACGGCGAGGCGGCGTGCGTCGCCCCGAAGTGGCTCGAGGTCATCACCGGCGACCACCTCCGCGAGATCGGCGTCTCGCCCGCGGACCTCGCCGACCCCTCGTTCGACTACAGCTCCCTCGAGCTGGACGGCGATGGAGCGCAGGCCCTGATCGACGCCTTCGACCCCTGTGGTGTGGACCTCTTCGCGGAGCTGGGCTCCAGCCTCACCATGGGGCTCACCGAGGAGCAGCAGGCGTGCGCCGCCGAGAACATCGACCACGATCTGGCGACGGCGCTGCTGCGCACGGCCTTCTCCACCACCGAGGGCACCGGCGACGCGGAGTTCGAGGCGCTCATGGCCCAGCTCACCGAGGCCTGCGACCTCCCGAGCTGACGAGGTGACGGGCCGAAGGCCATCGGCGTCGCCCGGCCTCGCTGTCGGAGGTCCTTCGTAGGCTGCACCGATCGGCTCCCTCGACCTGTTCTCCGATCCCGTCAGGGAGTGGTTCGCCTCCTCGTTCCCCGCGCCCACCGCCGCCCAGGAGCAGGGCTGGCCAGCCATCGCGTCGGGTGCCCACACGCTGATCCTCGCCCCCACGGGATCGGGCAAGACGCTCACGTCCTTCCTCTGGGGCATCGACCGGCTCACGACCACCGAACCGCCCGACGATCGGGCCCGCACCCGCCTCGTCTACGTCTCGCCCCTGCGGGCGCTCGCGGTCGACGTCGAGAAGAACCTGCGGGCACCGCTCGTGGGCATCGCCCACGCGGCCGAGCGGGCCGGGCGCACCGTGCGGGTGCCCACGGTGGGCATGCGCACCGGAGACACGCCGGCCGACGAGCGGCGCAAGCTGGCGCGCCACCCGCCGGACCTGCTCATCACCACGCCCGAGTCGCTGTACCTGATGCTCACCTCGGCGGCCCGCGACACCCTCGTGAACGTGGAGGCGGTGATCCTCGACGAGATCCACGCCCTCGCCGCCACCAAGCGCGGCGCCCACCTCGCCCTGACCCTGGAGCGGCTCGAGGAGCGGTGCGTCCGCCCGCCCCAGCGCATCGGCCTGTCGGCCACGCAGCGGCCGCTGGAGGAGATCGCCACCTTCCTCGGCGGCCACTCGGCCCCCGGCGTGCGCCGGCCCGTCGCCATCGTGGACGCCGGCACGCGCAAGCCGCTCGAGCTGGATGTCGTCGTCCCGGTCGACGACATGGGGGCGCTCGGCACCGTGGTCGAGGAGGCGGTGAGCGGCGCCGCCGCGGCCGGGCCGGTCCGTCGCTCGATCTGGCCATCGATGCACCCGCGCCTGCTCGAGCTGGTCCAAGAGCACCGATCCACGCTCATCTTCGTCAACGCCCGCCGGCTCGCCGAGCGGCTGGCCACCCGCCTCAACGAGCTGGCCGCAGAGCAGGGCGGGCACGGCGACGGGGGTGAGCCCGCGCACGTCGGGGCGGAGGCGGTGGGCGCGCCGCCGGTCGAGGTCGAGCTGGTGAAGGCGCACCACGGGTCGCTCTCAAGGGAGCGGCGGCTCATCATCGAGGACGAGCTCAAGAGCGGCCGGTTGAAGGGGTTGGTGGCCACCTCCTCGCTCGAGCTCGGCATCGACATGGGTGCCGTGGACCTGGTGGTGCAGGTCGAGTCTCCGGGCGCCGTCTCGCGCGGGTTGCAGCGGATCGGTCGAGCCGGCCACCAGGTGGGCGCACCGTCGAAGGGCAAGCTCTTCCCGAAGCACCGTGCCGACCTCGTCGAAGCCGCGGTGGTGGCCCAGCGCATGCACGCCGGCCTCATCGAGCGCACGGCCTACCCCCGCAACCCGCTCGACGTGCTCGCCCAGCAGGTGGTCGCCGCGTGCGCCCTCGACGAGTGGGACACCGATGAGCTGTTCGCCCTCGTCCGGCGGGCCGCGCCGTTCGCCGAGCTCTCGCCGGAGGTGTGGGAGGCCGTGCTCGACCTGCTCGCCGGGCGCTACCCGTCCGACGAGTTCGCCGAGCTGCGCCCGCGCATCGTGTGGGACCGCGCTGGCGCCACGGTGCGCGGCCGCGCCGGCGCCCAGCGGCTCGCCGTCACCTCCGGCGGCACCATCCCCGACCGCGGGTTGTACGGCGTGTTCCTGCCCGACGGCACGCGGGTCGGGGAGCTGGACGAGGAGATGGTCTACGAGTCGCGGCCCGGCGAGACGTTCCTGCTCGGAGCATCCACCTGGCGCATCGAGGACATCACCCACGAGCGAGTGGTGGTCACGCCCGCTCCCGGCCAACCCGGGAAGATGCCGTTCTGGCACGGCGACGGCCCGGGTCGCCCGTTGGAGCTGGGCGCCGCGCTGGGCGAGTTCGTGCGCGAGGTGCGTGCGCTGCCCGAGCCCGAGGCGCTCGTTCGCCTCCGCGAGCGCCACGACCTCGACGAGTGGGCGGCCCAGAACCTGCTCGGCTACCTCCGCGAGCAGGCCGACGCCACCGGGGTGGTGCCCGACGACCGCACCATCGTCGTCGAGCGCTTCCGCGACGAGATCGGCGACTGGCGGGTGTGCGTGCTCTCGCCGTTCGGTGCCCAGGTGCACGCACCTTGGGCCATGGCGCTGCGGGCCCGTCTCGCCGAGCGATGGGGCATCGACGTCGAGCTGATGTGGAGCGACGACGGCATCGTGCTCCGGCTCCCCGAGGCGGTCGACGAGCTGCCCACCGACGAGCTGCTCATCGATCCCGACGAGATCGACGACATCCTGCTCTCGATCCTCCCCGGCACCGCGCTGTTCGCCGCCCGGTTCCGCGAGGCCGCGGCGCGGGCGCTGCTGCTGCCACGCCGCCGCCCGGACCGGCGCACCCCGCTGTGGCAGCAGCGCCAGAAGGCCGCCGACCTGCTGGCAGTCGCCGCCAAGCACCCCAGCTTCCCGATCCTGCTCGAGGCCACCCGGGAGTGCTGCAACGACGTGTTCGACCTGCCGGCCCTGCGCGGGCTGCTGCGCGACCTGCGTTCGCGGAAGGTGCGGGTGGTGCCGGTCGACACCGCGCAGGCCTCGCCGATGGCCCAGTCGCTGCTGTTCGGCTGGATCGCGGTCTACATGTACGAGGGCGACGCGCCGCTGGCCGAGCGGCGGGCGGCCGCGCTCGCGCTCGACCGCGACCTCCTGCGCGAGCTGCTGGGCGCCGAGGAGCTGCGCGACCTGCTCGACCCCGGCGTCCTCGAGGCGTTGGAAGACGAGCTCCAACGTCGCGTGGCCGGGCGGCGGGCACGCGACGCGGACGAGGTCACCGACCTCCTCCGGGTCCTCGGTCCGCTGTCCACCGTGGAGCTGATCGAGCGCGGCGACTCGCCGTTGGCGGAGGCCGTCGCCGACGCGCTCGACGCGCTGGTGGCCGATCGACGCGTCATCCCGGTGTCGATCGCCGGTCACGATCGCTGGGCCGCGGCGGAGGACGCCGGGCGGCTCCGCGACGCGCTCGGCTGCGCGATCCCGGTGGGTCTCCCCGGTGCGTTCACCGACCCGGTCGATGCGCCGCTCGAAGGCTTGATCGTGCGCCACGCCCGCACGCACGGCCCGTTCCTCGATCGCGAGGCCGCGGCTCGGCTCGGCGTCGAGGTCGGTCGGGTCCGAGCGGTCCTGGACGAGCTCGTCGCTGCCGGGCGCCTCGTGCGCGGCGAGTTCCGCCCCGGTGGGTCCGAGCGCGAGTGGTGCGACCCCGACGTGCTGCGCCAGCTTCGGCGCCGCTCGCTCGCGGTCCTCCGCTCCGAGGTCGAGCCCGTCGACGGCGGCGCGCTCGGTCGGTTCCTCCCCGGTTGGCAGGGTGTCGGCCTGCCCCGCCGTGGCGTCGACGGCCTCGTCGAGGCGGTCACGGTGCTGGCCGGTGCGCCGCTGCCGGCATCGGTGCTCGAGGTCGACGTGCTGCCGGCTCGGATGGCCGAGTACCGCCCGGCCGACCTCGACGCGCTCTGCACCGCTGGTGACGTGGTCTGGGTCGGGGCGTCGGCGCTCGGCGCCAGCGACGGTCGCGTGCAGCTGGTGTTCCGCG
Organism: Acidimicrobiia bacterium; assembly: GCA_039812605.1. GTDB lineage: Bacteria > Actinomycetota > Acidimicrobiia > Acidimicrobiales > Iamiaceae > Aquihabitans. Next base: position 30,122 of record JBDIAX010000007.1, on the reverse strand, counting down.
ACCAGGTCGAGCTGCTGGTGCCGCCACCCGACCCCGAAGACCTGCCGATCGGCCCGCTCCACGACGCGCTCCGCCAGCACCTCCGCACGCGCGGCGCGTCGTTCTGGGCCGACCTCGTGGGTGCGGCGGCCGCCGCCGGTGCCGACCACGACGAAGCGTCGGTGCTCGCCGCGCTGTGGGACCTCGTGTGGGCGGGCGAGGTCACCAACGACTCCCTCGCACCGCTGCGCGCGTTCGTGGCCGGGGGCGCCGGTCGCGGGCGGGGAGGCTCGGGAGGTGGCGCCGGTGGGCGAGCACGGGCACGGCCCCGGCCCGGACGTCTCACCCGGCTCGGCCCTCCGGCCGGCGCGGGTCGCTGGACGCTGGTCGATCCCCTCCGAGCCCCGATGCCCGGAACCACCTCCGCGTCCCCCACCGAGGTGTCGCACGCGCGGGCCATGCAACTGCTCGAGCGCTACGGGGTACTGACCCGCGAGGCCGCGCTCGGCGAGGGGATCGTCGGAGGCTTCGCCGGCGTCTACCCGGTGCTGAAGGCCCTCGAGGAGCGCGGCACGGTGCGGCGGGGCTACTTCGTGGCCGGGCTGGGCGCCGCGCAGTTCGCAGTTCCCGGGGCCGTCGATCGCCTGCGGTCGGTGCGGGAGCCCCGGCGCTCGGATGCCCTCGGTGGCGCCGATGGGCGCGGCGGCCGCGACCCCGACGACGTCGTGGTGCTGGCCGCCACCGATCCGGCCCAGCCCTACGGCGCCGCGCTCGGGTGGCCGGCGTGCGACGGGCGCCCCTCGCGGGCTGCCGGCGCGCTCGTGGTGCTCGTCGATGGCGAGGCGGCCGTCTACCTCGAGCGAGGTGGCCGCAGCCTGCTGACGTTCCCTGCTGCGCTGGCCGACGACCGGTGGGCGAGCGCGCTGGCCGCCGTGGTCCGCAGCGGACGGCGCCGATCCCTCGAGGTCGCGAAGGTCGACGGCGGCCCCGTCCGGGAGTCGCCCCACGCCGACGCGTTGCGCGCCGCTGGCTTCGGTGACGGCTACAAGGGCCTCGTGCTGCGGTCGCGGTAGCTCCCAATCTCGACGTTCGTACGGGATCGAGCGGCGAAGCGCGTGATCTCGCACGAACCTCTCGGTGGTGGGGTTGGGACGGCGTCGCTACCCATGTGGCGTCGACGGCGCCGCGGCGGGCTGGGTACCGTCGGGCGCTCGTCGTCCACGCCGTCGCACGGTGTCTCGTTGGCACGGTGTCTCGTTGGCACGGTGTCTCGTTGGCACGGTGTCTCGTTGGCACGGTGTCTCGTTGGCACGGTGTCTCGTTGCGGCTGCGACCGTCATTCGCCCATCGCCTGGGCCTCCTCGCTCCCTCGAACCGGAGGTCTCGCCGATGGATGCCCATCGAACCGCTTCGCGCTGGTCTGGCGCGATCCCTGCCACGCTGGTCGCGCTCGCGGCGGTGCTCGTCGCCGCGCTCGGCCTCACGGCGTGCCAGCCCCGCCTCACGCTTCCCGCGCTCGACCGGATGGTGTACGAGACCTCCCTCGGGCGCTTCCAGCAGTGGTGGACGGGGGAGCAGGCGCAGCTCCGCCGCACGTCGGCCGCCACGATCGAGCGCTGGCTCGACACCTCGCCCGCCCGCTTCGACGACGCCCGGTCCCGATCGGGGCCGTGGGACCTCAGCACCGACCGGTGCTCGGCGTCGCCCGATCGCGGTCCCGGCTTCGACTTCCGGTGGCCGTGCATCCGCCACGACCTGGCATGGCGGAACCTCAAGCGCCTCCAGCGGGTGCAGGGCGGCAGCGTCGACACGCGCGCGAGACGGGTGCGGGCCACCGACCGCTTCCTCGCGGACCTCCTCGCCACCTGCGAGCCCAAGCCGTACCTCCAGCGCACCGCGTGTCGGACGCTCGCCCGCGCGTACCACCAGGCCGTGCTCCTGGTGGCCTGAGGCGGTCACGTCGGGGCGAGCCGCCGGGGCGCGCCGGTAGGGTCGGTGCTGTGAGCGAACCCGAGAGCCCAGCGGAGTGGTACTGGTGCCTCACCCACGAGCGGGTGGAGCACGGCGAGGACCGCGACGATCCCTTGAACGTGCTCGGCCCGTACGACTCGCCGGACGAGGCAGCCGACTGGAAGCGCATCAACGAGGAGCGAGCGCTCAAGTGGAAGGTCGAGGACGAGGCATGGGAGGGCGAGGCGACCGACGAGTAGGTCGGCTCGCACGGATCGGTGCCCGAAGGCGACACGCTCCACCGCACGGCGGCGCGCCTGCGGCCCGCGCTCGTGGGTGGGGTGCTCGAGCGGTTCGAGGCGCCCCGGCTGCTCGGTGACCGTCCACGCCCCGGGGCCACGATCACCGAGGTCGAGGCGGTCGGCAAGCACCTGCTGATCCACTTCGACGATGGGCTCTGCCTGCGGACGCATCTCGGGATGCCGGGCTCCTGGCACCTCTATCGGGCGGGCGAGCGATGGCGGAAGCCGCGGCACCTCGTGCGTGCGCTGGTGGCGGTCGATGGTTGGGAGGCGGTGTGCTTCTCGGCACCGCAGGTGCAGACCTTCCGTCCCGACCGGCCGGGCGGCGCGCTCGGCACCGACCTCGACCCGCTCGGCCACCTCGGTCCCGACCTGTGCGGCGCCGACCCCGACATCGACGAGGCCGTCCGCCGCTTCGCAGCGATCCCCGAGCCCGATGAGCAGATCGCTCCCGCGCTGCTCGATCAGCGCATCGCTGCCGGGATCGGCAACGTCTACAAGTCCGAGGTGCTGCACCGTCAGCGGGTCGACCCGTTCGTCCGCGTCGCCGAGGTCCCCGAGGCGGTGCGTCGCCGACTCCTGACCGATGCCGCCCGGCTGCTGCGCGCCAACCTCGCCACCAGCCGTCGAACGACGGTGGCCGGACCGCCGGGGTCGCTCGCCGTGTACGGGCGCGCTCGCCAGCCCTGCCGCACCTGCGGGACCCCGATCCGGGTGGCTCGACAGGGCGCCCAGGCGCGCAGCACCTACTGGTGCCCCCGCTGCCAGCCCCCCGGTGCCGTCGGCTAGCGCGACCACGCGTTCGTCAGCGAGGGCGGGCCTCGGGGAGGATCCAGCCAGCGGCGTGCGGCGCCCCCGACCGGATGGCCGAGGCGCTCACGTCACGGAGCTCCGGGTGGATCTCGAGCAGCTCCACGTCGTCGGGGCGATCGTCGCCACGCGGGGCCACCAGCACCCGGGGAAGCCGTGCGAGCGCCGCGTCGCGGGCGCTCGGGTCGCCGCCGTACCAGGTGGGGTCGGTCACCTGGCGCCACTTGTCCGCACCGACGACGACGAGGTCGTAGCCCTCCGCGATGTCGACGATGAGTCGCCGATCGGTGACCACGACACCGAGCCACGGCCGGTTGGCCGCCACCTGCTCGAGCGTGGAGACCCGCGAGGCGATGGTCTCGTCGCCGAGGTGCTCCTTGCCGAGCGCCGCCCGACTCACGACGAGGTCGAGCCGGAGGAGGCCAGCCGCGGCCACCGCTGCCTCGGCGACCGCGAGGTGCGCCACCGTCGGTGGGTCGAAGGAGCCTGGGTAGCAGCCCACCGGGCGTTGCCGGTCCTCGGCCGGACCACGATCGGGGTGCGGTGCGCCCACGTCCACCCGATCACGGTAGGGCGGCGCCGCGGCGACGCTCGGGGTGCTTTGTGAACTCATGCACAAATTGCGTCGGTGCCTCCGTACGCTGAGGGCGAGGGCGTCGACGCCTTGTCGCACGAGGCGGTGGTCACGTCCGAGCCAGCTGAGCCGAGCCGAGCCGAGCCGAGCCGAGACGTGAGAGGTGAGCGCCGTGGAGCGACCGAGGGTGGTGATCGTCGGAGCGGGGTTCGGCGGGCTGGCCACCGCTCGCTCCCTCGCTGGCGAAGACCTCGACGTCACGTTGGTGGACCGCAACAACTTCCACACGTTCCAGCCGTTGCTGTACCAGGTGGCCACGGCGGGCCTCGCGTCGGCCGACGTCGCCCATCCGATCCGCGGGATCGTCGGTCGGGGCCATCGTGACCAGGTCGCCTTCGTCCAGGCGACCGTGATCGGTGCCGACCTCGACGCCCAGATCGTCCACCTCCAGCACGACGACCACGAGGTGGAGGATCTCCCCTACGACCACCTCGTCGTGGCCGCGGGTGCCACCGCCAACACCTTCGGCATCCCGGGCGTGGACCAGCACGGGTTCCCGCTGTACAACCTCGCCGACGCGGTGCGACTGCGGAACCACGTGCTCGAGCGGTTCGAGGCATCCGACGCAGAGCCGGCGCTCCTCGACGACGGCGCCCTCACGTTCGTGGTGGTCGGCGGCGGGCCGACCGGGGTCGAGGTCGCCGGCGCGCTCACCGAGCTGTTCGGGGTGGTGCTCCGCAAGGACTTCCCTCGACTCGACGTGGGACGTGCCCGGGTGGTGCTCGTCGAGATGCAGGACGAGCTGCTCGGGACCTTCGGCGAGGGGTCGCGCCGCCACGCTCGCGAGACGCTGGTGGAGCGAGGCGTCGAGGTGCGAACCGGAGCGCAGGTCGCGCGCGTGCGGGCGAACCGAGTGGTGCTCGCTGACGGTGAGGAGCTCGCCGCCCACACGCTGGTCTGGGCCGCGGGGGTGCAGGCGAACCCGCTCGGTCGGGCGCTGGGCCTGGCGACGGGCCGGGCCGGCCGCATCGTGGTCGGGCCGGACCTCCAGGTGACCGACCACCCCGGTGTGTGGGCGATCGGCGACGTCGCCGCGATCGTCGCGCCGGGTCGGTCCGGGGACCTCCTCCCGCAGCTCGCCCCGGTGGCCATCCAATCGGGTCGCCACGTCGCCCGCCAGATCGTGCGGGGGCTCGGCCGGGCTGGTCGCCCCGAGCCGTTCCGCTATCGAGACAAGGGCACGATGGCCACGATCGGACGGAGTCGGGCGGTGGCCGAGCTGCCGCACGGGATCGAGCTCCAGGGCTTCCCCGCGTGGCTGGCGTGGTTGGGCCTGCACCTCGTGATGCTCGCCGGCTTCCGCAACCGGATCTCGGTGTTGGCCAACTGGGCGTGGAACTGGCTCACCTACGACCGTGGCCCTCGCCTCATCTTCGGAGCTCGCCGGCGCAGCGCTCGATGACCAGGCCGCAGCGTGGGTGGTCAGGCGCGGCCGAGGACGCGGTCGACGGCGATCTCGATGGCAACCCGGTCCGCTCGGTCCCCGGGCTCGCGGTAGCGGGCGGCGTAGCCGGCGACGGCGGCGGCGACTCGGCTGGGGTCACCGGTGACCGTGGCGGGACCCTCGAGGGACAGCCAGCGCCCACCGTCGACCTGGCTGACGACCGCCCTCGATCCGGGTGAGGCGGTGAGGTTCCGGGCCTTGCGGCTCGCCGACCAGGTGATGATCCGCGCCACCTTGGTGTCGGGGTCGTAGCTGAACCCGACCGGCACCACGTGGGGTGACCCGTCCGGCCGCAGCGTCGTGAGCGTCGCGAGGTGGCGCTCGGCGAGGAAGGCCAGCACGTCGTCGGACAGGTGGTGGAGGTCGAGCGGCATCGACCCATCCTGTCGCACGCCGGCGGCCGGCGAAGCGGTGGGAGGGGCGCCGCGACCATGCCCGTATGCTGCGGCGATGACCTGTTCGGCATGTGGGGCCGAGGTTGGCGATGGCGCCCGGTTCTGCGCCTCGTGCGGCCGACCGCTGCGCGCCCAGGAGGATGAGCGGCGCATCGTCACCGTCTTGTTCGCCGACCTGGTCGGGTTCACCTCGTTGTCGGAGCGGCTCGATCCCGAACGGGTGAAGGACATCGTGGACCGGTGCTTCGACCGCCTCGCCGGCGACGTCACCAGCTTCGGGGGCCAGGTCGACAAGATCGTCGGCGACGCGATCGTCGCCCTGTTCGGCGCCACCACGGCCCACGAGGACGACCCCGAGCGTGCGGTGCGCACCGCGCTGCGGATGCAGGCGACCCTCGCCGAGGAGGCGCAGGTCATCGGCCAGGAGCTGCAGATCCGCATCGGGGTGAACACGGGGGAGGTGCTGGTCGGGGCGATGCGCGCCGCCGGCTCGGTCACCGCGATGGGCGACGTGGTCAACACCGCGAGCCGCCTCCAGACCGCGGCGGCGCCGGGGGAGGTGCTGGTGGGCGGCGCGACCTACGCGGGCACCCACCACACGATCGCCTACGAGCCGCGCGGGCTGCTCGACGCGAAGGGTCGGGAGGAGCCGGTGGAGACGTGGGCGGCGGTGGCTCCCACATTGCCGCCGGGCTACCGGGCGCGTCGCGTCGACGTGCCGCTGGTGGGGCGGGCCCACGAGCTCGATCTGCTCGTCACGGCGGTCGACACCACGATCCGCCACGGCCGGGGTCTGCTCGCGCTGGTGGTGGCCGATGTGGGCATGGGCAAGAGCCGCCTCGTCGACGAGGTCGCGTCGGCCGCGGCGCGCGAGCACGGAGCGCTCGTGCGCGAAGGGCGGTGCGTGCCCTATGGCGAGGCCAACGTGTGGTGGCCGGTGGCCGACGCCCTGCGGGACGGCATCGACGTCGACCCGGCGGCACCGCTCGACGACGCCCGCCGCGAGGTGGCCGCGTCGGTCGCGGTGACCCTCGATCGGCCGGGTTCGGACCCGGAGGTGCAGCGGACCACCGACGGCCTCCTGACGCTGCTCGGCTACGAGCCCGAGGCGGGCGCCGACCCGGCGATCGTCCGCCAGGAGGCCGGGCGTGCGCTCGGGGTCTACGCGTCGGCCTCGGCCCGACGCCACCCGCTGGTGTTGCAGATCTCGGACCTCCACTGGGCCGATCAGGCCGTGCTCGAGCTCTTGGACGAGGTGTTCTCGGTGGTCCACCACTGCCCGGTGGTCGTGCTGGCCACGGCACGGCCAGCCCTGCTCGACCAGTGGGCCGCTCGGCGCGGCCGGCACAACGCGATCACGCTGCACCTCGACCCCCTCGACAAGGCGGCCTCCGCCGAACTGCTCGAGCACCTGATCGGCGCCGCCGTGCCCGAGGAGACCGCCGATGCCCTGTTCGAGCGCAGCGGTGGCAACCCGTTCTTCCTCGAGGAGCTGGTGAGCCTGCTCGATGCGGAGTCGGTGGCGGAACCGGGTCGCGTCGCCGCCCTGCCCGACACCCTCCGCGGCCTGCTGGCCGCGCGCCTCGACGACCTCAGCCCCGGGGTCCGTGGGGTGCTGCAGGACGCAGCGGTCATCGGTCAGACGGGCCCGCTGATGGGCTTGCGCGAGATGGCTCGCCAGCTCCACCGAGACGTCGACGTCGACCACGCGGTGGCGCAGCTGGTGGCCGACGAGATCATGGAGGTCGTGGGCGAGCAGTGGTCGTTCCGCTCCGACCTCGTGCGGGAGGTGGCGTACCAGACCGTCACCAAGGCCGATCGGGCGAAGAGCCACCTCGGCATCGCCACGTGGATCGACGAGCGGGCGGCCGACGTCGTGCCCCGCCCGCCGTGGGTGGTCGATCAGCTCGCGCACCACTACGGCGCGGCGGTGGCGCTCGCTGCCGAGCTGGGGCGCACCGCCCGCACCGACGCGTTCCCCGCCGACCTCGCCGACCGTGCTCGCCGCTGGGTCGTGGAGGCGGCCGACCGGGCCCGTCGCGACCAGGCGGCTCCCACCGCGGTTCGCCTCTACACCCAGGCGCTCGACCTGCTCGGCATCGCCGAGCTCCGCGCTGACGAGGACCCGGTCCGAGCCGGCGAGGCGGTGCGGCTGCTGCTCGCCCGCTCGGCGGCGGCCACCGAGGGATGGGAGCTGCCCCTCGCCCGCGGCGACGCGGACCTGGCCCGCAAGCTCGCCGAGCACCTCGGCGATCGCGCCGCCGTGGCCCGAGCGGTGGTCGCCAAGGGCTCGGTCCAGCAGCGCGAGGGAGACCTCGACGGCGCCGTCGCGGCGCTCACCGACGCGGCCGAGCGGTTCCGCGAGCTCGGCGACATCGCCGGGGTCGGCGAGGCGCTGCGGCAGCGGGGGATGGTGGAGATCTTCGGCGGCCGGGTGGTGGAGGCCGAGGTGTCTGCCGAGGCGGCGCTCGCGGCGAGCACCGAAGCCGGCGACCGACGCACGCAGGGGTGGGCGGCGCAGAACCTGGCGTGGACGGCGTTCGTCACCGGACGCACCGACGATGCCGACCGGCGCTTGACCGACGCGGTCGACGCCTTCCAAGAGACCGGCGACACCCAAGGGCTCGCGTGGAGCCAGGGCCTGCTGGCGTGGGTCCGGTTCCAGCAGCGACGCGTGGCCGAGTCGACGGAGCTGTGCGAGCAGGTCCTCGACGAGGCGCGAGCTCGCAGCGACCCCTGGGCCACCGGGATGATGGTCCTGCTCCTGGCGTCGATCCGGCTGTGGACCGGTCGCACCGACGAGGCGGTCGATCTGGCGGACCAGGCCCTTCGGGCGTTCACGCGGCTCGGTGATGCCTACGGCACCGGCCAGGCCCACGCGGTGCTCGGACGGGCGATGGTCATGGTGGGTCGGGTGGAGGAGGGCTTCGCCCTCATGGACCGCACGCCCCGGTCCGGCTCGGGCGACGGCCCGACCTCGCCCGCCGAGGGCCTCCCCGGGCGCATGGCCCGGTTCGCCGCGTCGCTCCAGATCGGCGAGCCCGCTCGGGGAGCGGACGTGCTCGCCGAGCTCGCCGAGCTGGGGGAGCTGGGGGCGGGCGTCGACGACCTCCACGCCGCGCTGGCGCTCTCGGACCTGCAGCGGGGCGACGCGCGGGCGGCGGCGGATCGCATCGCTCGGTCCTCCGAGGCTGCGGCGGACCCGAACGTGCTCGCGGTCCGGTCGCTGGTCCAGGCCGCCCTCGGCGCGGGGGACGCGGCCGAGGTGGCCGATCGCATCGAGCGCGCCGAGGGCGCCACGTACCTCGACCTCGCCGTGGGCTCGGTGGCCGCCGCGCTCGAGGCCGCGGCTGGCGATGCTGGCCCGGCACCCGCCCAGCTCCACCTCTCACGGGCACGGGCCGCGGTCCAGCGCTCCGAGGACCGCACGGCGGTGGCGGTGGTGGAGCTCGCCGCCGCGGCGGTGTCGCAGCGCTTGGCCCTCGACGATGCCGAGGAGGCCGAGGCGCGCGCGGAGCACCTCCTCGCCAAGCTGGGCATCGACGCGGCCGGCTGGAAGCGGGCCTTCGCCCTCGCCTTGCGCACCCCGGTCGGCTGACGGCGCTCGCCGCGGGCCGGTTCGGCCCCTCGGTCAAGGCCTCGGCGGGGCCGCGATCGGAGGAGCTGGAGGCTCGACGGCCGTCAGGACCAGATGGCGTCGTCGCCTTCGGGGAGGTGGCCGGTGATGTCGACGTAGCGCGGGTCGTCGGGGTCGATGTGGCCGGTGTGCTCGGTGACGAAGCTCTTCTGCCGGTGCTCGTCGTGCACGTCGGGCTCGATGAAGATCAGTCGGGCCGACGGCACCCCCGCACGGATGCTGCGCTCGACGCGGTCGATGGTGCCCGCCACCTCGGCCACGGTGAGCTGGTGCTGGAACTCGACCTTGGTGCCCACGAGGAGCTCGTCGGGGCCGAGGTGCTCGGTGCGGAGGTGGATGACGCGGATGACATCGGGGTCGATCTCGATGGCCGCTCGGATGGCCTCGATGTCCTTGCGGCTGGCCGACTCGCCGATCAGCAGGCTCTTCATCTCCACCACCAGCACGATGGCGATGATGCCGAGCAGGGTGCCGATGGCGAGCGTGCCGTAGGCGTCCCACACGCCGTCGTCGGTGACGACCGAGGCGGTGACACCGGCGAGCGCGAACGTGAGGCCGATCATGGCGCCGAGGTCCTCGAGGAGCACGACGGGCAGCTCGGGGCTCTTCGCCCGGCGGATGAACTGCCAGTAGGAGGACGACCCCTTGGAGCGCCTCGACTCCCGGATCGCGGTCCGCAGCGAGAACCCCTCGGCGATGAGCGCGAACCCGAGGATCCCGAGCGCCCACTCGGGGCTCTCGATCGGTTCGGGGTGCTCGAGCTTGTGGAGGCCCTCGAAGATCGCGAACAGCGAGCCGAGGCTGAACAGCACGAGGGCGACGACGAACCCCCAGAAGTACCGCTCGCGGCCGTAGCCGAACGGGTGCTCCTCGTTCGCGGCCTTGCGCGACCGCCGGGCGCCGAGCAGCAGCAGGCCCTGGTTGCCCGAGTCGGCCACCGAGTGGATCGACTCGGCGAGCATCGACGACGAGCCCGTGACGCTGAACCCGACGAACTTCGCGACCGCCACCGCCAGGTTGGCGAGCAGCGCGGCGAGAACCGCCCGCGAGCCGTGGCCGTGGTGGGCCGCTTCGTCGGCGGCCTCCTGCGCGGCGTCCTCGGAGACCGCCGCGTCGTCGGTGAACAGCGGATCGACCTCGGAGGGCTCACGCTCGGGGATCGGTCCGGTCGGTTCGTCCTGCGCGTCGCCCATGGGGCCATGGTACGGGTCGCCCCCGACGCTTCGGCGACGCCCGGTCGACGCTTCGCCGACCCTTCGCCGACCCTTCGCCGACCCTTCGCCGACGGTCCTCCGACGCGCCGACCACGCCGACCGGTCGCCGCCACCGCCCCGTCGCGCTGGTAGACCGACGCCATGGCCTTGTTCATCTGCCTGGTGCTCGCGGTCATCGCCGGCGGGGTGAGCCTCTCCAGCTGGCGCAAGAAGTGGGCGATCGACGACACCCCGACGTCCACCTGCCGGGGCGTGTTCGTGGGGCGAAACGAGGTCGTCGGTCGGTCCGCGCCGCTCTACGAGCCGCTGCGCACGCCGTTCACCCAGACCCCGGCCGTGTGGTTCAGCTGGGAGCTCGAGCAGTACAAGAAGCAAGGCGACGACCACAGCTGGGTCACCATCGAGAAGCGCTCCACGTGCGCCCCGTTCTGGATCGTGGACGACACCGGTCGAGTCCTGATCCGGCCTCGCCGAGCCGAGATGGGAGCGGACCAGAGCCTCCAGGAGCGCCTCGACGGCGGCTTCGCGCCGCCGTACTCGCGCTGGCAGCTGCGCCAGTGGGTGCTGGTCGGCGAAGACGTCACCGAGCGGCAGCTCTCCCTCGCCGACGCCTCGTTCCACGAGCCGCCCCAGCAGCGGTCCGGCCTGTTCGACTTCAAGCAGGACACCGGGAGCCCGATCTCCGCGCTGTCGGGCCGCAACCGGGTCACCGAGCGCATGATCCCGGTCGACGCACCGCTCTACCTGTTCGGCACGGCTCGCCCTCGGGTCGACGGGCCCGGCCTCGAGTTCACCGGCGACGACGAGCACCTGCTCGTGACCACCAAGTCCGAGGCGCAGGTGGCCAAGTCCGCGGGGCTCGCGGCCGGCGGCCTCGGGCTCGTCTGCCTCGTGCTGTCGGCGATCTTCGCCGGCGGCATCAGCAACACCATCACCGACGAGATCAAGTGGGGCTGGGTGGTGGGGGTGGTGGTCGCCGAGCTGGCGATCTTGCTGCTGCTCGTGCTGCAACGGAACTACAACCGCCAGGTCGAGGTGAAGGAGCAGGCTGCCAAGGCGTGGTCGCTCATCGACGTGAGCCTGCAACGGCGGGCCGAGCTCATCCCGAAGCTGGTCGCGGTGGTCGAGGGCTACGGCAGCCACGAGCGCCAGGTGCAGGAGCTGGTGGCGCAGCTGCGCGCCGTGCCCGCACCGCCGACCTCGGGGCAGGGGCTGCCCGACGACGCCACCATCACGGGGGCCGAGGCCGCCGACCGCGGCCAGCGTGCCGCGGCGCGCTCTGCCGTCGCCCTGGCCGAGGCCTACCCCGACCTCAAGGCGAGCGAGGTGTACCTCGACCTGCAGCACCGCTACACCGATGCCGAGGAGGCGGTGGCGTCGGCCCGCCGCTTCTACAACGACGCCATCGAGGTGCTGCGCAACCGGCGCGCCCAGTTCCCCGGGAACCTGTTCGCCCGCTTCGTGCGGGTCCCGTCGTGGCAGCTGTTCGAGGCCGACGAGGCCGCGGCGTACGTCCCGCCGGTCGCCATCGCTCCCCAGGCCGCGCCGGCTCCAGCCGTCGACGGCCCGACCGCACCGCCTTCGTCCCCGCCTTCGTCCCCGCCGGCGTCGCCTCCCCCCGGGGCTGGATCGACCTTCTGACCAGCGGGTCGGGTGCGCCCTCCCTCGAACTTCGTATGAGATCGAGCCGATCGCGGCGCCATCCCATACGAAGTTGCTCAGGGGAGCGGGCTCATACGACGTTGTTCCAGGGAGCGGGCTTGTGCGACCTCCCGCTCGGATCGGTCAGCGGCGGGCGTGGCGGTCGAGCACGAGGGCGACCGAGGCGGTGAGGCGCCGGGCGGTGGGGAGGTCGAGGAACTCGTTGGGGCCGTGGGCGTTCGAGCCGGGGCCGAGGACGCCGGCCAGCAGCACCTGGGCGTCGGGGAAGCGGGTGGCGAGCATCCGCATGAACGGGATGGAGCCGCCCTCGCCGAGCTGACGCGACGGGGTGCCGAACGTCGCCCGGCTGGCCTCGTCCATCGCCGCCTGCAACCAGGGCGCGAACGCCGGCGCGTCCCACCCGCCCTCGGCGGCATCGACGTGCACGGTGACGGTGGCCCCCGCCGGAGGGTCTCGGGTGAGCGCGGCCTCGATCGCCCGCGCGGCGACCAGCGCGTCGACCGTGGGCGGGAGGCGGAACGACAGGGCGAGCGTGGTGCTGGCGCGCAGGACGTTGCCGGCGTTGCTGGTGGGCGGCAGGCCGTCGGCTCCCACCACGGTCAAGGTCGGTTCCCACGTCTTGGCGAGCAGGCGGGCGAGCGGATCCACCACCGCGGCGGTGGTGGCGTCGTGGCCGGGCGGGTAGGGGTGCGGCGCGGTGATGGCGCCGCCGAGGTCGGCGACGATGCCCTCGAGCTCGGCGATGCGGTTGGGTGGGACCTCGGCGTGGAGCGCGGGGAGCAGGATGCGCCCCGTGTCGGGGTCTTCGACGCGGTCGAGCAGGCGGCGAGCGAGGCGGAACGAATCGGGCACCACGCCGCTCGCGGTGCCCGAGTGGACGCCTTCGGTGAGGACGGCAACCTGCAGCGTGGCACCGACGAGCCCCCGCAACGAGGTGGTGGCCCAGAGGTGGTCGTAGTCGCCGCAGAACGAGTCGAGGCAGACGACGAGGCTGGGGTGGCCGATGCGGTCCGCGAGCTGCTCCACGTGGGCGGGCAGGTCGGGGCTGCCCGACTCCTCGCTGCACTCGATGATGCCGATGCACCGAGCGTGGCGGCCGCCAGCGCCCTGGACCGCTTCGATCGCGGCGAGCGAGGCGAAGATCGCGTACCCGTCGTCGGCGCCACCACGCCCGTAGAGGCGCTCGTCTCGCACCACCGGCGTCCACGGCCCCAGGCCCGCCCGCCAGCCCTCCATGGGCGGTTGCTTGTCGAGGTGGCCGTAGAGCAGCACCGTGTCGGCATCGACGCCGGACGGTCGCGCGTCGTCGACGCCTGAGGCGCCGTCGAAGGGCGGGACCTCGAACCACACCACCGGGGTGCGGCCCTCGAGCTCCACGACCTCCACCTCGAGGCCGGCGATGGCTCGTCCGCTCGCCCACTCGGCGGCGGACCGGGCCACGGCGTCGAGGTGGCCGCGGCGCTTCCAGTCGGGGTCGAACGCGGGGGAGAGCGCCGGTACCGCGATGTAGGCGTGCAGGGTCGGTTCGATCGCATCGCGCCAGGTGGCATCCGTGCGCTGGACGAGGTCGGCGGCGTCGATCGGCATGGTCCGAGCCTCGCGCGTGGTGGAATGGGCCATCTGGCGATCCAGATCGATCCTGATCGGTCCCGACTCGGAGCACGCGTCCATGAACCACCTCCTCGCCCGACGATCCGGACGGCGCGCTCGAACGCTCGTCGTCGTCGCCGCCCTCGCCCTGCCGCTCGTGGGATGTGGGGTCGAAGCCGGCGACACGGCGCCTCCCGACACCGGTCGCAGCGGCGACGACCACATCGTGGGCAGCGATGTCGGGGCCACCACGACCACCGAGGCCGAGGTGACCACCACGCTGCCCGAGGTCGACGTCGACATCGCCGGCGACGACGGGTCGGAGCTCAACCGGGTCATCGCCAACGCCATCGTCGACCTGGAGGACTTCTGGGACGAGCAGTACCCCGACGTCTACGGCGATCCGTACGAGCCGTTGTCGGGCGGGCTGTTCGCCATCGACTCCTCCACCGACCCGAGGGACGTCCCGTGCGCGGGCAACGACATCCGCGAGCTGCTCGACAACGCCTTCTACTGCCCCACCGAAGACGCCGTCGTGTGGGACCAGGAGGGCTTCATGCCCGACGTGGCCGAGCGCTACGGCGACTTCACCGCGGCGGTCGTGATCGCCCACGAATGGGGCCACGTGGTGCAGGGCCGCAGCCAGTTCGACGGGCCGTCGGTCACGGTGGAGCTCCAGGCCGACTGCTTCGCCGGGGCCTGGACCGCGCACGTGATGGACGACGACCCCCGCTTCGACATCGGTACCGACGACCTCGACCAGGCGCTCGCCGGCATCTTGTCGCTGCGCGACGCCCCCGGTGGCACCGCCGACGACCCGCTCGCGCACGGCTCGGGGTTCGATCGCGTCGGCGCGTTCCAGGACGGCTTCGAGCAGGGCGCCTCGCGCTGCGCCGAGTTCACCAACGGCGACCCGGCCCCGTTCCAGTGGCCGTTCTCCGACGAGGAGCTCATCACCGGCGGCGACCTCCCGCTCTCCACCCCCCAGGCCGACGACGACATCCTCGACCTCACCTTCCCGACGCTCGACGCGTTCTGGACCGACACGTTCCCGACGCTGAGCGGTGGCGATGACTGGGATCCGCTCGGCGACCCGGTGCCCTTCGAGGCCGGCGACGAGCCCAGCTGCGGTGGCGAGCAGGTCACGGGCTACGTGCTGTTCGTCTGCATCCCGGAGCGGTTCGTCGCCTTCGACATCGGCGAGACCTTCCCGGACCTCTACGACCAGAACGGCGACTTCGGCGTCGCCACCCTGCTCGCCACCCAGTACGGGCTCGACGCCACCGAGCAGCTGGGGTCGGCCGACAGCGTCATCACCAGCACCCTCCAGGGCGACTGCTTCGCCGGCGCCTTCGCCGGGGCGCTGCTGCCCACCGCGGACGGCACGTCCGCCTACGACCTCGTCCTATCGCCCGGCGATCTCGATGAAGGCGTCTCCGCGCTGCTGTCCTTCCGGTCGGATGCCGACCGGGAGCGCCAGGGCCCCGGCTTCGACCGGGTGAAGGCGTTCCGCCAAGGCGTGCTCCAGGGTGCGGAAGCGTGCCCGAGCATCGAGGGGAGCTGATCGTGACCGAAGGCAACGCCACCCCGCCGTCGTCGCTCGACCCCCGGCTCGATCCGGCCAAGGTCGACGCCCTGCTCGCACGCGTGCGCCACGAGGTCGACGAAGGCCTGTCGCCCGCGGTGCAGGTGGCGGTCGCCCTCGACGGCCAGGTCGTGGTGGAGGCCGGGTTCGGCGCGCCGCTCGGCTCGCGCTTCGTGGGCTTCTCCACCACCAAGGCGCTGGTGGCGGGGGCGATCTGGCGGCTGCTCGACGCCGGCGAGGTCGACCTGCAGGCGTCCGCGGCCACCTACCTCCCCGAGTTCGCGAGCAACGGCAAGGACGCCGTGACCGTCGAGCACCTGCTCACCCACCTCGGCGGCTTCCCGTGGGCGCCGCTCGGGCCGAACCGGTGGGGGTCGCTCGCCAGCCGCCGCGAGGCCTACGCGCGCTGGCGCCTCACGCTCGACCCCGGCACGACCTACGTGTACCACCCGACCGCTGGCCACTGGGTGCTCGCCGACATCGCGTCGGTGGTGACGGGCCTGGAGCACGCGGATGCCATCGAGGAGCTGGTGACCGCGCCGCTCGGCCTGCCCCGGCTGCTCGGCATCGCCCCCGAGGATCAGGGCGGCATCGTCGACGCGGTCGCGGTGGGCGCGCCGCCGACGCCCGAGGAGATGGAGGAGGCCTTCGGCATCAAGGTCGACATCGCGCAGCTGATCCCGCCGGACGTGGCCATCAACGCGCTGCTGTCGCTCAACGATCCCGAGGCGCGTGCGGTGGGCGTTGCGGGCGGCGGTGGGGTCTACCGGGCTCGGGACCTGGCGATGCTGTACCAGGCGTTCCTCCACGACCCGGCAGACATGTGGTCCGACGAGGTCCTCGTCGAGGGCACGCAGCGGGTGCGGATGAACCTGCCCGACATCTGGGGCGTGCCGGCCAGCCGAGCGCTCGGCCTGGTGGTGGCGGGCGACGACGGCTTCGCCGACCGCCGGGGCTTCGGCCGGGCCACCTCTGCTCGCGCCTTCGGCCACAACGGCGCCGGTGGCCAGCTCGCCTTCGCAGATCCGGTGTCGGGCCTGTCGGTGGCATACCTCACCGCGGGGATGGACCAGCACCTGATCCGCCAGGGAAAGCGCGACATCGCCATCGCCAGCCTCGCCGCCAGCATCCTGCGCGACTGACCGCGCCCGGCCCGGCCTCGCCGCGCCCTGCTCCCGCCCCTCGCTGGGGCGCTGCCGAACTTCGTATGGGATCGCGCCGGTTCGGGCCGGTCCGCATACGAAGTTCGGCCGGTGGAGGTCGGGGCGGGGCGCGGGACGTGGCACACTCGGACCTCCCGTGCGCGACCTCGTCCTCCTCCCCCTCTCGACCTCGCACCTCACCCGCCTGGCGGGGGCCTCGTGACCCGGTCGATCCGGCTGCGGCCGTGGCAGAAGGCGGCGTTCGAGAAGTACGTCGCCGCTGGTCAGGACGACTTCTTGACGGTGGCCACGCCGGGGGCCGGCAAGACGACGTTCGCCCTGACGGTGGCGCGCCACGTGCTCTCGGAGCGTCCCCGCAGCCGCATGATCGTGGTGGCGCCGACCGCGCACCTGAAGGTGCAGTGGGCCCAGGCGGCGGCTCGCTTCGCCTTGCACCTCGATCCGCAGTGGTCGGCGACCGACGGGGCGCTGCCGGCCGACATGCACGGGATCGTGACCACCTACCAGCAGGTCGCGTCGTCGGCCGACGTGCTGCGGTCGGTGGCGACCGACGCGTTCGTGATCTTCGACGAGGTGCACCACGCGGCCGACGACCGGGCGTGGGGCGATTCGATCCGCCGGGCGTTCGAGCCGTCGGTGCGGCGGTTGGCGATCTCGGGCACGCCGTTCCGTAGCGACACGAACTCGATCCCCTTCGTGCGCTACGTGCTCGACGAGGCCGCGCCCGACTACGAGTACGGCTACGGCGACGCGCTCGGTGATGGCCGGGTGGTGCGTCCGGTGTACTTCCCTCGCACCGGCGGGCAGATGGAGTGGACGGCGCCCGACGGGTCGCTCCAGGCGGCGTCGTTCGAGGACTCGCTCGACCAGGCTCGCTCGTCGCAGCGGTTGCGGACCGCGCTGTCGTTGGAGGGCGAGTGGCTGCCGTCGGTGCTGCGCGAGGCGGTCGATCGGCTGGGCGAGCTGCGGTCGAGCCACGTCGATGCGGGTGGCCTGGTCATCGCGATCGACCAGGATCACGCCCGGGGCATCGCGGCGATGCTGCGGGAGCGGTTCGGCCAGCAGGCCACGGTGGTGACGTCGGACGATCCGGATGCGTCGGCGCGCATCGCCCGCTTCTCGTCGGGCGCGGATCCGTGGCTGGTGGCGGTGCGCATGGTGTCGGAGGGCGTCGACATCCCGCGCCTGCGGGTCGGGGTGTACGCCACCACGACCACGACCGAGCTGTTCTTCCGCCAGGCGGTGGGCCGCTTCGTGCGGTGGGTGCCGGGCGTGAAGGCGCAGAAGGCGTACCTGTACATCCCCGATGACCCGCGGTTGCGCACGCGTGCGTTCCAGATCGCGGATCAGCGGCGGCACTCGTTGCGCAAGCGTGACCAGGAGCGGGCCGAGCGGGACCCCGCGGCGTTGGACGCGGCGGGGGAGGAGGAGCAGCTGTCGCTGTTCGCGGCGCTGTCCGCGGTGGCCACCGATCACCAGGTGCACGCGACGTTCGATGGCGACGACATCGACGACGACCTCGACCCGTCGCTCGACGACGACCCCGGGTTGGTGCTCACCTTGGCGCCGCCTCCTCCGTTGGGCGGTGAGCGTCGTTCGCTCGACGATCTCGGGGTGGAGATCGGTGGGGCGGCGGCCCGAACGCGCCGGGAGGAGAAGCGGCGGCTGCGCGAGCAGAACGCGGAGCTGGTGCAGGCGCTGGTGCGGCGCACGGGGCAGACGCACGCGCAGGTGAACGCCGAGCTGAACCGCTTGTCGGGGGTCGGCCGGATCACCGAGGCGACGGTGTCGCAGCTGCGGCGCCGCCTCGAGGTGGGCGAGCAGCTGGCCCGCCGGCTGTAGCGGTCAGCTGACGGCGAGGCCGATGCTGGGCGCCGCGGCGGTGCCGGGGTCGAGGGAGACGAGGCGGGTGTCGGGGGTGGCGCTGCGCAGCTGCTGGACCGTGGCGTCTTGGCTGGTGAACACGAGGACCTGGTGGTCGACGGCGACGGCGGCGACGAGCTCAGCCAGGCGGGGGAGGCGGCCGTCGTCGGCGTGGACGGTGATGTCGTCGAGCAGCAGGGGCAGGTGGGTGGTGCGGGCGTAGGACTCGGCGAGGGCGAACCGCATGCACAGGTAGAGCTGCTGGGTGGTGCCCTTGGAGAGCTGGTGGGCGTGCACCTCGCGCTCGGCCTGGTCGATGGCCACGATCTCGTGGTCGCGGACCTCGAGGCGCTGGTACCGGCCGTCGGTGACCTGCGCGAAGTGGGCCGCGGCTCGCTTGACGACGTCTGGCTGGCGCTCGCGCTGGTAGCGGGCGAGGGTGTCTTCGACCATGCGGTGCGCGGTGGTGAGGGTGGCCCACCGGGTGACCGCCTCCACGAGCTGCGCTTCGAGGTCGGCGACTCGCAGCTCGGCCCGGGGCACGTCGGCTGAGCGCTCGAGCACGTCGCGCTCGCGGGTGCGGTGGGCGAGCTCGGTGGTGGCATCGTCGATCTCGGCGTCGATGGCGCGCAGCTGCTCGTCGAACTCGCCGAGCTCGCGGGTCCACCGCACCGGGTCGGCCCTGGTGAGCAGCGTGCGGGCGGCGGCGAGGCGCTCAGGGTCTGGCCCGATCGAGTGCTTGAGGTCGCGTTCGGCCTGGGTGATCGTGCGGGTGAGCGTGGCGGCGAGCTCGGCGCGCTCGATGCGGTGGTGGGCGTCTTCGAGCGAGGCAGCACCGATGGAGGCGAGGTAGGTCTCGACGGCGCCGGCGGCCTCGTTGGCGCGGGTGGCGGCCTTCTGGTGCTGGCGCTCGGCGGCCCGGCGCGCGACCTCGGCCCGATCGATCGCGTGCTGGGCGTGGTGGGCCCGCTGGCGCTCGGCTTCGAGCTCGGCGACGGCGGCGAGCGGGGCTTCGGTGGGATCTGCCGAGGTGGCGAGCCCCGTGGTGGCGACGAGGTGGCTCGCCCGAGCGGCGAAGGCCTCGTGCGCGGCGACGGCGGCGTCGTGCGCGTGGCGGGCATCGGTGGCGGCCCGCTGCTGGAGGCGGCCACGGGCGATGGCGTCGAGCACCTCGGCGGCGCTGGTGGGGTCGAGGGTCTCGGGCAGGTGGTGCCCGGTGAGCCAGGCCGCCCAGGCGGTGCTGGCATCGTCGAGCCGGGCGATGGCGTCGAGCTGCTCGGCTGCGGCGCGCTCGGCGAGGCGTTGGCCGTGGGCATCGAGGGCCCGACGGCGTTCGGTGGCATCGGCGCGCTCCTGCTCGAGGCGACTGGCGTCGGCGGCGAGCTGGTCGGCGCGCACTCGGAGGTTCGATGCCTCGGCGATGCTGGGCCGGGCGTCGAGCCGGAAGGTGGCGAGGAGCGGCGCGATCGATCGGTCGATCTCGGCGAGCTCGTGCGCGAGCTCGCTGGGTGCGGCCTCGAGAGCCTCGGCGGCATCGCTCGACACCGCGGGGCTGCGGCGGGCCAGCAGCGCCAGCACGACGAGGACCACGCCGACGACGAGGGCGCCGGCGCCGACGACGGGTGCGCCGGTGGCCGCGGCCGCGGCGCCTCCGGCCAGACAGGCCACGGCGGCGGCGGCGAGCGACGGGACCAGGTAGGAGGGCACCTGGGCGGGCGGCGGGGCAGGCTTGGGCTGCTGCGCGGTGGCGATGCGGTGGGCGATGGTGTCGCGGCGGTCGAGCAGGGCGACGAGCGCGGCGGCGTCCTCGACCGCTTTGCGGGCGCGGTCGACAGGGTGGGCGGTGCGCTCGGCGAGCGAGGCCTCGCGGGCAGCGTGGGTGGTGCTGGCCTCGTCGTGGTCGGCCTGGGCTCGCTCGGCGCTGGCTCGGACGTGCGCGAGGTGCCGGCGGGCCTCGGCCACCGCCGCGGCGGTGGCCCGGAGCGTGGACGCGGCATCGGGGTCGACGGGAACCTCGGCGAGCCACGCCTCGTCGACGTCGGGCCCGAGGGACGCCAGCGTGGCGGTGAGGTCGGTGGCGGTCCGGTGGACGTCGCCGGCGAGCCGCGGCAGCGCGTCGGCCCGATCTGCGGCTACCGCGAGCGTGGCGGCGAGCTCGGCGATGGCCTCGGTGTGGTCCAGCACCGGGCCGGGGGCCTCGAGCCCCTGGAGCTCCTCGGTCGCGGCCGCGAGCTCCTCGGCGTCGGTGGCGGCTTGCGCGGCGAGCTCGTCTCGGTGGGAGACGAGCTGGTCGAGCGTGGGGCCCGCATCGGCTGGCAGCGGCTCGACGACCCCGAGCTGGTCGAGCGCGCCTCGCGCCTCGGCGGCCTCGGCCCAGGTCGGCCACTGGTTCGACACGACGAACAGCAGGCTCCGGCGGTCCTCGAGCTCGGAGCGCTGCGCTCGGGCGTGGTCGCGGTCGGCCTCGAGGACGCCGATGCGGTGGAGCAGGCCGGCGAGCCCGGTGGCCTCGCGGCGAGCGTCGGCGAGCTGGCCGCGGGCATCGGTGAGCTCGGCTCGGAGGCGCTTGAGGCGGTACTTGTCGGCGCTGCGCCCGCCTGGCTTCCACAGCTCGTCGCGCTCGTTGGCGAGCTGGGTGAGCGCGGACTGGGCGGTGCGGCCGGCGCCGAGGATCCCGGCGGAGAACACCCGGTCGCGGACCTGGTCGTCGGTGAGGGCCCGCAGCTCGTCGAGCTCGTCGGTGTGGACGGCGAACAGCCCCTGGTAGAGGTCCTTCGTGGCGCCGCCGAGCAGGTGGCGCAGCACGGCCTCGGGGTCGGCGACGGGGCCGCCGGGGCTGGCGATGCGCAGCTTGGTGCCCCGGCCGCCGCGATGGATCACGTAGGGCGTGCCGTCGTCGTCGGTGGCGAAGAGCCGACCGCCGTAGGCGCCGCCGCGCACAGGCGTGTGGTGATCGGGCCGGTCCTTGCGGGCGAAGCCGAACAGCATCCCGATGAGGAAGTGCTGGAGGGTGGTCTTGCCGGCCTCGTTGGGGCCGTGGACGACGGTGAGCCCGTCGGGGAGGTCTCCCACGGCGAGGTCGTGGTGGATCCCGTAGCCGTCGATGTGCCAGCCATCGATCTTCATGTGCCCGCTCCGCTGATCGCCTCGAACGCCGCGGCTTGCGCTGCGGCCCAGATGGTGTCGTCGCTGCCATCGGGCAGCAGGTCGCCCAGCTCTCGGAGCAGATCGGCCGGGAGGGCCTCGTTCCAGGAGCCGCGTGCGCGGGCATCAGCAGCCTCGCACGTCCGGAGGAGGTCTGCCGCGAAGTCGTCGCGCTGGTGGAGATCGACCACCTCGACGGTGGCACGGGTGCGCCAGGCGACCGACTGCCACCACACGAACGGGTGGCGCTCGCTGCCTCGTCGCCGCAGCTCATCGAGCACCTCGGCTCGCCGGGCGGGGGCGAGGAGCTGCTCGTGGAGCGGCCCAGCGCCGGTCAGGTTCGCTCGCACCACGAGCGATCGGCCCTGGTGGGCGTGGGGATCGGCGAGCGCCTCGAGCTGGTCGAGCAGCGAGCCGAGCTCGCTGTAGGGAGCGATCGACAGGTCGAGGTCGACGAACCGCACGCGGTCGAGCGCCACGAGCTCGGGTTCGGTGGCCACGCCGTTGTCGACGGCCACCACGACCGCGCCCTTCGCTCCCTGTTCGGTGGGCTTGGTGCTGCGGCCCTGGAGGTTGCCGGGGTAGACGACCCATGGCTCGCCGTCGCACAGCACCCGGCGGCCGTGCACGTGGCCGAGCGCCCAGTACTGGTAGCCGGTGCGGCGGAGGTCGTCGAGGGTGCAGGGGCTGTAGTCCGCGTGGCCGGTGCTGGCGCCGCCGACGTTGGCGTGCAGCAGCCCGACGTGGAAGCCGCCACCGCTGGCGACGGGGTACCGCTGGGCGAGGTTCTCGCTGGTGGCGGCGACCGCGTAGCTCGTGCCGTGCACGAAGACCTGCTCGTCGCCGACCTCGAAGGCCTCGGTGGCAACGCCGTGCGCGGGGAACGTGGTGACGAGGTCGGGGAAGGCGCGCACGGCCGTCCACCCCTCGGCGACCGGATCGTGGTTGCCGTGGACCAGCAGGGTGCGGATGCCCTCGTCGGCGAGGCGGCTGACGCCCTCGAGGAACGCCCGCTGGGCCCGAAGGCCGCGCACGGCGCCGTCGTAGATGTCTCCGGCGAGCACCACGAAGCCCACGCGACGGCGGCTGGCCTCGTCGACCAGCGCCGTCCACGCTTGCAGCGAGGCTTCGCGAAGGGCGTCGCCGACGTGCTCGGGGAACCCGCTGACATCGGCGAACGGCGTGTCGAGGTGAAGGTCTGCGGCGTGGAGGAAGGTGAACGGCATGGGGGCTCCTGGGGACGGTCCCATCATCCCCGAGGGGTGTGACAACGAAGCGGATGGCGGTGCGATTGCTGGGCCCAGGTGGCTGCTCGAGCGCCGGAGTCCCAGGTCAAGGCGGCCGATGACCGCTCAGGCGGTCTCGAGCTCGCTGCCGGATGCCACGAGCGATTCGACCTCGGCCACGGCGGCGTCGACGTCGTCGAGGTCGATCTCCACCGCCCCCGACGGGGTGAGGAACGCGAAGCACACGCGTGCGACGGCCTCGCCCGTGGTGGCGCGGACCGCGAGGGCGTACGCGCCGCCCTGGAGGCGGTACCCATCGACCCGACGGGCGAGCTCGGCCGGGTCGTTGGTGGCGGCGGTCTTGTAGTCCACGATGACCATGCCGTCTGGCGATCGGTAGAGGAGGTCGATGTAGCCCTCGAGCAGGCGCCCGCCGGGGGTGGGGGTGCAGGCGTACACCTCTCGCCAGTGCGGCCCCGCGGCGGCGGCCACCACCGCGGGGGTCCCGAGCGCCTGGCGCGCGAGCTGCTCGACCTCGGCGGCACGGTCGGGGATCGCCTCCGCCTCGCACTGGGCCGCGACCGCGCCGGCGAGCCCGGTCGGGTTGGCGAGGTCGATGGTCTGGAGGGTGGCGTGGACCGCTCGTCCGACGGCCGTGCCGTAGCGGCCCTTCAGCCACGGGGGCAGGTCGAGGTCTCGCGGGCGCTTGTGGAGGCCGGCCTCGCTGGGCTCGGGCTCGGACTCGGAGCTGGGTCCGGGCGTCGTGGTGGGGTCGTCGCCGTCCACCACCTCGTCGGCGGCGACATCGGGCGTCCCCTCGGCGGTGAGCGCGGTGGCGGCCACGGTGGTTGGCCGGGCGCCCCGGTCGAGCGCGCCCTCGAGCTCGGCGCGCCACTCGTCGAACGGCGCGGGCGCGGTCGGCGGAGCGGCTCGCTCCACCGTTGGCGGAGCGAGGCCGAGCTCGACGGCGTCGGGCAGGTCGTCGAGGCCCCCACCGCACCCGGCGAGCAGGAGCTCGGCGTTGGTGCGCTTGGCTGGCTCCGCGGCCCGGGATCGGGCCTTGCGCTGGAGCGAGAGCACGAGGTGGTCCTTGGCCCGGGTGCAGGCCACGTAGAGGAGCCGGACCCGCTCATCGAAGGCCATCTGCTCGTCGATGGGCTTCCAGTCCTCGAACTCGTCGGTGGTGACGGCCTTGCCGAAGCGGTAGCCGACGCCGCCGCGGGAGGGGAACACGACCTGCGCGGGCGACGGCCACGACTGGGGGGCGGTGGACATGCCGCTCAGGATGGTGATGGGGAACTCGAGGCCCTTGGCGGCGTGGATGGTCATGATCCGTACCGCATCGTCGTCGGACTCGGGCAGGACGGCCTCAGCGACGCGGGCACCTTCGCTGCTCTGGCGGCTCACCCACTGGAGGTACTCACGGAGGTTGCCGTTCGTGGCTTCGCCCCACTCGCGGGCCTGGTCGATGACGAACCGCAGTCGGCGCCAGACGTCGCGGGTGCGCCCCTCGGCGAAGCCGAGCTCGAAGAGGCGCCGGTCGCGGGCGATGCGGTCGAGCAGTTCGGCGGGGGAGCGCCAGTGGCGCTGACGGTGGAGCTCCGCGAGGTAGCGCAGGCCATCGAGCACCGGGCCGGGCTCCACGGCGTCGGGTTGGGGCGCGAGGTGGTTCCACGTGCCGCGCTGGAGCACCTTGTGGCGGAAGAGGTCGTCGTCGCCGCAGGCGAACAGCGGGCTGCGCAACGCCGACACCACGGCGAGGTGGTCCGTGGGATCGTCGATGGCCCGGGCGCACATGAGGAGGTCTCGGATGGCCCGGGAGACGTACACGAGGCTGCTCGACTCGGCTCGGTAGGGGATGCCGGCGGATTCGAGGGCATCCTCGAGGAACGGCAGCGACGTGCGCGCGGGGACGAGGACGGTGATGTCGCCGAGCCGGGCTGGGCGCCAGCGGGCCTCGCCGGTCTCGGGGTCGGTGCCGTCGCCCACGCTCCAGCCCTCCGCTCGGACCCGGGCGACGGTGGCCGCCACCTGGAGCGCCTCGGATGCTCGGAGCTCGGCGGCGGTGCCTTCGGCCGCCTGCTCGCGGCCGAGCACCGACACGGCGGGACCGATCGGTGGCGTGGGGCGCACGGCGTGGAGGGCTTCGTAGGCGGGTTGGGAGGCCACCGGCAGCTCGACGGCGGTGCCCTCGGACATCAGCTCGGCGAAGGCGTCGTTGACCCACGCGATGATCGGTTCGCCGGTACGGAAGTTGGTGGTGAGCGACACGAGACCGCCGTCGGTGCCGTAGCGGTCCTTGGCCTGGAGGAACAGGGAGATGTCGGCGCGGCGGAAGCGGTAGATCGATTGCTTGGGGTCTCCCACCACGAACAGGTGCCCGGGCCGCACCTCGACGTCGTGCCACGGCGCCTCGCCCGCGGTTGGCGACGAGGGCTCGGCGGCCGCGATGCGCACGGCGATCTCGATCTGGATGGGGTCGGTGTCTTGGAACTCGTCGAGGAGGAGGTGCTGGTAGCGGCGGTGGAGGCGGGCGCGCACCGACGGGTGGGTGCGCACGAGCCGGCGGGCGAGCACGAGGAGGTCGTGGAAGGCGAGCTGGCCGGCTTCGCGGCGGGCGTCGGCGGCGTCGAGGGTGAAGCGGCGCAGGGCGGAGGCGAGGTGCTTGGCACAGGCCTGGGCGACCTCGTCGCGGATCAGGTCGAGCCCGGCGCCGACGGCCTCCACCTGGGCGCGCACGTCGTCGATGGGGCAGGTCCAGTTGCCCTTGTTGCCGGTGCGCTTCACCTTGAAGCTGGGCCGCACGAGGGTGCCGAGGCCGACGAGCTCCTCCATGAGGTCGACCTCGTCGGCGACCTGGCGCAGCCCGTCGGCGTAGGCGGTGAGCTCGCCGATGCGCACGGCCATGGTGTCGTCGTCCTTGGTGCACATGGCCAGGGATCGGCGGACGAGGTCGATGGCGTCGAGCACCTGGGGCAGGCGGGTGTGCAGCGAAGGCGGTTCGGGTGCGGCGGGGTCGACCCGTTCGTCGACGAGGTCCCAGTTGCGGTCGAACTCGACGGCGAGCGCGCGCAGGGCGGTGTGCTTCACGCCGGTGGCGAACAGGAGCAGTAGGGTGCGCTGGAGGTCGGGGTCTTCGAGGAGCCGATCGAGCTCGGCCGACCAGCGCTGCTCGAACTGCACGTCGGAGGTGACCTCGTCGAGGATCTCGACTCGGGGTGGGAGCTGCACCTCGATGGGGTTCTCCGCGAGGAGCCGCTGGGCGAAGGCGTGCAGGGTGCCGATGGCGGCCCCGTCGAGCTGGTCGATGGCGGCATCGCAACGGGCGACCACCGCCGCCTCGCCGAGCCCGCGGGCGTCCTCGGCGGCGCGCTCGAGGGCTTGGCGGATGCGGTCGCGCAGCTCGGCGGCGGCCTTCTCGGTGAAGGTGATGGCGGCGATCGACCGCAGTTCCGCCGTGCCGGTGGCGACCAGTTGGAGCACCCGGCCCACGAGGGCGGTGGACTTGCCCGAGCCGGCGCCGGCCTCCACGAACAGGGTGCGGTCGAGGGCGTCTCGCACGACGTCGCGGGCGGCCTGGTCGGGTGGGGGAGCCAGGGGGGAGGTCACGACGCACCCTCCAACGGGAGGTCGTCATCGGGGGCGAGCACGAACTCGAGGTAGCGCAGCAGGACGGGATCGCCGAGCTTGCGCTCGAACTGGCGCCGAACCTCGGTGGTGCCGAGGTTGTCGGGATCGCACGCCGGACAGTCGGGGAACGGTGAGGTGGTGTGGGGCTGGGGGTGCGGCGCGAAGAGCCCGCCCTCGATGCCCTCGACGATGGTGGTGGTGGCGTGGACGACGCGGCGAAGGACGTCGTCGGTGATGTCGTAGCCGAGCTTCTCGAACCGGCCCTTGGCAGAGGTGAACCAGTACTCGGCGCGCACCGGGGCGTCTGGGGCGTGGGCGTGCTGGCGGGCGGCGAGCCCGTACACCGCGAGTTGGAGGCGTCGGCCGGCCTGGTGGGGGTCTGCTTCGCTGAGGCCCTTGTAGGGGGTGGTGCTGCCGGTCTTGTAGTCGAGGACGTGGAGGCGGCCCTCCGCGTCGATGTCGACGCGGTCGGCCTTGCCGCGCAGCGGGACGGTGCGCCCGTCCTCGAGGGGGAACGCGAGGGGCTCGGCGGCACCGAACCCGAAGGGCAGTTCGGTGGCCACCGGGCGCGACCCGGTCGTGGCTCGGTGGCGGTGGTCTTCGTGGAGGAAGCGGTGGAGGTCGGCGAGGACCTTGGCCCGATCGCGCTGCCAGAACAGGGGCCGTCCGGTGAGGCCTTCGGCCTCGTACTCGTCGCAGACCTCGGTGGCGATCTCGTCGAGCCGCTGGTGGTCGGCGTCGGTCCACGGCCGGCCGGGGGCGGGGACCCGGCCGGCTGCGATGGCTTCGGCGAGGAACGAGTCGAGCACGTGGTGGACGAGGTTGCCCTTGTGGAGCGGGCTGATCTGGAGGACGTCTTCGGGTGCCTCGACCGGCTCGGCGCGCAGCAGGTGGCGCACGAGGTAGCCGTGGGGGCACTTGGCCCACGCCTCGAGGCTGGTGGCCGAGGTTCCCCGCTCGACCGGTGACGGGATGGGGAGCCCGCTGAGGTTGCCGTCGAAGCGGGTGATGCGATCGCTCCAGCGGGCGTCCACGGTCTCGACCCCGGCCGCGAGGGTGGGATCGACCTGCGCAGCGACGCCGGGTAGGTGAGACCGGCTGGGGTCGGCCGCGAGCAGGGAGCGGAGGCGGTGCTCCTGCGCGGTGGCTGGCGTGGCCGCGGTGCGGATGGCGTCGTCGAACGACGCGAGGTGGGTGAGCCACGGCCCGGCGGGCGCGTGCAGCAGCTGTTCGCTCCACCACGTCTCGCCGGCGAGGGCGGAGGCGACGTCGAGCGCCCAGCGCGACGGCACCCGCTCCCGACTGCGGCGGAGGTCTCCCTTCGGCACGCACAGGACGTGGGCCCGCGCCCCGGCCAGCGTGGCGAGCAGCTGGTGGTGCAGTCGGTCGACGTGCCCCGAGCGCAGTGGGAGCTCGCCGCCGACGGCGCTGCGGTCCTCGTCGGGCAGCAGCGAGTCGTCTCGCACGGTGGACGGGAAGGTGCCTTCGGCCATGCCGACGACCACCACCAGGTCGAGGTCGACCCCGACGCCCATGGACACCGGCCCCACGAGCACGCCTTCGCCGAACCGGCCGACGCGGCCGAGGTCTCCCTCGAGCTCGACGGTGAGCGCCCGGACGAACACGTCGAGGGACACCGGGCCTTCGAGGACGTCGAGCACTGCCAGGCGGTCGAGCGCGAGCTCGAGGCGCTCCGCAGCCCGCCGCTCCGCGTCGGGCCAGCCCTGGCGGCGAGCGCTGCCACCGAGGACGTCGGCGAGCAGGCGCTTGGCCCAGCGAACGCGCTCGCCCCAGGGTGCGGGAGCTTCGGCGGTGGCGAGGCGCTGGGCGAGGCCGAGCACGAACGATCGCAGGGAGGTGGCTCGCTCGGCCTCCCTCCGGTCGCGCACGACGCGCCAGTCCGTGGGCTCGTCCTCTGCGCCCTCGGCCTCGAGGAGGTCGGCCTGCTCGGTGAGCCGATCGGCGTGGTGCTCGAGGCGCTCGTCCCAATCGTGCAGGCTCGCGACGACGCCGGCCTCTCGCGACGTGCGCTCCCATGCTGTGGTGGCGGCCCATCGGCCTTCGTGGAGGATGGGTGCCCCTGAGAGCCAGGCGAACACGTCTTGGCGGCGGAAGCCGCTGCTGGGCAGGGCGAGGAGCCCGAGCAGCGTGCGGCCGGCGAGGCGCCCGGCGAGCGGGAGCGTCGCGGTGCCGTTGGTGGCGACCTCGGCCGCCTCGAGGTGGTGCTGGAGGAGGCGCCCGTAGGGCTCGGGCGCCGCGTAGAGCGCGGCGATGCGGTCGAGCGAGGTGCCCGATCGCACCGCATCGACGATGACCCGGACCGCGGCGCGGACCTCGTCGTCGGCGTCGGACGCGGTGATGATCCGGGTGGTGGCAGCGGACACGATGCCTTCGAGCGGTGCCTCGGTCGGTGGGGCACCGAGGCCGGCGCCCAGGAGGCGGACGGATCGGGCGACCTCGGCGTCGGCCTTCGCATCGCCGGTGGCGCCGGCGAGCACGACGAGCTCGGTGCCCTCGCCCACCGCGCGCAGGAGCGTGGCCGAGTGGCGCGACAGGCGCTGGGGGAGGTGGACGACGATGGCCCCGAGGTCGGCCGGGCGATGGCCGGAGCCGATGGCTGACGCGGCAGCCGCCATGAGGTCTTCCTCGTCGTACCAGCCGTCGGCGAGCAGCTCTCGGGTGGCGCGGTGCACTCGCACGACCTCGGCGGCTCGGGTGCTCGACGCGGCGAGGGCGTCGAGGGACGGCGCCTCGAGGTCGCGCAGCTCCCGGTAGGCGGCGACGAGCGCGGACTCGGTGGCGGCGTGCTCGGCGACGGGGCCGAACGCTCCGGGCTCGGCAGCGAGCGCCTGGCGGACCGCCGCGCCCAGCACCGGGACCGACACCGGCCGACGGCCTTCGGTGGCGAGCGATGCCGCGCCGAGGAGCTCGGCCAGGCGGTAGGGGGTGACGAAGGTGACGCCGATGAGCCCGGGCCCCGCCCCGCACACGGCCCCGACCGACCCCGACGCGAGGAGCCGCCGGGTGGACACGCCGACCTGGTTCGAATCGACGACCACCGTGACCGGCGCGAGGGGCTCGCCGCCCTTCAACCGGGCGATCTCGGCGCGCAGCGCGGACGCAGCGTCGCTGCCGCATCGCACCCACCGTCCGGTCGCCGAAGTCATCGTCGGGACCCTACCGAGGGGGTCCGACACCGAAGCTCGACCGACCGATCTCTGTTCCCCGGGCCGGCCGGTGGCGTCAGGCGTTCAACGACTCGACCGCGGCGGTGAGCTTGGCGGCGGCCTCGTTCGCCAACTCGGCGAACGCGGGGTCGGGCATCATCGATCGAGGGTCGGCGACGCGCACCGAGGTGCCGCGGTCGGTGGCCTCGAGCACGACGTTGCAGGGCAGCACGAGCGCCGTCGACGGGTCGAGCGCGATGGCCCGGTTGGCGAAGCCGGGGTTGCAGGCGCCGAGGATCCTGAGCGGCGGCCGGTCGATGTCGAGCTTCGCCTTGAAGGTGGCGGCGATGTCGATCTCGGTGAGCACGCCGAAGCCGTTGGCGGCGAGCGCGTCGCGCACCTGGGCCTCGGCCTCGGCGATGGGCAGGGCGACGGTGGTCTCGATGGCGTCCATGGGGTGCCTCCTGGGTCAGCGGCGGGTGGGTTCGGGCTCGTCGGCGCGCGACGTCGCCTGCGGGAGCGGGCACGACGTGGCCCTCGACGAGCGCGACTGGTAGATCGCCACGGCCGCGCCGACGGCGAGCGCCACGATCCAGCCGACCACGTCGCTCCCGGCGAGCGATGCCGCCACGAAGCCCGCGAAGAACGCCGGCACCAGCACAGAGGTCCACCCGCAGAGGTTCGGTTGCCGCATACCTGGGAGGGTATCAGCGGATCGCGTGGACCG
>JBDIAX010000006.1:0-89287 GCA_039812605.1 Acidimicrobiia bacterium | reverse complement strand
ACCTCGGCCGCACCGGGCAGCGGCTCGGGGCCGGCGTGGGCCGCGGCCGGGGCCTCCTCGCTGGGCGGCGCTTCGGCGGGCACCCCGCCGTCGCCGGCGGGCGTGGCCGACACGACGGCCACCCGCGTGCCGACGTCGACCGTGTCGCCCTCCTCGACGAGGATCTCCGTCACGAAGCCGGCGACCGGCGACGGGACCTCGGAGTCCACCTTGTCGGTGGACACCTCGAACAGCGGCTCGTCCTCGGCGATCTCCTCGCCGACCGCCTTGAACCAGCGGGTGATGGTGCCTTCGGTGACGCTCTCGCCCAGCGCCGGAAGCTCGATGTCGGCCATGGCCGATCTCCTTGGTGTGGTTTCGAGTGGCCCGATCGGGGTGGTACCTACGGACCGTAGCGGGGACGGACCTAGCTGTTGAGGCTCCGCCCCGTGAGGGACAGCACCGCCTCGCCGAACGTCTCGGTGAGGGAGGGGTGCGGCTGCACGAAGTGGGCGATGTCGTCGACCGTGGCCTCCCAGTTCACGGCGAGGTACGGAGCACCCAGCTGCTCGGTGACCCACGGGCCGGCCATGTGCACGCCGAGGACCCGGCCCCCGGTGCCGTCGGCCTGCTTCTCGGCGATGACCTTCACCACCCCCTCGGTGTCGCCGATGATGAGCGCCCGGCTGTTGCCGCCCCACCGGTGCTTGGTGGCGACGACGTCGAAGCCGGCGTCGATGGCGCCCTGCTCCGAGTACCCAGCGAAGGCCACCTCCGGCTGGCAGTAGATGCACCAGGCGACGTTGGCGTAGTCGACCGGGATGGCCGTGTCGCCGAGCAGCTGCTTCACGACGAGGATCGCCTCGGCGTAGCCGACGTGCGCGAGCCCCGGGGTGGCGATGAGGTCGCCGACCGCCCACACGCCGGGGACCGCGGTGCGGCAGAGCTCGTCGACCTCGACGAAGCCGCGCTGGTCGACCACGACGCCGGTGCCCTCGAGCCCGAGGCTGTCCGACAGCGGGCGCCGGCCGACGGAGACGACCACGGCGTCGACGTTGAGCGGGTCCTTCCCCTCGATGGCGATGGTGGTGCCGGTGGAGCCGGGCGTGTGGCCCTGCACCTTCGCTCCCACCTGCACGTCGATGCCGCGACCCTTGAACGAGCGACGCACGACGTTGACGACGTCCTTGTCGACCCCGGGAAGGATCTGCGGCAGAGCTTCGAGGATCGTGACCTCGCTGCCGAGGTCGCTCATCATCGAGGCGAACTCGCAGCCGATGGCGCCACCCCCGATGACCGCGACCTTGCGCGGGAGCTGGTCGAGCTGGAACACCTCGTCGGAGGTGAGGACGATGCGCCCGTCGACCTCGAACCCGGGGATGGTCCGCGGCACCGACCCCGACGCGAGGATCACGGCGTCGCCGTTCAGCACGGCGACGTCGCCGTCGCCGCCCTCGATGCGCACGCTGCGATCGGCCTGGAGGGTTCCGGTTCCCGCGAACACGGCGACCTTGCGGTGCTTCAGCAGGCCCGACAGGCCGTTGAAGAGGGTGTCGACCACCTGCTGCTTGCGCGCCATGGTGGTGGCGAACTCGAGGGTGGGTGCCGACGCCTGCACGCCGAAGTCGGCCGCGTGGCCCACCGTGCGGAAGACGTGCGCGGTCTCGAGCAGCTCCTTCGCCGGGATGCAGCCGCGGTGCAGGCAGGTGCCACCGACCTTGTCCTTCTCGACGAGGGCGACCTCCAAGCCCGCCGACGCGCCGTACAGCGCGGCCGCGTAGCCGCCGGGACCGCCGCCGATGACGATCAGGTCGTAGTGGGTGTCCGGCGCTGCGTCGCTCACGGCGGTTGGTTCCTCGATGCTCAGGGGGAGGGGCGCCGAGCAGCCTACCGACCTCCGCCGACCTCCCGATCTGCCCACCGACCGATGTCGGCGACCGCGCCGAGACCTGGGTCAGCCCGTGTAGGCAGGGCTGGCGTCGATCGGCTCCGCCGGCGGCGCGACGGGCGTCGGGGCCGCAACGACCGGGACCGAGGTCGAGCCGGTGGTCGTCGGCGGCGCCAACGGGTCGACGAAGGGCGCGGGGAGCACGAGCTCCACGTTGCGATCGAGCGGCGACCCCTGCTTGGCCGCCGGTCCCGCCTGCGCGTCGTTGAGGCCGAGCTCGCGAGCCAGCGCCGACAGGGCGACGTGGTCGCTCGCATCGAGGTCGACCGCGGCCGGGCCGAGGTGCTCGATCATGGTGCCGAAGATCGACAGGGTCCCGTCGTCGTTGTCGATCAGCTCGAGCACCCGGGCCTGCTGGGGCCAGTCCACGTGGCTCGCGGTGCTGATCTCCCAGAAGCCCGATGCGAGGCCCTGGGGGTGCCGGCGCGGCGTGACCTCGTTCGTGTGCGTGTGCCCGTTCACCCACGCGACCACGTTCGGGTACCGCAGGAGGATCGACACCACCTCATCGCCCAGCAGGCGTCGCTCGGCGGGCCGGGCCGGGTCGGCGTCGGTGGCGTCCATCGTGGCGGCGGTGTGGTGGCTGAACACGATGACGAGCCGGTCGTCGCCAGCGCTGCGCACCTCGGTGCCGTCGGGGGCGAGGAACCGGCGGTGGTGGACGGCCAGGCGCCGCTCGAGCCACCGCGCCTGCTCCTCGCCGATCGACCCACCGGCACCGTTCGGCCCACCGGCGTGGTTCGTGGTGTCGAGGCTGATGCCGACCACCCCCGGCGCCAGCTCGAACTCGTGGTAGAGCCGCGCTGCCGACAGGTCGGCCGCCTCGTAGCCGTGCCCACCGGTGGCCGAATGGAGGTGCGCGTCGATCCAGTCGTCGACCGTCGCGGTGCGCCGCCCGTCGTCGGCGACGACCGTCCGGAAGGGGATCCGGCCGGCGCGCAGGTCGGCGAGCACCGATGGCGAGTCGCCCATCACCCGCAGGACGAACCCGAGCCCGCTCTGCCCGGCGGGCAGGCCGACCATCTTGCGATCGCCGGCGAAGACCTCGTCGAGCGCGTCGGACCGGGCCGCGTTGCCCTGCACGTTGCAGTCGTGGTTCCCGTAGACGGAGAACCACGGGACGTCGAGGCCCGGCGACTCGAACGGTGCGAGGGCGCGGTCGAGCAACCCGGCGACGTCGGGGTAGCCGAGGTGGACCTTGTAGTCGTCGACGACGCCGGGATCGGGGTGCCAGTAGCGAGCGCTCCCGTCGACGGCGTCCTGCACGCCCTGGTACGCGCCGATCTGACCGCTGTCGGGCACGATCCGACCGCCATCGAGGATGTCGATGAACCAGCGCAGCTCGTTGCGCTGCTGGTTGTCGACGTTGTCGCCGGTGCAGACCACCGCGTCGAACGCCCGACCACCGACGGGCCCGCGAGCCAGCCGGTTGACCCGCTCGACCATCGAGGTCGACACCTGGGTCGTGAGCAGGTCCTGGGGCCGGAACGCGGACTGGAAGGGCGAACCGATCGGATCGAGGAACTCCACGCGCCCAGGGCTCTGGGCGTCGAGGAGGTGCTGGTCGGTGAAGTGCACGAACGCCGCCAGCGACCTCCGGCGGTCCTCGCGTCCCTCCGCTGGCACCTGCAGGTCGGAGCGCAGCAGCGTCGGCTCCCCCTGGCCCTCGCCGGTGCGCTGGTAGCCCGATCCGCCCGAACCGACGACGGTCAGCTCCAGGGTGGTGCCAGCAGGATCGACGCTCGTCGCCATCGTGCGCGATCGCGCCCAGGCCAGCGATCGCGGATCCAACGGCATCGCGGCGCCCAGGGCGGTCGCTCCCGCGGCCCCCAACAGGAAGCCGCGGCGCGAGAGCCGTCTTCCTCGTCGCTGCACTCCGCTACCCCCTGGTCGCGTGACGTTCGGCCGGAGTTCACCCGGCGTCGGTCATGGTGCCACGGACACCTGCACCGAGTGGTGGCCCGTGGCGCCGTCGGGCGCCGGCGGCGCCTTCTCCGCGGTCTGGATCTCGCCGTCGCCGTCGGTGGCGCGCACGGTGATCCGGTGGTCGCCAGCGGTCGCCGGCCACTCGAGCACCCACTGGACCCAGGTGTCGTCGGACGGCACGGGGCCAAGCCGAGCTTCGCGCCAGTCCCCTTCGTCGATCCGCACCTCGACCTTCGAGATCCCGCGCTGGGGAGCCCACGCCACGCCGGCGACGGCCACGGTGCCGGCCGCGAGCTCGGCACCGGAGTGCGGGACGTCGATGCGCGAGGCGATCTTGATGGGCCCGAGGCGCGACCACCCGCGGGGGATCCAGAAGCCCTCCTCGTCCCAGGTGGTGACCCGGATCTCCGAGAGCCACTTCGTGGCCGACACGTACCCGTACAGCCCGGGCACCACCAGCCGGGCCGGGAACCCGTGCTCGGGCGGGAGCGGTTCACCGTCCATCCCCACCACGAGCAGCGCGTCTCGCCCGTCGAGCGCCGCGTCGAGCGGGAACCCGGCGGTGAAGCCGTCCACCGACTCGCCGATCACCTGCTCCGCACCGTCGCGCACCCCGGCCTCGCGGAGGAGGTCGGCCAGCAGCACGCCACGCCAGCGAGCGGTGCCGACGAGGTGGTTGCCGACCTCGTTCGACACGCACTGGATCGTGATGGGCACCTCGAGCAGGTCTCGCGCCAGGAGGTCGTCGAACGACAGCGAAAGCTCTCGGTCCACCATGCCGGTGACCTTCACGCTCCACGTCTCGACGTCGATGGACGGCACCCGGAACGCGGTGTCGATCCGGTAGAAGTCGTCGACGGGCGTGACGAACGGCGAGATGCCCTCGACGGCCTCCGAGCCCACGTCGAGCGTCCCCTCGGGAACCGCGACCACCTTCGCTGCTCGGGGGATCCGCAGCCTCCGCACCACCTCGGTCGTGTCGCGCAGCCCCGCTCGAACCGACCGGGCGAGCGCGGTGGCGAGGATCGCGCCCCCGGCCACCACCGCGCTGTCGAGGAGCACCTTCCGACGACCGATGGACGGCCCGAGCGCCGCGTGGGACGCCTCCTCCACGCCCGGCGCTGCCTCGCCGCGGCGAGCCCACCGACCGTGCAGGCCGATGGCCACCACGATGCCCGCCGCCGCCGCGAGCGCGCACGCCAGGATCGCCACCGGCACCGACCCCTGCGCGTCGACGGTCACCGCGAGGACCCCCACCCCGCCGAACGCGGCGAACCCTGCCACCAAGACGTTGGGCCGCCGGTCGAGCGACGTGCCCAGGGCCGCACCGATGGCGACGGCGATGAGCGCGGTGCCGATCTGGAGCGCGTCCTTGTCGCTGGTGCCGAAGAGCGCCACGGCGAGGTCCTTCAGCGAGGCGGCGAAGCTGTCGATCACGCGGTTGCCGATGGCCTCGAGCACCGACGAACCCCGCGGGTCCGCGAGCGCGACGACCTCGAGCACGGCGAGCGACGCGACGGCTCCGAGCGCCCCGGCCACCGCGGAGCGAGCCGGACCGGCCGGGGCGCGGTGCTCGACGTCTGCTGGCGCCGGAGCCTCCTCGGTGCTGGTCACCCCGCCAGGCTATGGGCGAGGACCGAGCGCGACCGACCAGCGAGCGACCGCGCGCCGCTTCAGCTGATCTGCATGAGCTGCACCGTGGCCGCGACGAGGATCGCGAGCCCGCACAACAGGGCGGCGAGGATCAGCTTGCGGGTGCTCATGACCTGGCCAGCGTACCGACGGGTCGCGTCGTGGCTCCAGGCGCGTGCGAGACTCCCCCGACGGCCCTGCACCCAGCGACCACTCGAAGGAGACCTCCATGCGCGACGCCCTCGGTGGCATCGAGTCCGTCCTCGTCCTCGGCGGCGCGTCGGACATCGCGGTGGCCACGGTGAAGGAGCTGGCCAAGGAGCGGACCCGCACGGTGGTGCTCGCCGGACGCGACCCGGCGAAGCTCGAGTCCACGGCCGAGGAGCTGCGCGCCGCCGGCGTGACCACCGTCGAGGCGGTGGCGTTCGATGCCGCCGCCACCGACACCCACGAGCAGGTCATCGACGAGGTGTGGGCCGCGCACCCCGACCTCGACCTCGTCCTGCTGGCCTTCGGGGTGCTCGGCGACCAGGACGAGTTCGACGCCGATCCGAAGGCGGCCGCAGACGCGGCGATCGTCAACTACGCCGGCGGCGTGTCAGCAGGCCTCGCGGTGGCCAAGCACCTCAAGGCCCAGGGCCACGGCACGCTCGCCGTGATCACCTCGGTGGCCGGCGAGCGCGCTCGGGCCGACAACTTCGTGTACGGATCCACCAAGGCAGGCCTCGACGCGTTCACCCAGGGCCTCAGCGACCGCCTCCAGGGCACCGGAGCATCCGTGATGGCGGTGCGACCGGGCTTCGTGCGCACGGCGATGACCGAGCACATGGAGGACGGACCCATGGCCACCACCGCGAGCGCGGTGGCGACCGACATCGTCGCCGGCCTGAAGCGCGGCGCCCACACGGTGTGGTCGCCGGCGAAGCTCCGCTACGTGTTCGCCGTGCTGAAGGTCCTCCCCCGCCCGGTCTGGCGCAAGCTCGCGGCGTCCCGCTGAGCCCCGCGGCGTCGACCCTCCCCGTCGAGCGTTCCCGACCGGGATCGCTCCGGTGCGAGGGCCTGCCTCGCGCCAGACTGGCGCGATGACCGACGTCGTCCCCACCAGCGCGACCGGCGGACCGAACCTCCCCCAGGAGCGACGGCTCGTCACCGAGATTCCCGGCCCCCGCGCCCGAGCGCTCCACGAACGACGCCTCGCCGCGGTGGCGGCCGGCGTGGGCAGCACCCTGCCCATCGAGGTGGTCGCGGCCGGTGGCGGGGTGATCGTCGACTCCGACGGCAACTCGCTCATCGACCTGGGCTCGGGCATCGCGGTGGTGAACGTGGGGAACGCGGCGCCACCCGTGGCGGCGGCGGTCGCCAGCCAAGCAGCGGCGTTCACCCACACCTGCTTCATGATCACGCCCTACGCGGGCTACGTGGAGGTGTGCGAGCAGCTCAACCGCCGCACGCCCGGCGACCACGAGAAGCGCTCGGCACTGTTCAACTCCGGGGCCGAGGCGGTCGAGAACGCCGTGAAGATCGCACGACACGCCACCGGCCGAAGCGCGATCGTCGCCCTCGAGCACGCGTACCACGGCCGCACGAACCTCACGATGGCGCTGACGGCGAAGTCGATGCCCTACAAGACCGGCTTCGGCCCGTTCGCCTCCGACGTGTACCGCGTGCCGATGGCGTACCCCTACCGCTGGCCCGGGGGCGCCGAGCACGCCGGCGAGCAGGCGGCCGAGGCGGCGATCGACCACATCCGCACCGAGGTCGGGGCTGATCGGGTTGCCGGCCTCATCGTCGAGCCCATCCAGGGGGAGGGCGGCTTCATCGTCCCCGGCGAGGGCTACCTCGCCCGCCTGGCCGACTTCTGCCACGAGCACGGGATCGTGCTCATCGCGGATGAGATCCAGACCGGGTTCGGGCGCACCGGCCGCTGGTTCGCCTGCGAGCACGAGGACATCGTCCCGGACCTCATCACCACCGCGAAGGGCATCGCTGGCGGCCTGCCGCTCGCCGCCGTCACTGGCCGAGCCGAGCTGATGGATGCCGTGCACGTGGGAGGTCTCGGCGGCACCTACGGCGGCAACCCGGTGGCGTGCGCGGCCGCCCTCGCCACGATCGCCATGATCGAGTCGGACGATCTCGTGGGAGCAGCCGAGCGCTTGGGAGCGACGCTCCGCGACCGTCTGGAGGCGATGGCGACCGACGACCCAGGCATCGGCGACGTGCGCGGACGGGGGCTCATGCAGGCCATCGAGCTCGTGCACCCCGGCACCACCGAGCCCGATGCCGATCGGGTGAGGGCCGTGCTCGCGCGCTGCCACGCCGAGGGCGTGGTCACCCTCTCGGCAGGCACCTACGGCAACGTCGTCCGCTTCCTGCCTCCCCTGGTGATCGGTGAGCCGCTCCTGCACGAAGGCCTCGACGTGGTCGCCGCCGCGCTCGACGCCACCCGCTGAGGCCGCCCAGCGTCAGGTTCTGCTCACGAGGTGTTCACCTCGCGCGCCTGTCCCCCGACGATGCCGGGCCGACATCCTTCGAGGTATGGACCGGCACCGGCGACGGCGACCGGCTCGGCGAGACGCCGAGACCGACGCGCTGCTCGATCGCCTCGTCGCGCCCGGCGGCCTGCGTGCCGTGTTCCAACCGATCGTGCGGATCGCGGACGGCGAGACCATCGGCTACGAGGCGCTGTGCCGGTCGACCAAGCCCGAGCGCACCGACCCGTCGAAGTGGTTCTCGCTGTCGATCGACGTGGACCGCCGCGTGGAGCTCGAGCAGGCGTGCCTGCGAGCCATCCGCAAGCACGGCGCCCCGCCCGACGATGCGCTCCTGTTCGTCAACGTCAGCCCCGCGCTGCTCGCCCACCCCACCTCGATCGGCCTCCGTGACAGCCTCCCGCCCCGGCTCGTGCTCGAGCTCACCGAACGCGAGGAGATCGACGACGTCGACCACCTGCGAGCGACGTGCGAGCCATGGCTGCGCACGGGCGCCCGGCTCGCCATCGACGACGCCGGGGCTGGCTACTCGAGCCTCAAGCAGGTGGTCGGCCTGCTCCCCGAGTTCATCAAGGTGGACCGCTCGCTCATCGCAGACATCCACCGCGATCGCCACCGGCAGGCCCTCGTGGCCGCCCTCGCCGGCTTCGCCTCGGAGATCGGCGCGAGCCTCATCGCCGAGGGGGTCGAATCGCGTGCCGAGCTGAGCTGGCTGCGAGCCGCGGACGTGGCGCTCGCGCAGGGCTTCCTGCTCGGGCGTCCGGCCCCGGCGTGGAGCCCCGGCCTCGTGTCCCGACGGCCGGTGCGCCGACCCCAGCTGGATCGCCTGGCCGCCCGCGTCCACGACGCCAGCACCCGACGAGGGGCCTGCGAAACGGTGGCTGCCCACCTGTTCCGCCAGGGCGGCTTGATGCCGTCGGTGTACCTGGCCGAGGGCGATCGACTGCGATGCCAGGCTCAGCGGGGACTGTGGCAGGTGCTCGACGGCATGCTCCCGACCGCCGGCATCACGGGGCGAACGTTCCGCACCGGCCAGGAGATCTGGATCGACGACATCGGCGCCGAGCCGGACTACCTCGAGGCCATCCCCGGCGTGGTGTCGGAGCTGTGCGTGCCGCTGGTGAGCGACGACGAGGTCGTGGGCGCGCTCAACGTGGAGTCGCTCGTGCCGCTCGCCGAGGAGGTGCGCGACCACGTCCGCGAGTGCGCAGAGCTGCTCGGCGAGCGGCTGGGCGACCTCCCGCCCGAGCAGTCCCGGATCCCGATGCGCCGGCTCGCGCACACGGCCGCCTCGCTGGCTGCGGTCGAGGACGCCAGCCGCACGATCGACGCCGTGGTCAGCGCCGCCCTCGAGCTCAGCGGCGTGGACTCGGCGATGCTCCTGCTCGACCCGGGCCGCGACGAGTCGCAGCTCGCCGACGGGCACCGCCGAACGGTCGGCCCCCTCGCGGACGCGCTCAGCACGATGACCGCCGACGAGCTCGCCCGGCTCCGCCACGTCCTCGAGCCCCTCACGTCCTGCTACACCGCTGGCGACGCCACCGGGCTCACGGTCACCGCGAGCACGAGCCTGCGCGAAGCCGGGGCCCGAGCCGTGGTCGCCCTGCCGATCGCGGCGCGCTGCCGACGGACCGGGCTGCTGGTGCTCGCCTCCACCGAACCGGTGCCGCTCGGGCCCGAACAGGTGGAGCCCCTGGAGCTGCTCGCCATCCTCGCCGGCAGCTGCCTCGAGACCGCGACGACGGTGGAGGAGCTGCGCAACCAGGCTCGCCGCGACGCCCTCACCGGGATCGGCAACCACTCCGCCTTCCACGAGCGCCTGCGCGACCTCGGCGTCCAACGAGACGTGGCCCTCATCGTGGCCGACATCGACGACTTCAAGCAGGTGAACGACACCGGCGGGCACCTGCTGGGCGACCAGGTGCTGCGCATGACCACCCGCGAGCTGCTGGCCGCGCTCGGCGATCCCGACGCGGTGTTTCGGATCGGCGGCGACGAGTTCGCGGTCGTGTTGAGCGGCCCTCGGGCCCGGCGGGCCCACGTGGAGCTGATCGAGCGCGAGATCCGCCGAAACGCGCTGCCGATGCTCGGCCGCCACGGCGCATCGCTCTCGCTCGGGGTCGCGCACCGTCGCAGCGAGGAGACGTTGATCGACACGCTCGAGCGCGCCGACGCTCGCCTCTACCTCGCCAAGGCGGACAAGCCGCTCCGCTTCGACGGCGACGCACCGCTCAGCCGTCGCGGCGACCCCACGGCGAGCCGTACTCGGTGAGCAGGTCGAGGAAGGGCACGGCGTCGAAGGCCTCGGGGCCGAGCACCCCGGCACCCGACCACGTGCCGTTCGCCACGAGCTCGAGTGCGAC
The DNA here is from genome assembly GCA_039812605.1 of Acidimicrobiia bacterium. GTDB lineage: Bacteria > Actinomycetota > Acidimicrobiia > Acidimicrobiales > Iamiaceae > Aquihabitans. The sequence continues at coordinate 78,950 of JBDIAX010000006.1, read as the reverse complement.
GACCGGGTTGATCGCGGTCTGCCACACGACCGCCTGAGACCCGTACTCCGCCATGGTCTCCTCGTTGTCGACCACGTGGTACAGGTACGTCTGGTGGGGGTGGCCGTCCTTGCCGGTGCCGGTGATCCAGGTGCCCGCGCAGGTCTTGCCCGTCATCTTGTCGCCGAGCGTCGCCGGGTCGGGCAAGCAGGCGGCGACCACGTCGCGGGGCGACACCTGCTGGCCCCGGACCGTGACCGGATCGGTCCCGTCCAGCCCGAGCTTGTGCAGCGTCCTCAGCACCTCGATGAACTCGTCGCCGAGGCCGTACTTGAACGTCGCCCGCTCGCAGTGGACCCAACGAGGGATCAGCAGCACCTCCTCGTGCTCCACGTTCACGCACTCGACCGGGCCGATGCCGTCGGGGAACTCGAACACCTCGGGCTCGCTGAAGGGCGCCGTCGTGAACCAGCCGCGGTCGCGCTCCCAGATCACGGGTGGGTTGAGGCACTCCTCGATCGTCGTCCAGATCGAGAACGACGGCGCGAAGTCGTAGCCCGCCACCACGAGGTTCGCCCCATCGCGCACGCCGACCTCGTCGATCGAGTCGAAGATGTTGTCGGCGGCGTAGCGGGCGAACACGTCCGAGAGGCCCGGCTCCACCCCCATCCCGACGAGCGCGAGCCTGCCCGAGGCCTCCCACGCGTCCGCCTTGGCGAACTGGTCGTCGCCGAGCTTCACCCCGCACTCCTCGTACGGCCGCTCGGGATGGGGTGCGGACAGCGACATCGCCATGTCGACGTAGTGGGTGCCGGCCGCGAGGGCGGCATCGAACAGCGGCATCACGAAGCGCGGGTCGGCGGCGTTCATGAGCACGTCGCACCCGTGGTCTCGCAGGGCCGCCTCCACCGCCACCGCGTCGGAGGCGTCGAGCGCGATGCCCGCCGCGGCCGCGGAGAACGACGCAGCCGCCGCCGCGGCACGGCCGCCGTCGATGTCGCCCACGACCAGGTGGTCGATGAAGGAGCGCCGGGCGGCGATCTTGGCGAAGGCGGAGCCGACGCCTCCGGCCCCGACCAGCAGGACCCGCATCAGAGGGCGCTCATGACGTGCTTGATGCGCGTGTAGTCCTCGAAGCCGTACATCGAGAGGTCCTTGCCGGTGCCGGAGTGCTTGAACCCACCGTGGGGCATCTCGGCCACCAGCGGGATGTGCGTGTTGATCCAGACGCACCCGAAGTCGAGCCGACGGCTCACCCGCAGCGCGGTGGCGTGGTCGGTCGTGAACACGCTCGATGCCAGGCCGTACTGCACCCCGTTGGCCAGCCGGAGCGCCTCGTCTTCGTCGGCGAAGGTCTGGACCGTGATCACGGGCCCGAAGATCTCGTTCTGGATCATCTCGTCGTCTTGGCGAAGCCCGGAGATGACCGTCGGGGCGAAGAAGAAGCCGCGGTCGCCGACCTGCTCGCCCCCGGCGAGCACCGACGCGTGGCTGGGGGTGCGTGAGACCATGCCCGAGACCCGAGCAAGCTGGTTGGCGTTGTTCAACGGGCCGTAGTCCGCATCGGGGTTCGACGGGGCACCGGTGGTGGTGCCCTGCGCCTGCTCGGCGAGGGCCGCCGCGAGGTCGGCCGCGATGCCTGCCTGGGCGATCACCCTCGTGGCCGCCGTGCAGTCCTGTCCGGCGTTGAAGTAGCCGGCGACCGCGATGGCCTCCGCTGCGGCGGCGACATCGGCGTCGTCGAAGACGACGACCGGTGCCTTGCCCCCGAGCTCGAGGTGCACGTTCTTGAGGTCGTCGGCCGCCGAGCGCATCACCTCCATGCCGGCGCGGACCGATCCGGTGATCGAGACCATGTCGGGGATCGGGTGCGACACCAGCGCCGCGCCCGTGGCACGGTCGCCGCAGATCACGTTGAGCACGCCGGGCGGGAGGACCTCCGCTGCGAGCTCGGCGAGGCGCACCGTGGTGAGCGGCGTGGTGTCGCTCGGCTTGAGGACCACCGTGTTCCCCGCGGCCAACGCCGGAGCGATCTTCCAGACGGCCATCATCATCGGGTAGTTCCACGGCGTGACCTGGGCGCACACCCCGACCGGCTCCCGACGGATCCACGAGGTGTGGCCCTCCAGGTACTCCCCGGCCGAGAGGCCCTCGAGCACCCGCGCCGCCCCCGCGAAGAAGCGGATCTGGTCGACCATCGGCGGGATCTCCTCGTCGGCGGTGAGGCCGATGGGCTTGCCGGTGTTCTCCGACTCCAGCGCCACCAGCTCGTCGGCGTGCTCCTCGACGAGGTCGGCGAGCTTCAGCAGGGCGAGCTGGCGCTGCGACGGGGTGGTGTCGCGCCACGAGCTGAACGCCTCGGACGCCGCGGCGCACGCAGCGTCGACATCGGCCTCGCCCGAGCAGGGCGAGGTGCCGAGCACCTCCCCCGTCGACGGGTCGACCAGATCGAGCGTCGCGCCATCGGCCGCAGGCACCGCCTGGCCATCGACGAAGTTCTGCAGGGAACGAGCAGCCATGGGCACCTCCGGGGGCGGGATGGCGCGGATCGTACCCGTGGCCCCGAGCGCCCGCGTCCCGATGCGACCCGACGAGGGCGCCCGCCTCCGCTCGCGGGATCAGGGTTCAGGCCCGGCCGCGGTGCTACCGTCCCCTGCCGCGCGACAACCGTCGGGCGAGCAGCGACAAGGGGAGGGACCGGGCGCATGCACGACGCCGCGCGACCCACGAAGGTGGCGGTCATCGGGCAGGGCTACGTCGGCCTGCCCTTGGCGGTTCGGGCGGCGGAGCAGGGCTACGAGGTGATCGGCTACGACCTCGACCGAGGGCGCATCGCGGCCCTGGCCGAGGGCCGGTCGTTCATCGAGGACATCCCCGACGACCGGCTTCGCCCGATCCTCGACGACGGCAGCTTCCGGCCCAGCGCGGATCCCGCGGACCTCGCCGAGTTCGACATCGCGGTGATCTCGGTGCCCACGCCCTTGCGCGAGGGCATGCCCGACCTCAGCTACATCGAAGCCTCGGCAGCGGAGCTGGCGAAGCACCTGCGCCCCGGTGCGTGCGTGATCCTCGAGTCGACCACCTACCCGGGAACCACCGAGGAGCTGATGCTCCCCATCCTCGAAGCCGGCAGCGGCCTGAAGGCCGGTGCGGACTTCCAGGCGGGCTACTCGCCCGAGCGCATCGATCCCGGCAACAAGACCTACACCCTCGAGACGACGCCGAAGGTGGTGTCGGGGATCGACGCGGCGAGCCTCGCAACGGTGCAGTCCTTCTACGACGACATCGTCGTGCGCACGGTGCCGGTGCGCTCCCCCAAGGAGGCCGAGCTCACCAAGCTGCTCGAGAACACCTTCCGGCACGTGAACATCGCGCTCGTCAACGAGCTCGCCATGTTCGCCCGCGACCTCGGCATCGACGTCTGGGAGGCGATCGACGCCGCTGAGAGCAAGCCGTTCGGGTTCATGCCGTTCCGCCCCGGCCCTGGCGTCGGCGGGCACTGCCTGCCCATCGACCCGTCGTACCTGTCGTGGCGGGTCAAGCAGTCCCTCGGCCAGACCTTCCGGTTCGTGGAGCTCGCGAACGACGTGAACGAGCACATGCCCGACTACGTCATCCGGCGGCTCGTCGCGGCCATGAACGACCGGGAGATGTCGGTGAAGGGCCGTCGGGTCCTCGTGCTGGGCCTGGCGTACAAGAAGAACACCGGCGACGATCGGGAGTCCCCGAGCACCCGCGTGGTCGAGCTGCTGTCGGACCTGCAAGCCGACCTCGCCGTGTGCGACCCCCACGTGGATCCGTCCCGTAGCCACGCCGCCGGCACCGCGGAGCACGTCGAGCTCACCGAGGCAGAGGTCGCCAAGGCCGACGCGGTGGTCGTGCTCGTGGACCACGACGACTTCGACCTGGAGATGGTCGCCCGGACCGGCAGCTACGTGCTCGACACCCGCCGCTGCACCGCTGGACCGAACGTCGAGTGGCTCTAGCCCGACGAGCCGGGACGCGCGGCCCGGTCACGTAGTCTGCACCGATGCCCAGGTCCCTCCCGCGTGCTCTCGTGGCCGAGGCCCGACCGAAGCAGTGGGCGAAGAACGTCCTGGTCTTCGCCGCACCCGGCGCCGCCGGCATCGAGCTCGCGCACCTCGGTCCCGCCCTCGCGGCGTTCGGGTGCTTCTGCCTCGCCGCATCGGGCACCTACTACCTGAACGATGCGGCCGACGTGGAGGCCGACCGGCTCCACCCCAAGAAGCGGCTCCGGCCGATCGCCGCCGGCGAGATCCCGCTCGGTGTGGCCCGGGCGCTCGGTGCGAGCGGGATCGTGGCTGCGGTGGGTCTGGCCGCGCTGGTGCGCTGGCAGCTCGCCGTCGTGGTCGGGAGCTACGTGGCGATGACCACCGCGTACAGCCTCTGGATGAAGCACGTCGCGATCCTCGACGTGGTCGGGGTCGCCGCGGGGTTCGTCCTGCGCGCCATCGCCGGCGCCGTCGCGGTCGATGTCCCGATCTCGGACTGGTTCTTCATCGTGGCTTCGTTCGGGTCGCTGTTCATGGTGGTGGGCAAGCGGCGAGCGGAGGCCGTCGAGATGGGCGATGCCGCCGCCAGCTTCCGGCCGACGCTCGGCGTCTACCCGGCCTCGTACCTCGCGCACCTGCAGACCATCGCCACGAGCGTGGTGCTCATCGGCTACTGCCTGTGGGCGTTCGAGAAGGCGGCGCTGGCCGACGGATCGATGCCGTGGTTCCAAGCGTCGATCCTGCCCTTCACGATGGCCATCCTGCGCTACTCGCTGCTGGTCGACACCGGTCACGGCGGCGCGCCCGAGGACGTGGTGCTCGGCGATCGGATGCTCCAGGTCTTGGGCGTGCTGTGGGCCATCACCTTCGCCGTGGGGGTGTACGCGACGTGACCGAGCGAGCGCCGGCGGTGCCCACCCGCCCCGAGTCCCTCGTCGGCTGGGCCAACACCGCACCCACGGTGGCCACGGTGGCCCACCCCACCGGGGGAGACGAGATCGCGGCGCTCGTGTCCGACGTGCGTCCCGGGGGGCGCGGCGTCATCGCACGCGGCCTCGGTCGCTCCTACGGCGATCCTGCCCTCAACGCCGGCGGCCTCGTCATCGACACCACCGCGGTCCGCGGCATCCACCACCTCGATCTCGAGCAGGGGCTGGTCACCGCCGACGCCGGCACGAGCCTCGACGACCTCATGCGCTGGCTGGTGCCGCTCGGATGGTTCGTGCCGGTCACGCCGGGCACGCGCCAGGTCACCGTCGGAGGGGCCATCGCTTCCGACATCCACGGGAAGAACCACCACCGCGCCGGTTCGTGGTGCGATTCCGTGGAGGCCCTGACCCTGGTCACGCCCACCCACGGCAAGCGCCGGATCACGCCGACGAGCGATCCCGACCTGTTCTGGGCGACCGCGGGGGGCATGGGTCTGACGGGGATCGTGCTCGACGCCACGATCCGCCTCAAGTCGATCGAGACCAGCCGGCTCCTCGTCGACACCGACCGCACCAGGGACCTCGACGAGGTCCTCGCGCTCATGACCGAGGGCGACCACCGCTACGACTACTCGGTCGCGTGGATCGACCTCATGGCCCGGGGCTCAGCGATGGGACGATCCATCCTCGATCGGGGCCGCTTCGCGAACCTCGACGAGCTCGATCGCCGAGCACGCCGGGATCCGCTGTCCTTCACGTCGAGCACCGTGGCCGCCTACCCGCCGCTGCCCGTCAACCTCGTCAGCGAGGCAACCATCCGGGCGTTCAACGAGCTCTGGTACCGCAAGTCTCCCCGCCGTCGTCGGGGGGCGCTCGCCACCATCACCCAGTTCTTCCACCCGCTCGACCTCGTCGATCGGTGGAACCGCGTCTACGGTCGGACCGGCCTGCTCCAGTGGCAGTTCGTGATCCCCCTCGATGCCACCGACGAGCTCCGCCGCATCATCGGCGAGCTGAGCAGCTCGGGCGCCCCGTCGTTCCTCGCGGTCTTGAAGCGGATGGGCCCGGGCAACCCGGGGCCGCTGTCGTTCCCCATGGAGGGCTGGACCCTCGCGTTCGACGTCCCCGCCACCACCGACGGCTCGCTCGCCGCGCTGCTCGATCGCCTCGACGAGCGCGTGGTCGCGGTCGGTGGCCGCCTCTACCTCGCCAAGGACAGCCGCATGCGCCCGGAGCTGCTGCCGGCGATGTACCCGCGGCTCGACGAGTGGCGAGCGATCAAGGCCGACGTCGACCCCGGTGGTCTGCTCACCAGCGATCTGGCCCGCCGGCTCCACCTCGCCCACCCGGCCTGAGGGTCGAGCGCAGCGTCAAGAAGCGGTCGAGCGATCGTCGCTCAGGTCGCAAGCATCCTCGAGGAGCTTGATGACCTCCTCGTCGCTCAGCCCGGCGACCGCGACCGGCACCCGACCGATCGACAGCGGCGGAACCTCGACGTGGCTGATGCGAGGGTGCATCGGCGAGGTGCCCACCTCGTCTGCGCCGAACAGCACCTCGTGGAGCTTCTCGCCCTCGCGCAGACCCGTGTACACGACCTCGATGGGTCGATCGGCCTCGGCGATGAGTCGCCGCGCGACGTCATCGATCCGCACCGGCTCGCCCATGTCGAGCACGAGCGCCTCGCCGTCGCGCCCCACCGCGCCCGCCTGGATGACGAGTTGCACGGCCTCCTCGACCGTCATGAAGTACCGGGTGACCTCGGGATCGGTGACCGTGACCGGCCCGCCGCCCTCGATCTGCTTGGCGAACGCCGTCAGCACCGAACCACGGCTCCCGAGCACGTTGCCGAACCGCACGCTCAAGAAGACGCCGTCGCCGCGATCGGCCGCCGCGGCGGTGAGCCGCTCGGCCAGCCGCTTGGTGTAGCCCAGCACGCTGCAGGGATCAGCCGCCTTGTCGGTGGAGATGTTGACGAAGCGGTCCACGCCGTGGTCGAGCGCCGCGCGCACCAGCACCTCGGTTCCCAACACGTTGGTCTTGAGCGCCTCGGCCGGATGCATCTGCAGCAACGGCAGGTGCTTCAGCGCGGCGGCGTGGAACACGACCTCGGGGCGGTGCTCCTCGAAGACCTGGTCGATCCGATCCCGATCGCGGATGTCGCACACGACGAGGTTCCGGCTGTCGAGGAGCGCTCGCCCCTCGATCGAGAGCTGCACCGCGTGCAGGGCTGACTCGTCCCGATCCAGCAGGACGAGCGACGCCGGAGCGAAGCGATACAGCTGGCGCGACAGCTCCGAACCGATGGAACCCCCGGCACCCGTGACGAGCACCCGCTTGCCGGTGACGTACCCGGCGATGGAGTCCACATCGGTGTCGACCTCGTGGCGCCCCAACAGGTCCGCGTGGGTCACGGGCCGGATGTCCGAGGTGGACAGCTGCGCCCCGTACAGCTCTCCCACCGATGGCAGGACCAGGAGGCGCAGACCGCTTGCCCGGGCCAGGTCCGCGTAGGTGCGGACCAACGTGGACCCCGCGGTCGGGATGGCGAGCAGCACGGTGGATGCATCCTGGGACCGTGCGACCTCGGCGAGGTCCGCGCTGGTGCCACTGACCGGAACGTTGCGGATGCGCAGGTTCTGCTTCGTGGGATCGTCATCGATCACCGCGACGGGCAGGTAGCGACCGCTCGGGTTGCGCAGCATCGCGGTGATGATCTGTTGTCCACCCTCGCCAGCTCCGATGACCACGAGGCGTTCGACCGTGTCGCTCCGGGGACGCAGGTGACGCTCGAGGAACAGGCGCCACACGTAGCGGACCCCAGCGCTGAGGGTCAGCAGGATGGTCGAGGCGATCAGGGGCACCGACATCGGGACGATGCGCGCGCCGTCGATGTGGATGCTGACCGCCAGCACCACGAGCACCGCCGTCGCCAGGACGATCGCGCTGACGAGCGCGGAGATCTCCTCGAACGAGCCGAAGCTCCACCGGCCTGCGTAGAGGCCGCGCGCCGCGCCGCAGATCGCGAACACGACGCCCGCGATGAGCGCGAACAGGAGCATGTGCGCTCGCTCCACCGGGGAGATCTCGAAGTCGTAGCGAAGCGCCGTCGCCAGCACCACGGAGACGATCACCGATGCGAGGTCGACGACGATCTGCAGCCGGCGGCGCCCGTGGTCTCCCGAGTGCTGCAACAGGAGCTGCACGCGCGACCGAGCGGTCTCATCGCGATTGGCGGTCAATGATCCTCCCCCCCGAGGCCGGGTCTCATCCCGCCGCGGTCGAACACTACCCTTCAAGCGGCCGACACGTCCACCATCCCGCGATGACCGACGGCGGGCACGAAGGGAAGCTGTGAACGAGCGGAGCAGGAGCGCACAGGGTCGATCGACGTACCCCAGCGTGACCGCGGCCGTTGCCGTGCTCGCCGCGCTGGCCGCCACGCTCGCCCCTGCATCGCTCACGGGGTCGAACGTCGTCGACGTGATCCAGCGGGCGGGCTTCGCCGGCCTCGTGTCCTTCGTTGGCGCGCACGGACGACGCCGAGCGTGGCTCGTCGCGGGTGCCCTCATCGCGATTCCGGCGGGTGGGGTCTCGATGGTCCTCGCCCTCGCCGGACTGGCGATCGCGGTCGCATCGGCCCTGCTCGAGCACCGGTCTCGGCGCTATGGAGCAGCCGCGATCGGCTGCTACGCCAACGCCATGCTCTGGTACCCACCCCATGAGCTCCCGTGGGGTGTGGCCGTCGCGGTGCTCGCGACCGTGATCTTGGTGGCATCGGGGTTTCCCATGATGCGCAGCGCGAAGCGCCGCAAGCTCAAGGTCGCCTTCGCCCTCGCGACCGCCTTCGTGGTCACGGCCTGCGCCCTCCTCGCGATCGCGACGCTCCTCGCGGGTGCCGCGGTCCGCTCCGGCAGCGACGCCGCCTCCGACGCGTTGGACGCGGCGCGCAACGGGAACCGAGACGAGGCGGCCCAGCGCCTCGACGATGCCGGAGCAGCCTTCGATCGAGCAGCGGCCCACCTCGATGGCGTGCTCGCCGCCCCGGCGAGCCTCGTGCCCGGCGCCGCGCAGCAGCTGCACGCGGTGCGGACGACCGTCCGGCAGGGCCAGCGCATCGCTGCCGCCGGCGACGATCTGGTCGACGCCGCGGACTACGACGGCCTCAAGTACGACGGGCAGCTCGACCTCGAACGAGTGGACCAGCTGGTCATGCCGACCAAGCGGGCCGACGTCGTGCTGCAGTCTGCGTCGCAGGCGCTCGACGACGTGAGCGATGGCGTGCTCCTGCCTCCGCTACGTGATGGCATCCGCGACCTCAACGAGAAGATCGATGGGGCCCGACGGGACACCAAGCTCGCCAACGCGCTCGCGACGACCGTGCCCGAGCTGTTCGGACGTCCGACGCCTCGCCGCTACCTCGTCATCTTCCTGACGCCCGCGGAGCTCCGGGGCGCCGGCGGGTTCATCGGTTCGTACGCCGAGCTCACCGCCGCCGATGGCAAGGTGACCCTGGGCCGCTCGGGCCGGATCGACGACCTCATCCACGCGGCCGCCCCCGGCACGAGAACCATCTCGGGCCCCGCCGACTACATCGATCGGTATGGACGCTTCCGTCCGCAGGACTTCGTCCAGGACGCGACGTTCTCCCCCAACTTCCCGAGCAGCGCGCAGGTGATCGCCGAGCTGTACCCGCAGTCCGGAGGCGATCCCGTCGATGGGGTCATCGGTGTCGACCCCACCGGGCTCGCTGCGCTGCTGAAGCTCAGCGGGCCGGTGCAGGTGGAGGGGCTCGATGAACCGCTCGACGCCGACAACGCCGTGGACCTGCTGACACGGCGCCAGTACCTCGAGCTCGGCACGCGCGCCGAGCGAGGGGAGGTCCTCGCCGACGCCACCCGAGCGACCTTCGATCGCCTCGTGAGCGCGTCGCTGCCGTCGCCTCGGAGCCTCGCCACGACCTTGTCCCCCGCAGCGCGCGGCGGCCACCTGCGCCTGTGGAGCCCGGTCGCGGCCGAGCAGCGGCTCTTCGAGCAGCTCGGTGCCGATGGGACGCTGTCCATCCGCCAAGGGACCGACGGCTTCTCGGTCGTCCAGCGCAACGTCGGCAACAACAAGATCGACGCCTACCTGCACCGCACGATCGACTACGAGGCCGAGGTGGACGCAACCTCCGGCCGCCTCACCGGCACCCTTCGGATCGCGCTGACGAACGACGTGCCAGCGGGCGTCGAACTGCCTGCAGCGGTCGTCGGGAACACCCGAGCGGCCCCCGACGGCACCAATGTGACGGTCGTCACCGTGCACACTCGCAACCGCGTCACCCGCGCCACCCTCGACGGCAAGGCCATCGAGCTCGCACCCGACACCGAGCGGGGCATGTACGCCTGGGACTCGCCCGACCTGCAGATCGGCCCCGGCCAGACGGTCGTGCTCGAGCTGGCGCTCGCCGGCGAACTCGACCTGCGCGACGGCTACGACCTGCGGATCCTTCCGCAGCCCACGGCGAATCCCGACGAGTTCACGGCGACGCTCACGGTCCTCGATGGCACCGTGGCCGACACGAACGAGCGCACCGCCGTGGTCGTTCCCGAGGGTCCGCTCACCGCGGTGACCGACCGCCACGTCCAGCTCCGCCGCTGAACGCGCCGACGATCCGTGGGCAAGACTTGGAGCGAAACCCTTGAGGATCGTGACGAGCGACCGCTGGTAGGTTACCCTTTGACCGAAAGCGCTCCGCCGTTGGGGACTGCGGTCAGAGCATGAGGGAGAGGTCGAACGCATGATCCGGAAGATGCTGATGCTCGCCGCTGCGCTCGTGGTGCTCGCGGCCGTTCCGGCCAGCGCGCAGTACGGGTTCGGGGTGAACCCCGGCACCGTGCCCCCTGGGGGAACGTTCACCGCTTCGGGCCGAGGCTGCGCGCCCGGCTCCACGGTGACCATCACGGTGATCGAGGGCCGGGTCCAGCGAGCGACCGGCGATGTCATCATGACGATCACGACGACGACCGACGAGAACGGCGAGTTCTCCGTCGAGATCAAGTTGCCGGCCGACGTCGCTGCGGGCATCTACACCGTCGAGGCCCGCTGCCCGGTCGATCCGAACCTGGACCCCAACGACCCCACCATCCAGGGAACGGTGGTCGACGGTGAGCTGATCTTCAGCAGCGAGATCACCGTCGTCGCCCCCGGTGGCGGTGGCGGTGGCGGCGAAGGCGTCGACCAGGGCGACATCGTGCGCACCGGCTCGGACCTCAACGGCCTCGGCCTGGTGGGCGCAGGGCTGCTCGCCGTGGGCGGGCTGGTCCTCGTGGCCAGCAAGCGCCGCCGCACCGTGCACGCCTGACGGTCGACCCAGCGGCGACTGCCGCGACCACGATCTCTCCAAGGACCCCGGCCCACCGGCCGGGGTCCTTCGCGTCGGGGCGGAGTCGCTCCGGCGACCATCGCACGCGACGCCTCGCCGCGACGACGGCTACCCTCCCGCAAACGGCACCCGCCGCGACCACCTGGACGGAGGACCTCCCCCCATGCTGAACGACTTCAAGAAGTTCCTGTTCCGCGGCAACGTCGTCGACCTCGCCGTCGCCGTCGTCATCGGCACCGCGTTCACCGCGATCGTCACCGCGATCACCACGGGGCTCATCACCCCGCTCGTCGGCATGATCGTGGGCAAGGACTTCACGGACATGACGTTCGCGATCAACGGCAGCACCTTCAGCTACGGCTTGGTCATCGACGCGGCCATCCGGTTCGTGTCCATCGCTGCGGTGGTCTTCTTCCTCGTCGTGAAGCCGATGGAGGCCGTCGCGGCTCGGCGGGCCAGCGGCGACGAGGTCGAGGACGTCCCACCCAGCACCGAGGACCTCCTGGCGGAGATCCGCGACCTGCTCGCCACGAAGCAGTAGCGGCCACCGCCGAGCAGCCATCGACCAGGTCGAGGTCCCGTGGACGTCGCGGTCACCGGTTCATCGGGCCTGATCGGCCGGGCGCTCGCGCGCTCGCTGGCCGACGACGGGCATCGGGCCATCCCCATCGTGCGCCGCGCCGCCAGCGACGGCGAGATCCGCTGGGATCCCGACGCGGGCGACATCGATGCGGCCGGCCTCGAGGGGCTCGACGCGGTGGTGCACCTGGCGGGGGAAGGCATCGCGGCGCGGCCGTGGACCGCCAGGCAGCGCCATCGCATCGCGGAGAGCCGTCGGGCCGGCACCGACGTGCTCTGCACCGCCCTCGCCAGACTGTCGACGCCGCCGGCGGTGCTGGTGAGCGGATCAGCCATCGGCTACTACGGCGAGCGGGGCGACGACGTACTCATCGAGTCGGCGCCGCCCGGCGAGGACTTCCTCGCCGGCGTGTGCGTCGCCTGGGAGGCAGCCACGGCGCCGGCCTCCGCCGCCGGCGTGCGGGTCGCCCACATCCGCACCGGCATCGTGCTCGATGCCCACGGCGGAGCGCTCGCCAAGATGCTCCCGGCGTTCCGGTGGGGGCTGGGCGGCCGAGCGGGCGACGGTCACGCGTGGATGTCGTGGGTCTCGATCGCCGATGAGGTGCGAGCCATCCGCCACGCGATCGAAGACGCCTCGCTGCGCGGACCGCTCAACGTCACCGCGCCGCACCCGGTCCGCAACGCGGACTTCACCGAGGCCCTCGGTGCGGCGGTCGACCGCGCCACCCGCCTCACCATCCCGAGCGCGCTCCGTCGCGTGCCCTTCGGCGTCGGCGACCTCGTCGACAACCTGCTCTTCACCTCGATCCGAGCGACACCCGCGGCCCTCGAGGCGAGCGGTTTCGCCTTCGAGCACCCGACGATCGACGTCGCGCTCGCCGCGGTCCTCGCGGACGGTCGCTGAGCCACCACGGTTCGCACCGAACGGTGCGTCGGCTCCTAGGGTTGTCCGGATCATGTCCGGACGCCGCATCGCCGCCTTCGACTTCGACGGCACGCTCACCCGCCGCGACACCCTGGTGCCGTTCCTGGCAGGAGCGTGCGGCTCGGCCGCCATGGCACGCGCCATGCGCACCATCGCCCCCGTCGCCCTCAAGGCCCGCACCAACCGGCTCGACGCCGACGAGCACCATCGCGACGTCAGCAAGGAGGCGCTCCTGCGGTCCCTCTTCGCCGGCCGCACCGCCCCGTGGCTCGCCCGCGAGGGGGAGCGCTACGCGACGACCCTCCCCCGTCGCCTGCGCCCCGAGATGGTCGAGCAGGTTCGCTGGCACCGCGAGTCCGGGCACGAGCTGGTGCTCGTGTCCGCCTCGCTCAGCGCCTACCTCCGCCCGTTCGCCCGAGACCACGGGTTCGACCACGTGATCGCGGTGGAGCTCGAGTCGGGTGCCGACGGCCACCTCACCGGCGAGATGGTCGGCCCGAACGTGCGCGGCCCCGAGAAGGCGGTGCGGCTGCGCTCGTGGCTCGGAGGCGACGACGTCGAGACGCTGTGGGCCTACGGCAACTCGAGCGGCGACGTCGAGCTGCTCGAGATGGCCGACGTCCCGGTGTGGGTCGCAGGCCGCAGGCGCGGTTCGGCCGCCCCGCCTGGTGGCGTGGGCGGCCGAACCGCTGCCGTTTCGTCCTGAGGACGCCGGCGTCGGACGGGTCCGAGACCCGCCGTCAGGTCACTTCGGCTGCATGCGGATGCCGGCGTCGATGCGGATCGACTCGGCGTTCATGTAGCTGTTGCGCAGCAGCTCGGCGGCGAGGGTGGCGAACTCCTCGGCGCGCCCGAGGCGCTTCGGGAACAGCACGCCGGCGGCGAGGCGCTCCTTGAACTGCTCAGACGCCTCGCCCTCGCCGTAGATCGGCGTGTCGATGAGGCCAGGGAGGATGGTGTTCACGCGGATGCCGACCGCCGAGAGGTCTCGGGCCACCGGGAGGGTCATGCCGACCACGCCGCCCTTCGACGCGGAGTAGGACGCCTGACCGATCTGACCATCCTCCGCAGCGACCGACGCGGTGTTGACGATCGCGCCACGCTCGCCGAACTCGTCGGGCTCGTTCTGGCTCATCGCGGTGGCGGCGATGCGGATGCAGTCGAACGTCCCGATCAGGTTGATCTCGACGACCTTCTTGAAGATGTCGAGGTCGTGGGCCGAGGTGTACTGGCCGTCCTTGCCGATGGTGCGGGTGGCCCACCCGATGCCGGCGCAGTTCACGAGCGCCTTGAGGGGCCCGAGCTCCTTGGCGGCCTCGACCGCCGCGATGATCTGCTCGGTGCTCGTGACGTCGGTGGCCACGAACTGGCCGCCGATCTCGCCGGCGAGGGCTTCGCCCTTCTCCTGCTGCCGATCGAGGTCGGCCACGATGACCTTGGCCCCGAGGCTGGCGAGGTGGCGACTCGTGGCCTCACCGAGGCCCGAGGCACCACCCGTGACGATTGCGCTGATCCCGTTGATCTCCATGGGGTCGGACTCTATTGACTGATCGGTCAAGTGCGAAAGCCCGACGGGCCGAGTTCTCGACGGTGGGGCCCGCGAGTACCCTCGCCCCTCGATGACCGGCGACCTCGAACCACCGACCGCCAGCCCGTGGCGGCGCTGGCCCGTCGTCGCCAACGTCGTCGCGATCGCGGCGGTCATCGTCCTCGGGATCGCGCTCCTCGGCTCGTGCGCCGGCGAGCGCCCGACGCTCGGCTCGCTGCCCCCCTCGCTCCCGCCCACCGGGGCGGATGCCACCAGCACCATCGCCGCCACGGTTCCCGAGGTCGATGACGGGATCCTCACCCCCGATGAGCTGCTCGGGTGGATCGCCACGCCGGCGGGCGACCCCGAGGTCTACGACCAGCCATCCGTCGACGCCCAACCGATCGACATCGGCCCCGAGACGGCAGCCGGCGCTCCCACCACGTTCGCCGTGGTCGGCGACGCCAGCCCCGATGCCCCCCAAGACCATCCCGGGTGGCTCCAGGTGGCGCTGCCGACCCGCCCGAACGGGTCCACCGGTTGGGTCCCGGTCGACTCGGTCACGGTGGTGAAGACCCCGTTCCGGGTCTTCGTCGACCTGGCCGGCCGCACCCTGCGGGTGGAAGACGACGGCACCGGGGTGTTCACCGCGGCGGTGGCCATCGGCACCGCCGACAACCCCACCCCGGTCAACGGCACCTACGTCACCGAGCTCATCGACAACAACGACCCCGAAGGCGCCTACGGGCCCTACGCGTTCGGCCTGGCGATGCACTCCGACACGATCACGGAGTTCGGCGACGGCGGCGACGGCCAGGTGGGCATCCACGGCACCAACCGTCCCGATCTGATCGGTCAGGCCGTGTCGCACGGCTGCGTGCGCCTGTCGAACGACGACGTCGAGGACCTCGTCGACCTTGGGCTCCCGCTCGGCGTGCCCGTCTTCATCACCGCCTGACCGGCTGACCGCCGATCAGCTGCCGAGCGCCCCGAGTCCCTGGCCGAGGAGCTTGAGGCCGAGCACCAGCAGCACCACCACCATGATCGCGGCGTTGTTGTCGACCATGAAGCCCTTGATCGCCTGGAGCGATCGGACGGCCCGCTCGGGCGCCAGGAGGAACCACACCACCGGCCCGACCACGGTGAAGGAGGCGACGACCACGAACACCGACACCGCCAGCGCGGCGTCGCCCGAGGCGAGGTCCGCCTGCGCGATCGATGCCGCGCCGGCAACGGTGAGCGCCAGGTTCTTCGGGTTGGGGCCCGACAGCAGGGCCCCGAACCCAGCGGACCGCCCGGGTCCGAACCCATCGATGGCGGCCATCCACGCCGGCATCTGCGGCTCCTGGCCCTCCTGAGGCCGCGACCGCCACTGGCGGGCCGCCATCGCGAGGAACAGGGCCCCGGCCGTGACCTGGAACCACTTCACCCCGGTGGCGGACGAGCTCGTGGGGTCGGCGGCGCCATCGGCCAGCGCCATGGTCGCCACCGACACGACGACGAGCCCCGCGATCCATCCGCCAGCGAAGGCGGCGCCGTTCGAGCGCGCCGCGGGCGTGCCCAGGATCAAGATCACCGCGATGATGGGGATCGGGCTGAGCGCCACGCCCGCCGCGACGGGGAGCAGATCGCCGATGGTCTGGCTGAGCATGGCTGCGCTCCTGTGGTGTGCGCTCGACGCGTGCGGAGCGCTCCACGATGCCCCGCCGCGTCGCGGACTGTAGGCCAGCGGAAGGTGGCGAGGCACCGTCGAGGAGCGAGCGTCGGCAGCCGGGGTTGGTACGTTGGCGCATGGCCGAGGGGAGCCCGATCGAGTCGGCGGTAGCGGGTGGGGCGGCGCTCACCGCTCATCGCCCACGGCGACTCGCCACCCTCCTGCCGATCACCGTGTGGTTGCGTCGCTACCGCTGGGACCGCGACCTCCTGAGGGATGGCGCCGCCGGGCTGGCCCTGGCCGCGCTGCTCATCCCCGAGTCGATCGGCTACGCGGGCGTGGCGGGGGTGCCACCGCAGGCCGGCCTCTACGCCGCGATGGCCGCGGTCGTGGCGTACGCCGTGACCGGAGGGTCGTCGGTCCTCGTGGTCGGTCCGGCTTCGGCCATCGCCGCGCTCACCGCCACCCTCATCATCGAGCTGCCCGGCAGCGTCTCGCCCTGGGTCGTCGCCGCCGGGCTCTCGCTCGTGTCCGGCGCGCTGCTCGTGCTCGCGGGCGTGCTGCGGCTCGGCTGGGTCGTCAACTTCATCTCACGACCGGTGCTCCACGCGTTCGTCGCCGGGCTGTCGATCTCGATCATCGTCGGCCAGCTCGACGGGCTCCTGGGCGTGGAGATCGAGGGCGGCGCGTCGCCGCTCGTCCGGCTCGTGCGCACCGTCGGCGAGCTGGGCGCCGCCCACCTCCTTCCCGTGGCCATCGGGGTCGGTTCGCTGGTCGTGCTCCTCGCCTTCGAGCGCCTCGTGGAGCGCGTCCCCGCCGCCGTGGTCGTGGTCGCCGCGGGCATCGCGCTGGCGGCGGCCTTCGATCTCGGCGAGCACGGCGTCGCCCTCGTCGGGGCCATCCCCCAGGGCCTGCCCGAGCTCGGCGTGCCAGAGCTGACCGGCATCCGGTGGTGGGAGCTGGTGGGCGGAGGCCTGGCCCTCGTCCTCGTGGGGTTCTCCGAGGGGTACGCCGCCAGCGCATCGGTCGCGACGTCCCAGGGCGAGGAGATCGACGCCGACCAGGAGCTGATCGGATCCGGGGTGGCGAACATCGCGTCCGGGCTCGTCGGGGGGATGCCCGTCGGCGGCAGCCTCTCGAAGTCCGCAGCGTCGCTCGCCGCCGGGGCACGGACGCAGATGACCAACCTCGTGGCCGGGCTGCTGGTGCTCGCGACCCTCCTGTTCCTCGCACCCCTGTTCGAGCAGCTGCCCGAACCGGTCCTCGCCGCCGTCATCATCGTGGCGGTGGTCCGGTCGGCCGATCCACGCCCCGTCATCCGGATGCGCCAGGTCAACTGGCCCGACTTCGCCGCCGCCACCGTGACGTTCGTGCTGGTGCTCACCTGGGAGACCCTGCCCGCGCTCGGGGTGGGCGTCGCCCTCTCGCTGGGGTTCGTGGTCCGCCGGGCGAGCTTCCCCGACATCGTCGAGCTCCGCCAGGATCGCGACGGACGGCTCCGCCACGCCACCGACCTCTCGACGCCGCTCCACGAGGTCCCCGGGGTCGCGGTCCTGCGCCTCGAAGCCCCCCT
The DNA here is from genome assembly GCA_039812605.1 of Acidimicrobiia bacterium. Classification (GTDB taxonomy): domain Bacteria; phylum Actinomycetota; class Acidimicrobiia; order Acidimicrobiales; family Iamiaceae; genus Aquihabitans. The sequence goes on along the minus strand of JBDIAX010000006.1, from coordinate 61,403 downwards.
GCTCTACGCCAACGCCGACCGCCTGGTGATCGCCGCCCGTCGCCTCCTGGCGCGCCGTCCCGACGCGACGTTGCTCGTGATCGATGCCGAGATGATCTCCGACCTCGACGGCACCGGGGCCGAGGCGCTGGAGCGCCTCGACGACGACCTCGCCGAGCGCGGCATCGAGCTGCGGATCGCCCTCCTCCACCGACGAGCACGCGCCCAGCTCGACCGTTCGCAGCTCCGAGAGCGGTTCGAGGCGCGCCTCGACCCATCGCTGCGGGTGGCCGTCCACCGGGGCGAAGCTCCTCGGAGCTGAACCGCCGCGCCCCGGGCTCGGTCGACACCCTCCACCGGCAGATGCCCGCCGATGCCCCAGCGTCAGTCGCCTGAGCGCTCGGCGCCGACCTCCACCGACGTCGTCGGGATCAGCTCGAGGGTGATGACGTCGTCGCCGAGCCCCTGGGCCGCCAGCGCTGCCTTCAGGCTCGCTGTCTCCGGCTCGGGCAGGGGCCCGGTGGCCCGAACGAGGATGCCGTCGGGCCGGGTGCTCACCGAGACCACCGACCAGCCGTGGCGCTCGCCCCAGTCGGTCGCCAGCGAGCTCACCTCCGCTTCCGACGAACGGGTGCGGGCGATCTTGGTCGACGTCAGCCCGAGCGGCACGCTGATGACGACCAGCGCCACGCCGATGACCAGCGCCGCCCGGCGGATGCTGACCGGCTTGGCGACCGCGTCGTCCGAGCGCTGGACGAGCGCGCCGACCCGGTAGATCGACATGACGAGCAAACCCATGGCGAGGATCGCGCTGACGTTGGTGACGAAGAGCAGGATCGCCCCGAACGCCTGGTCGGAGGCACCGCCCTCGAAGGCGAGGCCAGCCACCGCCAGCGGCGGCACCAGCGAGATGGCGATCGCCACCCCCGGCAGGGTGTCGGAGATGTCATCACGGCTGATCGCGATGGCGCCCACCGCGCCGGTGGCCAGCGCAGCGAGCAGGTCGATCAGCCTCGGCGACACGCGAGCCGCGACCTGGCTGTTGGTGGCGGCGACCACCGGCTGCTCCACGATCGAGCCCACGAGCCAGCCGACCACGACCACCGCTACGGCGCCGAGGAGCACCAGACCCAGGCATCGCAGCAGGTTGGCCCGATCGGCGAGCACGACCGAGAGCACCGAGCCCAGGATCGGCGTCATCAGCGGCGCGACGATCATCGCCCCGATGACGGTGGCGGTGGAATCGGCGACGACGCCGGTGGACGCTATGACCGCGGCGAGGATGAGCAGCAGCCAGAACCGGCTGAGCCGCTCGCCTACGTCGTCGCCCTCGAACAGCAGCTTGTCGCGCATGCGATCGACGTCGGCGCTCGACACGAGGTACATCGGGGGTGCTCCTTGGTTCCCTGCCGGGGCCCCGAGTGCCACCGTGCTCCGCCTGTAGCTTCGCGCTCAGCGAACCCCGTCGGGGGTGTCGTCAGCCAGCCCCCCGGCCGGATCGAGCGGGCGGCCCCAGCCCCCGCCACCGGGGGTCCGCATCCGCACGACGTCGCCGGCCTGCAACTGGATCGTGCACTTGTCCGCCAGACGCTCTGCCCGAGCCTCGTCGCCGCCAGGCAGCCGCCAGTTCTCGCCCGCGGCTCCAGGCTGACCACCGGCCGCACCCCACGGCTGGCTCCCTCGGCGCTCGGTGATGAGGCTGAGCGTCACGGGTTCGAGCACCTCCAGTTCGCGCTCGAGCCCCTCCCCACCCGGCGCGGCGCCCGCGCCGCCACTCCCCCGCCGCAGGCGCTGGACGCGGACCCGCACGGGGAACGCCCGCTCGAACGCCTCGATCGGGGTGTTGCGCGTGTTGGTCATCGCGGTGTGCACGCCGCTCATGCCGGGCACCGGGCCAGCCGCCTCGGCGCCCGGCTTCGGGGGCCGTCCTCCCTGCCCACCGGCGAGCGTCTCGTAGGAGACCCAGCCGTCGCCGCCGAGCAGCAGGTTGTTCATCGTCCCCTGGCCCGCCGCCGGCACCCGATCCGGGACGATCTGGGCGAGGGCACCGAGGCACACGTCTGCGACGCGTTGGCTCACCTCCACGTTGCCTGCGCCCACGGCGACGGGGAAGGTGGCGGCCACGACGGTGCCGCTCGGGGCGACGACGTGGACGGGAGCGAGGGCGCCGCCGTTGGCGGGGATGGTCGGGTCGAGCACCGACCGCAGCGCCCACGCCACCGCGCTGACGGTCACCGCCTCCACCGCGTTGACGTTGCCGGGGCGCTGACGATCGGTACCGGTGAAGTCGAACGTGATCTCGTCGCCGGCGACGGTGACCGCGACCTCGATCCTCGTGGTCCGCTGCTGGTCGGGACGCGGACCGAAGGAGTCGAGGATGTCCGCGAAGCGCCAGGTGCCGTCGGGCAGACCGGCGAGGTCGGCGCGCATCCGGCGCTCGCCGTAGGCCACCACCTCGTCGAGGCCGACATCACCGAGCGAGGCGAACCGGCGCGCACCCAGCCGGTTGGCGCCGACCTGCGCGTCGAGATCGCCCGTCCGCTCGGCGGGCGTGCGACTCGACGCCGCGACCATCGCCGCAACCTCGGGCGTGAGGCGGACCGGCGGGATCCGCAGGCCCTCCTGCGCGATCTCGGTGGCGTCGGCGGGCATCGAGCCTGGAGCACCACCTCCCAGGTCGGCGTGGTGCGCCCGGTTGGCAGCCCAGCCGATGAGCCGCTCACCCACGAAGACCGGCTCGACCACCGTGATGTCGTTGAGGTGGGTGCCACCGGCGAAGGGGTCGTTGAGGATCACCTGCTCGCCGGGGCGCACGTCGTCGCCCAGCGCAGCGATGGCCGCCGTGACCGACGCCGGCATCGAGCCGAGGTGCACCGGGATGTGCTCCGCCTGGACGAGCAGGAGCCCGTCTGCGGTGAACAGCGCGGCCGAGCAGTCAGCCCGTTCCTTGATGTTCGGGCTGAACGCGCCCCGCCGCAGCACCTCGCCCATCTCGTGGGCGATGCCCGTGAGCCGGGCGATCAGCACGGCGAGCTGCGCCGGCCCCATCGTCGCCTCACCGCCCACGCCGCACCCCTTCCCCGGCCGCACCCACCGCCGCGGACCTCCCGTCCGTGTGCACGAACCCACCCCCACGGTGCCGTTCTGCACATGGCCCGGGAGCGACGCGGCGCGAACGAGCGCGCATCAGACTGCGGCCCTCGTGAGCACGAACGCGCTGGTGACGGGGTGCGGGTCGGCGCGCCAGCCGTCGGGCACCCAGATCGTGCAGTCGGCCTCGGCGATCACCGCGGGGCCCGCCACGGAGGTGCGCTCGACGGGCGGGAGGTCGCCCACCTGGACTGGCGCGGCCACGCGCCGGGTGGCCCGGACCGCCACCACCTCGATCGGCGTGCCGGGCCGGGCGTAGCCGTTGCGCTGCTCGTGGGCCGCCGGGAAGTCCCCCGGCTCCCCGACCCGGATCTCGTGCGACTGCCCCTGGTAGCGGCAGTCGAACGACGCGAACCGCTCGACGCCCGCCATCGGCGCGCCGCCATCGCCCGACCCGGCTGCGGCGTCGAGCTCGCCCATCAGCGCCTCGACCTCCTCCTCGAGCCCGGTCAGGTCAGCTCCGCGGGGCCAGCTCCGCACCCGGTCGGCCTGCACCGGGGCGGCCAAGCAGCCCACCGCGGACAGCACCCCGGCCCGTGCGGGCACGATCACGGCAGCCATGCCCAGCGCGTCGGCCACGGCGCAGGCGTGGAGCGGTCCGGCGCCGCCGAAGGCCACGAGGGCGAGGCCGCTCGGGTCGACGCCCCGGGCGACCGACACCGCTCGGACGGCCTCCTCCATGGCGGCATCGACCACGGCGATCACGTCGTCGGCCGTGATCCCCGCTTCGTCCAGCGCCCGCTGCGCCGCCGAGCGATCGAGCACCCCGATTCCCGGGAGCGACACCCCCGTCGGCAGCCGGCCGGCGACGAGGTCGGCGTCGGTGACCGTCGCCTCGGTGCCCCCGTGGCCGTAGCAGGCGGGGCCGGGGACGGCGCCCGCGCTCCGCGGCCCGACCGCCAGGGCCCCGCCGGCGTCGAGCTTCGCGATGGAGCCGCCACCCGCGCCGATGGTGTGCACGTCGAGCGATGGGCGACGGATGGGGAACCCGGCCACCGAGCGCTCCCCCGCCGGCTCGGGCACGCCGCCCTGCACCAGGCACACGTCGGTGCTGGTGCCGCCCATGTCGAAGGTCACCGCGTCGGGGAAGCCGCTCGCGGCAGCGACCGAGGACCCCGCGAGGACGCCGCCGGCCGGCCCGGACAGCAGGAGGCTCACCGCGAACCGGGCGGCATCGTCGAGGTCGGTGAGCCCTCCGGCTGACGTCATGATCCGCACCTCGTCCGCAGCACCGTCCAGCCCTTCGAGGTAGGCCCGGCAGGTGGGCAGCAGGTAGGCGTTCACCACCGTGGTGACCGTGCGCTCGTACTCCCGGAACTCGGGCGACACCTCGAACGACGCGGTGACCTCGGTCCCGTTCGCGCGCAGCGCGTCGCGCACCGCCCGCTCGTGCGCGGGTTCGAGGTCGCTGTGGAGCAGGCACACCGCGACGGCGTCGACCCCGTCGGGCACCGCTGGGAGCGAGGCGAGATCGAGCGGCTCGAGCTCGCTCCCATCCGCGGCGAGGCGCCCGCGAACCTCCAGCCGGTCACCACGGTCGACGAGCGGCCGAGGGCGATCGACCCAGGGGTCGTACAGCGACGGACGGTCCTGGCGGGCGATCTCGATCACGTCGGCGAACCCCGAGTTGGTCACGAGCGCGACCCGCCCACCTCGCCGCTCCAGCAGCGCGTTCGTGGCCACCGTGGTGCCGTGCGCGAGGTGGGTCGGACGACCTACGCCGCCGGGCAGCACGGCCCGAGCACCCGACCGGACGGCCTCGCCCGGATCGTGAGGGGTCGAGGGGACCTTTGCGACGGTGCCGTCGTCAGCCACGACGTCGGTGAAGGTCCCGCCGGTGTCGACACCGACCCGCGACCGGCCAGGCCCGGTCAAGGGTGCAGGACCGTGAGCTCGGCACCGAGACGGACGTCGAGGTCGGCGAAGAGCCGGTCGAGCCGGTCGTCGCGCTCGTCCCACACGAGGATCGCCTGGTCCACGGCTGCGGCCAGCCACACGTCGCGGCGGCGCATCGCCTTGCGGAACTCGTCGGTGTCCTTCGGGCTCTTGCGCTCGAGCTGCACGACCTCATCGGCTCGGCTCACCAGGTCGGCGAAGCGCGCCTTCGAGGGCGGCTTGAGGTTCCGGTCCTGGTCGGGGAACGCCAGGACCGCGACGTACGGGACATCGGCGAGGATCGCCGCCTCCACCCCGAGCTGCTCCGCTCCCGGGCGCACGCCGGTGACGACCCGCAGGTCGGGGTGGATCGCCGCGTGGCCGGCGATGACGTCGCGGAGCTTCGCCCGCACCGAGTCCGCGGTCGGGTTCGGATCCCAGCCCCCGAGCGCATCGGGGGTGAGGCCCAGGACCGCGAGCAGGTGGCCGTCGGGGATCCGGGGGTCGCGGCGCCGACGCTCGGCACGCTGCTCGTCGGGCGGCAGGTCGGCGAGCTTGCCGGCGCCACCGCCCTGGGCCGCAGCGGCCGAGGGGCCCAGCTGCTCTCGGTACCGGTCGCGCTGGGCCACCGCCAGCTCGTCGACGAGGTCGTTCATGGCGTCGCCTGAGTGACCCTTGACCCACTCGAACTCGAGCTCACCGGCGCGGGCGTCGCGGAGCGCGCACAGCGGCTCCCACAGCTCGCGGTTCTTCACCGGCTCCTTCGCCTTGGTGAGCCACCCGTTGCGCGCCCAGTTGATCGACCACTTCTCCAGGCCGTCCTTCACGTAGGTCGAGTCCATGACCACGGTGAGCGGGCCGGGGTTGGCCTCGATGGCCTTGAGGACGGCGAGCAGCTCCATCTTGTTGTTCGTGGTGGCCGCGTCGCCGCCTGAGTCGTGGTGCGCCGGCGACGACGCCCACGCCCACCCACCCGGCCCGGGGTTCCCGCTGCACGCCCCGTCCGTGTACACGCGCAGCCGCTCGACCATCCGCCCAGTGTGGCCCACCGCAAGCCTCCCCGGTTCTTGGTACCAGCGTGGTCGCTCAACGACCACAGCCGTACCAAGAAGCGAGCCTCCCCGGTTCTTGGTACCAGCGTGGTCGCTCAACGACCACGGGCGTACCAAGAACCGATCGGCGCACGACCGCTGGGAGCGTGAACGCTGCGGAAACCGCGACCGGCACCGGGTGCGAACGATCCGCCCACGAGGCACCATGGGAGCCATGGACCTCGACGACGCCTACGTCGACCAGCTGTACGACGCGGATCCGACCGAGACCAAGGAGTGGCTCGACTCGCTCGACGCGGTGGCCGGCCAGCACGGGCCGGACCGGGCCGCGTACCTCCTGCGTCGGCTGCTCGCCCACGGCGACGACCTCGGCCTCGGCATCGCCGACACGGTCACCACCCCGTACGTGAACACGATCCCCGTCGGCGACCAGGAGTCCCGGTACTGGTTCCCGGGAGACCTGGACCTCGAGCGCCGCATCCGGGCGTTCATCCGCTGGAACGCAGCGGTCATGGTGGTGAAGGCGAACAAGGCCGCCGAGGGCATCGGCGGACACCTCGCGACGTTCGCGTCGTCCGCGTCGCTGTACGACGTCGGGTTCAACCACTTCTGGCGGGGCAAGGACGACGGCAACCCCGGCGACGCCGTGTACCTCCAGGGCCACGCCGCACCGGGCATCTACGCCCGAGCGTTCCTCGAGGGCCGCCTCGACGAGGTCCACCTCGACAACTTCCGCCGGGAGATCGGTGGCCAGGGCCTCAGCAGCTACCCGCACCCGCGCCTCATGCCGGAGATGTGGGAGTTCCCCACGGTGTCGATGGGCCTCGGGCCGATCAACTCGATCTACCACGCCCGCTTCAACCGCTACCTCCACCACCGACGTCTCGACGACACGAGCGAGGACCACGTGTGGTGCTTCGTCGGCGACGGCGAGACCGACGAGCCCGAGACGCTCGGCGCCATCGGCCTCGCGGGCCGAGAGCACCTCGACAACCTCACCTGGGTCGTGAACTGCAACCTCCAGCGCCTCGACGGGCCGGTGCGCGGCAACGGCAAGATCATCCAGGAGCTCGAGGGCGTGTTCCGCGGCGCGGGCTGGAACGTGATCAAGGTCGTCTGGGGCTCCGCGTGGGACGAGCTCATCGAGAACGACACCGACGGCGTGCTGCTGCGGAAGATGAACGAGACCGTCGACGGCGAGTTCCAGCGCTTCACGGTCGAGGACGGCGCGTACATCCGCGAGCACTTCTTCGGGCCCGACCCGCGCCTGCGCAAGATGGTCGAGCACCTGTCCGACGAGGAGCTGCGCTGGCTGCCCCGCGGCGGCCACGACTACCGCAAGCTCTACGCCGCGTACCGGGCCGCCACCGAGGCCAAGGGCGCGCCCACCGTGATCCTCGCCAAGACGGTGAAGGGGTGGACGCTGGGCGCCGACGTCGAGGGCCGCAACGCGACGCACCAGATCAAGAAGCTGTCGAACCAGCAGCTGCGCGACCTCCGACTACGGCTCCACCTCGAGGAGGAGATCCCCGAGGAATCCCTCGCCGATGGTGCCGAGCCGCCCTACTACCGACCGCCGGAGGGCTCGCCGGCCCACCAGTATCTGCTCGGCCGACGGCGCGCCCTCGGCGGCTCGCTCCCCCGCCGGGTGGTGCGCATCCGCCGCCCGCTGACCCTGCCGAACGACGCCGTGTTCGACGAGTTCCGCTCCGGTTCGGGCAAGAACGCCGCGTCCACCACCACGGCGTTCACCCGGATGCTGCGGGCGTTCGCCCGCGACGAGGGGTTCGGCGCCCGTGTGGTGCCGATCATCCCCGACGAAGCCCGGACGTTCGGCATGGATTCGCTGTTCAAGGAGTTCGGGATCTACGCGGCCGAGGGCCAGAAGTACGAGCCCGTGGACCACAAGCTCCTGCTCAGCTACCACGAGTCGATCGACGGGCAGGTCCTCGAGGAGGGCATCACCGAAGCCGGCTCGATGGCGTCGTGGACCGCCGCGGCCACGAGCTACGCCACCCGCGGGGTGCCGATGGTTCCCTTCTTCATCTTCTATTCGATGTTCGGCTTCCAACGGGTGGGCGACCTGATCTGGGCGGCCGCCGACGCCCGCGCCCGCGGCTTCCTCCTCGGCGCCACCGCTGGGCGCACGACGCTCCTCGGCGAGGGCCTCCAGCACCAGGACGGCCACAGCCACGTGCTCGCCTCCACCGTCCCGGCGTGCCAGGCCTACGACCCGGCGTTCGCCTACGAGACCGCGGAGATCGTCCGCCACGGCATCGAGCGGATGTACGGCGCCGCCCCCGAGGACGTGTTCTTCTACCTCACGCTCCACAACGAGAACTACGTGATGCCGCCACGCCCCGACGATGCCGACGTCGTCGACGGCATCGTCGGCGGGCTGTACCGCTGGGCGAAGGCCCCCGCCGAGGTGCGCGGGCCGCGAGCCACCCTGCTCTTCTCGGGATCCGCCCAGGGGGCGGTGCGCGAGGCGGCGGCGGAGCTCGCCGAGCGGTGGGGCGTGGTGCCCGAACTGTGGAGCGCCACGTCGTACAAGCGGCTGCGCGAGGAGGCGCTGGGCGTGGCGCGGTGGAACCGCCTGCACCCCGGCGACCGCCCTCGCACCGCCCGGGTCACCGACCTCCTGGCCACGTCCGAGGGCCCGATCGTGGCGGTCACCGACTTCATGGCGGCGGTGCCCGACCAGATCGCGCGGTGGGTGCCCGAGGGGCGGCGCTTCACCTCGCTCGGCACCGACGGCTTCGGGCGCTCCGACACCCGCGAGGCGCTGCGCCGGTACTTCGAGGTCGACGCGGCCCACGTGGTGGTGGCCACGCTCGCCTCCCTCGCCGCCGACCGCCAGATCGACCACTCCCTCGTGGCGAAGGCGATCGACCACCACGGCATCGACCCCGACGCCGAGGTCCCCTGGCACCTCTGACCCCTCGCGACGGGCCAGGCCTGGTTCTGCGTGCGGTTCGAGGACGTGGGTGTCTCCGAACCGCACGCGGAACGGCGGTGAGCGACTGCGGCGAGGGGTGCGGCGAGGGGGTGCAGCTCACCCGTCGGTAGCCTCGGCGCCATGGCCGACGCCGCGACCTTCCCGATCACCTTCGACGACGACGCGAACGCGCTGCTCGCCCACGATCCGCTGGCGCTGCTCCTCGGGATGCTGCTCGACCAGCAGGTGCCCATGACCTGGGCCTTCAAGTCGCCGCTGGTGCTGAAGGAGCGCTTCGGCGAGCGCTGGTCGCCGGCGGGGATCGCGGAGATGTCCGAGGAGGAGGTGGTCGAGGTGTTCTGTCGCAAGCCGGCGGTGCACCGCTACCCCGCGGCCATGGCCCGGCGCGCCCACGGCATCGCCCAGGTGATCGTCGACGAGTACGACGGCGACACCGCGGCCATCTGGAACACGGCGAAGTCCGGCGAGACCCTCTACAAGCGGGTGTCGAGCCTGCCCGGCTTCGCCACCGAGAAGAGCCAGATCTTCGTGGCCCTGCTCGCCAAGCGGTTCGGCGTGAAGCCCCGCGGGTGGAAGGCCGCCGCCGGCGCCTTCAGCGACGACCAGCCCCGCTCCGCCGCCGACGTGGACTCCGAGCCGAAGCTGCGCGAGGTCCAGGCCTGGAAGAAGGCCCAGAAGGCCGCCAAGAAGTCCAAGTCCGAGTTCTCGATGTAGCGAGGCCCGCGGCAGCCGCCCACGGCGGTGCGTCAGGCGGTGCGCACGACCTCGACCGCCACGTCGAGGTGCTGCTCGGCATGACCGGCGTAGATGCCGCGGAACGGCGCCACGTCGTGGTAGTCCCGACCCGCCGCCACCCGCACGTGCCGCTCGGCCACCGGGTCGAGGCTCGTGGGATCGATCGGCCACACCGAGCCCGTGAACGCCGCCACCCAGGCGTGGCTCTCGCCGACGGCCTTCTCGTCGACCTCGGCGTCCTTGGTGGGGTGGAGGTAGCCCGACACGTACCACGCGGGGATGCCCATCGCCCGGAGGATCGCGAGGGTGACGTGGGCGAAGTCCTGGCACACGCCGAAGCCGTGTCCGAGGACCTCGCTCACCGTGGTCTGCACGCCGGTAGCGCCCTGGCGGTACTCCAGCCGCTCGTTCACCCAACCCGCGGCGGCGGCCACCGCCTCGGCCGGCGAGGGGGACGCCGCCCGCAACCGCGCCGCGGTCTCGGTGATCTCCCCGTTCCAGCTCACGTGCTCGGTGGGAACGAGGAGCTCCTCGAACTGGTCCCGCAGCGCGCCGCTGGCGAGGTCGGCCCACGATGCCTCGCCCGGTTCGGGGGGCGCGGTGCCGGTCTCCACCACCGCCCGACCGATCACCGTGAGCTCCTGGTGCGGGACCTGCACGTCGAAGTGGTGCACCACCGACCCCCAGTAGTCCACGTGGCGGATCACCCGCGTCGCGGGATCGACCTCGACTCGGCTCGACAGCACGGCCTGGTGGCGATCGCTCCGAGGTTCGAGGCGCGCCTCGTTGTACGACTGCGACACCGGCGCCGAGTAGCGGTACCTCGTGGTGTGCACGACCTGCAGCCGCCAGGTCATGCGGGCTGGTCCACGGTCCACTCGATGAACGCGACGCGCTGGAAGTAGCGCTTGGTGAGCAGCTCGCTGGCGAGGGCGCAGGCCTCCTGCAGCCGATCGACGACGTTGGGGAGGTCGCGGGCCAGCTCGACCGGGTCGGTGTAGGCGAGGTCGGCACGGATGCGGCCCACCTCCCGGGCGGCGGCCGACACCCGAGGCTGCGCCTGGCGACGCCCGTTGGGCGACAGGCGGCTGCCCCCCTCGACCTGGTCGAGGCACTGCTCCGCCTGGGCGAGGGCGAAGTTCACCGACCGGGGGAAGTCGGGGTCGAGCAGCAAGACGCTGAGCGCCTTGGCCACGTCGATGTCGCCGCCGTAGGTGCGGAGGAACGCGTCGTTGGCGCCGCACGAGACGAGCACGCCGCTCCAGCGCGATGCGTCGGCTCCCTCGGGCACCGCGCCGAGCAGCCGGGCGGTCATGTCGACGCGCTCGAGCGACCGACCGATGGTGAGGAACCGCCAACCGTCGTCGTGGAGCAAGGCCGTGTCGGTGAGCCCGCCCACCAGCGCGACCCGGTCGCGCACCCACTGGAACAGCAGGTGCGGACCGAGGGTGCGCGCGGCCCGCACGTGGTTGTCGAGCTCGTGGTACGTGCGGTTGAGCGCCTCCCAAACCTCGGTGGCCAGGATCTCCCGCAGCCCCCGAGCCTTCTCCCGCGCCAGCCGGAGCGAGCCGACCACCGAGGAGGGGTTGTCCGCGTCGTAGGCGAGGAGCTCGATGGCGCCCCAGAGGTCGACGGGACCGGCCTGCTCGTCTCGGATGCGCGCGAGCTCCTCGTCATCGAGGCCCATGGCCGCGAGCAGCGACTCCCCGACCCGCTCGTCGTTGGCCTGCACCACGATCCGATGCACGTACACGTCGAGCAGGCGGGCGGTGTCGTCGGCGCGCTCGAGGTAGCGGCCCATCCAGTACAGGGCTTCGGCGATGCGGCTCAGCACGACCGCGCCTCCTCGGCATCGCCGACCTGCTGCTGCTGGAGCTGCTGCTGGTGGTGGCGCTCGTGGTCGTCGGCCGGGCCGAACTGGAGGGGCACCGGCGCCGAGGGGCGGTTCGGCGTGGCGATCGGCACCGGCACCGGCACCGGCACCGGCAGGTCGAGCCCGAACGCGGTGCTGTCGTCCGCGAGCACCCAGGTGTCCTTGGACCCGCCGCCCTGGCTCGAGTTCACGACCAGGCTCCCCTCGGGGAGCGCGACGCGGGTGAGCCCGCCGGGCAGCACCCACACGTTCTCGCCATCGTTGACCGCGAAGGGCCGCAGGTCGAGGTGACGGGGCCGCAGCCGTCCGTCGACCAGCGTCGGTCCGGTCGACAGCGAGACGACGGGCTGGGCGATGTACCCCCGAGGGTCCGCCTCGACGTTCGCCCGGCACTCGGCCAGCTCCTCGTCCGACGCGTCGGGCCCGAACACCAGGCCGTACCCGCCGGACGCGTCGACGGGCTTGACCACCATCTGGTCCAAGCGGTCGAGCACGAAGGAGCGCTGATCGACCTCGCCGAGCCGGTAGGTCTCCACGTTGTGGAGCAGCGGTGGCTCGCCGAGGTAGTACTCGATGAGGTCGGGCACGTAGCTGTAGATGAGCTTGTCGTCGGCCACGCCGTTGCCCACCGCGTTGGCGATGGTGAGGTTGCCGGCCCGTGCCGAGTGCACGAGGCCAGCGCAGCCGAGCACCGAGTCGGCCCGGAACTGCACCGGGTCGAGGAACTCGTCGTCGATGCGTCGGTAGATGACGTCGACGCGCTCCTCCCCGGTGGTGGTGCGCACGTAGGTGACGTCGTCGCGGCAGAGCAGGTCGCGCCCCTCGACCAGGTCCACGCCCATCAACCGAGCGAGCAGGGCGTGCTCGAAGTAGGCGCTGTTGTGCACCCCAGGCGTGAGCACCACGATCCGCGGCTCGGAGGCACGGGCCGGCGCGGTGGCCCGCAGGGCGCCGAGCAGGTGACGTGGGTAGTCGTCCACCGGCGCCACCGAGTGCTCACCGAAGAGGTCCGGGAACACCCGGGCCATGACCCGCCGGTTCTCCATCACGTAGGACACGCCCGAGGGGCTGCGGAGGTTGTCCTCCAGCACCCGGAACTCGCCGTGGTCGTCGCGGATGACGTCGACGCCCGACACGTGGATGCGCACGCCGCCCGCTGGCTCGATGCCGTGGACCTGACGGTGGAAGTGCGGCGACGAGTGCACCAGCTTGCGCGGCACCACCTGGTCGTTGAACACCTCGCCCGGCCCGTAGACGTCGGCGAGGAACGCTTCGAGCGCCCGCACCCGCTGGCGGATCCCGGCCTCCAGCCGTCGCCACTCCTGCGCGGAGAGCACGCGCGGCACGAGGTCGAGCGGGAAGGGGCGCTCTTGGCCGGAGAGCGCGAACGTGACCCCTCGGTCCCGGTAGGCGCGGCTCAAGCCCTCGGCGCGCGCCGCCAGGTCTGCGGTGGTCTGGGGCTCGAGCGTGTCGTGGACGGCGCGGTAGGTGTCGCGGACGCGACCGAACCGGTCGAACATCTCGTCGAAGGTGCGGCGGATCGACCCTGCGTCGTAGTCATCGAACAGATCGCTCACGCTGGGGAGCCTCGTCCGACCCGATTTCTCGCCCGTTCGCACGCGGTGAACGCTAGGAGAACTGCGACACGTCGTCAGCCGCGCCGCCGCGGGCTCGGCCGGGCTCAGCCCAGCGGAGTCTCGAACGGCACCTCGGCCGGGTCCATCCGGACCTCGCGGGCCATGCGCCAGGCGCCGAGGGAACCGAAGACGGCCATCCAGGCCACGACGCCCCACACGACGTAGTGGGGCAGGTGGCCCGCCGAGCGCAGCACGTAGAGGTACGGCGCCAGGAACGCGAACAGCACCGTCGCGATCCACGGGAGCGCCAGGCGCATCGGCCGGCGATCGTCGCGGAGGATCTTGACGCTCATCGCCTGGCCGACGCCGTACGCGGGGGCGGTGCCGACGTCGAGGACGAGGAACCACCAGGGGTTGATGCCGTACTCGAGCAGCATCGGCCACACGATCACCGCGCGCGCCGCGCACAGCACGACCACCCCGAGCGTCCACATCTGGCCCAAGGTCCCGAGGGTGCGGAGCTCGGCCATCAGGCTGGGGCACTCGTGCTCGTCGGCGACGAGTGGCTCAGTGTGGTTGGACACGCACGACTCCCAGACGGACGAAGACCCCGACCGTAGTCGGACCGCTGCAGACCGTATCGGCACCCCACCGGCGAAGTTGAATCATCGGTGCTGGTGACGCTCCCGATCGAGCCATCCGAGGAGGATCGCGATCGCTCGCGGGTCGTGGCGGAGATCGTGGGCGGCCCCGGGGATGATCCGCAGCTCCGCGCTGCCGTGCGCGTCGCTCAGCACCCGAGCATCGAACGAGGGCACGGACTCGTCGTCGGACCCGTGGAGCAGCAGCAACGGGCGCGGTGCCACCTTGGCGACGTCGTCGATGGGGCGGATCTCGCTCAGCCCGCGGGCCCACTGGTCGAGGGAGCCGGGGAAGTCCTTGCGGTGGATCGCGCCGATGTCGCGCGCGTGCTGGACCAGGCGACGGGGGTGGTTGGCCCAGTCCTTGAAGTCGGCAGGCGTGCCGAGCGTGGCCACGCCCAGGATCTCGGGGCGCATCGCGGCCGCGCTGATGCAGAGTCCGCCGCCGGTGCCGAAGCCGGCCAGCCACACGCCCCGGGTGTCGCCGAGGGTGCGGGCGTGCTCGGCCGCCGCCAGCACGTCGTCGCGCCATCCCGCGAGCTCGAAGTCGCCGGTGGAGGCTCCGCAGCCACGGAACGCGAAGGTGAGCACCCGCCATCCCTCGTTCGCGATCCGGTCAGCGAGCTCGGGGTACGAGCTGTTGGTGGCCTCGGCGCGCAACGCCGTCGACGGATACCCGTGGCAGAGCACGAGCGTCGGCGGCGAGGGGTCGGCGACCGGGGGGTTGGCGAGGTAGCCGGCCAGGCGAGCCGCGCCCGAGGCGATCTCGAGGTCCACCGCCTAGGCCGTGGTCACTCCGCGGGAGCGACCGCGGTCGCGTGCGGGCGGTACCCGCGGTTGCGGGCCTCGACCAGCGTGTCGGGGCCGAAGCACAGGTACGTGCCCGCGTCCATCAGCTCGTCGATGACGTCCTGGGGGGCGGTGTCGAGGTCGTAGACGACCTGGGACCGCTTGTCGCCGACGTACTGGTGGTGCTCGAACTTCGTGGGGCGCGCCATGCGCCAACGGTACGCGACGATCCCTCCACGCGGGGAACCGTCGGGTCAGGCCTCGGGACCGATGGCGCCGATGGCCTCGAGGTACGCCATGCGGCCGTCGAGCACGGCGACCACGTCTTCGTCCTCGAGCCCTCGCCCGCTCTCATCGGCCAGCGCCAGGAGCCGGGCGATCGCGGCCTCCTCGTCGACCACCTCGGTCTCCTCCTCGTCGGGGTCGACCGTCGCGGTGGCATCCTCGAGGACGTCTGCGTCGGCGAGGAGGATCCAGCGGACGTCGTCGTGGGTCAGGCGGGCCTGCGCTCGGGCCGGGAGCCGATCGGCGATGAAGTCGACTGCCTGGGCGAGGTCGAACACCGCGGGGCGCGCCGACGACGACAGCCGAGCGGTCTCGCGGCCCAGCACGACGAGGCCGATGACGATGATGAGCAGCAGGCCCAGCAGGGCGAACAGCCAGATCACGGGGGCAGGGTACCGCCGCGGGAGCGGTCAGCCCGCAGCCGTCGCGGCAGCGTCGTCGAAGCCCTCGCCGCGGGCACGACGGCGGAGCGCGTAGTCGACCAGCGACGTGTAGAGGAGCATCACCTTGGGACCGTAGGTGGGGTCGGTGGCCCACACGGTGGTGAGGTCGCCCCAAGTCTGGCAGCACCCCGACGGCCCGCGGAGCCGGCGGTCGACCAGCGGGTTCGCGTAGTCCGGGTGCGTGACGGCGTACGCCTTGAGCAGCTGGATCTGCGCCCGCACCCCGGCGTGGGGCGACGCGAAGGTGAACCCGAGCGGGACGTTGTCGTAGTGGCCGATGCCCGAGAAGTTGTTGCCCACGACGCTGTCGGTGTTGGCGAAGCCCCCGGTCTCGAGCACCGCCTGAGCGAAGGCGATGTCGCCGCGGATGCCCTCCGCGTCCCCCTCCTCGATGAACCACCGGGCGTAGTCCTCGATGGGCGTCGACACGCGCGGGGTGTACGGAGAGTTGGCGAACCACCCGGCGAGGTCCTGCGCGGTGAGGCGGGGCACGCCGATGATCGGCACCTCGAGCGGCACGCCGGTGACGCCACGGTTGGCAGCGGTGCGCAGGCGGTGATCGGCCTGGTCGAGCTCGGTGATGGCCTCGAGGTGACCTCGCTCGGCCTCCGCCCTGAGGGCGGCCGCCTGGGTCGCCGTGGCCATCCGCCGGGCCGCCTCCTGCTCCGCGGCCTCCCGGGCATCGACCGCCTTCGCCAGCTTCGCCTTCGCCGAGGCGAGGTCCCGCTTCGCGTGCTCGGTGACCTCCTTCTGGATGGCGAGCACCTGGCTGAACATGATCTCGCGGCCCGAGGCCGGGTCGGTCGTGTCTCCCTCGAGCAGCCGCCCCAGATCTTCGAGGCTGGGGTCGCCGCCCGAGACGTACGCGCGGACGGTGAGGTCCGACAGGCGCTCGCGCTCGACCCGCAGCTCGGCGACGGCGGCGTCGCGCGCTTCGGTGGCGCGCTCCTCCGCGGCCACGGCGTCCTTCAGGGCGCCGGCGGCCACCAGCGCTCGAAGGTTGGCCTCCTTGGACTTCGCCGTCGCGTCGAGCCGGGCAAGTGCCGCCGAGTCGACCGCCGCCTTGGCGTCGACCACCGCGGCGAAGGGGTCATCGGGGGAGGGCGGCGAGTCCGGCGCGAGCTCGAGGGTCGCGTCGCGCGCCTCCTGCGCGGCGAGGACCTCTGCTTCGGTCTTGGGGCTGTCGAGGTCGTCCTGCGCTCCCGCGGGGACGCCGAGGAGCGACACCGCGAGCACCGACGCGAGGGCCACGAGCGCGCCGCGGCGCGCACGGGTGCGGGCGCGCCACGGAGCAGATCGGTGCATGGCTGCACCTATCGGCACGTGGGGTCGGTGGATCAAGCGGGAGCCTCCGGCAGCGGGTGGGCCAGCCTACGACCCCGAGACCGACGGCTGCTGGCAGGTCAGGGCCGGCCCGCCCGCCCTCCGAAGCGTCCGTCAGATGCCGATGCGCTGCGCGAGCAGCTCTCGGTGGTAGGTCGGGTCGCCGAAGAGGAGCTCCGAGGACTTGGCCCGCTTGAAGTACAGGTGCGCGGGGTGCTCCCAGGTGAAGCCGATGCCGCCGTGGATCTGGATGCTCTCGGCGGTGGCGTGGAAGTAGGCCTCGGAGCAGTACGCCTTGGCGAGGGAGGCCACCGAGGGGAGCTCGTCGTTGAGCTCGGACGCGGCCCACCCTGCGTAGTAGGCGGCCGACTTCGCCGACTCGACCTCGAGGAGCATGTCGGCGCACTTGTGCTTGATGGCCTGGAACGAGCCGATCGGCCGGCCGAACTGCACCCGGTCCTTGGCGTACTGGACGGCCATGTCGAGGCACGCCTGCGCGCCGCCCACCTGCTCGGCAGCCAGGCCGACCGCGGCGAGGTCGAGGACCCGCTCGAGCGTGGCCCACCCTTCGCCGTCGACGCCGATGAGGGTGCCGGGCGCGTCGGCGAGCTCCACCTTGGCCTGCTTGCGGGTCTGGTCCATCGTGGCCAGCGCGGTGCGGGTGACGCCGGGGGCGTCGCCGTCGACCGCGAAGAGGCTCACGCCGGCGTCGGTGCGAGCCGCCACGATGAGCAGGTTCGCGGTGTGGCCGTCGAGCACGTACATCTTCGTGCCGGTGAGCTTCCACGCGTCGCCGTCGGCCGTGGCCGTGGCGGTGATGCCGGCCTCGTCCCAGCGGCCGTTCTCCTCGGTGAAGGCGACGGTCGCGATGGTCTCGCCCGAGGCGATGCCCGGGAGGTGCGCGGCCTTGGCGGCGTCGTCGCCCGAGTGGATGAGCGTGTTGGCAGCGAGCACGACCGTCGAGAAGAACGGCGCGCACAGCAGCGCCCGGCCCATCTCCTCGAGCACCACGATGAGCTCGATGTAGCCGTAGCCCGACCCGCCGAACTCCTCGGGGACGATGAGGCCCTGCAGGCCCATCTGCTCGCCCATCTGCGACCAGACCGCGGCGTCGAAGCCAGCCTCGGTGTCCATCTGCTCGCGCACGGCGGACTCGGGCGACTTGGCCTCGAGGAACTGGCGGACGGTCTTGCGGAGCTCTTCCTGCTCCTCGTTGAACGCGAAGTTCACGGGATCCCCTTGGGTCGGTGGGCCAGCCGGGCGGCGGTCGCTGCCGAGATGATGCTCGCTCCGGCGGCGACGACCGCGACCCCAGCGCGTACACATGCGTACACTTCGTGGATGGTCGATGGCGCCCCGCTCGGGATCCGCGAGGTGCGTTCGCGGTTGACCTCGCTGGTGCGACGCGCCGGCAACGGCGAGCGCATCGTCATCACGATCGCCGGACGGCCGATTGCGCAGCTCGGCCCGGTGGAGGCCGCGGACGCGCGGGTCACGATCGAGGACCTGGTGGCTCGCGGCTTGCTGGAGCGCGCCCGCCGGGGCGACCGACCCATCGAGCCCGACACCCGGATCGACAGCTGGACCGGTGGCCGCCTCGACCGCGCCCTGCGCGAGGTGCGTGGGGCGTGACGCTCGCGCTCGACACCTCGGCGCTGCTCGGGCGCTACCTGTCGGGGCCGCACCGACCGGTGGTCCTCGACGCCATGGCCGCCGATCCGGTGTGGTGCGCGTCGGCGCTCGCCCGAGCGGAGGCCCTGGGCATGGTGGACCGGGTGTGCGACGTGGCCACCGACGGCGATGCGGTGCGACGAGCGCTGCGCGACGACTGGGAGCGCATCCACATCGTGCCCCTCGACCAACGCTGCCTCGACCGGGCAGCCGAGCTCAGCCGCGAGCAACCGCTGCGAACCGTCGACGCCCTCCACCTCGCCGCAGCCGATCGGCTCCCCCGACCGGTCACCTACGTCACGTTCGATCCCCGCCAGATCCCCGTCGCCCTCGCGCTCGGCTTCGACGTCGCGTCGACCTGACCGGTCGAAACCCTTCACTGGGACGCGAACGTGCCGATCGAAGGGGTGCGACCTGACATCGCCCCTCTGCCCCGGCCCTTGGTCGGGGCAGCGGTCTGTCCGGGGTCAGGCGGGCCATCCGCACGGCAGAATGGCGACCATGGGCACGCTCATCTGGTCCGACACGGGCGCCGAGATCCACAAGGTGGTCGTGGGCGGCTTCGACAACAACGTCTACGTGCTGCGCTGCACCGAGACCGGCGATGCCGTGCTCCTCGACGCCGCCGACGAGCACGACCAGCTCCTCGAGCTGAGCGGCCGCCTCGGGGTGCGCTCGGTGCTCGAGACCCACGGCCACCCGGACCACATCCAAGCCGTGCCGCAGATGCGCGATGCCGGCTACGAGGTGCACGTGACCGCCGAGGACGCGTCGATGCTGCCGAGCTACGACCAGATCCTCGAGGACGACGCGGTCATCCCGGTGGGACGGCTGCGCCTTCGGACCATCCACACGCCCGGCCACACGCCCGGTTCGATGTGCTTCGCGGTGGAGGGCAAGCCGGTGGTGTTCAGCGGCGACACGCTGTTCCCCGGCGGCCCCGGCGCCACCCACTTCCCTGGGGGCGACTTCGCCACGATCATCGGCTCGATCGAAGACCGGCTGTTCGCTCCCCTGTCGGCCGACACGCTCGTGCTCCCCGGCCACGGCTCCTCCACCACCATCGGGGCCGAGTCGCCGCAGCTCCAGGAGTGGATCGACCGCGGGTGGTAGCCGAGCCTCCCCTCCCCGACCCTCGCTCGATCCCCGCCGCCTCGCGACCGGTGGACGACACGCCGGTCCGAACCACCGAGCTTCCCGACACGCCGACCCGGGATCGATCGATCCCCGCTCGCGCGTGGATCGATGCGCCGGCAGCCCTGCTCGGGCTCGACGATGCCCGCTACCTGCGGCGCATCGGTCCGTGGCTGCTGTGGCGAGCGGGTGACGCCAGAGGTCCGGCCACCTACTGGGCCTGCCAGGCGGAGGACCCGGCCCGCGCCTTCACGTTCGAGCTCGCCGAGGACGGCACGGGCGCCGGGCGCGGCCCCACCGAGCGCCACACCCGGTTCCGCACCTGGAAGGAAGACCTGCGCGACCACCCCGAGGGTTGAGCGGACGGCGAACTCGTTCGGCGGCTCGGGCAGGCGTGAGCGAGACTGCGGAGATGGGCGTACGGGTGCATCGGGTGGTCGTGCGCGGCCAGTTCGCCGACCTGAGCGACGAGCAGCGGACCGACCTGCTCGCGGAGGCCGACGAGCACACGGTGTTCAAGTCGTCGTTCACCGAGTGGGGGACCTTCACCTACGAGCCCAACCTCGTCGCGTTCAACTTCCGCTACGAGGTGCGAGCCGACGACGATGCCCAGCCACCGATCGACCCCATCGAGATCGGGCTGGCCAAGGCACGGGCGTCGCTCGCCGAGTGGGGCCTGGGAGCGAAGCACCTCCGCGCCACTGCGGCCGACATGTCCGCCATGTGGCCCCGCTGACCTCCCCCTGACCTCCCTGGCCTCTCGCCTTGCCCCAGCCGATCGGCGACAACCGGTTCTCGGTACGTGAGTGGTCGCATCAGGACCACGGCGGTACCAAGAAGCGCCTTCCGGCATCAGCGACGACGATGTGCCGTGGCGCGAATCAGGCGGGGGCGTCGTCAGGGCCCGGGTCGAGGTCGAGGGCGCAGGAGTTCATGCAGTAGCGCAGGCCACCACGGTCACGGGGACCGTCGGGGAACACGTGGCCGAGGTGGCTGTCGCAGCGCCCGCAGCGCACCTCGGTGCGGACCATGCCGTGGCTGCGGTCCTCGATCACCGTCACCGCGTCGGGCGACACCGCTTCGGTGAAGCTCGGCCAGCCGCTGCCGGAGTGGAACTTCGCTTCGCTTCGATACAGCGGGTTGCCGCACGCCATGCAGCGGTAGAGGCCGTCGTCTTCGACATCGGTGTAGAAGCCGGTGAACGCCCGCTCCGTGCCGGCTTGGCGGAGCACCTCGTACTGCTCCGGGTCGAGCCGCTCGCGCCACTCCTCCTCGGTGGCGGGCACGGGCTTGAGCATGGGGTCGTCGGCGTCGGTCACGGTGATCTCCTCGGTCAGCAGGTTCGGGTGGGGTCGGTTCGGCCTACAGGTCCACGTCGAGGTCGGCGGTGGGGCCGGGGAGCTGGCACACCACGCCGGTCCCCTGGAGGCCGCAGTAGCCGTGGGGGACCTTGTGCAGGTACTGCTGGTGGTGCTCCTCGGCGTAGGAGAACTCCCCGGCAGGGGCGACCTCGGTGGCGATCGGCCGGCGTCCGGCGGCGGCCAGCGCGGCACCGAACACCTCGAGCGCCGAGCGGACCTCGGCCTCCTGCTCGGCGCTCGTGAAGTAGATGGCCGAGCGGTACTGGGTGCCGTGGTCGTTGCCCTGGCCGTCGACCTGGGTGGGATCGTGCTCGTTGAAGAACGCTTCGAGCAGCGAGCGGTACGAGACGACGCTGGGGTCGAACACCACGAGCACGGCCTCGGTGTGGCCGGTGAGCCCGGTGCAGGTCTCCTCGTAGGTGGGGTTCGGGGTGAAGCCGCCCGAGTAGCCCACCGCGGTCGCGTAGGCGCCCGGGATCTTCCAGAAGATGCGCTCGGCGCCCCAGAAGCAGCCCATCGCGAAGATCGCCACCTCGTGGCCGTCGGGCCAGGGGGGAAGGATCGAGTGGCCGTTGACGGCGTGGATACCGGAGATCTCGAAGGCCGGCTCGGGCCGACCGGGCAGGGCGGTCTCGGCCGTGGGCATCGGGGGCTTGGATCGGCTGAACAGCATGGACGGCACCTCCAGTGGCACCTTCGTGGGTTTCGTCGGCTGGTGCAACACCCGTCGCGCCGGTGGTGGTCCCGATCCGGCAGATTTCTCACCGACCAGGCCCGAGCGAGGCGCCCGCACCCATTACCACTACGGCGATAGTGCTAATACACTCGCGGCCATGGCCGACACCCCGCTGTTCGAGATCGAGGACCTCCACGTCCGGGCGGCCGGCACCGACGGCGGCGAGATCCTCCGGGGCGTGAGCCTCACGATCCTCCCCGGCGAGGTCCACGCCCTCATGGGGCCGAACGGGTCCGGGAAGTCCACCCTGGCCAGCGCCCTGCTCGGCAGCCCCGAGTACGAGGTCACCGCGGGCACCATCCGCTTCAAGGGCGAGGACATCACCGAGTGGGGCCCAGACGACCGCGGCAAGGCCGGGGTGTTCCTCGCGTTCCAGTACCCCCAGGCCATCCCCGGCGTGTCCGTGCTCAACTTCCTCCGCCAGGCCCTCTCCGCTCGCAAGGGCATCGACCTGTCCATGCTCGAGCTGCGCCTGTCGATCATGGAGTGGATGGAGCGCCTCGCGATGGACCCCTCCTTCGCCGACCGCTACCTCAACGAGGGCTTCTCCGGCGGCGAGAAGAAGCGCAACGAGATCCTCCAGATGGCCATCCTCGAGCCCGAGGTCGCGATCCTCGACGAGACCGATTCGGGGCTCGACATCGATGCGCTCCGCGTGGTGGCGGAGGGCGTCCGCGAGGTGCAGAAGGACCGCACGGACCTCGGCCTCCTCGTCGTCACGCACTACCAGCGCCTCCTCGACGAGCTGCAGCCGAGCCACGTGCACCTCCTCGTCGACGGCCGCATCGTCGCCTCCGGCGGCATGGAGCTCGCCAGCCAGCTCGAGACCGAGGGCTACGAGGCGTGGCGGGTGCCGGTCGCGCCATGATGGGCACGCGATGACCGTCACCGAGCCGTTCGACGTCCAGAAGGTCAAGGCCGACTTCCCGCTGCTGCAGCGCGAGGTGAAGGGTCGCCCGATCGTCTTCTTGGACTCGGCGGCGTCCTCGCAGAAGCCCCAGGCCGTCATCGACGCGATGTCGACCTACTACGAGACGATCAACGCCAACGTCCACCGGGGCGTCTACGAGATCGCCGAGGCCGCCACCAACGCGCTCGAGGCGGCCCGGACGAAGGTGGGTCGGTTCGTCGGCGCGCCGAAGCCGGCCACCGAGGTGCTCTTCACCAAGAACGCCACCGAGTCGCTCAACCTCGTCGCCCAGTCGTGGGGCCGAGCCAACCTCGGCCCCGGCGATGCCGTGCTGCTCACCCAGCTCGAGCACCACGCCAACATCGTTCCCTGGTTCCAGCTGGCCGCCGAGAAGGGCTTCGAGATCCGGTGGGTGCCGCTCACCCCCGATGCCCAGCTCGACCTCAGCGACCTCGACCGCCTCCTGGACGGCGTGAAGCTGTTCGGGCTCACCGCGATGTCGAACGTCGCCGGCACCATCACCCCGGTGGCCGAGCTCACCGAGCGCGCCCACGCCGCCGGCGCGCTCGTGTGCCTCGACGCCTGCCAGTACGTGCCCCACCTGCCCACCGACGTGACGGCGCTCGGCGTCGACTTCGCCGCGTTCTCGGGCCACAAGATGCTGGGCCCCACCGGCGTCGGCGTGCTGTGGGGGCGCGAGGCGCTGCTCGACGCGATGCCCCCGTGGATCGGCGGCGGCGGGATGATCCTCAACGTCACGCTCGACGGCTTCACCCCGGCGGCGCTCCCCGCGAAGTTCGAGGCCGGCACCCCGCCGATCGCCGAGATCATCGGGCTCGGCGCTGCGGTCGACTACCTCGAGGGGCTCGGCATGGAGGCCGTGCGCGAGCACGAGGTCGCCATCACCGCCTACGCGTTGCGCACCCTCACCGAGCGCTTCGGCGACCAGCTCGAGATCCACGGCCCCGCAGAGCCGGCCATGCGCGGCGGCGTGCTGTCGCTGGCGCTCGACGGGATCCACCCCCACGACCTGTCGCAGGTGCTCGACGAGCGGGCCGTGTGCGTGCGGCCCGGCCACCACTGCGCCAAGCCCCTGATGAAGGTGCTCGGCGTCGGGGCCACCGCGCGAGCCTCGTTCTACGTCTACAACGACGAGTCCGACGTCGACGCGCTGGCCCACGCCCTCGCCGACGCGGCAGAGTTCTTCTCGTTCTGATTCCCCCGGAGGGTCCACCATGCCCGGACTCGAGGATCTCTACCGAGAGATCATCCTCGACCACTACCGCAACCCTCGCAACCGCGGGGAGCTCGAGACGCCGCCCGCCGTGCGCACCGAGGGGTTCAACCCGCTGTGCGGCGACGAGATCGTGGTCTACCTCGACCTCGACGACGACGGCGTGGTGCGAGACATCCGCATCGGCGGCCAGGGCTGCTCGATCAGCCAGTCGTCGGGCTCGATGATGTCGGCCGCGGTGAAGGGCATGACCATCGACGAGGTTCGGGCGCTCACCCAGGGCTTCAAGGCCATGATGAGCATCCACGAGAGCTCGCTCGGCGAAGACGGCGAGTCCGACGAGGAGCCGATCGAGGCACCCGCGGAGGACGTGAAGCTGGGTGACCTCGAGGCGCTGCGCGGCGTCGTGAAGTTCCCCGTGCGCATCAAGTGCGCCACCCTCTCGTGGAACACCCTCGCCCAGGCGATCGACGAGGCCCAGGCCGAAGGCTGACCCAGATCGCCGCACCGGCGATTCGCCCGCTCCCTCGATCCAGCTACCCCGCGGGGCGAGACGCGCGGAGCTCGGCCAGCTCACGTCCGACCCACCGCTCCTTCTCGGTCACATAGCGCATGCGATCGTCGGCGTGCGCCGCGGCCAAGCCGAGCTTGACCTCTTCGTACCGCGCCGCGAGGGCGGGATCGGTGCGCAGCGCGTCGCGGAACAGTCGGTAGTCGGCGATCTCCGCCGAGTCCTGGTGGAGCACGTGGAGGTGATGGGTTCGCTTGCCATCGACGACCTTGCGGAGGAACAGGTGGTCCGGGCGACCGACGAAGGCGTTGCCTGGACGCCACTCGTATCCGAGCGCTTCGACCGCGCCGACCTGCTCGACGAAGGCCTCGACGTCGGCCACGACCACGAGGATGTCGATCGTCGGCTTCGAGGACATCCCGGGGACCGCGGTGCTGCCGATGTGCTCGATCGACACCGTCACCGGCCCGAGCGCTCGATCGAGAGCCGCCCGCTCGGAATCGAACCGGCGCGGCCACGCCCCGGAGTAGGCGACGACCTCGATCGTGTTGTCCGGGTGGGCTCCCACACCGCCAGGATGGCACGGACCTGACGCACCGCACCGGTGCAGTCCGAGGCGTGGAACCCCCTGCCGCAGCCTCACGTGGTCACTGCACGTCGGGAGCCGGCGGCCAGCGCGCCCGCTCCCGCCGCACCCAAGGCACCTGCGCCATCTTCACAGGAAACTTGAGTGTGGAAATAGCAGGTTTCCTCGTAGCGTTGTCTGGACTCCAGAAACCTGCCCGAGGAGCCCACCATGGCCGATGCCACCCCCGACACCGCTCCGAACGCTGGCGACCACCAGCTGACCCTGCCCGTGCTGCCCCTGCCCAACGGGGTGGTCCTGCCCGGCATGGTGCTCACCATCGCGCTCGAGTCCGACGAGGCCAAGGCCGCCGTGGCCGCCACCGGCGACGACGACCGCCTCCTGCTGGTGCCCAGGGTCGACGGCCGCCACGCATCCGTCGGCACCATCGCCACGATCGAATCCACGGGCCAGCTGCCCTCCGGGGTGCCCGCGCTGGTCGTGCGCGCCCACGACCGAGCGCTGCTGCGCACCGGCGTGGCCGGCACGTCCGACGTGCTGTGGCTCGAAGCCGAGCCCGTCGACCCCGAGGTGAGCGACGAGGCCCGCGAGCTCGCGGTGGAGCTGCGCGCCGCGTTCCGCGAGCTGTTCGAACGCGTCGGAGGCCGCCACCTGGTGGAGGTGCTCCGGGGGCTCGACGAGCCCGATGCCCTCGCCGACGCCTCCGGCTGGTGGCCGGAGCTCACCGTGGAGCGCAAGGTCGAGCTGCTCGAGACCATCGATGTCGCCGAGCGCGTGCGGCTGGTCCTGAGCTGGGTGAAGGAGGCGCTCGCGGAGCACGCGGTGCAGGAGCGCATCCGATCCGAGGTGAGCGAGGGCCTGGAGAAGAACCAGCGCGAGTTCATCCTCCGCCAGCAGCTGAGCGCGATCCGCAAGGAGCTGGGCGAGCTCGATGAGGAGGGAGCCGAGCCCAGCGACTCCCCCGCGGCCTACCGCCAGAAGCTCGCCGAGCGAGACCTGCCCGCGGAGGTGCGAAGCGCGGCCGAGCGAGAGGTCGAGAAGCTCGAGCGGTCCTCGGAGCAGTCGCCCGAGCGCGGCTGGATCGTCACCTGGCTCGACACCGTGCTCGACCTTCCGTGGGGCGAGCGCTCGACCGACGACCTCGACCTGGCCAACGCCCGCGCCGTGCTCGACGCCGATCACACCGGTCTCGACGAGGTGAAGGATCGCATCGTCGAGGAGCTCGCGGTCCGCAAGCTCCGCCAGGAGCGCGCCGTCGTCGGCGCCGAGACCCGTGCGCCGGTCGACGGACCGGTGGACGCTGCGCCGGTCCGCCAGGGAACCATCCTCACCCTGGTGGGTCCGCCCGGCGTGGGCAAGACGTCGCTCGGCGAATCGATCGCCCGCGCCCTCGGCCGCTCCTTCGTGCGCGTGGCCCTCGGCGGGGTCCGCGACGAGGCCGAGGTCCGCGGCCATCGCCGCACCTACGTCGGCGCTCGGCCAGGCCGCATCGTGCGAGCCATGACCGAGGCCAAGACCATGAACCCCGTGGTGCTGCTCGACGAGATCGACAAGGTCGGCAGCGACTGGCGGGGAGACCCGTCGGCCGCGCTCCTCGAGGTGCTCGATCCCGCCCAGAACCACTCGTTCCGCGACCACTACCTCGAGGTCGACCTCGACCTGTCCGACGTCATCTTCCTGGCGACCGCCAACCAGCTCGACACCATCCCGGGCCCACTGCTCGACCGCATGGAGATCGTGAGCCTCGACGGCTACACGGAGGACGAGAAGGTCGCCATCGCCCGTGACCACCTGCTCGCCCGCCAGCTCGAGCGAGCCGGGATGACCGGGGACGACGTGACGGTCGACGAGGACGCGATCCGCCGGGTGGTGCGCCACCACACCCGCGAGGCCGGCGTCCGCTCGCTCGAACGGACCATCGCCAAGCTGCTCCGCAAGGTGGCGGCGAAGGTGGCCAGCCGCTCGGCGAGCGACGACCCGATCGCCATCGACGAGGCCTCCGTGCCCGACCTGCTCGGGCGCGACCGCTTCTTCGACACCGACATCTCGGATCGCACCTCGGTCCCCGGCGTGGTCACCGGCCTCGCCGTGACCGGCGCGGGCGGCGACGTCCTGTTCGTCGAGGCCACCGCCCTCCCCGCGGACGGCGGCGACGCCGAGCGGTCCGACCTGGTCGTGACCGGCCAGCTCGGCGACGTCATGAAGGAGTCGGCGCGCATCGCCCTCTCCCACGTCCGGGCCAACCGTGAGGCCTTCGGGGTGCCCGAAGGCGCCGACCAGCGGGCCATCCACGTCCACTTCCCCGCGGGCGCCACCCCCAAGGACGGCCCGTCGGCCGGCATCGCGATGACCACCGCGCTGGTCAGCCTGTTCACCGGTCGGCCGGTGAGGTCCACGGTCGCCATGACCGGCGAGGTCACCCTCCAGGGTCACGTGCTCCCGATCGGTGGCGTGAAGCAGAAGGTGATGGCCGCGCACCGAGTGGGCATCCGCGAGGTCATCCTCCCGGCCCGCAACGAGCCCGACGTCGACGACGTGCCCACCCACATCCGAGATGAGCTCACGATCCGCTTCGCCACCACGGTGGATCAAGTGGTCGCGTGGGCCCTCGAGCCCGACGCGACCAGCCCCGCCGAGGCCCCCACGGACCAGCGAGCCGCCTGACCACGCCCCCCACCCCCCCTCCCGCCGAAATCTCCGTGTTGCTGGTCGTCAGGCGACCACGGACGCGGGGATTTCGGGTCGGTGGGGGCTAGTCGGCGAGGAAGGGGGCGACGCGGTCCTTGGGGCGGCCGATGATGGCGCGGTCGCCCTTCACGATGACCGGGCGCTGCATGAGGCGCGGGTACTGGTCGAGCAGTTCGGCGACGGCCTCAGGGGCTTGGTAGTCGCCCTCGAGGAGGCCCTGGTCCTTGAAGAAGGCGTCCTTGCGGACCAGGTCGGCGGGCTCGTCCTCGAGCTTGTCGATGAGGTCGAGGAGCTCCGCGGCCGACAGCGGGGCCTTCAGGTACTGCACCACCTCCGCATCGACGCCGGCCGACTCGACCTCGTCGAGCGCGTGCCGCGAGGTCGAGCAGTTCGGGTTGTGGAACAAGGTCACATCGGCCATGCCCGCGACCCTACCGAGCGGCCCGAACCCAGCGCGCCGCCGTTCTTGGTACGGATGAGGTCGTCCTGCGACCACCTCCGTACCAAGAACCGGACGGACGAACCATCAGTTGCCGGCGGGCCCGGGCGACGAGTAGTCGGGCGGGAGCTCGTCGGCGGGCACCTCGTCGTAGCCGAGCACCGACCCCTCCACCTGGAACACGTTGGCTGGCTCGTGGGGCATCTCGCCGGGCAGGTAGCGCCGGCCCCCGTCGGCGTAGCGCATCATCCCCGTGCCCTCGGTGCCCTGCTCGTCGAGGCCGGTGGCCTCGGCATCCCACCAGATCACGCCCATGTCGTCGACCGCGTTGTAGTCGGGGTTGGCGAAGATGCCGTGGTCCCCGAACGACACCTGCGGTGCCGTGGGGGTTCCACCGGTGGGCGGGTAGTTGAACAGGCCGTCGCGGAAGGTCTCGGGCGTCAAGTTCGGCCCGGCCATGTGCACGCCGAGCATGAACAGGCGGATCGGCTCGTTGATGACCGCGATCGTGCCCTTCGCCTCGGGCTCGGTGCCGTAGTACCACTCGTAGAGGCGCCAGGCCTCGCCCTTCTTCTGGGGGAGCCGGGCGGGCAGGCCGGAGATCCCGAAGGCGTGGGCCCACTGGTCCTGGTCGTAGAGGCGACCGAACACGGTGGTGTCGGTGAGCACCGTGCCGGTGATGATCCACTCAGGGTGGTAGTCCTGGTCGGTGGCCGCCTTGGTGAGGTAGATCGGCATGACCGGGTCGCCGAGGAAGATCACCGAGGTCACGCCGGCCTCCTTCAGGCGGGCCACCAGCACCCGTGCCTTCTCGGGCAGGTCCGCGATCACCAGCTGGTAGGTGAGGTTCACCGCCGCGTCGTAGCCGCGGGCGCCCCCCTCCTTGGCCACCATCTCCTCCACGCCACCGAACACCGGCGGGTCTTGCTCGAAGTGCACGACCCCGAACACCCGGTCCTTCTGCCGGGTGGCCTCGTCGCCGGCGAACTCGGCCTTGTATCCGAGGAGCCGCTCGATGATGAAGTCGCCGAGGTTGAGGAGGTACTGCTCCGGGGGTTGGGTGTTGCCCCAGAGGAACGGCGCGTACTTCTGGAAGGTCGAGTCGGGGGAGGCGAGCCCGCACCCGATGCACAGCACCTTGCGCCGGGCGAGCTCCTCGGCGTACGCGGACTCCTGGCCGGGACCACCGATCGAGGCGAACGCCTTGATCTCCTCGGCGACCTTCACCGCGTCAGCGCGAGCGGAGGTCTCGTCGGAGCCCGATCCCTTCATGGGGACGACCTCGATCTTGCGACCCCAGGTCTCGTAGGTGCTCGCCATCATCTCGATGAGCTTGTTGCGGGTGTCGCGGGCCTGGTCGGGCGTGTCGCTCTGGTCCTGGAGGCTCGCCGAGAGGTCGTCGTCGGCCGGCTCGTAGGCGACGACCTTGATCGTGTCGGCGGTGACGCCTCGATAGGTGGCGCCGCCCTCCACGCCCTCGGGGGCGACGACGCACGGGGGCGCGTAGGTGGAGGGGATCTTCACGCGACCGGTCTTGAGGTCGCACTTCGAGCCGAAGTCGTAGTCCGCGACCTTCCCCTCCTTCTGCGCCTGCTCGAAGGTGATGGGGATGTCGGACTTCGCGCTCCCGACCTCGCTACCGGGCCCCGAGGCGGTGGACGCCACCTGGTCGCGGCCGGTGGACGCGAGGGCGGCCACCAACCCGAGGGCCACGAGGATCGCGGCGAGGGGACCGAACCGTGCGAGCAGCGAGGGCCGCGGCGGCGGAGAGACGGTGGCGGGGGTCATGGGGCCTCCGTGGCGGGGGCGGCAGGGACGGTGGCGGGACCGGAGCGGTCGATGACGGCACGGTCGCCGCCGAGGTAGGACTCGACGACCTCAGGGTGGGCGAGCACCTCGTCGGGCGTCCCGACGGTGACGACCCGGCCCTGGTCGAGGGCCACGAGGCGGTCCGACACCGACGAGATGAGCGCCATGTCGTGCTCGATGACCACCAGGCTCGCGCCGAGCGCGTCGCGGATCCGCAGCAGCAGCGGGCCGAGCGCCTCGGCCTCGCGCTGCGCGATGCCAGAGGACGGCTCGTCGAGCAGCACGACCGAGGGCGCGTGGGCGAGCACGCAACCGAGGTCGACGACCCGACGAGATCCGGTGGACAGCTCGCCGACGAACTTGCTGCGGAACGCCTCGAGGCCGAGGAGGTCGATCAGCTCATCGACGCGATGGGCCGCGGCGGCCTCGCTGTCGACGAAGGGCGGAAGGCGGAACGCCGCGTTGAGCGGGTCACGCACGTCGAGCCAGCGTTCGAGGGCGACCTTCAAGGTGTCCTCGACCGTCAGCGACGGGAACAGCCGCGAGTCCTGGAAGCTGCGGCCGAGCCCGAGCAGCGCGCGCTGGTGCGCCCGCAGCGTGGTGACGTCGGTGTCGCCGAGGCCGACGTGGCCCGCCTCAGCCCGGGTGAACCCGGAGATGAGGTCGAGCAGGGTGGTCTTGCCCGCGCCGTTGGGGCCGATGATCCCGACGACCTCACCCGGCTCCACCGAGAACGACACCTCGTCGACCGCTCGGATGCCGCCGAAGGACACCGACACCTCGTGCACCCGCAGGCCCGGCCCCTCGGCGGCGAGCGGCGCCTTCGGCGAGGCGATCGCCTCGACCTCCGCGACCGCCTCGTCGCCTCCAAGCCCCGCGGCCGCGCCCTGGAGGAACACCGACCGCAAGACATCGGGCCGCTCGAGCAGCTCCGCCGTCGGACCGTGGAAGCGGATCTCGCCCTTCTCCATGAAGTACGCCGTGTCGGCCACGGTGAGCGCGACGTTCACCGACTGCTCGACGAGGATGATCGTGGTGCCCTGGTCGCGCAGGTCGCGCACGACTTCGAGCAGCTGCTCGACCACCACCGGCGCCAACCCGAGCGAGAGCTCGTCGATCATCAGCAGCTTCGGCCGACTGAGGAACGCCATGGCGAGCGCCAGCATCTGCTGCTGGCCACCGGACAGGTCGGCGGCGGGGTCCTCGAGGCGCTGGCGCAGCACCGGGAAGAGCTCGAGCGCTCGCTCGACCCGCTCGTGGCGAACCGACGGGTTCGAGCACAGCATCCAGCCGGCCACCCGGAGGTTCTCCGCCACCGTGAGGGTCGGGAACACGCCCTGGCCGCCGGGGACCTGGGCGATCCCGAGCGGCGCGATCTCCTCGGGCGGCATGTGCGTGATGTCGCGACCGTCGAACACGACCGCGCCACGATCGGCGATCGCCACCCCGGAGATGGCCTTCAGCAGCGTCGACTTGCCCGCGCCGTTGGTGCCGAGGAGCGCGATGACCTCGCCCTCCTGGAC
This sequence comes from Acidimicrobiia bacterium, assembly GCA_039812605.1. Classification (GTDB taxonomy): domain Bacteria; phylum Actinomycetota; class Acidimicrobiia; order Acidimicrobiales; family Iamiaceae; genus Aquihabitans. The sequence continues at coordinate 30,120 of JBDIAX010000006.1, read as the reverse complement.
ATCGAGGTCGACCCCGAAGAGGACCCGGACGTCGCCATAGGCCACCTGCACGGCCCGCACGCTGAGCAGCGGGAGCTGCCCAGCGGCACGCTGCTCCATCATCTGCGCGCGGGTCGCTGCGCCGGTCCAGACCTGGGCGATGTCGTCGTCGATCACCTTGCCCACCGAGGCGATCACGAGCCCGCCGATGAGGAACACCGGGGCCATGACCGCCATGCCCCACCGGAACCCGAAGTTGTCGCCGATCCAGCCGATGAGGGGGAGCACGAGCAGGCCGGGAAGCACCCACAGCGCGCCGACCGAGAAGCCCACCGAGCGCGCCCGCGGCGGGATGGCGAGCGACAGCGAAGCGAACACGCCCGGGCCGACCACGACGAGCGATGCCGAGATGATGCAGTTGGCCGCGACGGCCACCACGACGTTGGGGGCGGCGGCGAAGCCCACCGCGACCACCGAGGCGAGCCATGCCGCCCCCGCCAGCACGCCGAACGTGTTCGACGCGCCCTTGGCGAGGGCCCGACTCGTGTAGCGGGCACCGATGGCGACGCCGACGAGCTCGACGAGCTGCACCGGGATGAGCGCCCACGCCCGCTGCCAGGCGTCGAGGCCGAAGACCTCCTCGTAGAGGAGCGAGGCCAGCGAGATGAACCCGATGATGGAAGCGGCGAGGAACGGCAGCGCCACGAAGATCCGCCGGAGGCTGCGGATCGTCCACACCATCCGCATCGCCTCGGCGAACGAGGGCGGCGGCTCCTCGACCGAGGTGTCGCCGCCCAGGTCCGCGGCCTGACGCTCGAAGTGGCCCCGGCCGGGGTCGCGCAGCTTGAGCCCGAGGACGACCAGCAGGAGCGTCGGTGCCGCGAACACCACGAACGGCGTGCGCCACGAGAACCAGGCGGCCAGCCCCGCGCCCACGAGGAAGCCGAGGATCTGACCGACGCTGTTGGCCGCTCGATGGATCGAGTACACGCGCGGCCGGGATCGGATCGGGTAGTAGTCGGCGAGGAGGCTGTTGTGCGTCGGGAACACCACGCCCTGGCCGATCGCCGCGCCCGAGCGCGCCACCACGAGCATCCAGACCGTGAAGGCGAGGCCGGTGGCCAGCGAGAAGACGGCCCACAGCGCCGCGCCCGCGAGCGCGATGGCCACCCGGTTGCGACGGTCGGCGAAGTGGGCGATCGGCACGGTGAGCAGCAGCGCCACCGCGCCGGCAGCGGTCACGACGCCGAGGATCCCGCTGTTGGTGAGCCCGAGGGAGTCGCGGATGTCGGGCAGGAGCACGAAGTACGCGGAGCGGTCGAGCTCGTCGGCCATGTTCAGGCCGAAGAGGATCATCAGCGGGTACCAGCCGGCCTTGCCGAGCCAGGCGAACCGGCCCTCGGCCTGCTTCGGCTCGCTCGTCACGTGGTCGGGAGCGGTCACGGTGCCGTCCCCACGGGCTCGTCGATCGCCGCGCCGTCGAGGCCCGCCGGCCGCGCCGGCATGGCCACCTTGATCGCCTCGGGCGCATCCTCGCCGCCGGCGTCCGCCACGAGGCTCGGCACGACGATGCCCCTCGCCTTCGCCTGCGAGCGCAACCAGCCGTCGCGGGCTCGGTACAGCAATCCGCCGAGCCCGCCGGGAAGGACCATGAGCACCGCGAGCACCCCGAGCGCGGACGGTAGGAGCCGCCACTCTTCGGGAAGGAACCACTGTCCCCCGTTGAGGAACAGCGCGCCGAGCACCGCACCGGGCAACGAGCCCAGGCCACCCACCACCGCGCCGGTGAAGACCCCCAGGCTCTCGGAGACCACGAACGGCTTCTCGGTGTAGCCGCCGTTCACGTGGACGAGCAGGCAGCCGGCGACCGCAGCGAGGAAGCCCGAGATGGCGAAGGCCGAGAGCTTCGCCCGCACCACCGAGATCGAGTAGGCCGCCGCGCCCCGCTCGTTGTCGCGGGCAGCGCGAAGGGCCCGACCGGTGCGACCGCTGCGGATGCCGGCGACGGCGAGGAAGCCGAGGACCACGACCGCCAGCACGAGCTCGTACTTCGCGGCTTCGCTGCTGAGGTCGAAGCGACGGAACAGGGGCCGTGGCACCACCGCACCTTCGGGGATCCAGTCCTGCTCCTTGCGGTTGAGGAGGAAGTTGGAGCACGCCAGGGAGAACGCGAGCGTGGTGACCGCGAGGAACAGGCCCGAGAGGCGAAGCGCCGGCAAGCCGACGACGACCGCGACGATCGCCCCCGCGATGCCGGCGGCCAAGATCGCCAGCGAGAGGTCGACGTGCCACGTGTCGGTGGCGATGGCGCCCACCACCGCACCCACGGCGACGAAGGACATCTGGCCGAGCGACACCTGGCCCGCCCAACCGGTGAGGACCACCACCGACAACGTGATGAGGCAGAACACCGCGACGGTGGACGCCTTGAGCTCGTCGCTCGGCCCGAGCCAGAGCGGCAGCGCCGCGGCCAGCGCGACGAGCAGCACCGGCCCGACGATGCGGCCGATGCGCACGACGGGGAGGCTGCGCAGCTCCCGGGGCACGGGCCGCACCTCGTCGGCCGACGTCCACGACGAGGTGGCGTCGACGTCCGAGCGGCGACTCGAGGCCCGACGGGTGACCAGCACCACCAGCAAGACGGCGGCGAGCACCAGGTAGATGCGGGCGGGCGCGCTCGGGTTGTTGGCCGCCACGCCCTGGTCGAGGATCCGGAGCGCCACCGCCGAGGCGACGATGGCGGGCAGGTGGTCCATGCGCCCGATGACGAGCGCCGCGAGCGCGAACGCCAGCGCTTGGGGGCTGAGGGTGCTGGCTGCGCTGTATCCGAAGATCGAGACCTGCAGGAACACGCCGACGAACGACAAGACCGCGGCGATCGCCCACACCAAGGTCTGCAGCCGGCGAACCGGCACGCCGAGCAGCGCGGCCCGATCGGAGCGCTCCGCGCTGGCCCGCACCGCGATCCCGACGTCGGTTCCCCGCAGGAACAGGGCGAGCGCGAGCAGGAGCAGCGGCGCGACCACGAGCGCGGTGATCTCGCTGCCGCCGAAGATGACGCTGCCGAGCACCACCCGAGCCTGGAAGGGGTCGGGCAGGTCCGCGTTCGTGAAGATCTTCTGGCCCCACAGCCGTGGCAGCAGCACGCCGCACACGATGAGCAGCTGAGACAGGCCGATGGTGGCCACGGTGAGCAGCAGCCGCGGCGAACGAGCGAAGCGCCGCACGATGGCCAGCTCCACCACGGCGCCGAGGACGACGGCGGCACCCAGACCCAGCACGAGGCCGACGACGTAGGGAACCCCGGACAGGGCGATGAGCCCGACGGCGAGCGTGGTGGGCACCGTGCCCAGGTCGCCCTGGGCGAAGTTCAAGATCCGGTTGGCCCGGTACACGAGCGCGAGGCCGAGGGCGACGAGCGCGGTGAGCAAGCCGACGACCAAGCCGAGGGCCCAGGGTCCGATCCCCGTGGGGAAGAGCAGGACCTGGAGCGCCAGGATCCCGAACGCGGGCACGTACGGCACGACGGGACGCAGCGCCTCTCGCAGCTCCGGTCGGTCGTCACGGCTCATGGACGGTGGCGGGCTCCCCTGCTCGCTGCTCGCTCGCGACCCCCTGCCGCAAGGTTCGTGCACCCTAGCTGCAAATAGATTGGCGCGAGTGCCGGCCTCAGCGCACGGCGTCGATGGCCTGGGCGAGCTCCAGGTCGCGTGCGGTGACCTTGCCCGCATCGTGGCTGATCAGGTCGATGACGACCCGGTTCCACGAGTTCGACCAGTCGGGGTGGTGGCCCAGGCGCTCGGCCTCGACGGCGACGCGGCCCATGAACGCGAACGCCTCGGCGAAGTCGGCGAACTCGAGCTCGCGGTGGAGCCGTCCCTCGATCAGCTGCCACCCCTCGGGGAGGTCGTCGGCGTCCAGCGTCATCCGTCGCCCGCCCACGACGGGACCAGCTCGGCCAGCGCAGCCGCATCGATCTCGCGGAGCTCGAAGGTGTCGTCGTCGTTGACCTTGGCCAGGGGCAGCTGGGCACGGAGGGCTCGCAGCGCGTCGACGTCGAAGGCGGGCTCCACGAAGTAGCCGTCGATGAGCAGGTCGAGCGAGCCCTCGGACGTGAGGACCGGCTCAGGGTCGGTGGAGAGGCCCGCCATCACCTTGCGCAGGAACGCCCGCTCGCCCTCGGTGGCGTAGTGCTCGGCCAGGATCTCCTCCGCTCGATCGCTGACCACCAGCTCGGCCCCTCTCGCTTGGGCCACCAAGGGGTCGAGCAGGCCGCGGGCCTCGGGGTTCAGCTCTGCGGTGGCCACCGCTTCGCCCGGACCGGCGGGAACCGGCCCGGCGGCCGTGACCAGCTGGAGCACCAACCCGGGGTCCTCGCCCTCGCGGAGGATCCGGTGTGCCCCCCAGAACCGCTCCTCGAGGTCGGGGGGCACCACCACCTCGAACCCGGCGCTCTCCAGCTGCATCGCGAGCGCGGAGGTGCTCGCCAGCACCGCGGATCGGCCGCGGGGAACCAGGGTGACCCGCGTCGCGCCGACCTCCCGAGCCCGGTCGATGGCCGCGTCGCTGACGTGCTGCATCGCCCCGAAGCCGTCCTGGTCACGGCGCGCGTCGTCGTATCCCGACGTGGTCAGCGTCGCGACGGTCGGCACCACGAGCGCCACCACGGCCAGCCCCGGCGCCCACCGCAGCGCGACGCCCGACGGTGCTGCGCCGCTCCGAGCAGCGAGCAGGCGGCGCGCCGCCAGCGCGGCCCCCCACCCGAGCGCGGTGAGGCCCAGCCACGACACCACGAAGGTCCAGCGGTAGAAGTTGGCGCGGAAGGCCTCCACCGACCGCGGCACCGACGACCCTGTGTAGATCCCGGCGAGGGCGAGCACCAGGACCAGGGCGCTCAGGCTGGCGAGGGCGGGGCGACGTCGGCGGGCGACGAGCGCCGCGGCCGCCAGCAGCGCGTACGAGCCGACACCGACCGCCACGTCGAGGACCGACATGGGACCGTCGTAGAGCTGGTCGCCTCGCAGGTCGGTGCGCAGGAGCATCGGCGGAGCGCCGAGCGCCCGCACCGCCTGACGAGCGCCACGCGCCCAGCCCAGCGACGGCGAGTCCGAGGTGCGGGCGTACTCGACGATCGCCGTGAGGTTGCCGGGATGGCCGGTGAGCTGCTGCCACGCCACGGGCGCCCACAGCACGAGCGACGTGGCGAGCGCGGCCACCACCCAAGGCCACCACGGCCGATCGGTGGAAGGCGCCGGGTCGGCCTCCACCGGGTGCGGCTCGTCGGGGTCGGCGCCCTCGCGCGCCCGCCACCAACGGAGCGCGCCGTGCACGGTGCACCCCGAGAGCGCGAACGCCACCAAGGCCGCGGCGGGCACCACGATGGCGAGGTGCTGCTGGAGCACCCACGCGGCGAACGCGGCGCCCAGCGGCAGCAGCCGCACGTCGCCGTCGAAGATCGCCCACGCCAGCGCCGCGAGGGCGAGCAGGGGGATGCTCCCCGCGCTCGACGAGATCGGGTCGCTCAGCACCGCGGTCCCCTCCGACCACAGCACGCCCCCGAGCAGGACCGCCGACCAGGCCGCGACCCCGGGGCCCGCGCGGCGCAGCACCACCCACAGGGCGACCAGCACGCTGGCGATGTTGATCGCAGCGATGCCGACCAGCATCCCCGCCGACGGCCCCAGCGCCCGGATCGGCGCGGCGAGCCAGTAGAACTCGATCGGGCCGGGATGGTGCGCGTCGATGTCGTCGGAGTAGAGGTGGCTGGTGCTCGGCTGACCGATGAGCGGCCGATGCGCCGTGGTGACATCCAGCGAGCGCAAGCCGATCAGCGCGTCGTCGCCGCTCGGCAGCCACCCCACGTCGTGGGCGCGCCAGAGGCTGACGCCGAACGGCACCAGCAGCAGCGCCACGAGCACCGCCGCCACCGCCGCCTGCGGCCGATCGAGGTCACGCAGGCGGTGCACCGCTCAGGCGAACGGGTCTGCGAAGGGATCGGCGAACGGGTCCGAGGCGGGGTCGGCCTCCGCCGGGGAAGCGTCCCCCGCCGGCAGGTACGCCGCGTAGCCGTCCTCCTCTAGCTCGTCGGCCAGCTCGGGGCCGCCGGTCTTCACGATCTGGCCCTTGGCGAGGATGTGCACGACGTCGGGCCGAAGCTCGCGGAGCAGGCGCGTGTAGTGCGTGATGGCCAGCACCCCGAGGCCGATCTCCTCGGTGGCCTGCTCGACTCGGCGCGAGCAGTCGCGCAGCGCGTCGACGTCGAGGCCCGAGTCGAGCTCGTCGAGGATGGCGAACTTCGGCGCCAAGACCCCGAGCTGGAGCGTCTCGTTGCGCTTCTTCTCGCCGCCCGAGAGGTCGACGTTGAGGTCGCGCCCGAGGAACCGCTCCGCGAAGCCGATGCGATCGGCCTCGCTGCGCACCGCGGGGCCCACCAGCGCCGCCTCGCGGCCGCCGGCCGCGAACGCGGCCTCGAGCACGGCGTCGACGGACACGCCGGGCACCTCGGTCGGGTACTGCAGGGCAAGGAACAGCCCGGCCTGGGCCCGCTCCCAGGTGGGGAGGGACAGCACGTCGACGCCGTCGAGGGTGACGCTGCCAGCCAAGACCTCGTAGCCGGGCCGGCCCATGATCACGTGCGACAACGTGGACTTGCCCGACCCGTTCGGCCCCATCACCGCGTGCACCTCGCCGGAGCGCACGGTGAGGTCGATCCCTCGGAGGATCTCCTTGCCCTCGACCCCGGCGCGGAGCCCGGAGATGACCAGTTCGCTCATGCGGACGCTCCTTCGGCCCCATCCTCGGCCTCGATGTCGACGACCACGCGCCCCTCGTCGACTCGGGCGACGTAGACCGGCGCCGGCCGGGTCGCGGGCAGCGCATCGGGTGCCCCCGTCGTGAGCGAGAACGAGCTCCCGTGCTTCCAGCACTCGATGTGGCACGTGTCGACGTCCACCTCCCCCTCGGAGAGGGAGTAGTCCTGGTGGGTGCAGCGGTCGCCGATCACGTAGACGTCGTCGTCGATGCGGACCACCGCCAAGCGATGGCCATCGACGTCGAACCGCCGGCCCTGACCCGAGACCAGGTCGTCGAGCGCGCACAGATCGACGCTGGTCACGAGAGGTCCTCCGCGACGCGGTCGAGCTTGGCGGCGACGGCCGCTCGGACCTCGGCCACGAGGTCGTCGCCGGGAAGGCGGCGCACGACCTCGTCGAAGAAGCCGGCCACGATCAGGCGATCGGCCTGCTGGGGCGGGACCCCTCGGCTCTCGAGGTAGAAGCGCTGCTCGGGGTCGACGGGCCCCACGGTGGAGGCGTGGCTGCAGCGGACGTCGTTGGTCTCGATCTCGAGGTTGGGCACGGACTCGGCCCACGCATCCTCGGACAGCTTGATGTTCCGGTTGGTCTGGAACGCGTTGGTGCCCCGGGCCTCCTTGTCGACCCGGATGAGCCCCGTGTACACCGAGCGGCTGCGGCCACCGACCGCGCCCTTGAAGAGCAGGTTGGAGGTGGTGTCGCGAGCGTCGTGGTGCTGGAACGTGCGGAAGTCGAGGGTCTGGTCGCCGTCGCCGAAGTACGCGGCGAGGAGATCGCCGTTGGCACCCCGCCCCGCGAGGCGGCACTCGGTGCGGAGCCGGGCGTAGTCGCCCCCGAGCGCCACCAGGCCGATCTGCACGTCGGCCTCCTGGGCAACATCGGCGAACAGGGTGCCGAGCTGCCAGCCCTTCGAACCCAGCTGCTGGACCGACACGACGTCGAGCCGAGCGCCACGCTCGAGGGTGAGGTCGGTGACCGGGATCGAGAGCGTCGCGCCATCGTCGGAGGTGACCCGCTCGACGACGGCGGCCGACGCGCCCTCGCCGACCCGCACCACCAGCCGTCCGAACACGGCGGCCCCATCGCCCGAGATGACCGACGAGACCAGCGCCGCGCCCTCGAGCTGAGCCCCACGCGGGATGTCGATGACGATCGGGTCGGCGCTGAAGGCCTCGTTGAGCAGGGTGAACGCGTCCTCGCCGGCCGAGGTGGCTCGATCGAGCGCGGCCTCGTCGGTGAGCGCGTCGCCCCGAGACACGGTGACGCCCGCCTCCGCCCACCCCTCGGGCAGCACCACCTCGACCGACAGCGAGGCCGGGGCCGGCTCGAACCGGTCGAGGTCGAGGTCGGCGATGCGGCTGTAGCGCCACACCTCCTCGTGCTCGGTGGGCAGCTCGGCGGCGGCGAAGCGCCCGGCGGCAGCGGTGCGACGAGCCTGCAACCACGAGGGACCGCCAAGCGCGGACGCGGCGTCGGGAGAGAACGTGCTCAGGGGTCGGGCCTTTGCTCGGCGGGCAGCTCGGGTCCGTGACCAGGGCGGACGGACCCGATGACGGGCACACCAGCCTACCGGCGCGATCTGCTCCGGGACCACCCCTGGCAGACTGTGGGCATGCCGATGCGGCAGGACTGCAAGTACTTCGAATCCCGCACCTACGGGAACGGCGAGACCGTGCGCAAGTGCGACCTCGACCTCGCGCCCGAGGCCCCGTGGCGCTGCCCCGCCGACTGCAGCCGATACGAGCGGCGCCTCGCCGACGTGAACTGGCAGCACGGCACGCTCATCACCCCGCCCACCCCCGAGGAGCCACCCGGGCTCGACGACCGGGGCGACCAGATCGCGGCCCTGCTCGACGAGGCCGAGGACATCATCAACGCCGCGGGACCCCGCATCCTCGCCGAGGTCGAGTCGGAGCGGACGCGGAGCGCGGGTGGCGTTCGCGGCAAGCTCGGGCGCCTCTTCAAGCGCAAGCGGACCGACTGAACCGCCCGAGCTCGCCGAACGGAGTTGGCCCTGGTCCGACGGCGATCCATAGCCTCGTCCGGGCGTGGACACCGCCCTGTACGAGACCTTCAGCCGCGAGGAGTGGCGTGCCCGTCGGGCTGCGACGCCGCTGACCCTCGACTCGGCCGACCTCGACGAGCTTCGCGGCCTCAACGAGCGACTCGACCTCGACGAGGTGGAGTCGGTGTACCTGCCCCTCACCCGGTTCGTGAACCTCCACGTCGCCGCGGTCCGCACCCGCCGCGAGGCCACCCAGGTGTTCCTCGACCGCGGCGGCGACCGGGTGCCGTACGTGATCGGCGTCGCCGGGTCGGTCGCGGTGGGCAAGAGCACCACCGCTCGCGTCCTCCAGGCGCTGCTCGCGCGCTGGCCCGACCACCCCCGCGTCGACCTCATCACCACCGACGGCTTCCTCTACCCGAACGCCGAGCTCGAGCAGCGGGGCCTGCTGGCACGCAAGGGCTTCCCCGAGAGCTACGACGTGCGACGCCTCCTGCGGTTCCTGCGAGACGTGAAGTCCGGCGTCGACGAGGTTCGTGCCCCCAAGTACTCGCACCTGACCTACGACGTGCTGCCCACGACCGACGACGTGGTGGTCTGCTCGCCCGACATCCTCATCGTCGAGGGGCTCAACGTGCTCCAGACCTCCACCGGCACGACCACGTTCGTGTCGGACTTCTTCGACCTCGGCCTCTACGTCGATGCCGCGGTGGCCGACGTCCGCCAGTGGTACGTCGAGCGGTTCCACATGCTGCGCCGCACCGTCTTCACGAACCCGGACTCGTACTTCGTCCGCTACGCGTCGCTCTCCGACGACCAGGCCACCGAGACCGCGCTCGACATCTGGCGCGAGATCAACGAGCGGAACCTCGTGGCCAACATCGAGCCCACCCGCGACCGCGCCGACGTGATCATGCGCAAGGGCGCCGACCACCGCGTCACCGAGGTCCGCCTCCGCCGCATCTGACCCACCTGCCACCGCAACGTGGTAGCCACGAACCGTGGAACCGCTCGCCGATGGCGTCGTGCTCGGATCGGTCGCCGGCGCGTGGCGCTACCCGGTGAAGTCGCTCCAAGGCCTCGCGGTCGGTGCCGTGGAGATCGATCCGACCGGCATCCGCAGCGACCGGGCGTGGGGCATCGTGGACGAGGCGACCGGCAAGCTGCTCGCCGCCAAGCGAACCGCACCGCTCCTGCAGGCGACCGCGACCGACCACGACCTCACGTTGCCCGACGGCACGACGGTGGCGTTCGACGATCCCGCCGTGCACCAGCACCTGACCCGGTGGCTCGACCGCGAGGTCCGCCTCGTCTCGCCGACCGAGGTGGGCGAGGTGGCCTACGAGATGACCTTCGATCCACCCGACGAGGACGCCGAGGTGTACGACATCCCGACCCCGCCCGGCACCTTCCTCGACCTGACCCCCGTCCACGTGCTCACGACCTCGACGCTCGGGGCGTGCGAGGCCGCTCGGCCGGACCTCGACTGGGACCTGCGGCGGTTCCGCCCGAACCTGCTCCTCGACCTCGCGGTGGAGCCGTGGGAGGAGCAGTCGTGGATCGGCCGGGACGTGGCGATCGGCAGCGCCGTGCTGCGCTTCACCATGACGATGATGCGCTGCGCGATGCCGCTCCGTGCCCAGCCCGGTGGCCTCGAACGCCAGCCCGAGCTGTTCCGAGCGATGAGCGAGCTCAACCCCGAGCACCCCAACCACCTGGGCATGTGCTGCGACGTGGTGGAACCGGGCCGCGTCGCCGTGGGTGACCGGGTCACGCTGCGCGCTTGCTGAGTCCGCGGCGGAGGGGCCAGCGTCCGGCCACCGTCGTCGCCTGGTGTGGTTGGATGCGCCTCGTGCGTCTGGGTTCCGTCCTCCTGCCGACCCAAGTGCTGCGCCGGCGGCGCGGCTATCGCACGCTGAAGCTCCTGCGGCCCGATGTCCAACGCGCCCTGGGGCGGTACGGCTACGTGGTCCTGAGCGAAGGGCTGCACGACCGGGCCGTGGAGCGACTCGTCGCCCTCCACGCCGAGGTGGCGGCGGCGGAGCCGCCAGACGCCGAACGGTTCACCCCGCTCAACCTCTGGCGGGCGCCCAACCTGGACCCCGCCACGCGCGCTGACCTCCTCGAACGGATGGAGGCCGAGGTCTCGCCTGCGCTCGGAGCGATCACGCTGGAAGGCGCCGCGGTCTCGGCCACCGTCTTCCAATCGAAGCCACCGTCTCCGACCAGTGGCGTCGACGTCCACCAGGACGCGATCCTCGTCGACGAGCGTCGCGACTTCGGTGCCTACGCCTGGATCCCACTCACCGACGTGGATGAGCGCAACGGAGCGCTCTACATCGTGCCCGGCAGCCATCGTTACGCGCAGTGGCCGCGGCTCCCGTCGACGGGCAACGAGCTCGAGCACCTTCGATCGGCGATCCTTCGGGAGGCGTCGCTGCTCCGCGTCGCCGCCGGGCAGATCGTGCTGTTCGACCAGGCGACGTGGCACGGATCGCTGCCGAACTGCAGCGGGGAGCGAAGGGTGGCGGTGGGTGCGGTGATCCGCCCCCGGGCTCGCGCCTCGTACCTCGCGGAGCGAGGCCCGAGCACCCCTGAGCGGCACCTGGAGCTCTACCGCTACCCGAGCGAGCCGGACCGCAGGAGCGCGCGGGACCTGACCGACCGCAGGGAACACGTCGGACAGCTCCGGTGCGCGCAGATGAAGGCGAGCCCACGATCGTTCGCCCTGACGTGCGCGCTCGAGCGCGCCATCCGTCCCGGCGCACCGGGGGTGCGGCTGGAGCCATGGTCCTCGCCCGGGGGCTGAGCGCGGACCGGCGACCCCGATGAGGGTCAGCCGACCGAGCCCTCCATCTGGAGCTCGATCAGGCGCGACCACTCCACGGCGTACTCCATGGGCAAGGTCTTGGTGACCGGCTCGATGAAGCCGTTGACGACCATGCCCATCGCCTGGTCCTCGGAGAGCCCGCGACTCATCAGGTAGAAGAGCTGCTCGTCGGCCACCTTCGACACCGTGGCCTCGTGGCCGATGACCGCGTCCCGGGCACCGACCTCCATGTAGGGATAGGTGTCCGACACCGAGTCGTCGTCGAGGATGAGGGCATCGCACTGGACGTGGCTCTTGCAGCCGTATGCATCGTCCTCGACGCGGATGAGGCCGCGGTACGAGGTGCGCCCGCCGTCCTTGGAGATCGACTTCGACACGATCCGAGACGTGGTCTCGGGCGCGGCGTGCACCATCTTCGAGCCGGTGTCCTGGTGCTGGCCAGCACCGGCGTAGGCCACCGAGAGCACCTCGCCGGTGGCCTTGGGACCCACGAGCCAGACCGCCGGGTACTTCATGGTGAGGCGGCTGCCGATGTTGCCGTCGATCCACTCCATGTGGCCTTCGGCCTCGACCCGGGCCCGCTTGGTGACCAGGTTGAAGACGTTGTTCGACCAGTTCTGGATGGTGGTGTAGGTGACCCGAGCGCTGGGCTTCACCACGATCTCGACCACCGCCGAGTGGAGCGAGTCCGACGTGTAGGTGGGCGCCGAGCAGCCTTCGATGTAGTGCACCTCGGAGCCCTCGTCCGCGATGATGAGCGTCCGCTCGAACTGCCCCATGTTCTCGGCGTTGATGCGGAAGTAGGCCTGCAGCGGCATCGACACCTTGACGCCCGGCGGGACGTAGATGAACGAGCCGCCCGACCACACCGCGGTGTTGAGCGCCGAGAACTTGTTGTCGTTGGCCGGGATGACGGTGCCGAAGTACTGCTTCACCAGCTCCGGGTACTCCCGCAGGGCGGTGTCCATGTCGCAGAAGATGACCCCCTGCGCCTCGAGGTCCTCGCGGTTGCGGTGGAAGACGACTTCGGACTCATACTGGGCGGTGACGCCGGCGAGGTACTTGCGCTCGGCCTCGGGGATGCCGAGCTTCTCGTACGTCTGCTTGATGGCGTCGGGCAGCTCTTCCCACTCGTCGACCTGCCGGTCCGTGGGCTTGATGTAGTAGTAGATGTCGTCGAAGTAGATCTCCGACATGTCGCCGCCCCAGTTGGGCATCGGGCGCCGCTCGAAGGCTCGGAGGCTCTTCATCCGGCGCTGGAGCATCCAGTCGGGCTCGCCCTTCATCCACGACATCTCGTTGACGATGTCGGTGGTGAGCCCCCGCTTGGGCTTGAAGACGTAGTCCTCGGCATCGGACCAACCGAGCTTGTAGCGACCGAGGTCGAGATCCGAGACCGTCATGGGTTCCTCATCCGGAAGGCGGGCAATTTCTCCTACGCCGATAGTAGCAATCGGTCCGGAGCGATCCCACCGGGTACGGGCGCTACGAGCCGGCGTTGCGGGCGCGGGGGTGCGGGACCCCTTCGGATGCCTCCACGATGCGGTAGCAGTCCCGGCGATCGAGGTGGACGTCGAGGGCCCCTGCGGCAGCCCGGAGGCGCTCGGGCTGCTGGGTCCCCACGATCGCGACCGGGCTGGACGGGTGCGCGAGGACGAAGGCGAGGGCGATCGTGGCCCGATCCACCTGCTCGCGGGCCGCGAGGTCGTCGAGCACGGCCACCAGCTCCGGGCGCACGCGCTCCCCCGTGACCAGGCGGCCGCCGGCGAGCGGGCTCCACGCCAGCACGGCGAGGCCGAGCTCCATCGCCTGGTCGAGCACGCCGTCGCGCAGGTGGTCGAGGTGTGCGGCCGAGTACTGCGGCTGGGTGGAGACCAGCGGTGCCTCGAGGTACTCGGCGAGGGCCCGCACCTGCGCGGGCGTGTGGTTGGAGACGCCGACCGCCCGCACCTTGCCCGACGCCACCAGCTCGTCGAGCGTCTCGGCCACGTCGAGCGGATGCGCGAACAGGTCGGGCCGGTGCACCTGGTAGAGGTCGATGACGTCGACGCCGAGGCGCTGCAGCGACGCATCGCAGGCGGCGACGAGGTGGTCGGGCGAGCTGTCGAACGGCACCCCCTCGCGGATGCCGCCCTTGGTGGCGAGCACCATGCGGTCGCGCAGCTCGGGAGCTTGGGCAAGGACCTTGCCGAGCAGCTCCTCGGACTCCCCCTCACCACCACCGCCGTGGATGCCCCCGTAGATGTCGGCGGTGTCCACCAGGTTCATGTCGAGCTCGAGCGCCGTCTCGATCAGCTCGCGCGCCCTCCCCACGTCGGTGCCCACGAACCGCCAGCACCCGAAGGCGAGCGGACCGACCTCCAAGTCGGTGTCCTCGTCGAAGCCGAGCGTGCGAGCACCGGGGTCGACGAGCGAGGGCAGGTCCAGATCATCGGTCACGGGCCGTGAGGCTATGCCCCGCCGTTCGCCCGTCACCTGCTCCGGCGACGTGACCGAGCGGGCCACGTACGCTCGACCCCATGAGCGACGCCTCCCCCGCCTACCGCGACGACCGCACCTACGTGTTCCACTCGTGGTCTGCCCAGCGAGCGCTCGACCCGCTGGTGATCGCCGGCGGGGAGGGCTCCTGGATCTGGGACGAGGACGGCAACCGCTACCTCGACTTCTCCAGCCAGCTCATGAACGTCAACATCGGCCACCAGCATCCGAAGCTGGTGGCGGCCATCAAGGCCCAGGCCGACGTGCTCTGCACGATCGCGCCGTCCCACGCCAACGCGGCGCGTGGCGAGGCGGCCCGGCGCATCGTCGAGAAGGCTGGCGGCAAGGCGGCGATGGTGTTCTTCACCAACGGCGGCGCCGAGGCGAACGAGAACGCGATCCGCATGGCGAAGCTCCACACCGGACGCCACAAGGTCCTGGCCACCTACCGCAGCTACCACGGGGCCACGGCAGGGGCGATCAGCCTCACCGGCGACCCTCGCCGCTGGCCGAGCGAACCGGCGCTGCCCGGCGTCGTCCACTTCTGGGGGCCGTACCCCTACCGGTCGGCGTTCCACAGCACGTCGGCCGAGGAGGAGTGCGTGCGCGCCCTGCAGCACCTGGCCGACACGCTCATGGTCGAGGGGCCCCAGACCGTGGCGGCCATCATCCTCGAACCGGTGGTTGGCACCAACGGCATCCTCGTGCCGCCCGACGGCTACCTCGCCGGGGTGCGCGAGCTGTGCGACCGCCACGGGATCATGCTGATCGCCGACGAGGTCATGGCCGGCTTCGGGCGCTGCGGCGAGTGGTTCTCCTTCCAGCGCTGGGGCATCGAACCCGACCTGATCTGCTTCGCCAAGGGCGTCAACAGCGGGTACGTGCCGCTCGGCGGCGTGATCATCAGCCGCGAGGTCGCCGACACCTTCGGCGACCGCCCCTACCCCGGCGGGCTCACCTACAGCGGCCACCCGCTCGCGTGCGCATCCGCTGCGGCCAGCATCGAGATCTTCGAGGAGGAGGGGATCGTCGAGCGAGCGCGCCACATCGGCGAAGAGGTGGCCCGCCCCGCGCTCGAGGCGCTCGCCTCGAACCATCCATCGGTGGGCGAGGTCCGGGGCCTCGGCCTCTTCTGGGCGATCGAGCTCGTCCGCGATCGCCGCACGCGCGAGCCGCTCGTGCCGTTCAACGGCTCGGGGCCGGACGCGGCACCGGTGGCCGAGGTGGTCGCCGCGTGCAAGAAGCGCGGCCTCTTGGTGTTCGCGCACTTCAACCGCATCCACGTGGTGCCGCCGCTCACCATCTCGGCCGACGACCTGCTCGCGGGCATCGCCATCCTCGACGAAGCGCTCGCGCTCGCCGACGCCCACGTCGCCTGACTCCTCGTCCGAGCTGGCGGCGTGCGACCGTGGATCAGCGGTTCTCGGGGAACCCGAGATCGACGCTGGACGACGCTGGGTCGGGCCAGCGGCTGGTGACGACCTTGCCCCGGGTGAAGAAGTCGATGCCGTCAGGTCCGTACATGTGCTGGTCGCCGAACAGCGACGCCTTCCACCCGCCGAAGCTGTAGTAGCTCACCGGCACGGGGATCGGGACGTTGATGCCGACCATGCCCACCTGCACGTCGAACTGGAACTGGCGAGCGGCACCGCCGTCGCGGGTGAAGATGGCGACGCCGTTCCCGTACGGGTTGTCGTCGATCAGCCGGAGGCCCTCCTCGTAGGAGGAGATGCGGGCGACCGACAGGACCGGGCCGAAGATCTCGTCGTCGTAGCAGGCCATGCCCGGTGCCACGTCGTCGAGGAGCGACGGCAGGAGGAAGAACCCGTCGGCGGGCGCGCCCTGGGTGCCGTCGACCACCACCGTGGCGCCCTCCGCCGCCGCGCCGGCGACGTAGGACGCGACCTTGTCGCGGTGCTCGCCCGTGATCAGCGGACCCATCTCGCTGTCCGGATCGGTGCCGGGGCCCACGGTGATGGCGGGGATGCGCTCGACCAGCTTGGCGACGAGCTCATCCGCGATCGACTCCATGGCGAGCACCACCGAGATGGCCATGCACCGCTCCCCCGCGGATCCGTAGGCCGCGGAGATGGCGGCATCGGCGGCCAGGTCGAGGTCCGCGTCGGGCAGCACCAGCATGTGGTTCTTGGCACCCCCGAGCGCCTGGACCCGCTTGCCGTTGCGGGTGCCGGTCTCGTAGATCGAGCGTGCGATGGGGGTGCTCCCCACGAAGCTGACCGCGGCCACGTCGGGGTGGGCGAGGAGCGCGTCGACCGCCTCCTTGTCTCCCTGCACCACGTTGAAGACGCCTGGGGGCAGGCCCGCCTGGGCGAGGAGCTCCGCGAGCAGCAGCGAGACGGACGGGTCCTTCTCCGACGGCTTCAGGATGAACGCGTTGCCGCACGCGAGGGCGTTGGCGAACATCCACATGGGCACCATGGCCGGGAAGTTGAAGGGCGTGATGCCCGCTACCACCCCGAGGGGCTGGCGGATGCTGTAGACGTCGACGCCGGTGGCGGCCTGCTCGGTGAAGCCGCCCTTCAGCAGGTTGGGCACGCCGCACGCGAACTCCACGTTCTCGAGGCCGCGGGCCACCTCGCCGAGCGCGTCGGAGAGGACCTTGCCGTGCTCCGCGGTGACCAGCGCGGCGAGCTCCTTGCGGTTGGCATCGATGAGCTCGCGGAGCCGGAACATGACCTCGGCGCGCCGACTGAGGCCGGTGGCCCGCCAACCCACCGCCGCCCGGCGGGCGACGTCGACCGCCGCGGAGACCTCGGCGGACGACGCAAGATCGACCGACGCCTGCTGCTCGCCGGTGGCTGGGTCGAACACGATCCCGGAGCGCCCCGAGGTCCCTTCCACGGTGCGCCCGTCGATCCAGTGGCTGATTCGCTTCACGGCTGCCTCCCGACGCGCCACCGACCGCTCGTCGCTGCGCGTCCGAAGCGGAGCGTACTGGCCCACCGGATGCCGAACAATCCCTCATTTGTTACGTTACAAACCATGCCGTTCGATCTCACGGAGTCCATCGAGGAGCGCAGCGCGCCCGGCATCGCCGCGACCATCGGCCGGGCGATCTCGGCCGGCGACCTGGCACCAGGCACCCGGCTGCCCACCGTGCGCCAGCTGGCCCGCGATCTCGAGGTCTCGCCCACCACCGTCAGCGAGGCCTGGCGCATCCTCGCCTCGGTCGGGGCCATCGATCCGCAGGGACGACGGGGCACCTTCGTGCGAGCCACTCCGGGCATCGGCGGCGCCCAGCGCTACCGGCGCGTGACCGAGGGACCGGGCCACTTCGCGGTCGACCTCTCCACCGGCACCCCCGACCCCGACCTCCTGCCCGACCTCCGGCCCATCCTGAGCCAGGTCAGCCGCCTCCCGCTCACGTCGTCCTACCTCGACGCGCCGGTGCTGCCCGAGCTCGACGAACGCCTGCGCGCCGCCTGGCCGTTCACCCCCGAGTCGCTCACCGTGGTCGACGGGGCGATGGACGCCATCGATCGCATCGCCCGATCGGTGGTGCGCCTCGGGGACCGGGTGGTGGTCGAGCACCCGACCTTCCCGCCGATCCTCGACCTGCTCGAGGACCTCGGCGCCGAGGTCGTGGGGGTCGGCCTGGACGGGGAGGGCCCGATGCTCGGCGAGCTCGAGACGGCGATGGGGCTCTCCCCGTCGCTCGTGGTGCTCCAACCTCGAGCCCAGAACCCGACGGGGATCTCGCTCACCGTCCGTCGGGCCCGGGCGATCGCACGCCTCGTCGCCGGCACGGAGGCGATCGTGGTCGAGGACGACCACAGCGGCGACGTGGCGTCGAGCGACCTCGTCAGCATCGGGCGATGGGCACCCGACCAGGTGGTGCACGTGCGGTCCTTCTCGAAGAGCCACGGCCCCGACCTGCGCCTCGCCGCCGTCGGCGGCGCCTCCGCGGTCGTCGAGGCGGTCGCGGCTCGCCGGTTGATCGGTCCCGGCTGGAGCAGTCGGATCCTGCAGGCCGTGCTGGTCGCGCTGCTCGACGATCCGGTCGCGGTCGACCAGGTCCGAACCGCTCGAGCGACCTACGCCGAACGACGGACGATGTTCACGGCGGCGATGGCCGACCGTGGCGTCCACGTCGGCGGCGGTGACGGCATCAACCAGTGGGTGCCCGTGTCCGACGAGCGCAGCGCCGTCGTCGCCCTCGCCGCGCAGGGCATCGGCGTCGCCCCCGGCCTGCCGTTCCAGGTGCGCCCCGACGGCGACCACCTGCGCGTCACCACGGGCCTCGTCGCCGGCGGGTCCGACGCGATCGACCAGATCGCCGACCGGGTGGCGGAGGCGGCGGCCGCGACCCACGGCCCGTGGAGCAGCCGCCACCGCTGACCCGGGTCAGCCGGCGGACGCGAGACCGCCGACCCAGCTCCGGTACAGCGACGCGTAGCGGCCGCCGGCCGCGACCAGGTCCGCGTGCGTGCCCAGCTCGACCAGGTGACCGTCGGCCACGACGCCCACCCGATCCGAGCGCTCGGCGGTCGAGAGCCGGTGGGCGATCACGATCACGGTGCGCCCGGCCACGAGCCGTTCGAGCGCCCGCTCCACCAGCACCTCGGTGCCGGGATCGAGCGAGGACGTGGCCTCGTCGAGCACGAGGACGGCGGGATCGGCGAGCGCCGCCCGTGCGAGCGACACCAGCTGGCGCTCGCCGGCCGAGAGCGACGAGCCCCGCTCGTGGACCTCGGTGCCGAGGCCCTGGGGCTGGGAGCGGAAGCGGGCCAGGAGGCCCAACCGATCGAGCGCATCGTCGACCTCGGCGTCGCTCGCGTCGGGACGTCCGATGCGGACGTTGTCGCGGATCGAGCCGGCGAACAGGAAGCCCTCCTGGGGCACCACGGTGATGCGGGTGCGCAGCGACCGCAGCTGGGCGTCGCGCAGGTCGATCCCCGCGAAGGTCACCCGTCCCGCGCTCGGGTCGTACAGGCGCGCCATCAGCTTCGCCAACGTGGACTTCCCAGCCCCGGTCGGGCCGACCAGCGCGAGCTTCTCCCCCGCGGCGAGCACCAGATCGACGTCGGTGAGGACCGGCTCGCCGCCGCCGTAGGCGAAGGACAGTCCCTCGACCCGGAGCTCCCCTCGATCCGGCAGCTCCACGGCGTCGGGCCGCTCGTCGAGCTCGACGGGCGTGTCGAGCAGCTCGAACAGCTTGTGCAGCGCGGCCCCCGACGACTGCACCGTGTTGAACAGCTGCGACAGCTGCTGGACCGGCTCGAACAGGTTCGAGAGCGTGAGGATGAAGAAGGTGACGGTGCCGAGGCCCAAGGTGCCGTCGAGGACCATCTTCCCTCCGAGGCCGACCACGAGCGCCGTGCAGCCGAGGGCAGCGCCCTCGATGACCGGGAGGTACCAGGCCTGCACGAACACCGACCGCATGTGGGCCCGGTACAGCGAATCGTTCCGATGGGCGAAGCGGCCGATCTCGACCTCCTCGCGGGCGTAGGCCTGGATCACCCGCACCCCGGTGATGCCCTCCTGCAACGACGAGAGCGTCAGGCCGATGCGATCTCGGACGGTGAGGTACGCGCGGTTCGAGTCGCGCTGGAACTTCACCGAGGCCAGCACGACGAACGGCACGGGGATGAGGCAGATCAACAGCAGCTGCCACGACACGACGGCCAAGAACACCACCGAGCCGACGATCAGCAGCGCCGAGGCCACGAGCTGCAGCAGGCCCTGCTGGACGAGCTCCTGGAGCGAGTCGACGTCGGAGGTCATGCGGCTCACCACGACGCCGGCCTTCTCGCGGTCGTAGAACGGCATCGAGAGCCGCAGGAGGTGATCGAAGACCTTCGTGCGGAGGTCACGGAGGAAGCCCTCACCCGCCCGGCCGATGAGCAGCACCTGGGTGCGGCTCGCGAGGTAGGCCACGATCGCCACGACGACGTAGGCGGCCACCGCGAGGTCGAGCACGCGCTCGTCGCCGGGTCGGATCCCACGGTCGATGCCGATCTTGAGCAGGTAGGGACCGGCGAGCACGGCGAGCGTCGACACGGTGACGCAGGCTGCAGCGCCCCGCACCTCCCGCCGGTACGGCCGCAGGAGCACCATCGCCCGCCGCAGCACCCGACCGGCCTGGCGCCGATCGAGCTTCGCGTCTTCGTCGACCGCGGACATGGGCATCACGACGGCGCCACCTCCTCGGCGCGCTCGGCGTGACGGGCCTGCTCCTCGGCCGCCGCGGCGGCCGCCAGGACGTCCCGATAGCGCTCGCTCGTGCGCAGGAGGCCTTCGTGCGTGCCGTCGTCGAGCACCCGACCGTCGCCGACGAGCACCACGCGCTCGGCGAGGGCGATGGTGGCTGGGCGGTGGGCGATCACCACCGTCGTCCGACCGCTCATCACGGTGGCGAGCGCGTCGCGGATCTCGTGCTCCTTCGACGAGTCGACCGCCGAGGTGGCGTCGTCGAGGACGAGCACCCGGGGGTCGGCGAGGATCGCGCGAGCGATGGCGATCCGCTGGCGCTGGCCTCCCGACAGGCTGAACCCGCGCTCGCCGATCTCGGTCCCGTACCCGTGCTCGAGCCCCAGGACGAACTCGTGCGCTCCCGCCAGGCGTGCAGCCCGCTCGATCTCCTCGAAGGACGCGTCGGGCACGGCGAACGCGATGTTCGCGGCGACGGTGTCGGAGAAGAGGAACGTGTCCTCGAACACGATCCCCACGGACCGCCGCAGGTCGCGCAGCGACAGCTCCCGCACGTCGGTGCCGTCGAGCGAGACCCGCCCAGCGTCGACGTCGTAGAAGCGCGCCAGGAGCTTCGCGATCGTGGACTTGCCCGATGCCGTCGCCCCCACCAGGGCGACGGACTGCCCGGCGGCGATCGCGAGGTCGAAGCCGTCGAGCACGCGCCGTCCTCCAGGCCCGTACGCGAAGACCACGCCCTCGAAGCGCACCTCCCCACCCGGGCCCGAGGTCGCAAGCTGCTTCGGGTGGGGCGGGTCGACGATGCGCGGCTCGGTGGCGAGGATCTCGTGGACGCGCTGCGCGGACGCCGCGGCACGCTGCGCCATGGCCACGATCCACCCGAGCATGCGCAGCGGCCACACCAGCAAGACGACGTACGCGTTGAACGCGACGAGCGCGCCGATGGCGAGGTTGCCGGCGATGACCTGGTGACCGCCGTAGCCGAGCACGAGGATGAGCCCGACGTTCGGCAGCAGCTCGAGCGCCGGCCAGTAGCGAGCACGGATGCGCGTCGCCTCGATCGACACGTCGTAGAGGTCATCGGCCTCGACGGCGAGGCTCGCCGCCTGGGTGGGTTCGGCGGCGAACCCCTTCACCACGCGGATCCCCGACACGGTCTCCTCCACCACCGCCGAGAGCTCCGCTGACTCCTGCTGGACCCCGGTCATCGTGGGCTGGAGCCGAGAGGCGAACCGCTTCGCGAGGACGTTCACCGCCGGGAGCGAACCGAGGGCGAGCACGGTCAGGATCGGGTCCATGGTGAGGAGCACCACCAGCACGGCGAGGACCGTTGCCAGGTTCGCGATGGTCAACGGCACCAGCACCACGGCGTTCTGGATCTGCTGGAGGTCGTTGTTCGCCCGGCTCATGAGCTGGCCGGTCTGCTGGCCGTCGTGGAACGCGAAGTGCAGGCGCTGCAGGTGCGCGAACAAGCGGTCGCGCAGCACCGCCTCGGCCTTGCGAGCCTCGCGGAAGGCGGAGTACCGGCGGATGCCCGTGAACGACGCGGTGACCACCGCAGCGAGCGCGATCAGCCAGGCGTAGCGGCGCAGCTGCGCGGGGTCGCCCGCCACCATCCCGCGGTCGATGGCCAGCTCGACCAGCTTGGGCACCGAGACCTTGGCCGCGGTCCACACCAGCCCCGCGAGGGCGCCCGCGGCGATGCCGACCCGTTGGGCCCACATCTGGCGCCCGATCAGGCGCCATCCGTCGCTCACCGACCCGGTGAGCTCCCCGTCGCTCGCGCTGATGTCCCGATCCCCCTGCTGCCTTGACCGCCGGGTCAACGGTACCGGTGGGTCGTTCGGATCAATGCATCGATTCCGGACGTCGGTCGGCATCTTCTGGCTCAACTCGACGGCCCGACGCGCCGTTACCTCCACAACCGATCGACTTCGTCCTGCCTGCGTGCGAGGTGCCCGTGCGGCTCGAGCAACTGGTCCTCTTCGGACCGTCCGACAACTTCACCGTCACCTTCGGTCCGCGGGTGACCGTGCTGAGCGGTCTCGACCCCGCAGAGCGCGCCGGCCTGCTCCAGACCCTCGTCGAGGCCATGGCGGGACAGGTCCCGAACGCGTCGGTGGTGTTCGTCGACTCGGCCGGCCGACGCGTGTTCGCGGACCGGATGGGGG
Source organism: Acidimicrobiia bacterium (assembly GCA_039812605.1). Classification (GTDB taxonomy): domain Bacteria; phylum Actinomycetota; class Acidimicrobiia; order Acidimicrobiales; family Iamiaceae; genus Aquihabitans. The sequence goes on along the minus strand of JBDIAX010000006.1, from coordinate 7,674 downwards.
CGACCTACGCCGAGACCGGTGTGGCCGCCCCGACGCTCGGGGACCTGCTCGGGACCGACCCGTCGCTCATCGCCGACCTGGTGACGCTGACGGCCGACGACCTTGGCATCGGCGCGACCCGCAGCCCCGACGAGGTCGCCGCGGAGCTCGCTGGCGCCCGGGCCGCCCACGCGCAGGTCCTTGCCGAGCAGGCGGCGGCGAACCAGGTGATCATCGGCATCGAGCAGCTCGAAGCGGGTTTGGCCGAGCTCGACGAACGGATCGATCGCGCCACCGACGACGCGGCTCGATGGGCCTGGATCCAGCTCCGCAACGAGCTCGACGCGATCCGAGCCGAGCTCGCGGCGCTCGACCGGATCGACGATGACAGCGACGACCACGAGGAAGGCGATGCGCGCCTGCTCGACGCCGTCGAGCAGCTGCGGGCCGCGGGCGAGGCCTGGGCCGACGCCTCCGCCACGGCGATGGAGCTCGCCGAGGAGCTCGGGCCTCTCCCACCGGTGAGCGACGCAGACCTGGCACGGGTCGCGTCGACCCCCGACATCCTCCCCGCCGACCTGGACGAGCGGATCGCGGCGATCGCCGAGGCCGACTCCGCACAGGCGGCCGCCGAGCGCGCCCTCGCCGAGGCGCACCTGCCGCCCGCCGATCCCGGCGATGGCGTCGTGTACCAGCTCGCCCAGCTCGACCAACCCGAGCTGTGGGAGGCGCACGACGCCGCGACCGCCGCGCAGGCCGCCTACGAGGCCGAGCTGCGCTCACGCGAGGGCGAGGGCGAGGACCACGACCCCAAGATCGAGGGGGGCATCGAGGATGCCCACCTGGAGGTGGTGCGCTGCCAGCGCGAGCTCGACCGTCGCTTCCGGCCCGGCGTGCTCGGCTCGGGAGCGCTCGCCGTGTCGGCCCTGCTCGCAGGCGATCAGCTGTCGGTCATCGTCGGGCTGGTCCTGCTCGCCGGCTCCATGGGCTTGGGGTGGTGGCTGCTGGCGATGCCGCGCCAGGCGCTCGCCCAAGCGGAGCACGACGAGCGCGAGTCGCTCGCCCACGCCGAGGCGGACAGCTGGCTCGGGTTGCACCTCCGCCGCATCGACCACGTCATGCAACCGGCCGATCGCACGACGCTCAGCGCGGCCCTCGACCGCTGCACCACCACCCAGCTCGACTGGGAGGAGCGCAGCGGCGGCGTCAGCCTCGCCGCCGCAGGCGCCCGACGCGACGCGATCCTGGCCCACGCCGAAGCGATCGATCCCGCAGCTCGGGAGCGTCGGGCCCAGGCCTCCGCCGACGCGCTGGGGCAGCGCGTCGCGCAGGCGGAGGCGGCGCATGCCTCGCTCGGCGCCGCGCTCGAGGGCTACGGGCTGTCGCCGGAGGGAACGCTGGACCTCGATCCGGGACAGATCCGACGCGTGCTCGAGCAGCGAACCGCAGCCGGGCGCTTCGCCCGTCAGGTGCTCGAGCTCCAGCACCAGCGAGCGACCGCGGTGTCGACGGGCGCGATCCTCGATCGGCTGCTGCGGGACTTGGGCTTCGGCGACGGTGACCTCGCCGGTCGGCTCGAGCGAGCCCTGGTCGGCGTCGAGGCAGCGCGCGCCCGTCGAGCCCAGGACGACCCCGCGCACCGCGACGAGCTCGAGGCCGAGGCCATCCGCCTGAGCGCCGAGGTCGAGTCCGGCCGCCGCTTGAGCTGGGACCTCACGCCGGACCCGGCCGCGCCGCCGGAGGAGCGAGGGGCGCTCCTCGATCGGCGCCACGAGCTCGGCCTGGAGGTGGCGTCGCACCGACGGCCCGACCTCACGTCGATCGAGCGACGCCTCGACGTGGCCACCGAGCGGATGCGTTCGTTGGAGGACGAGGAGCGGGAGCTGGCCGAGGGATCCGGCTCGGTTCGCCGCCGCCTCGCCGACCGGATCGCCCGCACGACCTGGATCGGCCCCAACGAGGAGTCGCTCCCGGTGATCATCGACGATGCCTTCGTCGGTGCAGAGCCCGAGGAGCTGTTCAAGCTGCTCGACCTGATCGTGCGGCTGTCCTCGAGCGCTCAGATCGTGCTCATGTCGAGCGACCTGACCGTCGCCAAGTGGGCCCGCCGCGAGGCCGCGCACGGCATCATCGCCCTGTTCGAGTCCGACGGCGCCGTCATCACCTGACCTCGCCCTCAGTCGAGGCGGCGGAGCTCCCGGCGGTAGCGCGTGGCGCGATCGACGTAGGACTGCATGCCGAGCGAGATCATCTCCGGGGTGACGCAGTCGGGACGGATCTTGGCGGGGATCCCGAGGGCCATGGCCCGAGCCGGGACCACGGTTCCCCCCGACACCACGGCGCCGGCACCGACGAGCGCACCGGTCTCGACCACCGCACGGTGCAGCACGACCGATCCCGAGCCCACGAGGGCGCCGTCGTGGATGGTGCAGCCCTCGAGGTGGGCGAGGTGGCCGACCACGCACTCGTCGCCGACGGTGGTGAAGTGGAAGTGCGTGGTGTGGAGGATCGCGCCGTCCTGGATCGAGGTGCGGGCGCCGATGTGGATCTCGCCGTCGTCGCCCCGGATCACCGCACCGGGCCACACCGAGCTCTCCGGGCCGATCGTGACCGAGCCGATCACCACCGCTCCCGGTGCGATGTAGGCGTCGGGGTGGATCTCCGGTACCTGCGCGCCGAGCGCGTACACAGCCATCCGGGCACGGTACCCGCCGCTCGCCCGTAGCCTGCCCGGCGTGCCCGACCCCGCCGCCGACCCCACCTCAGCTCCACGACCGTCCGCTCGTCCCGAGGAGCGGAGCTTCCACGGAGCCACGTTCATCGACCCCTACGCATGGCTCGTCGACCCCGAAGACCCCGAGACGCTCCCCCACCTCCGGGCCGAGAACGCGTGGACCGATGCGGCGACGGCGGACCAGGCCGAGCTGCGGGACGCGATCTTCGGGGAGATCAAGCGCCGCACCCAGGAGACCGACCTGTCGGTGCCGGTGCGCGACGGGGAGTGGTGGTACCTGACCCGGACCGCGGAGGGGAAGGCGTACCCCATCCACTGCCGGCGTCCCGACGACGGCACCCACGGCCGGTGGGTGGAGGATCCCGGGGCCGAGCAGGTGGTGCTCGACCCCAACGACCTCGCGGACGAGGGCGAGTACCTGGGGCTGGGCGTGCTCGACGTCAGCCCCGACGGCCGTTGGCTCGCCTACGCCGTCGATCGCACCGGCGACGAGCGCCACTCGCTGCGGTTCCGCGACCTCACCGACGGCACCGAGGCATCCGAGACCATCGAGGGCGTCTCCTACGGCTTCGCGTGGGCGGCGGACTCGCGCACCTGCTGGTACACGACGATCGACGAAGCCGAGCGACCCCACCAGGTGTGGCGCCACGAGGTCGGCACCGGGCGCGACGCCGACGTGCGCGCCTTCGAGGAGCCCGACGAGCGCTTCCACGTGTCGGTCGGTGCGTCGCGCTCGGGCGACGTGGCGGTGATCTCGGCAGGCAGCGCCGTCACCAGCGAGAGCTGGCTCCTCGACGCCCACGCGCCCGGCGAAGCGCCGCGGCTGATCGCGGCGCGCGAGCAGGGCATCGAGTACTCGGTGGCCCACCGTCCCGGTGAGCTGTTCGTGGCATCGAACCACGGCGGCGCGGAGGACTTCGCGCTGTGGCGGGTCCCCCTCGATGGGGTGCGCGCCGCGGACATAGCGGCCTGGGAGCTCGTCGTCGCCCACGAGCCCGGTCGACGCATCAGCGGGGTGGAGGCCTACGCGGGGCACCTGGTCGTCCACGGGCGATCGAACGGCTCCACCGCGCTGTGGCTGCTCGACCCGGCCTCGGGGTCCATGGCGGCGTTCCCGATGGACGACGAGGTCGGCACCCTCTCCCCCGGGTCGAACCCGTCGTTCGACGCCACCAGCTACCGCTTCGCCTACCAGTCGCTCGCGACCCCGCCCTCGGTGATCGAGCAGGACATCGCGTCGGGGGACCGGACCGTGCTCAAGCAGCTGCCGGTGCTCGACGGGTTCGACCCCACCGAGTACGAGAGGGCGCTCGAGTGGGCGGTGGCCGACGACGGCACCCGCGTCCCGATCTCGGTCGTGCGCCGGCCCGGTGCGCAGCGCGCCGGCCAACCGAGCCCGTGCGTCCTGTACGGCTACGGCGCGTACGAAGCATCGATGGACCCGTGGTTCTCGATCGCTCGCCTCTCGCTGCTCGACCGGGGCGTGACGTTCGCGATCGCCCACGTGCGAGGCGGCGGCGAGCTCGGTCGCCGCTGGTACGAGGACGGCAAGTTCGGCGCCAAGCAGCACTCCTTCTCCGACTTCGTCGCGTGCGCCCGCCACCTGTGCGACGTCGGTCTCACCAGCCCGTCGCTCCTCGCCGCACGGGGTGGCTCCGCCGGTGGGCTGCTGATGGGTGCCGCGACGAACCTGGACCCGACTGCCTTCCGAGCGGTGGTGGCCGAGGTGCCGTTCGTCGACCCGCTGACCACGATGCTCGACCCGTCGCTGCCGCTCACCGTCATCGAGTGGGAGGAGTGGGGCGACCCGCTCCACGACCCAGAGGCCTACGGCTGGCTCGCCGCCTACAGCCCCTACGAGAACGTGCAGCCGAGGAGCGAGGCCACCTACCCCTCGATCTTGGCCACGGCGGGGCTGAACGATCCTCGGGTCGGCTACCACGAGCCCACGAAGTGGGTGGCGCGCCTGCGCGACCAGGGCCACGGCGATGCGCTGCTGAAGGTGGAGCTCGGGGCCGGCCACGGCGGACCCACCGGGCGCTACGACGCCTGGCGCGACGAGGCCTTCGTGTTGGCGTGGACCCTTCGAACCCTCGGCGTCGCCTGAGCTCGACCCGGGTGCCCCCGGCGGCTACGCCAGGTGGCCGTAGCCACCGCGGAAGAAGATCAGCGGGTGGGCCTCGCGGGCCACGGCGAGGTCGTGCACGGCGCCGACCACGATGTCGTGATCGCCGCCCTCGAGGATGGCGTCGGTGCGGCAGTCGATCCAGGCGAGGGCACCGCCGAGGCGAGGCGAGCCGAGCGGCGAGGTGTCCCACGCGAGGCCGGCGAACTTGTCGGCCTCCTTCGAGGCGAAGCGGCGCGACACCTCCTCCTGGTCGTCGGCCAGCACGCTGACGCAGAACTGGCCGATGTCGCGCAGCTTCGCCCACGACGACGAGGTCTTGCCGGCGCAGAAGCCCACCAGCGGCGGCTCGAGCGAGATCGAGAAGAACGAGCCGATGGCCATGCCGACGGGCGTGCCGTCCTGGAACGCCGACACGATGCACACGCCGGTCGGGAAGTGCCCGAGCACCTGGCGGAAGCGGGCGCTGTCGAACGCGGGCTCGGTCATCGGAGGGCTCCTCGGGTGGTCACGGCGTCGCCGCCGGAACGAACGGGCAGATCTGACGGACCGTCAGACCTCGATCGGCCACCCTAGGGCGTCGGGCGACCGGGGGAACCGCTACGCCGGTGCTGCAGCCGGGGTGAGTGACACGGTGGTGCGCTCCGCGGCGCCGAGGACCTCGACCACCGACGTGCCCGCAGCGAAGCCCTGGGCCTCGGCCACCAGCCGGTCGATGGTCGCGTCGTCGTGCGAGGGGTCGTGGTGGAACAGGGCCAGGCGCTTGGCCCCCGCCTCGGCCGCCACTCGCACGGCGTACTCGACCGTGCAGTGGCCCCAGTCGGCCTTGGCGGCGAACTCGTGGGGCTCGTACTGGGCATCGTGGATCACGAGGTCGGCGTCGCGGCACAGCTCGAGCACCGACGGGGCGATGTCGTCGGAGCCGACCGGCTGCTGGTGGTCGCTCACGTAGGCCACGACGAGACCGTCGATCTCCACCCGGTAGCCGTTGGTGGCGCCGGTGTGGGGCACGTCGCGGACCGTGATGTGCGCGCGCCCGAAGTCGAGCTCCGTGTCGGCGACGTCGCGGAACGAGATGTCGCCGGCGAGGTGCGTGTAGCGGATCGGGAAGTACGGCGGCCGCATGAAGTCGTCGAACGCGTCCTGCAGCGTGCCGCCGTCCTCGTTGCGACCGCAGATGACGAAGCTCGCGTCCGGCCGGTTGATCGGCGTGAAGAACGGGAGGCCCTGGACGTGGTCCCAGTGGAGGTGCGTGACGAGCGCCATGCCGTGGAAGGCGCCCTCGCCGGAGATCGATTCGCCGAAGAAGCGCAGCCCGGTGCCGAGGTCGAGGAGGATCGGGTCCTGGCCGGGGGCCTCGATGCTGACGCAGGCGGTGTTGCCCCCGTAGCGGGCGTTGCACTCGCACGGGCAGGGGGTCGACCCCCGGACCCCCCAGAACGTGACGTTCACCATGCCGTGACTCCAGATTCCCCTGTGGCTCGCGAACCGTAGCCAACCGCTCACCCGCCGTCTCCGGTCTGTGACGCAATCCACAGGCCAGCGAGGGTCGGGCGATGCTCGGTACGGTCCCGTTCCATGACCGCACCGCACCCCGGCATCGTCGAGTCCACCGTCGAGGCGAACGGCCTCTCGTTCGGGGTCCTCTCGATGGGCGACGGCCCGCTCGCGCTGTGCCTCCACGGGTTCCCGGACTCGGCGTGGACCTGGCAGCACCTCCTCCCCGAGCTCGCCGCCGCCGGCTTCCGGGCGGTCGCTCCGTTCCTGCGGGGGTACGCCCCGACCTCGGTGCCCGCCGATGGCCTCTACCAGTCGGGCGCGGTCGCCGCCGACGCCATCGCGCTGCACGATGCCCTCGGAGGCGACGACGACGCCGTGCTGATCGGCCACGACTGGGGCGCGCTGGCCACCTACGCCGCTGCGGGCCACGCACCCGAGCGCTGGCGCCGGGTGGTGGCCGCCTCGGTGCCGCCGCCCGCCACCGTGGCCCAGGCGTTCTTCTCCTACGACCAGCTCCGGCGCTCCTGGTACATGTTCTTCTTCCAGTCGCCGTTGGCCGACATGGCGGTGCCGATGGACGACCTCGCGTTCATCGACCGCCTCTGGACCGACTGGTCGCCCGGCTTCGACGGCACCGCCATGGCCGACCGCTGCAAGGACGCGCTGCGCGACCCCGCCAACCTCGCGGCTGCGCTCGGCTACTACCGGGCGACGCTCGGCGCCGGGGCTCGTTCGCCCGAGCACGATGCCATCGAGGCCTCGGGTGCGGCACCGCTGCCCATGCCCGTGCTCTACCTCCACGGACGCGAGGACGGCTGCATGGGCGCGGAGCTGATCGACGACTCGCTGCGCACGTCGCTCCCCCACCCCGACAGCCAGATCGAGGTCGTCGACGGCGCCGGCCACTTCCTCCAGCTCGAGCAGCCCGAGGTCGTGAACCGCCTGATCGTGGACTTCGTTCGCGGCTAGGTCGGCAGGACGAGGGCACCGGCCGCGTCGACCACCGCCAGGCCATCTGCGACCAGCGTCTGCGCGACCTGCCGAGCGCGGTCAGGGTCATCGGGCCACCCCATCGCCGGCGCCAGCTCGGCCGGCGTGACCGGGCCCCGACGCAGCGCGTCGACCAGCCGCCCGCGGCCCTGGCGATCGGAGCCCTCGAACGTCGACTGGGTGCCCGTCACCCCGGCCGAGCCCGTCGCGGGGTCGGGGCCCGGCCAGCCTGCAGCCGCCCACCGGCAGCCAGCCACCGCCGGGCATCTGTCGCACCGGGGTGACCGAGGACGACAGCGCGTCGCCCCGAGGTCGAGCATCGCCTGGTTCCAGGCCCACCCCCGAC
>JBDIAX010000005.1:0-92572 GCA_039812605.1 Acidimicrobiia bacterium | reverse complement strand
CTGCCGGCTCGGTGGTCGCCTCCGTGGGCAAGTCGAACGTCCCGCCGGGCCGATCGCCCGTGCGCGCCGCCTCGTCCTTCGAGCACGCGGCGAGGACCGCGAGCATCGTGGCCGAGCCGCACGCCGAGAGGAGGAACTGCCGTCGATCCACCCCGGTGCGGCGAGCGTTCTCGTCGAGCGCACGACGGCTCTGGCGAGTGGCTTCGCGCACCAGGCGCGACGCCGGCGGCGGCACGAACTCCCCGTTCGACACCGGGTGCCACTTGATGGGCAGACCCGGGTCGCGCTCCTGCTTCCCCATGCCGCCACCCTAGGAAGCAACAGAACCTCGTGCTCGCGAGCACGCGCGCCGATCTACTGGCAGAGCGTCGGCCACTTCGATACCATCCGTGGTCCTTCACCGGGGTGGACTGCCAGGGACCCACACCACCTCCGTCGAAGAACCGAGAGGAGGGGAGCCACCATGCACGGCCAACCTCGGCGGAAAAGACACAGGATCTCGCGGCATGCAACCGTCGTGCTGAAGCTGTTCGGCTTCCGCTACTCGTACTCCCGTGAGGCATGGGTGCACCGGATCCGAGGCGGACGCTTCGGGCCGGTCTTCACCGAGACCGGCGACTTCGGCGTGCCGACCCTGACGTGGGAGGTCGCCAACCGGCTGTGCGAGCCGGCCGGCGAATGGGCGCCCGACGAGCCGAGCCCTGCCGACGAGCCGAGCCCTGCCGACGATCCTGCGATCGCTGCCGCCTCGATCACCTCGCTCCCGGTGCCGCTCGTCCACCCCACGCCCGACGCGGCGGTGGTCGGGCCCGCCACCGGCACCGGCCCGGTGAACTGGGAGGATGGGGGCGAGGTCGTCACCGTGTTCGTCGACGGCCGGCCGCCCCGACGCGGCGCGACGACCACCCCAGATGCGGTGGCTGAGCAGACCGATCGGTCGCTGCCCCGGCGGATCCCGTCGAGGGCCGACGGCTCGCTCGCCCATCGTGCCGCCTCGGCAGCCGGCTGACCCGGCCCCGGCAGGCGGTCAGAGGCTCCAGCCGTGGAGCTCGCCCACCCTGGCGAGCACCTCGTCGAACCGGCGCCGGTCGAGCGCCGCGCCCTCGCGCCGAACCGAGCCGGGAGCGACGCGAAGCACCCGCGACGCGTCTGCGTAGCTCGGTCGCCCCGAGGAGTCCCACCCACCGGAGCCGACCGGAACCCACTCGCCGGCGTCCCGACGATCCGAGTGGTCCTTGCTCGAGAGCGGTACGACCGCCAGCAGGTCGCCGTCGTGACCGATGACCAGGGTCGGCCGGTCCTTCCCCTGGCTGGGGTCGTCCTCGTAGGGCACCCACGACCAGACCACCTCGCCGGGGTCGGCATCGCCGTCGTGCTCGGGTTGGTAGGAGACGGTGATGCCACCGGTGGCGTCGGCATCGCCCGACCGGCCTGGCCCCCGCTGATCGCGCCCGCGCAGGGACGAGCGCACCTTGTCCTTCAACCGTCCGAGCGAGCCGAGTCCAGCCATGACGGGAGGCTATGGCTCCTACGCTCCGACGATGCACCTCGACGAGCTCCAGGACGTGATCGCCCGCACCTACGGGGAGCGCGACCGCGAGCGAGGGACGGCGGCGACGGTCGCGTGGCTCTGCGAGGAGCTGGGCGAGCTGGCGCAAGCGGTGCGCAAGGGAACCGTGGACGAGCAGCGCCACGAGCTCGGCGACGTGCTGGCCTGGGTCGCGTCGCTCGCGCACCAGCTCGACCTGTCGATGACCGATGCCGTGACCCGCTACGCGAACGGCTGCCCCCGTTGCGGAGCGATCCCCTGCGCCTGTCCGTGACCCGGTCCCGGCGCGGGATCAGCCGAGCTCGGCCGCCAGCAGCTCGGCGATCTGCACCGCGTTGAGGGCGGCGCCCTTGCGCAGGTTGTCGTTCGAGAGGAACAGCGCGAGGCCGTTGGGCACCGTCTCGTCGACGCGGATGCGCCCGACGTAGGTGGGATCGGCGCCCGCGGCCTCGAGCGGGGTGGGCACGTCGCTCAGCTCGACACCAGGCGCGTAGCCGAGGATCTCGCGGGCCTCGTCGGGCGTGATCGGCAGGTCGAACGACGCGTTGATCGACAGCGAGTGGCCGGTGAACACCGGCACCCGCACACAGGTGCCCGACACCTTCAGGTCCTCGATGGCGAGGATCTTGCGCGTCTCGTTGCGCAGCTTCTTCTCCTCGTCGGTCTCGTCGAGCCCGTCGTCGACGATGGACCCGGCGAGGGGCAGCACGTTGAACGCGATGGGCTTGGCGAACTTCTGCGGCGCGGGGAACTCGACGGCGCGACCGTCGAAGGTGAGCTCGGCGGCCCGGTCGACCACCTTCTTGGCCTGCTCGTCGAGCTCGGCGACCCCAGCGAGCCCGCCGCCGGACACCGCCTGGTAGGTGGACACGACCATCGAGCGCAGCCCCGCCTGGCGGTGGAGCGGGCCGAGCACCGGCATCGCCGCCATGGTGGTGCAGTTCGGGTTGGCGATGATGCCCTTGGGCCGATCGGCCATGGCGTGGGCGTTGACCTCGGCCACCACCAGCGGCACCGCGGGGTCCATCCGCCAGGCCGACGAGTTGTCGACCACGACGACACCCGCCGCGGCGACCTTCGGCGCGAGCTCCTTCGAGGTGGCCCCGCCGGCGCTGAACAGCGCGACGTCGAGCCCGGCGTAGTCGGCGGAGGCCGCGTCCTCGACCACGACCTCGGTGCCCTTCCACGGCAGCGTGCGTCCGGCCGAGCGGGCCGAGGCGAACAGCCGCAGCTCCGTGACCGGAAAGTCCCGCTCCTCGAGGATGGCGCGCATGACGCCACCGACCTGACCCGTTGCACCGACGATCCCGACTCGCATGCACCTCAGGCTACGGCTGGGTGCGCCTCGCACCCAAGGACGTTGGCGGCGCTCGGTCGCTACCCCTCGGGGGCCGGCTCCGCATCGTCGGTGGGGCTGGCTCCCCGGGCCTGCTGGACGGCTGGGGCCATCGCGGGCGGCGGCGGCGCGGCCGGCCACCCGACCGCAGGCGCCGGCAACGCCGCCCGCCGAGCGGCCCTGCGGGCCTCTCGGCGAGGCTTGGTCCGCCGCCAGAGCCACCATCCGGCGAGGAGGAAGGGGCTGAAGGGGACCAGGAACGCGACGGCAGCCAGGAGCAGCAGTCCCAGGTTGCCGACCGTGACGGCGCCAGTGCGAAGCGCGTCCAATGGACCGGGCAGGTCGTCGGACACCTCGGGCGCGTCCTTCTCGCTGAGCGTGAGGTCGAGCGTGGCGAGCTCGACGCGGTCCTGCAGCACCTCGAGCTGGCCCATCAGCTGCTCGATGTCGGACTCACGCTGGGCCAGGCGCTCCTCGAGGGTGACCACGTTGTCGAGGACCTCCGCCTGGGCGAGGAGCTCGCGCAGGCGCTTCGCGCTGGCCTCCGCGTTCTCCAGCCGCCCCTTGAGGTCGACGACCTGATCGGTGACATCGTCCGAATCGACGGTGCGCGCCTTCACGACCCCGAGGGCGGCGGCCTTCGTCGCCACGGCCTCGAACCGATCAGCGGGGACCCGCAGGGTGATCGTGATCTCGCGATCACCCTCGAGCTGCGAGACCTGCGCGCTCACGAAGCCACCGGCCGCGTCGGCGATCGACCGCGCCTCGTCGGCCGCCTCCTCCACGTCGCGGACGCGGAGCGTGATCGACCCCGTGTAGACGATCTCGCGGTCCTCGATCTGGGAGCCGGCCGCCGGGCCCTTGTTCAACTCGGCCGCCAGGGCATCGGACCCCGAACCTGCGCTCGCGTCCCCGGCGGTCTTCGCCGAGTTGTCGTCGCCGACCTCGGAGCACGCTCCGAGGAGCCCGATCAGTGCCGCGGCCGACACGACCACGCCGATCGCCTGCTTCGCACGCATCCCCAACCTCCGGCTCTCGCCCCTCCGGTCGACCCACGCTAGGGCGAGGTCGACCGGGCCGAGGGGTCGCCCCTCGATCGGCCCCGGTGCGGGCTCAGGCGACGTCGAGGCCGAACGCGGTGTGGAGCGCGGCGACCGCCCGGTCGCACTGGTCGCCGGCCACCACGCACGAGATGCGGATGGCCGAGGTGGAGATCATCTCGATGTTGATGCCCTCGGCGGCGAGCGTCTCGAAGACGGTGGCCGCGACGCCGGGGTTGGCCTTCATGCCGGCACCGACGAGCGACACCTTGGCGATCGAATCGTCGGAGGTGACCGCGGCCGCGCCGATCTCGGGGGCGATCCGCTCGGTGATGGCGACGCTGTCCGCGAGGCCGTCGGCCGGCACCGTGAAGGAGATGTCGGTGATGCCCGACTCCGACACGTTCTGCACGATCATGTCCACGTTCACGTCGGCGTCCGCGAGGGCGCGGAACAAGGTGCCGGAGATGCCCGGGCGGTCGGGCACGCCGGTGATGGTGATCTTGGCCTCGGAGTCGTCGCCGACGACCCCCGACACGATGGCGTCTTCCATGTCTGGCTCCTCGTCGGTGATCCAGGTGCCCGGCTCCCACGTGAACGCGGACCGGACGTGCAGCTTCACGCCGTGGGTGCGAGCGAACTCCACCGCCCGCATGGCCGGCTTCGGACAGCCGGCGGCGCACATCTCGAGCATCTCGTCGAACGAGATCTGGGCCATGCGGCGGGCGACGGGCACGACCCTCGGATCGGTGGTGAACACCCCGGACACGTCGGTGTAGAGCTCGCACACGCCACCGAGCGCCTCGGCCAGGGCCACCGCGGTGGTGTCGGAGCCGCCCCGCCCGAGGAAGGTCACGTCGTTGGCCGTGGACACGCCCTGGGCCCCGCCGACCACCGGCACGTGGCCGGCATCCACCGCGGCGCGCACGCGGTCGGCGCGGACCTCGAGGATCTTCGCGTTCATGTGGTTCGTGTCCGTGATGAAGCCGGCCTGGCTCCCCGTGAACGAATCGGCGTGGATGCCCTTGTCGTGCAGCGCCATGCAGAGCAGCGCGGTGGCCTTGCGCTCGCCGGCGGTGATCAGCATGTCCATCTCCCGGCCCGGGCGGGTCTTGGAGACCTGCGCCGCGAGGTGGAGCAGCTCGTCGGTCTCCTTGCCCATCGCCGAGACGACGACGACGACCTGATCGCCCCGCTTGCGGGTGCGCGCCACGTGGTCGGCCACCTCCCGGATGCGATCCGGGTCGGCGACCGACGTGCCACCGAACTTCTGGACGACGAGACCCACGGCTGGGCACGGTACCGGCTCGCCGCCGGGCCTCCCCAACCTGGTTCAGGCGCCGGTGAGGGGATCGGTGGGGATCTCGGGACCGTCGACCATGACGCCCCACGAACGGAGCTGGGCCACCCCGGTGGCGATGTCGCCGCCGACGAGCGTGCAGAGCGCCTTGAGGTCGTCGGCCCGCAACGACAGCACCTTGCCGTTGAAGTCGCCGCGGGCCTCGATGATGGACTGCACGAACCGCCGGATCGGTGCCGCCGGGTCGATGGACGCGAGCGCCTGCAGGTCCAGGACGATCTTGTGGCGCTCCGACGCCGGATCGACCGGGAGCGGCTCGCCGAGGAGCACCGCGACCGGCACCTTGTAGAAGTCCGCCAGGCTCTTCAGCCGTGGCAGCGAGAGCGTGCGGAACCCCCGCTCGTAGGCGCCCACCGCCGACGCGCTCCAGCGGCCCTCAGATCGGGCCTCGACCTCGGCGAGCGACAGCCCCTGGGCCTGGCGGATGGCGCGGAGGCGCTGGCCGACGGACGCGCTGAAGGCCTTGTCGCCGGGCTCGGCGGCGCCCTCGTCCTCGTCCTCCTCCAACATCGGCACATTCTGGCCCGATATCTGACCGCGCGCCGCCTTCGCACCAACACGTTGGGTAACGTCGCCCGCCGATGGGGACCGAGAAGCGTGAACGACAGAAGGCCAACCGCAGCGCCAAGATCGAGGCCGAGCGCATCGCCGCCGCCAAGGCCAAGCGCAACCAGACGATCAAGACGGCGGTCATCGCCGGCGTGATCATCGTCGTGGTCATGCTGGTCTTCGGCGCGCTGTCGGGCTGCTCGTCGTCGACCGGGAGCGACTCGGCGGGATCCGGCGCCGACGATGCCACGACCACCACCGAGTTCACCGGCGACGGCACCGCCCCCGATCAGGCCGTCGCCACCTACGGGACCGGCGAGTGCCCGCCCGTCGACGGCGTCGACGAGCCGGTGCTCACCTTCGACGACGCCCCCAAGCAGTGCATCGACCCGTCGAAGACCTACACCGCCACCTTCGACACCTCGCTCGGCACGGTCGTCGTCGAGCTCGACACCGAGCGCACCCCGGTCACCACCAACAACTTCGTGGTCCTCGCCCGCTACGGCTACTACGACGGCACCGACATCCACCGGGTCGTCTCCGCTGCCGGCTTCGTGCAGGGCGGCTCGCCGGCCACCAACGACGCCACCGATCCCGGACCCGGCTACACGATCCCCGACGAGGGCGGGCCGTACACCGCCGACGACTACACCCCGGGCATCCTCGCCATGGCCCGCACCTCGGCCCCGAACAGCGCTGGGGGCCAGTTCTTCTTCCTCGCCCACGAGGGCGGGACCGAGGCCCTCGCGTCGTACGGCACCTACGCGGTGTTCGGCCACACCACCGAGGGCCTCGACGTCCTCGAGAAGATGGCGGCGCTCGACGACGGCACGGAGCACCCCACCGAGGAGATCGTCGTGAACTCGGTGACCATCACCGAGTCCTGACCGTCGGTCCAAGCGGACCGACCTTCACCACCCCGTCGCGTCGCGGACCTGCTCCCACTGATCCCGCCGGAACGAGACGATGTGCAGATCGGCAGGGTGGCCTGCGTGGAAGAGGTAGTCGCGCAGCACACCCTCTTGCTGCGCGAGCCCTTCGGCGAACAGGCCCATGTTGTAGTCGGGCACCTCGGCGAAGACCTTGCGGTACGGGAAGGTGTCGAACAGGTGGCTGATGAACAGGAGCATCCCCTCGATGACCGCGCCGCCGCTTCCCGGCGGGCGAGCACCGAAGCGCAGGAACGCCACCTTGCAGTGCAGGCCGTGGCTGCTGTGGTCGTAGGCCGAGACCAGGCCGAACGCCTCTCGGCCGGCAACCGACTCGACGACGTACTGGGCCCGAACCCCCTCGTGGACCGAGTCCAGGAACGCCGTCGGCGACATCGTCCGACCCCGATACCGCCAGGCGTTCGCGGTCACAGGATCGAACGACGCGAGGTAGAGCGGACCGAGGTCCTCCTCGACCAGCGGCCGGAGCCGTACCCGTGAGCTCTCGCCCACCCGGTGGCGGAGCGGGTCGGCGCCGCGGGTCGGTTCGTCGCTCTGCTGCACCTCGTCGAGCCATCGCCATGCATCCCCCAAGGTCCGATGCTGGGAGACGACATCGAGGTCGACCGGCCGCTCGAGGCGGTCCGCCAGCCAGCGCGTGATGGCGATCCGCTGCACCGCGGGCAGCGTCGCGACCTCCGTGTCCAGGGAGTGGTCCCCACCTGGCGCCAGGCGATCGATCTGGCGGAGGAAGTCATCGAGGTCCATCACGGCTCCTTGTTCACGATGGGATCGGACGAAGTCGTGGCAGCACCGCACCCATCGCCACCGCGACACCGGCTGCACCGACGGACAGCACCCAGAACGCCCACCACCCCGCGATCGGCGGCAACCCGACGAGGACGGCCTGGCCCGTTCCGGCGACCGCCATGGCGTACGACGAGCCGAACGCGCTCGACGGCAGCACCCCCGCAGCAACGAGGCCGCCCTCCGCGACGACCACGCCCACGCTGGAGATCGCCGCCGGGAGCGAAAGCCCGACCCTGGCGAGTCCGCACGCGGCGCCGAGCGCGCCGACCCCCGCCGACACGATCGCCCCCCTCGCCACCATGGCCCCCACGGCACCGGCACCGGTCCACGAGAACCAGCCCCCCGCGCCGGCCAACCCGATCGCCCCGGCTGCGAGGAGCGAGACGCCCGTCGCCGCCATCGCTGCCCACGCGCCGGCACCGGCCGCGCCGACCGCGATCTGCTGGAGCGTGCCCCGGCGGATCGAGCGCGAGGACGTGACCGAGACCGCGGCCGCGCCGTCGGCGACATCGGAAGCAGCGATCGATCCGGCGAGCGCGCCGGCGAAGACGACGACGATGACGAGCGGCACGAGCAGGTACCGATGTCCGGCGCCGAGATCGTCCAACGCCACGACCGTTCCGTCGGCCCGGAGCCGCCAGGTGCAGGCGGCTGCCGCGACCACCGACGCTGCACCCACCCACGCCGATGCCCGGTCGACCTCGCGGCGGCGCAACCACGCCCCCACCTCGCTCACCCCGGCTCCACCACCCCTGCGAACGAGCGCAACGCGGCCGGCACATCGTGCCCGGTCAGCACGACCGCGTCCCCGCGGTCGACGACCTCCTCCAGCACCGACGAGAGCACCATGCGCCGACCTTCGTCGAGGGCCGAGAACGGCTCATCGAGCACGAGGGCGCAAGCGTGCGAGCCGGGGGCGAGCGCGATGGCCAGCGCGACGGCCCGACGTTCGCCGGTGGAGAGCGACCCGACCCAACGATCGACGACCGCTCCGAGCTGCCAGCGCTCCAGCTCGCGCTCCAGCGTCGAAGCATCCACCCCGAACCGACGGCCGAGCACCTCCAGGCACGTGCCGACCCTCGAAGCCATCGACAGTCCGCCGGACGTGGGGAGGTAGCGCACCGGGACCTCGCACGACCGATGCGCCCAGCGCGCCGGTTGGAGGCCGACCACCGCCCGAAGGAACGTCGACTTGCCGGTTCCGTTCGCACCGACGACGTGGACCGCCGCCCCCCGACCGACCACGAGGTCCCAGGTCTCGAGACCTCGCGCCCACCGAGCCCGGTAGCGACAGCCCACCGCCTCCAGCACGGTCATCGCCGAACCGCGGCCACGGCCGCGCAGGCCCCGGTGACGTCGGCGGCGAGCGCCGAGACCAACACGTCGAACCCATCGTCGGAGGTCCCGATCCGAGGCGTGAGCCCGAGGTCGCCAGGTGGCTCGGTGCTGCGGTCGCACTGGGCGAGCAGCAAGCCGAGGGTTCGTCCGGCTCGTTCTGCGGCGGGGCGCTCGTCGATCTCGCGGCGCTCCCGCGCGAGATCGAGGCCGCCGCGGCACGCCCCGCGCTCCGCACGCACCATCTGGTCGAGCACCAACGCCGCCAGGGTCCATCGCTCCGACGGGACGTCGTCGGCGAGGTCGGTCAGCTCGGTGCACGTGGGCACCTGACCGCGCAGGATGATCTCATCGAGCCCAGACGTGTCGTCGCGGTTCGCGACCGCGACCGAGCGGGTGGCCTCGAGCGCGAGGTGGTCGTCGCCTTCGAGCACGACCAGGGCGACTGCCAGCGCGTCGAAGGACGATGGCGCCTGCAGCGCCTGGTCCGGGAGCCGACCCTGGCTCGCGAGCTGCCCGGCCAGCCGGTGCTCCACAGCATCGGACCAACCCTCCGGGAGCTCGAGGATGCGCCTCGCCCGCCGGATCTCGGCGAGGAGCCGGAGGTCGGCGACCTGGCCGTCGGACGGATCCGCCCAGCTGGCGAGGCGATCTCGGACGGCTCCCCGCAGCTCGGTTCCCATCGCCGGAACCAGCTCGGCGAGGTCGACCACCTCCGTGACCGCTTCGGGTCCTCGCCAGTCGGGCGATTCGAGCACCGAGCGAAGCAGCGGCTCCGCCGCGCCGCACGACGAGCGGGACGCGACCAGGGAGCGCAACGGGAAGACCAAGGCCCCGTTCGGGCCGAAGGTCGCCGAGGAAGGAAGGTCGGTGCAGGCGAGATGACCGCCGTAGCCCTCGATGCGAGCCGCTGCCCCCTCGTCGGCATCGCCGAGGAGCGCGAGCCGGAGCCAGACCGCGCCCCAGGGAGCGTCGCCACCCCGCTCGGCGGAGCGTGCCCGCGTCGCCACCTCGGAAGCCACCGCGGCTCGGTCCCCCATATCCGCGCTCGGGAAGGTCAGCGCGGTGACCAGCGCGAGCGCGCTCGACCACGCGAGGTCGCTGTCCGCGTCCCGGAGCGACGTGCGAGCAGCCGCGACCGGACCGTCGAGGTCGGTGCCGGCAGCGAGCGCCGCGTACAGCCAGCGGTCGGGCGCTGGGTCTGGGGCGAGGTCGGCCACCACCCACCCTCCCAACGCCGACGGCACGAGGCGCGTCCCGAGGACCTCGATCGGATCTGGGTCAGCGGATCGCCGCGCCTCCGGCCGGTCCGCGCGGCCAGCGAGGCCGACCGAGAGCCCGACCGCTCCGACCACGACGAGCCCGCCGAGGACACGGACCGAGCGCGGCACGCACCTCACCACCAGAAGGAGTACGAGCTCTCGGCTCGGGTGTCACCGGTCTTGTAGCTGGTGAGCGCGCTGGCGCGGCGGGTGAACTTGGCCGGGCCGGCGTTGGAGGCGGTGCATCGGAAGTGCCCGCCCTCCGTGTAGGCCTGGCGGACCTCCGTCGACGAGGTTCGAGACGACCTCCACGTCAGCGTGGAGCTGGTGACGCCGCCCGAGACCGATGCACCACCAGAGCCGACGGTGAGGCCGGAGATGCCCACGCCCGAGCACGTGAAGCGCGAGGTGAGCTCGATGCTCCCGCTCCCGGTCCGGTACGCGGCCACGTTCCCGTACACCCGAAGGGTGGTGGTGAGGTACCCGGGCTTGTCCTGCGCCGGGTGATCGCGGCCGACGACCTCGAGGTACCCGTTGCTCGTGGTCTTGGCGGTGAAGAGGTAGTTGTCGTTCACGTTCACCTGCACCCCGTCGGCGATCGGGGCCACGGGCGCTGGGTTGTCGTAACCGGGCGGGAGCACCTCCATCGCGGCCGCCTCGCGCGCCGCGACCACCGCAGGATCGGGAGCATCGGCCGCGCCATCGGCCTGCGCCACCCCCGCTCCGGCCGCGACGGCGACCAGCGCGAGCGCTCCGACCGTCGGCACCTTCGTGGTCATCTTCATCTCGACGGTCGCTCCCCTTGGGCTCGCTTGGACGGTGTGTCGAAGCGCCTCGCGGGGTGAACCGAGGCATGTCACCGATGACCACGTCGAAGAGACGATGCATCCTATGACGATTCGTATCGTAGACCCGGGTCGAGCGGGCCCGCAAGGGCGAGTCCCGACGGGGACCGCCGGTTCGCTAGGCCGGGATGGCAGCGAGGTCCGCGGGCGCGCCGCCGACGAACACGACCACGTCGCCCGCGCCCTCGGCACGCCAGGTCCCATCGGGCTCTCGGATCAGCGCGGTGCGCTCGTCGATGCCCGCCAACACCAGGTTCGGGGGGCTCATCTGCCGAGTGCGGTGGGCGGCGTCTTCGGACCAGTGGTCGTGGGCGGGGATCACCGCGAGCCCCGGGAGCACCCCGAGCCCGAGCGTGAACGCTCCCCCGCGCGGATCCACCATCGGATCGCACAGCACCATGGCGCCGGCCGAGGAGCCGGCGAGCACGCCGCCGCCCTCCCACGCCGCGAGGAGCGCGTCCCACGCCGGCGAGTCCTTCAGCACCGATCGCAGGTGCAGGGGCGAGCCGCCCACCAGGTAGGTGAACGCCGATCCGGCGAGCGCCTCGACGATCGCGGGGTCCGACGCGTCGGGCCGAGCGAGCAGGTCGAGCCCCACCGCTGTCGCGCCCAGGCGATCGAACCAGCTCACCGCCCGCTCCACGAGCCGCTGGGGGTGCTCGTAGGCCGCGCCGGTCGGCACGACCAGGATGCGATCGCCGCCGCTCGCCTCGAGGAGCGACGCATCGAAGCTGCACCCGTCGCTGAACTCGCCGCCGCCGACCAGGGCCAGGTGTCCGGACATGCGAGCGACGCTACCCAGCCAACGCCTCCTCGCGGGTCGATGGCCCGACGGGGAAGGCCAACACGGGAGCCGGCGTGCGGTCGTCGGACGAGCCGCCCCACGGCAGAGCGAAGCGCACGATCTTCGACACCACGGATCCGAACTGACGGGCGAGGCCGCCGGAGCGGTAGGGCACGCCGTAGCGCTCGCAGATCTCGCGGACCTCCACCGACATCTCCGCGTAGCGGTGGGCGGGGATGTCGGGGAACAGGTGGTGCTCGATCTGGTGGCTCAGGTTGCCGCTCAGGACGTGGAAGAGCGCACCACCGTCGATGTTGGCCGACCCCAGGATCTGCCGGAGGTACCAGCCGCCACGAGACTCGTCGGCCGCCTCCTCCTTGGTGAACGTCGCCACCCCGTCGGGGAAGTGGCCGCAGAAGATGATCGTGAACGCCCACAGGTTGCGGGCCAGGTTCGCGACCGCGTTGCCCGCCAAGGTCAAGGGCGCCGACGGGCCGGTGAGCACCGGCCACAGCACGTAGTCCTTGAGGGTCTGGCTGGCCAGCTTGCGGGCCATCGCGTCGCGCTGCTCGGCGGTGTCTCGCCACCGCACCTGGCCGGACATGAGCCGCTCGACCTCGAGGTCGTGGAGCATCACGCCATACTGGAAGAAGGCCGCGAGCAGCGTCGCGTACACGGGGTTGCCGAGGTCGGACGGCTTCCACGGCCGCGACTCGTCGACGCGCACGACCGCGTACCCGATGTCGCGGTCCTCGCCCACCACGTTGGTGAAGGTGTGGTGGCGGTAGTTGTGCGAGTGGCGCCAGTGGTCGCCCGGGCACGCCGTGTCCCACTCGAAGGCCTGGCCCTCGTAGGCCGGGTCCTGGAGGAAGTCGTACTGGCCGTGCATCACGTTGTGGCCGATCTCCATGTTGTCGAGGATCTTCGACAGCGAGAGCGCCGCCACACCTCCCACCCAAGCAGGGGGGAGGAAGCCGGCGAACAGCAGCGCTCGACCGGCGAACTCCAGGCCGCGCTGCGCTCGCACGACCCTCTCGAGGTACTCCCGGTCGCGCTCGCCGAGGTCTTCGACGGTGCGTCGACGGAGGTCGTCCAGCTCGGCGCCGAACGCGTCGAGCTGCTCGGGGGCGAGGTTCACGATGGTCACGTTCGTTCTCCGTTTCAGAGGTCGACCGCGACGGGCCCGCGGGCGACAGAGGTGCAGAGGCGGATGGGGCCGGCGTCGGCCGACGACTCGACGCCGGTCACGACGTCGCGGACGACGCCGGACGACTTGGTGGACGTGCAGGTGCCGCAGATCCCTCGCCGGCAGCCGAACCGAGGCGTGAGGCCGGCGGCCTCCGCCGTCTCGAGCACGGTGCCCACCGATGGCGAGGAGACGCCGGAGCGGGTGAAGGCGAGCGAGCCGTCTCCCACCTCGATGGCCGTCGGCAGCGGAGCGAACCGCTCGAGGTGCACCCGGTCCGCCAAGCCGATGGCGTCGAAGCGCTCCACGACGGCGTCCATGAGCGGGGCCGGGCCGCAGAGGTAGACGTCGAGCTCGGCGGGATCGTCGGCGATCGCCGCGAGGTGCTCGGCCCCGAAGAAGCCGTCGAGATCGCCTTCGCCCGGCCGGTCGGTGCAGCCGAGGAGCAGCCGACCTCGTGGCAGCGCGTCGACGAGCTGGCGCAGCTCCGCGAGGTAGCAGACGTCGTCGAGCGTGAAGCCGTAGTGCACGAACGTCACGGGGCCGTCGTGCGCTTCGTCGACGAGGGCCCGCAGCATCGAGAGCACCGGCGTGATGCCGCTGCCGCCGCTGATGAGGGCGAGGTGGCGGCTCCGCGCCTGCGGCTCGGGCAGCACGAACGCGCCCTGCGCCTGCGACAGCCGCAGGACCTGCCCTCGCCGGGCGTGCGCGACGAGGTGCGCGCTCACCCGCCCGGCGGGGTTGGCCTTGACGGTGAGCTCGAGGCGCCCATCCGGTCTGCCCGGGGCGCCAGCGAGGCTGAAGCAGCGCTCGTGGACCACCCCGTCGATCTCCACGCCCACGACGACGTGCTGGCCGGCACGGAACCCTTGCCAGGCGTCGTTGGGCTGGAGCGTCACGGTGACGGTGCCTGGGGTCTGGCGCTCGACCCCAACGATCTCGGCGCGCACCTCGTGCACGGGCCAGCGGGGATCGACGAGGTCGAGGAACCGGTCGACGCCGTGCGGTGCGCAGAGCCGATCGACGAGGTCCGACGCGAGCGCCCGGCGGACGAGCGACGTGCGGATTGCGTTCACGAGGCGTACCTCCATCTAGTGAACAACTGTTCACAGTGTGGGCGAACATCCCTTCCAGATCAAGGGTCAAGCGTCACAGCACTGGTGAACATGGCGTGAACAGATGTGAACCGGTACGCTCAGCGCCATGTCTCGTCACCGGTCGAGCCGTTCGTCGCACACCGGTGAGCGCACCCGAGAGCACGACGGCGTCCGCACCGTCGACAAGAGCCGCACCCGCCGGGCGCTGCTCGACGGCGCCCTCGACCTGCTCCGCGATCGCAGCCTCGACAACCTCGGCATCCGCGAGGTCACCCGCGCCGCTGGGGTCGCGCCCGCCGCCTTCTACCGGCACTTCCAGCGCATCGACGACCTCGGGCTCGTGCTCGTGGAGGAGGCGTTCGCCACGCTCCGGGGCCTCATGCGCGAGGCGCGCGAGGACGCGCAGGACCCCGACCGCATCATCACGAGCTCGGTCAGGGTGCTCGTCGACCACGTCCGAGCGCACCAGGACCACTACCGCTTCATCGCCCGCGAGCAGATGTCGCCGATCGTCTCGGTGAAGCTGGCCATCCGTCGCGAGCTCCGCCTGTTCGCCACGGAGCTCGCCACCGACCTGGCCCGCCTCCCGGGGGTCGATCGTTGGCCGACGCCCGACCTCGTCATGCTCGCCGAGATGATCGTGGCCTTGATGGTCGACACGTCGCGGCGCCTGCTCGACGTGTTCGAGGAGGCGCCCGAGCGCGAGGCGGAGGTGGTCGCCGACGTCGAGCGACGGCTGCGCTTCCTGGCGCTCGGGACCACGGCGTGGACGCCGAGAACGACCGCTCGGTAGGTTTCCCGGCCATGACGATCAAGCGTGTGGGCATTCTGGGTTCGGGGATCATGGGGTCGGGCATCGCCGAGGTGGCCGCCAAGACCGGCCACGAGGTGGTGCTGCGGTCCCGCAAGCAGGAGACGGCCGACGCCATGGTCGCCTCCCTCACCAAGTGGCTGACCAAGCAGGTCGAGCGGGGCAAGCTCTCCCAGGAGGACGCCGACGCCGCCCTCGCCCGGGTCACCGCAACCGACCACATCGGCGCGGTGGCCGACTGCGACCTCGTGATCGAGTCCGTGGTCGAGGACATGGACGTGAAGCGGGCGCTCTTCACCGAGCTCGACGGCATCTGCAAGGAGGGGGCGATCATCGCCACCAACACCTCCACGCTGTCGGTCATCGACATGGCCGTGGCCACCCAGCGCCCCGACAAGGTCGTCGGCGTGCACTTCTTCAACCCGGCCCCGATGATGTCGCTCGTCGAGATCGTCCGGCCGCTCACCGCCTCCGACGAGACGGTCGCCGAGGTCACCGCGTTCGCCACCGCCTGCGGCAAGGACCCGGTGGAGGTGAAGGACCGCGCCGGGTTCATCGTCAACGCGCTGCTCTTCCCCTACCTCAACAACGCCGTGCGGATGCTCGAGAACGGCACCGCGAACCGCGATGACATCGACACCGCCATGAAGGGTGGCTGCAACTTCCCGATGGGCCCGCTCGCCCTGCTCGACCTCGTCGGCCTCGACACCTCGCTGTCGATCCTCGACGCGCTCTACGAGGAGTTCAAGGATCCGAACTACGCCGCGGTCCCGGCCCTGCGCCGCATGGTGACCGCCGGCCAGCTGGGCCGGAAGTCCGGGGTTGGGTTCTACGACTACCGGAAGTGAGCCCGCGCCACCCGGGTGGTGGCCGGTCCTCTTCGTCGGCGTCGCTGGCAGCGTCGCCAGCCTGACGCTGCTCTTCCGCTCGATGCGCGCCCTCATGTCCTCCGGCCTGAGCTCGTGCGCGTCGGGCGGGCCCTACGAGATCGCGAGCCCGTGCCCGAAGGGCGTGGCGTGGATGACCCCCGTATCGATCTGGACGGGTCTGGGCTTCTTGGCGTTGGCGGCGGTGGCCGCCACCAAGCTGCGCCAGCCGAACATCGCCGGCCTCGCGTGGCCGGCGCTGTTCCTGTCGCTCGGGTGGAACTTCTGGGTGTTCGGCCTCGACCCGGTGGGCCGCGACGGCGTCGAGTGGGGCTGAATCGTGTGCGCCGTGCTGTTCACGATCATGGGCGGGGCACCGCTCGTCCTCGGCGTGCTGATGCGCGACGAGATCGCTGCCCAGCACCGGGCCCGCCGCAGCGCCGAGCGCGCCGCGGCGTTCGGCACCCGGGTGCGCGAGGCCACCACGCCACCGCCGTTCAAGGCCACGAGGGCGACCGTCACCGACCCCACCGATGCCGACGATCTCGTCGAAGCGCTCGAGCGGCTCGCCGCGCTGCACGCCTCGGGAGCGCTGGACGGCCGCGAGTACCGGGCCGCGAAGGATCGGCTCCTCGGCGGAGGCCGCGGGTGAGGGGCCGGTCCGGGATCTGGGCGTTCTACGCGGCCGCGGTGACCGCCGGCGTGGTGTTCGGCAACGCCCTCTTCGACGTGTTCTCCCGCTGAGCCGCTCGCCGTGCCACCGATCGAGCCGCCCCCGTCGCCGTGGGTCATGCCCGACCCGACCCAGGGCGATCCCCAGGGCCCGGTGGCCATCGGCGCCGACCTCGAGCCCGGCACCCTGCTCGCCGCGTACCGATCCGGGCTCTTCCCGATGCCCGTGGGGAGACGCCGGGTCGGCTGGTGGTCACCCGATCCCCGAGGGGTCCTGCCGCTCGACGGCCTGCGCGCCAGTCGCTCCCTCCGCCGATCGTGCACCCGGTTCGAGGTGCGGGTCGACACCGCCTTCGACGCCGTGATCGAAGCGTGCGCCGACCCCTCGCGCCCCCACGGGTGGATCGACGAGCGCATCCAAGCCGCCTACCGACGGCTCCACGAGCTCGGTTGGGCGCACAGCGTGGAGGCGTGGTCGCCCGACGGCTGCCTCGTCGGCGGGCTCTACGGGGTCGCGATCGGCGGGCTGTTCGCTGGCGAATCGATGTTCCACCACGCGACCGACGCGTCGAAGGTCGCCCTCGTGGGGCTGGTCGAGCTGCTGCGCGCCGGCGAGTCGCACCGCACCGGGGCAGCCCTCCTCGATGTGCAGTGGAAGACCGACCACCTGGCTTCGCTCGGCGTGATCGAGATCCCCCGACCCGCCTACCTGGCGCGCCTGCGGGCGGCGATGGCCGGGCCGCTCCCACCGGCCTTCGCCTGACCGCGGCCCTCCCTACGCTGGCGGTGCCCACCGGCAGAGGACCACCCATGGCGCTGACCCCACGGCACCCATCCGACGACCGTCGACCGCACGTCGCGGTGAACCCCCTCTACGGGAAGGGCGGCGAGCTGCTGCGGGTCCCCCGCGACGAGCTGCCCGAGGGCGAGCTCGCCGCCGACCTCGCCGAGCAGATCGTGCGAGACGAGCTCCTCCTCGACGGCGCGTCGAAGCTCAACCTCGCCACGTTCGTCACCACGTCGATGGAGCCCCAAGCCCGCGCCCTCATGGATGCGTGCGTCGACAAGAACATGATCGACAAGGACGAGTACCCGCAGACCGCGGAGCTCGAGCGCCGGTGCGTGGCCATGCTCGCCCGCCTGTGGCACGCACCGGGCGACCCCATCGGCTGCTCCACCACGGGGTCGAGCGAGGCGGCGATGCTCGCGGGCCTGGCGCTCAAGCGCCGCTGGCAGCACCGCCGCCGGTCCGCTGGCCTCGATGCCGACCGCCCCAACCTGGTGATGGGCGCCAACGTGCAGGTGTGCTGGGAGAAGTTCGCCAACTACTGGGACGTCGAGCCTCGCCTCATCCCGGTGGAGGGCGACCGCCTCCACCTGTCGCCGTCGCTCGCCGCCGAAGCGTGCGACGAGCGAACCATCGGGGTGGTCGGGATCCTCGGGTCCACCTTCGACGGCTCCTACGAGCCCATCGCCGAGCTCGCCTCCGTCCTCGACGACCTCCAGGAGCGCACCGGCCTCGACGTGCCCGTCCACGTCGACGGGGCATCGGGCGCGATGGTGGCGCCGTTCCTCGATCCTGACCTGGTGTGGGACTTCGCGCTCCCCCGCGTCGCCTCCATCAACGCCTCGGGCCACAAGTACGGGCTCGTCTACCCCGGGGTCGGCTGGGTGGTGTGGCGCGACGAGGCGGCGCTCCCCGACGACCTCGTCTTCCACGTCGACTACCTCGGCGGCGACATGCCCACCTTCGCCCTGAACTTCTCCCGGCCCGGGGCCCAGGTGGTGGCGCAGTACTACTGCTTCCTCCGCCTCGGGCGCGAGGGGTACGCCCGGGTCCACCAGGCGTGCCGAGACGTGGCCCGCCACCTCGCGACGGGTGTGGCCGAGCTCGGTCCCTTCGAGCTGCTCACCGACGGCAGCGAGCTCCCGGTGTTCGCCGCGACCACCCGCACCGACGCCGGCTTCTCGGTCTACGACATCTCCCGGGTGCTGCGGGAGCGGGGGTGGATCGTGCCGGCCTACCCGTTCCCACCGAACCGCACCGACCTGCACGCGCTGCGGTTCGTGGTGCGCAACGGCTTCAGCCACGATCTCGCCGACCTGCTCCTCGCCGACCTCCGCCGGGCGATCGACCGCTTCGGGGCCGGAGGCCAGTCCGGCACCGACCACCCGAGCTTCCACCACTGACACCACCGGTGCGCGCGGTTCGGACGCGATGGATCGAGGCGTCCGACCGCTCGGCAGCACGGGGGGGGTGGTGCCCGAACGACCGCCAGGCGTGCACCCAGGCACCAACGAGTGAACCCAGCGGACCCAGCGGGCCGACAGCGTCGAACGTGGTGCCCGAACGACCGCCACGCGTGCACCCAAGCACCAACGAGCGAACCCAGCGCACGGCTCGGAACGCCGAAGGCGTGGATCGATCCGAAGGGGCGGCGAGCGAAGCGGCGCGTTCCGCCGGTAGACAGGGCGTCGACGCCTGCTGAGCGAGGAGATCGTCGCCATGTGCCGGAACATCACGACGCTGCGGGGGCTCGAGCCCCACGCCACCCACGAGGAGATCGAGGCGGCAGCCCGTCAGTACGTCCGCAAGATCAGCGGCGTGCAGAAGACGTCGGACGCAACAGAGGAGGCCTTCGAGCGAGCGGTGGCGATCATCGCCGAGGCCAGCCACGACCTCCTGCACGCCTTGCCGCCTCGGAAGGTCCCCCCGAAGTACGACCCGCCGCTGCGCCGCATCGCGGCGAAGAAGGCCGCCGCAGCCAGCGAAGCCCCCGAAGCGGCCGCCGCCAGCGCCGGCTGACCGCGGTCCCGACGGCGACCGACCGTCAGCCGCCCGCCGTGAGCGCCGTCACGACCGGTCCGACCATCCGGGTCAGGGTACGGTCTCGCCGTGTTCCAGGGGCCCTACACCGACGGTCCGCCGCCCGACGCGCTCCTCGTCGACCCTCCTCCGCTCGACCGCTTCGGGCTCGATGAGGTCCGCCGAGCGCTGCTGACCGGCTACGTGCTCGTCGCGGCGGTGCTCCGCGCCGTCGCCGGGTGGGTGTTGCGACGCCGGGGCCGCACCGTGGTGGTCGCCGCGTGCGAAGGGGTCGTCGAAGGGTTCGAGCAGCTCGGCCCCACCTACGTGAAGCTCGGGCAGCTGATCGCGTCGTCGCCGAGCCTGTTCCCGAAGCCGCTCGCCGACGCGTGCCTCAAGATGCTCGACGACGTCCGGCCCTTCGACGAGACCACCGCCTGGCGGCTCATCGCCGAGGACCTCGGCGCGCCGCCCGAGCAGGTGTTCCGCTCGTGGGACCCCGTCCCGCTGTCGGCCGCCTCGATCGCGCAGGTGCACGCGTGCGTGCTCGACGACGGGCGCGACGCGGTCATCAAGCTGCAGCGGCCCGACATCGCGCATCGCATGAACACCGACCTGCGCATCCAGCACTTCCTCGCCACCAGGGTGCTGTCGAAGCTGAAGGCCCTGCAGCGGGCGAACGTGGTGGCGATGGTGGAGGACCTCCACGAGGTCACCAACCAGGAGCTGAACTTCGCCCTCGAGGCCTACCGGCAGGATCGCTTCCGCACGAACATCGGCGCCTTCGGCGACAACGAGGGCATCACGGCGCCCGAGGTGTACTGGGACCACTGCGGCCCCCACCTCATCTGCATGGAGCGCATGCGGGGCGTGCCGATGGACGACTTCGATCGCATCGCCGAGCTCGGGGTCGACGGGGAGCTCATCTTGCGTCGGGGCATCAAGGTGTGGGTGGAGGCAGCGCTCGTGCACGGGCCGTTCCACGGCGACGTCCACGCCGGCAACCTCTGGGTGCTCACCGACGGACGGGCGAGCTACCTCGACTTCGGGATCATGGGCGAGCTGCCCCCGACGTGGCGGTCAGCCATGGCCGACATCCTCTACACGGCGATGATCGACCAGGACTACCGCCGGGTCGTGCGGGCCTACCAGTCGGTGGGGGTGATGCCCCCCGAGGTCGACCCCGAGGTGGCCGGGCCCGCGATCGCCATGGTGATGGAGCCCATGCTCCAGAAGGGGATCGGCGGGGTCAGCCTCGGCGACCAGCTGAAGGCGAACATGGCGTTGGCCGAGCAGTACGGCGTGACCGCCCCGAAGGAGCTGGTGCTGGTGTCCAAGCAGCTCCTCTACTTCGAGCGCTACGCCACCACGCTCGCCCCCGACTACGTGCTCGCCCGAGACCTGTTCCTCCTGAAGAACGTGTTCCCCGAAGCGGTCGCGCAGGCGGCTGCCGAGCGCGGGGTCGCGCTGCCGGACTGACCGGGCGAGGACCTCTGTCCCTGCCCACCGAGCGCCCCGCGCCCTACCGTGGCGAGCGATGACTGCACCGCTCGCGCTGCTGTTGGTCGAAGACGACCCGACGATCGGTGAGCCGCTCGCCGAAGCCCTGGGCCGAGAGGGCTTCGCTGTCACCTGGGTGGCGACGGGAAGCGACGCGCTCGCCGCCGACCACGGCGACCTGGTGCTGCTCGACCTCGGGCTGCCCGACCTCGACGGCCGCGAGGTGTGCCGGCAGCTGCGGTCCGCGTCGACCACCCCGATCATCGTGCTCACCGCTCGCGACGACGAGCTCGAACGGGTCCTCCTGCTGGAGTCCGGCGCCGACGACTACGTGCTCAAGCCGTTCAGCTTCCGCGAGCTGGTGGCCCGGGTCCGGGCCGTGCACCGTCGGGCCGCAGCGGCCGTCCAGCCCAGCCCGGCCGCCGCGACCGAGGGCGACGAGGTGCGGGGGCTGGTGGTGGATCGGCGAGGCCACCGCATCCACCTCGACGGCGCCGAGCTGGAGCTCACGCCGAAGGAGTTCGACCTGCTCGCCCTGCTGGCCTCCGAGCCCGGGCGGGCGCTCGAGCGCGAAGCGATCATCGCCGCCGTGTGGGACGAGCACTGGTGGGGGCCCACCAAGACGCTCGACGTGCACGTCGCGACGTTGCGGCGCAAGCTCGGCGACCCCACCTGGATCACCACGCTGCGAGGCGTCGGCTACCGGCTCGACCCGCCAGCGGGGGCATCCGTCTCGCTGGTCGGGCCGTCGTGACGCGCCGCCTCCTCCTCACGTACCTCACGATCACCGCCCTGACGCTGGTGATCGTCGTGATCCCGCTCGGGCTCACCTTCGCCAGCCGCGAGCGGGACCGGTTCACCTTCTACGTCGAGCGCGACGCCCAATCCATCGCCGCCCGGGTGGAGGACGACCTCGAGGATGGCCGGACGCCGGACCTCGCCGACGTCTTCGCCGACTACACCGTGGACGGCGCTCGGATCATCGTGGTGGACGAGGCCGGCCGGTCCGTAGCCGACTCCGATCGCGACGACCTCGGCCGCGACTTCTCCACCCGCCCCGAGATCGCCTCGGCGCTCAACGGCGAGCGCGTCACCGGCCGCCGGCACTCCGAGACCCTCAGCTACGACCTCGCGTACGTGGCCGTGCCGGTGGCGTCGGGCGGCGAGGTCCACGGCGCCGTCCGCATCACCCTGCCGATGTCGACGGTCGACGACCGGGTCCGCAACACCTGGCTGCGGCTCGGCGCGCTGTCGGCGGTCGTGCTGTCCATCGTCGGCGCGGTGGGCCTGATCCTCGCCCGAGGCGTGACGAGGCCGGTGCGCCAGGTGCAAGACGCCGCCGAACGCCTCGCCGCCGGCGACCTCAGCGCGCGTGCCGGCGAGGTCGACGGTGCGCCGGAGCTGGCGTCGCTGGCCCGCCAGTTCGATGCCACCGCCGAACGGCTCGAGGTCCTCGTCGACGCCCAGCGGCGGTTCGTCTCCGATGCCTCGCACCAGCTGCGAACCCCGCTCACCGCCTTGCGCCTGCGCCTCGAGACGCTGCGCCCGAGCCCGGGCGACGAGCCCAAGCTCGACGCCGCGCTGGCGGAGACCGACCGCCTCGCCCGGCTGGTGCAATCGCTGCTCGACCTGGCCCGGGCGGACGGTGCCCCACCGACGTTGGCCGATGTGGACGCGGCCGCCGTCGCCGCCGAGCGGTACCGCACCTGGACCGACGTGGCGTCGTCGGCCGGCATCGCCCTGGTCCTCGACGCGCCCGAGCGGTGCCCGGCCCGGGCGGTCGAGGGCGGGCTCGAGCAGATCCTCGACAACCTCCTGTCGAACGCCCTCACCGCCGGCGGGGAGGGCACCTCTGTCACCGTCGAGGTGCGTCCCGATGCGGGCGGCGCCCGCGTGCGCGTGACCGACCAGGGGCCCGGGATGCCCGCCGACCAGCGGGCGCAGGCCACCAGCCGGTTCTGGCGCCCGCCTGGCGCAACCGGCAGCGGCTCGGGACTGGGGTTGGCCATCGTGGACCACCTCGCCACGGCCGCCGGTGGGCAGCTCGAGCTCGACGAGGGCCCCGAGGGGCGCGGCCTCTGCGCCACCGTGCACCTCCCCGCGCCGGCCGAGGATCCTTAACCTGCGCGTTACCTGGGTCTGGGAGCCGCTTGGCGCGACCCACCGTAGGTTTCGTCCCATGGAACGTCGCAAGGCCGTCACCCTCGCCGCCGCCGCTTCGGCCACCTTCCTCCTCGGAGCTGCGGGCCTGACGGCGAACGCCACCATCCTCAGCTCCCACGACAACGGTGGGGTCGGGACCATCGCGCCGATCGAGGCTCCACTCGGCCAGCCGTCCCCCACGTCGGCCACGACGTCGGGCGCCAACGCCGACCCTGCCGACCCGCTCACGCCCGGCGCGCCGACCGAACCGGGGGCAAGCTCGCCGGGAGCGACCGGGGCCCCGGCCGACCCCTCCGCGGCACCCGATGCCGGCTCGGCGGCGCCGGCGCCGACCGCGCCCACGACCCGGGTCCCGACCACCGCCGCCCCCCTCTCGGTGCCGACCACGGCCGCACCCGTCACCCCCACCGGCGCCAGCCCCACCGGCGGCCAGGACGACAGCTACGACGAGCACGAGGACGAAGACCACCACGAGCACGAGGACGAGGACCACGACGACGACGGTGCCGAGGATGACGACTGACGCCACGCCCCGTCGGCGACGTCGGCCGCACGCCGCGCTCGCCAGCCGCGTCCTGGTCACCGGCCTCGCCGCCGGCACCTCGGTCGGCCTGGTCGGGATCCTCGCCCGGGCCGATCAGGTGGCGGCGCAGGCCCCAGCCACGGGCCCGATCCCGACCGGTCCATCGCCGTCGTCCACCGCGCCCCCGGCCACCGCCACCACGGTTGCTCCAACCGGCGGAGCGACCAGCGCGGGCACCGCGCCACCGGCCACCACCATCGCGTCCCCGGCCGCCACCTCAGCGCCTCCCGTGGCCACCGCCCCGCCGGCGACCGCACCCCCGGCGACGACCACGCCCCCCGTCGTCACCGCGCCGCCGGTGACCGCACCCCCGGTCACGGCACCGCCGGTGACCGCACCCCCGGTCACCGCGCCGCCCGTCACCGCGCCGCCCACCACGCCCACCGGGGGGAGCTGATGGGACCGGTGGCGCCGATCCGAGACGTCCACGTCGAGCGGTTCACCGCCATGGGCACCCGTGCAGAGGTCCAGATCGTCGACGGACCACCGGAGCTGCTGGCGGCGGCGAGGGGGCGCCTCGAAGACCTCGAAGCCCGATGGAGCCGCTTCCGCGACGAGAGCGAGGTCTCCGCGCTGAACCGTGCCGCGGGCGCCACGGTCCCGGTGACGGCCGAGACCCTCCTGCTCCTGGAACGAGCCCTCATCGCCGCCCAGGCCACCGATGGCCGCTACGACCCGACGGTGGCCTCGGCGCTGATCTCCCACGGCTACGACCGGACGTTCCCCGACGTCGTCGATGCGGCTAGCTCGATCGCGCCGGTCCCGGTGGTCGATGGCTGTTGGCCGCTCATCGAGATCGACCGGGCCCAGCGCACGATCACGATCCCCGAGGGGACGAGGATCGATGTCGGCGGCATCGGCAAGGGTCTGGCGGCCGACCTGGTGGCCACCGAGCTGCGCGACCAGGCGGCCGGGGTGCTCGTCAACCTCGGTGGCGACCTCCGGGCCTGCGGGGCTGCGCCCACCGAGGACGGCTGGGTCGTCACGGTGGAGGATCCGGTCGCCCCCGAGCGCGAGCTGGCCCGCCTGGCGATCCCCGAGGGCGCGGTCGCGACGAGCACCCGCTGCCGGCGGCGCTGGGCCACCGCCACCGGCGAGGTGCACCACCTCATCGATCCCCGCACCGGCACGAGCGCCCGCACCGGCGTCGCCGGGGTCACCGTCGTCGCCGCCGAGGCATGGTGGGCAGAGGCCCAGGCCACGTCGATCTTCCTGCTCGGCCCCGACGGGGTGGCCGATGCCGGCGACACGGTGGCAGCCATCGTGGTGGCCGACGACGGCACGGTCCGCACCACCCCGGGCCTCGAGGCGGTGCTGCGATGACACCGAAGATCTGGTGGTACCTCGCCCGCTCCACCGGCCTGGTCGCCTGGGCGGTGGCGGCCGCGTCGGTGGTCTGGGGCCTGCTGCTCAGCACCCGATCGGCGAGGGGCGTCGCCAAGCCTGCGTGGGTGCTCGACCTCCACCGACACCTCGGGATGCTCGCCCTCGTCCTCACCGGGGTGCACCTCGGGGCGCTCGTCGCCGACACCTACGTGGCGTTCGGGCCGGCCGACCTCTTCGTGCCGTTCGCCTCCTCCTGGAAGCCCGGCGCGGTGGCATCGGGCGTGGTCGCCTTCTGGCTCCTGGTGGCGGTGGAGGTGACCTCGCTGCTCAAGTCCCGTCTCCCGCACCGGTGGTGGACCCGGGTCCACCTGAGCAGCTTCGCGGTCTACGTGCTCGCCACGCTCCACCTGCTCACCGCCGGGACCGAAGGGACCAACGTGGCCGTCGTGGTGACGGCGGAGATCGTGACGGCGATCGTGCTCTTCCTCACCGTGCTGCGGGTCCTCGCACCGAGGCGCCGGGCCGGCGTCCGAAGCCGGGCCGCGACGGCCCCGGGTCGGTCCGCCACCGTGGCGGGGTAGCGGGACGGGCGTGACACGGACCACGCCGGCAGCGGAGAATGGTGGGATGACCGACCAGCGCACGCCGGACCGCCCGTGGATGATGCGGACCTACTCGGGCCACTCGACGGCGAAGGCCTCGAACGAGCTGTACCGCACCAACCTGGCCAAGGGGCAGACGGGCCTGTCGATCGCCTTCGATCTCCCCACCCAGACCGGCTACGACAGCGACGACCCGATGGCGCGCGGCGAGGTCGGCAAGGTCGGCGTGCCGGTGAGCCACCTGGGCCACATGGAGACGCTGCTCGACCAGATCCCGGTCGGTGAGATGAACACGTCGATGACCATCAACGCCGTGGCGGCGTGGATGCTCGGCCTCTACGTGGCCAACGCCGAGAACCAGGGGGTGGCGTCGAAGCAGCTCCGCGGCACCACGCAGAACGACATCGTCAAGGAGTACCTGAGCCGCGGCACCTACATCTACCCGCCGCTGCCCTCCAAGCGGCTGATCGTCGACATGTTCGCGTTCTGCCAGGAGTGGATCCCCCACTGGAACCCCATGAACGTCTGCAGCTACCACCTGCAGGAGGCGGGGGCCACCCCGGTCCAGGAGATCGCGTACTCGCTGGCCACCGCCATCGACGTGCTCGACGCCGTGAAGGAGTCGGGCCAGGTCCCCGAGGACCGGATGTCGAACGTGGTCGCGTCGATCTCGTTCTTCGTGAACGCCGGCATCCGCTTCGTGGAGGAGACCTGCAAGATGCGGGCCTTCACCCAGATGTGGGATCGCATCACCGAGGAGCGCTACGGCGTCACCGACCCGAAGGCCCGCCGCTTCCGCTACGGCGTCCAGGTCAACAGCCTGGGCCTGACCGAGGCCCAGCCCGAGAACAACGTCCAGCGCATCGTGCTGGAGGCGCTCGGGGTGACCTTGTCCAAGGGTGCTCGCGCTCGGTCGCTGCAGCTGCCGGCGTGGAACGAGGCCCTCGGCCTCCCCCGCCCGTGGGACCAGCAGTGGGCGCTGCGCATCCAGCAAGTGCTCGCGTTCGAGACCGACCTGCTCGAGTACGACGACATCTTCGACGGATCCAAGGTCATCGAGGCCAAGACCGCGGCGCTCGTCGACGAAGCCCAGGCCGAGCTCGACGAGGTCCTCGCCCTCGGCGGCGCGTTCGAGGCCATCGAGGAGCTGAAGGGCCGGCTGGTGCGCAGCCACGCCGAGCGGATGCGCAAGATCGAGTCCGGCGAGCTCGTGGTGGTCGGCGTCAACAAGTTCACCGAGACCACCCCGTCGCCGCTCGACGGCGACGACAACATCTTGAAGGTCGACCCCGCGGTGGCCGACGCGGCCGTGGCCGAGCTCGCCGAGTGGCGCAGCGCCCGCGACAACGACGCGGTCAAGCGCAGCCTCGACGAGCTTCGCCGGGTGGCTCGCTCGGGCGAGAACATCATGCCGGCGTCGATCGACCTCGCCCACGCCGGCGGTACCACCGGCGAGTGGGCCGAGGTGCTGCGCGAGGAGTTCGGCGAGTACCGGGCTCCGACCGGCGTGGGCGCAGCGGCCGGTGCGGCGGGCGGCAGCGACAGCCTCCGGGCCGTGGCCGACCGGATCAAGGAGATGGCGGGCGGGCCGGTGCGCTTCCTCGTCGCCAAGCCGGGCCTCGACGGCCACTCCAACGGCGCCGAGCAGATCGCCGTCGCGGCCCGAGATGCCGGCTTCGAGGTCATCTACCAGGGCATCCGCCTGACCCCGGAGCAGATCGCGGCGGTGGGTCGCGACGAGGACGTCGACGTCGTCGGCCTCTCGATCCTCTCGGGCAGCCACCTGGAGCTGGTGCCCGAGGTCGTGCGCCTGCTGCGAGCCGAGGGCGTCACCGCCCCGGTGATCGCGGGCGGCATCATCCCCGAAGACGACCGCCCTCGCCTGCTCGCCGCCGGCGTGGCCGCGGTGTACACCCCGAAGGACTTCGAGATCGCCAAGATCATGGGCGAGGTCGCCGAGCTGGTCTCCCAGCACCGGTCGGCCTGACGTCGGTCAGCCCACCCGTCGAGGCGATCTCGACCCTGCGTGACCAAAACCTCACGGAACGCGTTGGTAACCCTGTGAAGCCGCGTCGAACTGCCGATGGATCGCCCATGTTCGACCGTCGCGCGCTCCCCGGGACCCTCACGGGCCTCGCCGGCCTCGCGTTCGCCGTCGCGGCGATCCTCACCCAGCAGGCCTGGATGGTGATCGCCGCCGCCGTCCTCACCGCCATCTGCGTGGTGCTGGTCCTCGCGGTCCCGGGCCGCCTCCCGCTGCGCTACCGCGAGCGGCGCGACCTCCAGGAGGAGGCAGAGAAGCTCGCGAGGGAGAACGACAAGATGGCCGCCCGCGCCGCCCGGTTCGAGGCCGAGGCCATCGCTGCTCGCGAGCAGCTGGCCACGGCGATGCTCGCCGAGCGGGCGGAGCCCACCGTGGACCTCGCCAGCACGGCCACCCAGGTCGGCGACCGGCCCGGCGGCGCCGACGGCCCGCCCGACGACATCCTCGATCCCGAGACCGGGGTCTTCACCCAGGTGTTCTTCGACGCCTCGCTGGGCAAGCGCATCTCCGCCGCCCGGCGTGGGTTGCGGCCGCTCACCGTGGCGATGGTGGAGGTCGTGGAGCACGTGGGCCTGCCCGACGTCCGCCAGACCGCCCCCAAGCCGGTGGCCGACATCCTCACCGAGACCCTTCGCGAGGCCGACACCATCGCCCGGATGGACTCCGGCGTGTTCGCCGTGCTGCTCGAGGACACGCCGGAGAACGGGGCCATCTGGACGCTCGAGCGCATCCGCCGACGCATCAGCGAGGACCTCAAGGGCTGCACGCTGCGAGCTGGCGTGAGCTGCTACCCCGCGTACGCGTTCGACGCCGCCCAG
Organism: Acidimicrobiia bacterium; assembly: GCA_039812605.1. Taxonomy (GTDB): domain Bacteria; phylum Actinomycetota; class Acidimicrobiia; order Acidimicrobiales; family Iamiaceae; genus Aquihabitans. The sequence continues at coordinate 64,299 of JBDIAX010000005.1, read as the reverse complement.
CTCGTGGAGCAGGCGGATGCCGCCTTGGAGGCCGCCCGCGAGTGGCGCCAGGACCGCATCGAGGTCACGACGGCGTCGCCGGAGGACTGAGCCAGTCCACGATCTCGGGCACCGCGTCGGGATCCTGCACGAAGAAGAGGTGACCACCCTCGTAGGCGCGCAGCTCGGCGCCCGCGACCCTCGACGCGATGGCCTCGCCGTTGGCGGGAGGCGCCATCGCGTCGTAGCGCCCGACGGCCACCAGCGTCGGGCTGGCGATGCGGCCGAGCCGGTCCCACACGTCGTGGCCGCGACGAGCCTGGAGCTGCAGCGCCTCGCCCTTGATCTGGTCGTGCTCCTTGCCGGCGAGCCGCTTCCCCGCGAGGTCGATCATGAGCCGGTCGCGCCGGTGCTCGGCCAGCCACGCCGGCGTGAACCGCGTGTCGACGGCCTCCGGGGGAGCGGGGCCGTCGTGGAGCGGGAACGACGAGCCACCCTCCCCGCCGGCCGACGTGCAGAGCAGAGCGAGCCGCTCGACCCGCTCGGGAGCGGTGACGGCCAGCTCGAGGGCCACCATGCCGCCGAAGCTGAGGCCCACGATGCGACAGCGGTCCCACCCGGCGAGATCGAGGAGCCCGAGGACGTCTGCGGCCGCGTCAGCCATCGTGAACGGCGACTCCGGCACGGCGGACTCGCCGGTGGCGCGGTGGTCGAGCGTCAGCACGTCGAACGCGGCCTCGAAGGGCCGGCGGACGAGCGACATCTGCGCCATGGTCGTCCCGGAGCCGTGGAGGAACAGGAGGCGTTCGCCCTCGCCCGCCCGCTCCCAGGCGATGTCGATCCCGTCGATGAGCGCGCGCGGCACGCGCCCAGCCTGTCAGGCCAGCCGTTCGAGCGCGTCCGCCGCCGCGACGGCACCACCGGCTCGGCCCAGCGCGTCGCCGATGCGGCGGGCGTTGGCGCGCACGTCATCGTCGGTGAGCGCCCGCTCGATCCCGTCGACGAGGTGCTCGGCGCGCACTCGGGCGAACTTCACCCGCACCCCTGCGCCCGCCCGCACGACCTGATCGGCCACCACCGGCTGATCGTCGCGGATGGGGGCGAGCACCAAGGGGAGGCCAGAGGCGAGCGACTCGCACACCGTGTTGTGGCCCGAGTGGCTCACCACCGCCGCCATGCGGTCCAGCAGCTCCTGCTGAGGAACTCGACGCTGCACGACGATGTTCGACGGCGGATCGGGCACGAGCCCCTCGGGGGCCACGAAGGTGCCGGTCCAGTCGGGACGGGCGCGGAACGCGTCGGCCGCGGCGCCCCAGAACCGCCCGCCGACCTCGGCGTTGAGGGTCCCGAGCGAGACGAGGACGTTGGGGCCGGTGCTCGACAGCCGCTCGAACGGGAAGGGCTCCGGGGCGGGGCGGCCTCCCACCGACGGGCCCACGAACGCCACCGGCACCTCGCCGGCAGGGGTTCCCGCGAGCGGACCGGTCAGCTCCTCCACGGTGTACGCGACCACGAGGTGGGGCGAGAGGCGGAGGTCGCCGTGGGCCGCCACCGCCTCGGCGACGCCGTGGCGGCGCTGCAGGTCGACCCGGAGCTGGTGCATCGCCTCGCCGACCTTCGGGAACGCGGCGAGCGGATCGACCAGCTCCGCGGAGGTGGTCGCGGAGGTGACCCAGGTGAGCCCGCCGCGACGGCCGACGACCGCGCCGGCGAGGGCCTGCTGATCGACCACCAGCACGTCGGGCTGGAGCGCCTCGACCGCCGCCTGCACCCCGTCGACCATGTGGTCGGCCAACGGGAGCAGCACCTCCTCCATGAGGAACTTGAACGCCGACGCGCCGCGGGCGTCGTCTCGGCGCTCCCCCACCTCCGCCACGTGGGCCGCCACCTCGGGGGCCACCGCGGAGACGAAGGTCGCGCCCTCCGGCAGCACCGACTCGGTGAGCCCCGGCACCCCGGTCCACGCGACCTCGTGGCCGCGGGCGACCAGCTCCGCGGCCACCCCGAGGGTGGGGTTGATGTGGCCGGTGAACGGCGGGACGACGAACAAGAACCTGGCCACGGCCCTCGCCTCAGCCGACCCGATCGAGCCAGGCGAGCGCCCGCTCACGCACGAGCGCGCTCTGCTCGGTGAGCAGCGAGTGGGAGCAGCCGGGAACGATCTCCAGCTCGCAGCTCGGCACCTTCGCCTCGAGCTCGCGGGCCCGATCGAGGATGTCGCTCTCGCTGCCGTACATCGCGTACGTCGGGCACCCGATCTCCGAGAGCCAGCCGATCGGCTGCTCAGCCTGGAGGTCGTCGATCAGCGACGTCTCCATCAGGAACCGCTCGCTGCGCTTGGCGAGCCGGCTGAGCTTGCGGTCCGCGTTCTCCGCGAGCCAGCCCTGCACCGCGTCCTCGTCGAGGCCGAACGCGGCCAGCGCGAGCGAGCCCGCCATGTGCTCGCCCCAGCCCTCCACCGCGAAGTGGGCTTCGATCAGGAAGAGGCTCGCGACGCGCTCGGGGTGGCGGTGAGCGAAGGCCAACGAGACGACGCCGCCGAAGCTGTTGCCGAACAGGTGCACCGGCCCGTCGATCCCCCACCCGTCGAGCAGCGCCTCGAGGTCGTCGACGTTGTCATCGACGGTGTACCCGGACGTGGGCATCTCCGAGCGGCCGTGGCCCCGCAGGTCGTAGAGGTGCACATCGGCGTGGAGGGCGATCGGGTTGGCGAGCGTGTAGTACCAGCTCGAAAGGTTGTCGATGACCAGGCCGTGGAGCATGACCACCTGGGGTCGCGACCCACCGTCGCCGGCTGCGCTGCCCAGGTGCTGGACGTGGAACCGCAGCCCGTTGGCCTCGACCTCAGGCATCGGCGCTGCCGGTCCGGGCGATGTTGGCCTGGGCGGTGACGAACTCGACGAGCTGACCCACCGTGAGGGCGATGATGTCGTCGAGCTCCATCTCGGCCAGCCACCCCACGAAGTCGACCTGCTCCCCGTAGGTCTCGAGCAGCTTCTCGGAGAGGGCGACGAACTCGATCGACTCGAGCTGGAGGTCCTCGTCGAACGACGTCTCCATCGTGAGCGGCCCGTCGAGGAGGAGGTCATCGCCGATCACCTCGATCAGGAGGCGCTCGATGTCGGCGAGCACCTGCTCGGAGGTCACGGTGTCAGCCATCGGTCGGGGTCTCCTCGTCGGTCGAGCGTTCGTGCGTGCGTTCGGTCCAGGCCGCCACGAGGTCGCCATCGATCACGGTGGTGGCGATCCAACGATCGCCGATCCTCAGACGATCGCCGTCCACGGCCACCACCTTCCAATCCTTGGGGCGGCCCTGCATCCCGGTGCCCGCGGCCTTGGCCGCCGCCTCCTTCGCCGCCCACCAGCGGGTGAGCTCGAGCTCGCGGACCGACTCGCGGTCGATGTCGGGCAGGTCCTCGAAGCGGGCGCGCTCCTTCTTCGACAGGGCAGCCAGCTCGAAGGAGTCCGGTCGCCCCTCGACGTGCTCGACGTCGATCCCGACGTCCACGCCGTCGCCCACGATGGCCACCCCCACACCGAGCCGGTGCGAGATCGAGACCCGCAGGTCCCGGTCGGTGGGCGCGTGGACCAGCGGCCGGCCCTCCTCGTCGTTGCGCACCTGGACCTCGATCGGGAACGCCCGCGCGGCCCCGTGCTCGAGCAGGTCGGCTCGCACCGCGTCCTTCGCCGCGATCCGACCGAGCAGCCACTCCCGCTGGGCCTTGGGGTTGCGCGACTCGTACTCGCGGCGCTCGTCGAGGCCGAGGAACCGACGCATCACCACGTCGCGAGACGCCGAGTCCGGCCAGCCCTCGCGCACCAGCACCCAACCACCCCGCTGGGGCTCGGCGAGGATGGCGGTCCCCGGCTTGCGGAGCACCGCGAAGAGCCGGTCGTCGCTCTGGAAGCGACGGTCCTCCCAGCCTTCGATCGTGCACCACACCTGACCGTCGACGGTGAGCTCGAGGTCGGCCCGGACGGACTGGTCGGTGATGCTGGTGGCGTTCACCGTGCAGTGCACGACGGTGCCCTCCGCGGGGTGCGGTCCGTAGAAGCTGATCCGGTCGATGGAGGTGGGGAGCACCAGCCGGTCGCGGTCCACCCGCTGCGCGAGCCAGTAGCCGAACAGCTGGCCGGCGTTGTCGAGCAGCGAGCCGGGGAAGTCCTTCGTCACGAGCGTGCCCGACGCGCCGTCCTCCCCGAACGCCTCGAACGTCTGGAGCCCCTGGTAGGCGGGACCGTGGAACAGGTGGCGCTCGTCGTAGAGCGTGTCGGGCTGCGCGGGGCAGGCGATCTCGCCGGTCACCGGCCTCGCGCCCGGCGCGGGGGCCGGTGGGTACGACGGCGCCACCACGACCGTGGCCCGGGCGTGCTTGTCGATCGACGCCTTCACCGTGGTCTCGCCGGTGACCGGATCCGGCCCGTCGCCCTCCCGCGTCGCTCGGACCGTGACCGCGATCGGCGGGTGCACGGCCAGCCAGCGAAACGCCCGGATCGCCTCGACACGCGTGGCGACGGCGCCTGGGACGAGGTCTTCGGCCGCCTCCTGGAGCATGGCGATGATCCCGGTCATCGGCACGAGGGGGAACAGGTCCTCGACCACGTCCCAACCCGCGGGCTGCTCGTAGAAGGCGTGGTCGAGCCAGAAGGGCTGCTCGGCCACCGACAGGTGGTGCACCGTCTCCTTCAGGCTCGGCGACGCCGCCGACGCGTCGGACGCCGCCGGTGACGTCGACGATGTCGCGGACGGGCCCGGCGCCGTCAGCTGGTGCTTCGCGTCGCGAGCGGCGCGCAGCACTTCGAGCGCCGCGGCCTGGGCCTCGACCACCAAGGCCCGGTGCTCGGCGACGATCGGCGATGGACCTCCCAGCTCGCGCTCGAGCTCGTCCAGCTCGGCGCCGTCGACCACCGCGCGCCCGGAAGCGACGGAGAGGTCGAGCGGCGTCAGGTCGCGGATGAGGCTCGACCCGAGGTGGAGCAGCTGCGCCGACGGCGAGGGGGCCGGCCGGTCGCCCTCGAGGTCGTCGGCGGCCGGCGTCAGCCCGAGCGGCTGCCAGTCCACGTCGACCCCGACGGACCACAGGGCGGCAGCCACCCGGCGCAGCGCCTGCATCCCGGTGAGCTTGGGGACGTTGGCCGAGACGGTGAGCACGTCGCGGTCGCGCAGCGTGTCGTCGACGAAGCCGAGCAAGCTGCCGGTGCCCACCTGCACGAAGGTCCGCACCCCGTCGGCGTGGAGGGCCTCGACCAGCGACCGGAACCGCACCGGCTCGACGAGGTGCCGGCCGGCCAGCGCGACGATCTCCCCGGGCTCGCTCGGGTACGGCTGCACCGACGTCGCCGACCACAGCGGGGTGGACCCGGCCCCGAGGGGCACGTGGGCGAAGTGCTCCGCGATCCCCGCCACGAACGGCTCGAACAGCGGGGAGTGGAAGCCGGAGCGGAAGGGCAGCTGCTGGGCGAGCACCTTGCGCTCCTTGGCCCGCTCGACCGCCACCGCCATCGACGCTGCGGGCGCGCAGATCACCGACTGGTGGGGGCAGTTGTCGTGGGAGACGTAGGCGTCGTCCAGCCCGTCGACCAGCTCGGCGGCCACCTCGGCACCGGCACCGAGCGCCACGAACACCACGTCGGAGACCTCGATGGACCCGGGGTGGAGCTCGTCGAGGAACTCGTCGAGGTAGGTGCGGGGGATCTGACCGGCGGCGATCTGGCCCGCCCACTCGCCCAGGCTGTGCCCGGCGATGGCATCGGGACGGATGCCGAGGGCGTCGAGCGCATCGTCGAGCAGCAGCCCGACCTGCACGATGCCGCGCCCTTGGCGCTCGAGGGCCGGGACGTCCTCGGAGAGGCCCGGCCACGCCAAGCCGAGGGCGTCGGCCACGTCGCCGACCCGCGGCTCGAACGTCGGCTCCACGCCCGGGAACAAGAACGCGACCTTCCCGCCGGCGACCTCGGAGCCGCCGTCCCCAGCGCCCGGGTCGAACCACACGTCGTTGCGACCCCGGAACGGGGTCCCGCGCTCGAGCACCTTGCGCGCGAGGGTCAGGCGGCGCTCGTTCGGCGCCACGATGGCGAGCCGTGCCGGGCCGCTCGCCCGGGGCGCCTCGGTCGTCGCCGGAGCGTCGCCGACCCCCTGGAGCTGCGCGAGCAGATCGGCAGCGTCGCGCCCCCCGAGCAGCAGCACCCCCTCATCCGCATCGGTTCTTGGTACGTCCATGGTCGCATCACGACCACCCCTGTACCGAGAACCGTCAGCGCCCGCCCGGTCGTCGGTTCTCGGTACGTCCGTGGTCGCATCACGACCACCCCTGTACCGAGAAGCGGCGGGGCGGGAGCTGGGGTGGTCGGTGAGGACGACGTGGGCGTTGATGCCGCCGAAGCCGAAGGCGTTGACCCCGGCGACCCGGCGACCGTCGCCACCCGAGGGCGCCACCCACTCGGCCGCCTCGCGCTGGAGGTGGAAGCGGGTCCCGGCGAGCGCCTCGTTCGGTTCGTCCGCGTGCAGCGTGGGCGGACGCACCCCGTGGTGCAGGGCGAGGGCCACCTTGGCCAGCCCCGCAGCGCCCGCTGCCGGCATGGCGTGGCCGATCATCGACTTCACCGAGCCCAGCGCGACCGGCGGGCCATCGGCGCCGAAGACGGTCCGCAGCGTCTCGACCTCGGTGCGATCGCCCACCGGGGTGGCGGTGCCGTGCGCTTCGATGAGCCCGACCGTGGCCGGGTCGAGCCCCGAGGCCCGCCACGCCTGCTCCACCGCGAGCACCTGCCCCTCGGCGCGCGGGTTCATGAGCGATGCGCCGGCGCCGTCGCTCGCCACGCCGGTGCCGCGGATGACCGCGTAGATGCGATCGTCGTCACGCTCGGCATCGGCCAGCCGCTTGAGCACCAGCATGCCGGTGCCCTCGCCGATCAAGATCCCGTCGGCGTCGGCGGAGAACGGTCGGATCTGGCCCGTGGGCGAGAGCGCTCGGAGCTGGCAGAACACGCTCCACAGGGTGAGGTCGTGGCAGTGGTGGACGCCCCCGACGAGCGCCACGTCGACCGCCCCCGATCGCAGCGCGGCCACCCCGTGGTCGACGGCGATCAGCGACGACGCGCACGCGGCGTCGACGGTGTACGCCGGCCCACGCAGGTCGAAGCGGTTCGCGATGCGAGACGCGGCCAGGTTCGGCACCAGCCCGATGGAGCTCTCGGGGCGCTCGGGGCCCAGGCGATCCTGGAACTCGGCGCGCACGGCGTCGAGCCGGTCGTCGGCGATGCCCGGCACCAGCGAGCGCAGCGCCTCGACGAGTTGCTGCGCGGTGCGAACGCGCTGGTCGAGCCGGGCCACCCCGTCGCCGAGGTACCCGCCCCGACCGAGGACCACCGAGATCCGAGCGGGATCGACCCGTTCGTGGGGGTCGCCGGCGTCGCGCAGCGCGGCGGATGCGGCGGCGAGGGCCAGGAGCTGGTCGGGCTCGATGGCGTCGAGCGCGTTGGGCATGATCCCGAAGGCCAGCGGGTCGAACGTGGCGAGGTCGTCGACGAACCCGCCGCGCCGGCAGTAGAAGCGATCGGCCCCCTTGGCGTCGGGATCGAAGAAGACCGGGTCCCATCGACCATCGGGCACGTCGCTGATGGCATCGACGCCTCCCACCACGTTGCGCCAGAGGGCATCGATCGTGGGCGCGCCGGGGAAGAGCCCGGCCAGGCCCACGATGGCGATGCCGGCGGTCACGGTTCGCTAGTCCGCGCTGGTGGAGCGCCCGCCGATGAGGTCGGCGGCGTCGGCGTGATCGAGCGGCGGACCGAAGGCGCTCGGCTCGCCCCGCATCACCACGAGCTGGGCGGGGCCGGCGCCCGCCCCGAGCTGGTGGAGCAGCGCCATGACGCCGTCGTCGGGGTCGACCAGGCCGATCCCTCGGCGGGCGTACTCGCGCTCGAGCTCGGGCGAGACCATGCCGCCACCGGCCCACGGGCCCCAGTCCATCGACAGCACCCGACGGTCGTGGTGGCCGTCGTGGTGGAGGGCGAGCGAGTCGAGGGCGTCGTTCGCGGCGGCGTAGTCGGTCTGGCCGCGGTTGCCCACGACCCCGCTGATCGACCCGAACAGGATCACGAAGCGCATCTCGAGGTTCGTGCGATCGAGGATGGCCCGGGCGCCGTCGACCTTCGTGCCGAACACCCGGTCGAAGCCGTCGGCCGTCTTGTCGCGAAGGAAGTGGTCGTCGAGGACGCCGGCGCCGTGGATCACCCCGTCGAGGCGGCCGAAGCGGCCGTGGACATCGTCGAGCAGCGAACCGAACTCGGGCGAGCGCACGTCGACCGCGTGGTACTCGACGGTCGCGCCGAACGAGCGCATCAGCTCGAGGCTCGTGCGAATCTCGCGGTCGGCGAGGATGCGGTCACAGGCCACCTCGATGTCGTGCGGGGAGGTGAGCTCGCCGATCTCGAGCAGGGCTCGTCGCAGGGCTGGGCGGTCCGCGGCGATGGCGGTGCGGGGGTCCTCGTCGCCCGCGGGCAGCGGCGAGCGGCCGACCAGGACGAGGTTGCACGGGTTCGCCCGAGCGACGCCCTCGGCGACCCGAGCGGTGATGCCGCGGGCCCCGCCGGTGACGACGACGACGGCATCGGCCCCGAGCCCGAGATCACCGTGGATGGAGAGGTCGTGCGCCTCCCCGATCACCTGCGCGGTGCGCTCGCCTCCGGCCCACGAGATGGCAGCCGGCGCATCGAGGTCGAGCAGCTCGTCGACGAGGCTCTCTGCGAGCGCGCCCACGTCGCCGGCGAGGTCGGCCGACCCCACCGCGACCGACCGGACCAGCGCGTCGTGGCGCTCGCGAGCGAGCGATCGGAGGAGCCCAGGGACCCCGGTCGGGGTGCCGTCCTCCGCGATCGGGACGGTGACGGCCAGGTAGCGGCGAACCGAGCCGAGCAGCGCCGGCTGGGCGACCGCGAACACGGTGCGGGCATCGGTGCCGGCCACGGTGGTCGAGAGATCGACGATCCCGTCGACGCCAGGGTCGGGGTCGACCACCATGGCGCCCCGTCCACGCAGCGCGGCGGTGACCGCCGCGGTGAGGCCCGGATGGCCGCCGACCACGCCCATCATCACGCCGTCGAGGTCGCCGATCGGCACCGTCGGGCCGAGCGGCTCGGTCTGCACCTCGTACCGGCGCGTCGGCGGCAGCGGCACCGCGGCGACGTCCCCCTCCACCGGCCGCGATCCGGACCGAGCGGCGGGGGAGCCCGAGGACGGGACCTCGACAGCGGGGTCGCCCGTGGCGGCCCCGTCGGCGGAGGCACCGTCGGCGACCATCGCCTCGATCCAGTCCACGATCCCCCGGAGGGTCTTGTGGCTGGCGAGCTCCTCGACGAGGTCCTCGTCGACGGCCGACTCGTCGAGCCCGGCGAGGCCGACGCGCTCCGCCAGCTCGCCCACGATCTCGATGCGCTTGATGGAGTCGATGCCGAGGTCGGCCTCGAGGTCGAGGTCGGGGTCGAGCATCTCCACGGGATAGCCGGTGCGCTCCGAGACGATGCTCTGCACCGCCTTCAAGAGCTCGGCCCCGGTGAGCGCGGGCTTGCCGGCGCCGGGAGCGGAGCCAACCGCCTCCGCGGACACCGGCGCAGGCGTCGCCGGCGCGGCGGGCGCTGCGGCGAGGGCAGCCGGGGCGGGCAGGTCGATGACCGGGGCCGGCAGCGGTCCGGCCGAGGGGTTGGCCCCGAGGTAGCCGAGCATGACGTCGCGCTCGGCGGCCACGAGCTCGCGGACGCTGCGGAGGTACTCGAGGACGACGCTGCTCGCGTCGCCGTGGCCGTTGGACATCTGGGCGAACCCTCCGAGGTCGAGGTGGGGCAGCGTGTTGGCGGGCTGGAGGCTGTTGGGGACCACGGCCCCCGAGGCGGTCCGAACGAGGGCACCGTCGATCTGCCAACCGGGTGCAGCGACCGGCAGCGCTGCGAGGTCCAGCGCCGAGGTGCGGCCCTCGAAGAGGGCGGCGGCCTGCACCGGCAGGCCGAGCGTGGCGAGCTCGGCGAGGCCGAGGAGCAGGCGGGTGACGCCGTGCTCGCCGGCCACGTCGGTGGCCACCATGCGATGGGGTCGGTCCCCGAGGATCTTGCCGACCTGCTGGGTCAGCACCCGGCCGGGACCGGCCTCCACGAACACCCGCACGCCCGCGGCGTACATGGACTCGATCTGATCGACGAAGCGGACCCCGCTCGTGACCTGTTCGGCCAGCAGGGCTGCGACCGCCGGGCCATCGCCGGCGGGGTAGGGCTCGGCGGTCACGTTCGACCACACCGGGAAGCTGGGCGCCGGCGTGGGGACCGCGGCGAGTCGGTCGGCGAGCAGCTCGCCGGCGCGGGCGATGACCGGGCTGTGGAACGCGCAGGCCACTGGCAGCAGCTTCACCTTCGTGCCGGCCGCTTCGAGCGCCGCGGCCGCCGCCTGCACCGACGCGGTCGGCCCCGAGATGACCGCCTGGCGGGGGCCGTTGTGGTTGGCGAGCACGACGTCGGGCCACTCGGCCAGGCGCTCGGTTGCCTCTTCCCGGGTGAGGTCGACCGCGGCCATCGTTCCCGGGTCGCCGCCGGACTCGGCGACCGCGTCGAGGATGGCGTCGCCGCGAGCAGCGGACAGCTCGAGCAGGGTCGCCTCGTCGAAGGTGCCCGCAGCGGCCAGCGCGGCGAGCTCGCCGTAGGAGTGGCCGCCGGCGACGTCGGGCTCGAGCCCGACGCGTCGCAGCAACCGGGTGATGGCGAGCGACGCGATGCCGAGCGTGGGCTGGGCGACGTTGGTGGCGGTGATGGCGGCCTGCTGCTCGGCCCGAGCCGCGGGATCGAAGGCGGTTGGGGGGAACAGCGGCCCGAGCCACCGCTCCCCCGCGTCGAGCAGGTCGCCCAGGCCGGCGAAGTGCACGAACAGGTCGCCGGCCATCCCCGGCCGCTGGCTGCCCTGGCCGGGGTAGAGGAACGCGACCTTCGCGACTGCGTCTTCGCCGTCGGGAGCGAGGGTGGCGGCGAGCGACGCGTCAGCGACGAACACCCCGGCACGCTCGTCGGCCCCGCCGTCGGCCGCCTGGCCGACCTTGGCCGCCAGGTCCGCGAACGAGGATGCGACCACGGCGGCCCGAACGGGTCCGGTGCCCGAGGCGCACACCGCCGCGGCGAGGTCGCGGAGCCGGTGGCGTTGGGCACGGGGATCGGCCTCGGCGATCTCCGCGGCCAGGCGGGCGAGCTCCCGGAGCTCGGCATCGTCGCCCCGCAGGAGGAACAGCTCCGACGGCCAGCGCTCGACGCCGAACGCGGCGGGCTCGTCGCCCTCGTAGGACGACAGGACGGTGTGGAAGTTGGTGCCGCCGAAGCCGAAGGCGCTGACGCCGGCACGACGGTGCGATCCCACCCACGGCTGCGCCTTGTCGACGAAGCGGAACGGGCTGAGGGCGGCGTCGTAGTACGGGTTGGGCTCGACCAGGTTGATGGTGGGCGGGAGCACACGGTGGTGCAGCGCCTTCGCCGCCTTGATCAGCCCGGCCAGCCCGGCTGCGCACTTGGTGTGGCCGATCTGGCTCTTGACCGACCCGAGCACGACCTGGCCGGCGGGCACCCCCGCCTCGGCGAACAGCTCGGTGAGCGTGGCCATCTCGGTTCGGTCGCCCACCACGGTGCCGGTGCCGTGGGCCTCGACCAGGCCGACGTCGCCGAGGTCGCCGCCCGCCTGCTGGAGCGCCCGCAGCACGGCGCGCTGCTGGCCCTCCTTGCGCGGCGCGGTGAGGCCGAGGTGGCGGCCATCGGAGCTGCCGGCCACGGCGTCGATCACCGCGTAGATGCGATCGCCGTCGCGCTCGGCGTCGACCCGGCGCTTGAGCACGACGCACGCGATGCCCTCGCCCAGGGCGATGCCATCGGCCGAGGAGTCGAACGTGCGGCACCGTCCGCTGGGCGACAGCGCGTGCACCGATGCGAACAGCAGGTAGTCGTTGAGGCCGTTGTGGAGGTCGGCGCCGCCGCACAGCACGAGGTCGGAGCTGCCGGCACGTAGCTCCTTGCACGCCGCGTCGAGGGCGGCGAGCGAAGACGCGCACGCGGCGTCGACCGTGTAGTTGACGCCGCCGAGGTCGAGCCGGTTGGCGATGCGCCCGGCGATGACGTTGGCGAGCACGCCGGGGAACGAGTCCTCGGTGAGCGCCGGCAGCCACTCCTCGTAGCCCGGCGGGATCGTGCCGAAGACCTGGGGCAGGAACGCCCGGATGCCGTAGGCACCGCCGAGCTCGTTGCCGGACTCGGTGCCGAACACCACCGACGCCCGCTCCCGATCGAACTCGCGGGTGGAGTAGCCGGCGTCGGCCAAGGCCCGGGCGGCCACCTCGAGGGACAGGAGCTGCACCGGTTCGATGGCAGCGAGCGACGCCGGCGGGATGCCGTAGGCGAGCGGGTCGAAGCCGATCGAGTCGATGAAGCCGCCCCAGCGCGACGGCGTCTTGCGGCCGGCGTCCTTCGTGAAGGCGTCAGCGTCGTAGTAGCGCGACACGTCCCAGCGCGTCTCGGGCACCTCGGTCACCAGGTCGGTGCCGGCCACGATCTGCGCCCAGAACTCCTCGGCGCCGATGGAACCGGGCATGAACGCGTCCATGCCGACGATGGCGATGTCGAGCGGGTCGGGCTCGCGCCGGCGCTCGCCCCGGATGTCGAGCGCGTCGCTTCCACGGCCGGCGACCTCGTCGAGGAACGACGCGGTGCCGGCGCTCACCTCGTCGTGCAGCCCGGCGACGGTGGTGACCTCGTGGCGCAGCGTCGCCACCTCGCCGATCATGTACATGCCCTCACGGCGCTGCTCGGCCTCGTCCGCCGTCCGCAGGCCGGCATCGCCTCGCACCAGCGCCTTGGAGGCGATGCGCAGGCGACCGAGGTTCAGGCTCTCGAGCTCGGCCCACCGGGCCTTCGCGTCGACGCCCTGGGCGACGAGCTCGTCGCGCCGTGCGGCGAACGCCCGCACGAAGTCCGTCTCGACGCAGCGGGTGGCGTGGCCTGGCGCCGTCTCGAGCAGCACCGTGGTATCGCAGGCGACGGCCACGTCTTGGAAGGCGGGCTGGATCGCTCCCGCGGCCACCGCCTCCTCGGTGAAGAGGTAGCCGGTGCCCATGAGGGCGCCGACCTTGGCACCCTTCGCAGCAAGCGTCGCGGCCGCCACCGACACCATCGCGGCCGACCGCGCGTCGTGGACGCCACCGGCGAACAGGACCTGGAGGTGCTCGGGATCGTCGACCTGGAGGAGCCGCTCGATCTGGGCGTCCCACAGGGCGAAGCTCGACCGGGGACCGACGTGGCCGCCGCACTCGCGGCCCTCGAAGATGAACTTCCGGGCGCCGTCCTTCACGAAGCGATCGAGCAGTCCCGGCGACGGCACGTGGAGGTACGTCGAGATGCCGGCCTCTTCGAGGGGAGTGGCCTGGCTGGGCCGCCCACCGGCGATGAGCGCGAACGGCGGTGCCACCTCGTGCACCACCTCGAGCTGCTCGGCACGCAGCTCGGCGGGCACGAAGCCGAGCACGCCGACGCCCCACGGCTGGTCGCCCAGGAGCTCCTTCGTCTGCACGAGCAGCTCGCGCACCTCGGGGCCGCGCAGGAGGGCGAGGGCGAGGAACGGCAGGCCGCCGCCGTCGGCCACCGCCTTGGCGAAGTCGGCCCGGTCGCTCACCCGGGTCATGGGGCCTTGGGCGATCGGGTAGCGGGTTCCGTGGGCCTCGGCGAGGGGGGCGCCCGGCGCGAGGGGCTGGGTGTCGAGCGCGGCCGCGAGGTGGTCGTCGATCGCCGACTGCACGGCCTGCACCACGCCGCCCACCGTGGCGAACCGGGCCGCCAGCCCGGCCGCGAAGCCCCCGTCCTGACCGAGCGGCACCAGCTGGGTGCGCAAGTCGCTGCCCAGGAACGAGGCGACCTCGGCCGTGCCGGTGTCGTCGGGGAGGGCGGCGGCCGGGAGGTCGGGCCGGGTGTAGAAGCGGTGGCCGCCCACCACCCGCGTCTCGCTGCCGTCCATGGCCTCGATCGCCCGACGGAGGTCTGCACCGAGGTTCGCCTCGCGCAACAGGGCAAGCTGCGAGTCGAGCACCACGCCGGCGCCGCCACCCGCGAGGACCGCGGCCGCGGTGTGGCGCCCGATCCCGCCCCGCACCCAGACGGGCAGGCCGAGGTCCACGAGCTGCTGGAAGAGGATGAAGGCCTCGGTGTCGCCCACGCGCCCGCCGGCCTCGCTGCCCGACGCGATCAGGCCGCTCGCGCCAGCGCGCTTCGCCGCCTCGCCTTCGGCTCGCGACACCACCTGCACCACGACGTCGACCCCGACCGCCGACCAGCCGTCGACCAGCGAGCGCACCCCGGCGTCGTCGAGGCCGGCGGGGCTGAGGACGACCGCCTCCGGGCGGGGAGCCACCTCCCCGCTGAGCGCCTGCGGCACGACGGCGGAGGCGGGCCGCAACCACCAGCGTTCGACGCCTCGACGGCCCAGCTCGGCAGCGAGTCCGCCCAGGTCAGCGGGGTCAGCGACGTCGAGGATCCCGATGCCACCGGCGCGGGCCGCGGCGGCCACGAGGCGAACGTTCGCACGACTGCACGGGTCAGCGGCGAGCACCCGGAGCGCGTCGGCCCCTGGCTCGTCGGTCCCACCCGGCTGGATCGTGTCGAACCTCACCGAACCCCCTCGTCTCGGCGTGCGAAGTTCCTCGTGAGCATCGGCAGGAACGGGGGTCGACCCTATCGCGGTTCGGTGAACTCCGAGCATTCGCTCGGTTTCCGCGAGGTTCGGGTGAGGTGACGTCTCAACGACCCTCGGCGCGACCCGCCCGCCTCCGAGCCCGGATGCGCGTGAACCACCCGGCGGTGGCGATCGCGCCCTCCACAGGCGAGCTCGGCGTCGAGATCACCCCCGCCGCGGCGGCAGTGATCCCCTGCTCGCACGCCTCGTGGACAACGCGCCCCGTGACCGTGGTCGCCTTCCGATCTCCGAGCTGGAACGGCTTCCCACACGCTGGACACCTCATGGGCACACCTTCATCTGGATGGACCTCCTTCAACCCGTGCGAACTGCAGCGGGACCTCGCGAGCGAGGTACAGGGCACTGCCGACCACGAAGGCTGCGACCGCGGCCACCGTCGCAGCGAACGAGGACGAGGGGTGCAGGAGCACCGCCCAGCCAGGTGGCGCGGCACCCGGCACCGGAGCACCCACGAGCCAACAGACGGCGCTCGGGATCACCACCATCGCCCATCCGGCCGTGTTCGGAGCAACCGAGATCGATGCCTGCGCGAGACCGACGAGCAGGAACAGGTTGCGGATCCCGACGACCGCGGCACCACCGATGCCCACCCCCAGGACGACCGCTACGACCCCGATCGAGATCGCCATCGTCACCGCCGCGGCGCGTCGGATGACGACGGGCTGCGCCGTGACTCGCTCGAACTCGCTGTGCGCCACCCCGAAGCAAGCCCACCCTGCGAGGGCGACGATGGTCGGCAAGATCGGGGTGAGCACCCACTCGACGCCCCCGGACCGACCGGGGACATCGAGCGGCGTGGGTAGCCACCGGGCCGTCGCGGCGACGACGAGGCCGGCTCCGACCAGGCCACGGATCCGCCAAACGCGGACGATCGCCCTCAGGACGCGCATGAGCGAAGGCGCTCCACAGCATCCACCACCCACCGGGCGGCGACCGCACCGCCGCGGCGCACATCAGCGGGAGCCATCTCATCTGCTGGCGAGCCCGTCACGATCGACGTGAGCCAGTCGTGGATCCCCATCCACGACGAATACGCGTCTGCACGATCGCCGGTCTCGCATTCGCTGGGGACCAGCAACGGCATGATCGCTGATACCACGTCCTCGTCACCATGCACCTCGCCGAACACCCGAATGACATCCGGATCACCGTCACCGATGTCCTGCGTCACCCTCCGGATGTGGGCGACGCCCGTCGCCGCGAGCGCCGCCCCAGCACGGTCGAAGCGATCGTGCAGCGGGGCGCGGAGGTACTCGTAACCAACCGCCAGGCAGACCGAAGGCTCACCGCCGTCGCAACGGACGTCGACGGGGACCTCCCGGAATCGATCACCGCCGAAGCTCAGCACCCAGGCGGTCGAGGCGACCAGCGTGCCAACCACGACGACCGGATACGCGGCAGGCACCCAACGTCGCCGCGCAAGCACGAGCACGGTCCCCGCTGCCGCCGCGCACCAGACCACCTGCGCCGCCTGGAGCCCCGGGCGTGGCGCGAGCCCGATGAGCGACGAGGTGGCACCGCCCACCTCCACGAAGAGGCCGGGGAGGTGGGTGTACGACGCGATCAGCAGGCCGAACACAACGATCGAGACCACCGGCGCAACCAACGTGCGCTCGATGAGCCACCCGGCAGACGCTCCCAAGGCGGTGCAAAGGGCGAGCACCGCGAGCGCTGGCACCGTGGTCGTCAACGCGGCAACGGGCGGCCAGCCCGGTGCACCAGCCCGAGCGGCGAACGCGCCGGTCGCGAGGAGGGCAACGAGGAACGCCGACCACACGATGGCGGTGGTGGCTGCCCACGACCGCACGAGCGGGCTCGCCGGACGATCCGCGACGGCACACATCGCCTTGGTGGAGGACCAGCTGGCTGCATCCCACGCGGCAACACCGGCCGCGACGGGTCCCAGGAGCACGAACACGAAGTGGTGCTGGTCGAAGGTCCACAACCACTCGTGAACCCAGGGCCGCGAGCGGAGTGCGACGTGCAGGGCGAGCACCGCGACGAAGGCCGGGAGCGCGATGACGGCAGCGCTGCGCCGCAGGTGGGTCAGGAACATCGCTGTCCGCCGCCCATCATCGTGGCCAGAGACGCTCCGAGGGAGGCACCGTCATCCGTCCGGCGCGCCAACTCCAACGAACTCCCCTCGAACTCGATGCCACCGTCGCGGAGGACGAGCAGGCGATCTCCAAGGTGCTCGACGTCGTCGACGAGGTGCGACGTCAGCACGACGCAGCGATCGGTGCCGATCTGCGCGACCTGCTGGCGCAGGTCCTGCGCGTGAACAAGGTCGAGCGCCGCGGTCGGTTCGTCGAGCAACAACACCGGGGGCTCGTGGACGATCACCTGTGCCAGGCGTGCACGCTGGACGAGACCGCCTGACAGCCGACCGAGTTGCTCGAACCGGTGCGCTTGCAGGTCGACGGCGGCCAGCGCCCGATCGATCGCGACGTCGAGATCCCCCTCGACCCGCTGGAGAAGCGCGGCATAGGCGACGGCCTCCTCCACGCTGCAACGTTCGGGAAAGGCGCTGCTCTGGGCCAGGTAGCCGATCAGCGATCGCGCCTCGCGGCGACCGCGGCGATCCGACGTGTCGTGACCGCACACGTCCACCGACCCCTGCTCGACCTTCAGCAGCGTTGCGATCACCGACAGCAACGAGGACTTCCCAGCCCCGTTTGCACCAACGACCACCGTGATGCCCGTACCGAAGGCCGCGTCGATGCCATCGAGGATGACCCGACCGCTTCGCACCACGCGCACACCGCGGAGATGCACGCTCCCGGCACCGGACCGGGCCTCCTCCATCAGTAGGAGAACGTGGTGTAGGCGCTGTCTGAGCAGCTGTCGGGCACAGGCCAGCCCATCTGAGCGCACGCCTGGGTCACACCTCGAGCACGATCAGCGTCACCTCGCAGGCCGACCTGGAGCGACGTCGTTCGCGCCACCCCGGCGCCAGCGTGCTCCGGCGTCGACTTCGTCGCAGAGACGATCCATGAAGGGCTGCTGCTTCCCGTGGTGACTCGATAGAACTGAAACTGCGTCTTGCCGTAGACGTTGTTCCCGTCGTTCGACTTGTCGGTGATCTTCATCGTCGAACGTGCGTAGGCTCCCTGGTACTTGTAGAAGTCCCCTCCTCCTTGGACGCGGACCTTCCCCTTGTACGAGCTGGAGAGCGGACCCCAGTGCGCCGCGAGCGCCGGCTCGGCGAGCAGCAGTGCCCCCACCGTGACGCCCAAGACGAGAGCCGAGGTGCGCCACGGGCGCGTTGAACGACGGACGTGATTCCTCGTGAACATGAAAATCGCCTCATCGGGTCGACACGTGGAACGTGGTCGAAGCCCGCACATCGCCGCACTGCATGCTATACGAATAGTCACTAGACGTAAAGAGCTCGACGTGCCTCACACACGTTGAGCGCGTGGTGAGGTGTGGTGCCTCACGGACTCTGAGCGCATGATCCCGATGTCGGGACAAGGCTTGCCTGTTCGTGGAAGGCGAGATCGACACGGCTGCTCGCCGTGGCGCGGGCCAGCCCCCATCCGCTCACCCCACCTGAGACGACAGGAACTCGCACCTGGGGCCACCCGCCAGAGCAGGCTGCGGTGGCCTCAGCCCGTGAAGCGGACCTCGCCGGTGCCCTTCTCGATGCGACCGATCTCGGTGGCGCGGTGGCCGGCGGTGCGCAGGATGTCGAGGGCGCGGAACGCCTCGTCGCCGGGGACGACGACGACCATGCCGAGGCCGAGGTTGAACACCTTGCGCATCTCGTCTTGGTCGATCTCGCCGAGGCGACGGATCTCGCCGAAGATCCGCGGCTCCTCCCACGACTTCGGGTCCACGGTGGCATCGACGCCCTTGGGCAGCACGCGCACGAGGTTGCCGGCGAGGCCGCCGCCGGTGACGTGGCACACCGCGCGGATCTCGACCGCCCGCTGCAGCGCCATGATCGCCGGTGCGTAGATGACCGAGGGCACGAGCAGCTCGTCGGCGAGGGAGTGGTGCGCACCCTCGTAGGCCGGCCCGTCGAGCGGGAGCTCAGCGCGGTCGAGCAGCACCCGACGGGCCAGGGAGTAGCCGTTGGAGCGCAGGCCGGGCGACGGCAGGCCGATCATCACGTCGCCGGGGCGCACGTGCTCGCCGGTGATGAGCTGGTCGCGCTCGGCTACGCCCACCGCGAAGCCCACGAGGTCGAACTCGCCGGGCTCCATGGCCCCGGGGTGCTCGGCCATCTCGCCGCCGATGAGCGCGCACCCGGCCTGGCGGCAGCCTTCGGCCACGCCCTCGACCAGCTGCTCGATGTGATCGGGATCGAGCTTGCCCACCGCGATGTAGTCGAGGAAGAACAGCGGCTCGGCGCCCTGGCACACGAGGTCGTCGACGCACATGGCCACGAGGTCGATGCCGATGGTCTCGAACTGGCCGGCGGCCTGGGCGACGAGCGCCTTGGTGCCGACGCCGTCGGTGGACGACACGAGCACCGGGTGCTTGTAGCGGTGGTTCGCGAACGCGAACAGGCCGCCGAAGCCGCCGATGTCGCCGATGACCTCGGGCCGGAACGTCGAGCGCACCTTGTCCTTGATGCGCGCTACGGCCTCCTCGCCCGCCTCGATGTCGACGCCAGCTCCGGCGTAGGTCTCACCCATCCGTCTCACCCATCGCTCTTGGCCTCTTGGGCCTCGTCGGCCGGCAGCAGCGGCGACCCGAACAGCCCGTGCACGGTGGTGCCCACCGGTTGGGGGTCGCAGCCGACGCCGGTGCGCTCACCCCGGTCGCTGCCCTCGAGCACGCCCTTGCTGAGCGTGATGGGCACCTCGACCGGGTAGTTGCCCGTGAAGCAGGCGTCGCAGAACCCCGCACCGCTCGTACCGGTGGAGGCGACGAGGCGGTCGAGGGTGATGAACGCCAGCGAGTCGACGTTGAGGTAGCGGCGGATCTCGTCGAGCTCGAGGTTGGCGGCGAGCAGCTCGGAGCGCTCGCCCGTGTCGATCCCGTAGAAGCACGACCACTTGATGGGCGGCGAGGTGAGCCGCAGGTGCACCTCGGTGACCCCGGCCTCGCGCAGCATCTTCACCAGCTGCTTCTGCGTGGTGCCGCGGACCACCGAGTCGTCCACCACCACGACCCGCTTGCCCTGGAGGTTCTCCTTCAGCGGGTTGAGCTTCATGCGCACGCCGAGCGCCCGCATCTCCTGGCTGGGCGCGATGAAGGTGCGCCCGATGTAGCGGTTCTTCACCAGCCCCTGGCCGTAGGGGATGCCGCTGGCGCGGGCGTAGCCCTCGGCCGCGGGGATGCCCGACTCGGGCACGCCCATCACCATGTCGGCCTCGACCGGTGCCTGCTCGGCCAGCAGCTCGCCTTGGCGCACCCGGGCGTGGTGGACGCTCTGGCCGTAGAGGCGGGTGTCGGGCCGGGCGAAGTAGACGAACTCGAAGATGCAGAGCTTCGGGTTGAGCCGCTCGGGCGGGAACGGACGAGCGGAGCGCACCCCGGTGGCATCGATGATCACCATCTCGCCGGGGTCGATCTCGCGCACGAAGTCCGCGCCCACCACGTCGAACGCCGGCGACTCCGATGCCAGCACCCACCCGCCCTGCTCGAGCTTGCCGAGGGCCAGGGGTCGGAAGCCGTTCGGGTCGCGCACGCCGATCACCTGGTGCTCGTCCATGAACACCATCGAGAACGCGCCCGAGAGCCGGGGCAAGACCTCGGCCAACGCCGCCTCGAGCGAGGCCGACTCGCCGTGCTCGAGCTCCTGCTCGATGAGCTCGGCGGTCAGGTCGCTGTCGCTGGCCACGGTGCCCGGCAGCATCCCGGCCTCAGCCGCGAGCTCGGCGGTGTTCACCAGGTTGCCGTTGTGGCCGAGGGCGAACTGGTGGCCCTCGACGCCTCGGTACACCGGCTGGGCGTTGCGCCACGTGCTCGATCCGGTGGTGCTGTAGCGGGTGTGGCCGATGGCGAGGTCGCCCACGAGCGGGGCGAGCTTGCGGTCGTCGAACACGTGCGCAACCAGGCCCATGTCCTTGACGACGGTGACGTCCTCGCCGTCGCTGACCGCCATGCCAGCCGACTCCTGCCCGCGGTGCTGCAAGGCGTAGAGGCCGAGGTAGGTCATGTGGGCGACCGGCTGGCCGGGGGCGAAGATCCCGAAGACCCCGCACGCTTCCTTCGGCGAGTCGTCGAACGGGTCGCGCACGGGTCCATCATCGCACGCCCGCCCCGCCGTTCCACACTCCCGCGTTGCTGCTGCTGGCGCCGCCTCCCCTCAGACGATGAGGCGCAGGTTGATCACCGTCACGGGCGTCGTCGAGATCCCCCCGACGGTGCCGTTCCCCAGCCCGCCATCCGCATTGGTGCCCCAGCACTTCACGACGCCGTCCGAGAGGAGCGCGCACGTGCGATCTCCGCCTGCGGACACGGCCACCGCGTCCGTGAGCCCGACCACCGACACCGGCACCAGCGAGCTCGTCGTCGTCCCGGTGCCCAGCTGGCCAGAGCTGTTGCGACCCCAGCACTTCACGGTCCCATCGTCGAGCAGGGCGCAGGATTGGCTCCGCCCGGCGCTGACCGCGGTGGCGGTCGAGATGCCCGACACCGACACCGGCGTGGTGGCGTCGTTCGGCGTGCCATCGCCGAGCGAACCGTTGAGGTTCCATCCCCAGCACTTCACGGTCCCGCCCGACAGGAGCGCGCACATGTGGCTCTGCACGCCGGAGATCGCCGTCGCCGTCGTGATGCCCGACACCGACACCGGGAGGACCTTGTAGGTGAGTGGGCCTGCCGTCCCGTCGCCCATGGTGCCCGAGTCGTTGTTGCCCCAGCACTTCACGGTCCCGCTCGACAGCAGTGCACAGGAGAACCGGTCTCCGGCGGAGATGGCGACGGCGGTGGTGATCCCCGACACCGACACCGGCGTCAGCGAGCTGGTCCGCGTGCCGTTGCCGAGCCCGCCTTGGGTGTTCCACCCCCAGCACTTCACCGCTCCGCTCGACAGCAACGCGCACGAGTGGTTGTCTCCGACGCTCACCTCGGTGGCAGTCGAGATTCCCGACACCGACACCGGCGTGAGCGAGCTCGTCGTCGAACCGTCTCCCAGTGCGCCGTAGAGGTTCGCGCCCCAGCACTTCACCGACCCTCCGGACAGGAGCGCGCAGGAGTTGTACACGCCCGTCTCGACCGCCAGCGCGCTGGTGATTCCGGGTACCGGCGTCGGCTTCGACGCATCGGTCGTGGTTCCGTTGCCGAGCTGACCGATGTAGTTGGTGCCCCAGCACTTCACGGTGCCACCCGACATGCGCACGCACGAGTGCTCCGACCGCCCGGAGACAGCCGTGACGGTGCCGCCCGTGACGTGCGCGGCGTACGAAGGGGAGGCGAGCAGCTCGTCGAGGAGCGTGGCGTGGGGAGTGCCCGACTTCGCGCGGCCCACCCAGTCCGTCGCCTCGCCGGCGGTCGGGGCCCGACCGAGCAGGTAGACGTAGGCCACGGTGACGTCGGTGTTCTCCGCTTGCTTGCGCTTGTACTCGTTGGACTCCGAGAACCCGACCATCACGGTCGCCTTGGTCCGCCTCTTCGCATCGAGCTGCCGGGTCCAGTAGTCCACGCCCGACGGATCGGCGGGCCGCTCCAGCACATCGGTGTAGATCTGGGTGACGAACTGTCGATTGGTGAGCGACCCGTACTTGCGGACGAACTCGCTCGACTTGGTGAACTCCTCGGCGATCTGCGACACCTTCCAGGTACGAGCGGGAGCCACGTTGCGCTTGCGCTTGATCCAGAACTCCAGCCCACCGGCGTCGGGCGCTCGACGCAGGAACGCTCGGTAGATGCGCACGACGGGGTCGACGTTCGACAGGTTCTCGGTGCCACGACGAAGCGCATCGTCGAGTTCCCCCGGCGTCTTCGCTCCCGACGACAGCGAGCTGGTCCACGACGACAGCGACGCAGCCGTCGGGGCCTTCGCCGTCAGGTCCTGGTACTGCCGGGTGACCAGCGCCGACCACGTCCCGAAGGGCGCTGGGACGGTTGCTGCACCGGCGACCGTCGGTGATGGCACGACGGTCAGCACCGCCGTCAACGCCACGATCGCCGCCGACCAACGCACGCGCCTCTTCATCGTGTCACCTCCCACCGGCCCAGCCGTCCTGGGCGCGCCACGAACGGTACACGAGCGGGAAGATGGCGCTCTCGGCTCGAGAACCGATGGGCCGCTCGTAGCGCTGTGCCACGCTTCGGGCGTGGCGGCCGACCTCGACCCCCGCAGCTACCGGCTGCTGCTCGCGCTGGGCGCGCTCGGTGGGGTCTGGTTGACGCGCCACGGCCTCACCGCGGAGGTCCCCGCAGGGTCGGACGTGATGGGCCACGTCGCCCGCGCCGATGCCGGGCTCCACCTCCTCGGCCAGGGTCGCCTCGACGGGTGGTTCACGACGTTTCGGCTCGGGCTACCGCCTGTTCGCTGTGTACGGCCAGGGCTTCACGCTGCTCGTCGGGTTGGTGAAGGTGCTCTCGCTGGGCACGATCGACACCGTCCGTGCCGTCGCGATCATCGGGTCGCTCTCGGTCGCCGCCATCCCGCCCTGCCTCGCCTCGCTCTCGCGATCGCTCGGCTCGACGCGCCGTCGGGCGGCCATCCACGGCACGCTCGGCCTGTGCGTGAGCTTCGGGTTCGGCGGCGGGGTCGCCGGCGTCTACTCGCAGGGGCTGCTCCCCCACGCCGTCGCCATCCCCCTCCTGCTGGTGACCACCAGCGCGCTCGTCCGCAGCGCCCGCACGAGCCGAACCCGACCGCTGGCGCTCGGTGCGCTCGGCGTCGCCGGCCTCGTGCTGGTGCACCCGATCTCGGTGATCGTGCTCGTCACCCTGCTCCCCGGCCTCCTCCTCGGCGCCGGCCGCACCGACGTCCGGACCTGGGCCCGCCCGGCGCTGGCCCTTGCGTGGAGCGCAGCCGTTGCCGCCTTCTGGGCGGTGCCGGCGTTCGTCCACCGCGACCTGCGCGGCGGCCTCTCCGGTTGGGAGGACGTGCCGCTCGCCGAGCGAGTCGCCGAGATCGCCCGAGGTGAGGCCATCCTCCCGCAGCTCGTGGCGATCGCCGCAGCAGCCGCCCTCGCCTCGTTCGCCGGTCGAGCGATCCGCGAGCCGAGCGCACGCCGCTGCCTCGTCGCCCCGGCGTGGGCGACGGGCGTCCTCCTGGTCGGGTTCGTCGCCGATGCCGGCGAATGGCCGCCGCACGAGGCGTGGGCGCAGATCCCGAACCGATCGCTCGCGGTGGTGGCCTACTTGCTCCTCCTGCCACTCGCGGCGGTGCTCGAGGAGGTGCTCGACCGCATCCCGGCCATGCGCGTCGCCCCACTCGGGCCGACCGTCGCCGCGATCGCAGCTGCGGCGTTCCTCCTGCCCCTCCTGCTCGCGGGCCCGATCGACCCACCGCAGGAAGCCCCACTGGCCAGCCCGGACCTGCAGGCCACCGCCGCCACGGTGCGAGAGCAAACTGCAGGGTCCTCCCGGCACCTCTTCGTGCCGCCCTCGCCCTTCCTGCCGCTCGGGACCTCGGAGGCGCCGCGCTGGCTGGCCGTGGCGTCCGGTCGCCCGACCGCCCAGCTCTACTTCCCGGAGGCGACGGCCTCGCCGGGAGCCGGGCTCCTCGCGGGGAGCGCGATCGAAGCCACCGCGCCCGGTCGCTCGCTCGGGGCGCTGCGCCGGTCGGGGATCGCCGTGGTCGTGGTGACCGCGCCCCTGCCGGCAGGAGTCCTCGCCGGCCAGCTCGGCTACCGGCGCATCGCTCAGCACGGGCTGCTCGAGGTGTGGGCGGTCGAGCCCGATGGCGACGGCCCGGGCCCGTCCGCGCTCTTGCAGCCGGCCGAGGATGCGATCACGGGCATCGACCCGGCCTGGAGGTGGAGCTCACCCACGCCGAGCACGAACGCCTGGCGTGGCGGGCGAGCGCCGAGCTCACCGGCCCGACGGTGGCGGCGGTCGCCTACGACCCGGCGTGGACGGTCAACATCGACGGCGAGCCCGCCCGGACCACGCTGTCGAACGAGGGGCTGCTGCGCTTCGAGCTTCCCGCCGGCGAACACGACGTCGAGGCCCGCTTCACCGACGACGGCAACGACCCGCTCGGCATCGCCACCTCCGTGCTCGCGCTGATGGCGCTCGCCGCGCTCGGCATCCGCAGCCGGGTCAGCGCCAGGCCCACCAGGCGAACAGGTAGCCGAGCGAGTTCGTCCCCCAGTGGAGCGCCATCGGCGTGAGCAGGCTGCCGGAACGGTTCCGCAGCCAGCAGAACACCTCGCCCGCCCCGGCCGTGGCCAGCACGGAGCCCACGACCGTCACCCACCCCGGCAGCGTGCCGACCGTGTCCTCGGCCACCGGGTTCACCGATTCGAACCCCATCGACGGCAGGACGTGCCACAGCCCGAACAGGGCGCACGAGATGGCGACCGCCCACGGCCGCCGGATCCGGGCCATCAGCTGGGCGAGCAGCACGCCTCGGAACGCGACCTCCTCGAGCAGCACCGTCCCGAACGGGACGCGCACGAACGCCGAGGCCATCACCGACGAGGTCGACATCGTGCGGACCCGGTCGTCGAGGAAGAGGTCGTGCGTCCAGGGCAGGGCGAAGCCGACGGCGTACACGAGGACCATCCCGCCGATGATCGCCCCGCCCCACCGCACTCCGGAGCGAAGGTCGACGCGACCGAGGCCGAGGTCCGCCCAGCTGAGGCGATCGACCTTCCGGGCGAAGGCGATCAGCGCGACGGCGACGAGGATGCAGAACGGGACGTAGGCACCCCGAGGCAGCCACCGGTTGTTCGCCACGTTCACGACCGTGAGTGCGAGTACCGTCGCCGCGATGGGCGACCAGCCGCGGGGCGTGGCCATGGCGGGCGACGGTACCAGCGCCTCCGCGCCGTCCGGCAGCGCTGCGGCACCCGATCGCGACCGCTTCATCGACTTCGTCCGCGCCTTCAGCCTCCTCGTCGTGGTGGCATGGCACTGGGTCTTCACCATCATCATCTGGCGGCCCGACGGGCCCCACGCGTCGAACCCGATCGGCTTCACCCGCGGCCTGTTCATCGCCACCTGGCTGTTCCAGGTGATGCCGCTGTTCTTCTTCGTCGGCGGCTACGCCCACACCGAGGCCTACGAGGCGGGCCGGGAGCGGGGGCGGTTCCGGTCGACGCTGGGCTTCTCGTGGAGCCGGGCCAACCAGCTCGCCCGACCGGCCCTCGCCCTGGCGTTCGTGTGGTGGCTGATCGGTTCGATCGGCGTCGCGCTGTGGGAGCTCGACGGCGTCCCCCGCGCGGTGAAGCTGATCCTCAGCCCGCTGTGGTTCATCATCGTCTACCTCCTGCTGATCCTCCTCTTCCCCATCACGCACTGGCTCCACGAGCGGTTCGGCGCCCTGGTGCTGGTGTGGGGGGTGGGGATCTCGGTGCTGGTCGACGTCGCCCGGTTCAGCCACCATGTCGCGTGGGCCGGCTGGATCAACATGATCGTGGTGTGGGCCACCTGCCACCAGCTCGGGTACTTCTGGGAGCGGCTGGTGGCGGCCGGGCGCCGGGTGGCCTGGGGGATGATGTGGGCGGGGCTGTTCTGCCTGGCCGCCCTCGTCGGTTCGAACCTCTACCCGGGCTCGATGGTGGGGGTGCCCGGCGAGAAGTTCTCGAACATGGCGCCGCCCACCATCTGCATCCTGGCCCTGCTCCTCTTCCAGGCCGGCGTGGCGCTGCTCTTGCGACCGTGGGTGCTCCACAAGCTCGAGACCTCCGAGCGCTGGGCCACGGTCAGCGCGGTCATCAACCGGTTCTCGCTGCCGCTGTTCCTCTTCCACTCGACCGGCATGGCGCTGTGGGCGGCGTTCGGCCACTTCGTGCTCCACAACGAGCAGGTGCGCGAGCCCACGCTGTGGTGGTGGCTCGGCCGACCCTTCGCCTTCATCGGCCCCCTGCTCTTGACCCTGCCGATCATCTTCGTGCTCGGCCGCCAGTACGTGAAGCCCGCTCGCCGCTGACGCCCCCGTCTGCCCGCCAACCCGAAATCTCGGAGCTGGCGGTCGCACCACGACCACCAGCTCCGAGATTTCCGTTGGCGGGGGTGAAATCGGGGGCGTCCAGCGGGCAGCCTTGAGGGGTGAGCGACACCGCCGCAACCGCCACCGCCACGGCACCGCTGCAGATCGGGCCGCACGTGCTCGACGTGCCGGTGGTGCTGGCGCCCATGGCCGGGGTGACCAACGCGGTGTTCCGCGACCTGTGCCGGGGCTACGGCGCGGGGCTCTACGTGAGCGAGATGATCGCGGCGCGGGGGCTGGTGGAGCGCCAGGAGAAGACGTTGAAGCTGGCCCGCTTCGGCCCGGGCGAGCAGCCGCGCTCGATCCAGCTCTACGGCACGAACCCGGTGGTGATGCGCGACGCGGCCCGCCAGCTCGTCGACGAGCTCGGCGCCGAGCACATCGACCTCAACTTCGGCTGCCCCGTCCGCAAGGTCACCCGCCACGGCGGCGGCTCGGCCCTCCCCTGGCGCCGCACCCTGTTCGCCGACGTCGTGGCCGGCGCCGTCGACGGAGCGCGCGACGTGCCGGTGACGGTGAAGCTGCGCATGGGCATCGACGACGACCACCTCACCTACCTCGACGCCGGACCCATCGCCGCCGCCCAGGGTGCCGCGGCTGTCGCGCTGCACGCGCGCACCGCGGAGCAGGCGTACTCGGGTCGTGCCGACTGGTCGGCCATCGCCCGGCTGAAGGAGGCGGTCACCGACGTGCCGGTGCTCGGCAACGGCGACATCTGGGTGGCGGCCGACGCGCTGCGCATGGTCGACGAGACCGGATGCGACGGCGTGGTGGTCGGGCGCGGCTGCCTCGGTCGCCCGTGGCTGTTCGGCGACCTCGCCGCCGCGTTCGGAGGGGCGCACACGGACTCCGCACCGCCGCTCGCCGTGGTGCGCGACGCGCTGCGCGACCACGCGCGCCGGCTGGTCGAGTGGCACGGCGGCCACGCCGGGGTGCGCGACCTCCGCAAGCACGTGGGTTGGTACCTGCAGGGCTACCCGGTCGGGCCCGCCATCCGCCGCGCGCTCGTGCAGGCCGACACCCTCGAGCAGTTCGAGGCGCTCCTCGACGAGCTGGATCCGACCGTGGCGCTCCCGCCGGAGTCGGTCGGGCTACCCCGCGGCCACCAGCACGGCCCGAGGGCGGTCACCGTGCCCGAGGGGTTCTGGGACGACCGCGACTCGCCCGCGCTGCTCGGGGTCGGTGCCGACAGCTACACGTCCGGCGGGTGACCCCGGGCCGTCAGCTGCCGAAGGTGCCGAAGGTGCCGACCTCGCCGAGCAGCCGGCGCACCACCGCCATGGGGAGGCCCACGACGTTGTCGAAGTCGCCCTCGATGCGCTCCACCTTGCGGTCGCCGACCTCGGCTTGGATGGCGTAGGAGCCGGCCTTGTCCATGGGCTCGCCGGTCGCGACGTAGGCGGCGATCTCCTCGTCGGTCCACGGCGCCATGTGGACGTGGGTGACGGCGACCTCGACGTCGACGGACGACGCGGTGCCGCTCGCATCGACTCGACCGACCGCGACCCCGGTGAGCACCTGGTGCCGAGTGCCCGAGAGCGCGCGCAGCATGCGGGCGGCGTCGGCCTCGTCGACCGGCTTGCCCAAGACCTCGCCGTCGACCGCCACGACCGTGTCGGCGGCGAGCACGACCACCGGACGCTCCGACGCGGCTGCCAGCGCCGCCTCGGCCTTGGCCACCGCGAGGCGCCGCACCAAGACGTCCGCCGGCTCACCCGGGAGCGGGGTCTCGTCGACATCGGCCGGTCGGACGTCGAACGCCATGCCGAGCGCGCCGAGCAGCTCACGCCGACGGGGCGAGCCAGAGGCGAGGACGAGCGTGGTCATCGGGTCAGCATCGCAGGCCCGATGACCACGACCCGCGCCGGGCGCAGGCGCGCTCAGCCGGTGTAGCTGGGGCTGCCGGGGACGGCGACGGCATCGTCGGGGCCGGGGGCGGCAGGGCCCCCGCCCTCCCAGACCATCAGCGTGTAGATGCCCATGACCCCCGAACGGGCGCGGTCGTTCTCGTAGACGGTGTCGAAGCGGATGCGCTCACCGGCCGTCACCGACTCCGCGAGCGCGCAGGAGCTGATCCCCGCGATCTCGAGGTCGTCGTCGTAGAACTCGGGCGGGTAGTCGTCGTCGACCATGGGATCGTCGTCGACCATCGTCGTGGTGGTCTCCTCGTCCATCGCCCGCTTCAGCATCGGCATCGCGTGGCCGACCTCGTTGCTGCCGTAGGTGATCTCGGAGCGGCAGAGGAGCCGATCGCGGTCGTTCACGATGTCGGCGTAGGCGGCGCCGTTGTGGATGTGCGCCCCGCCGCCGACCAGGCGGCCGCTCTTCTGGATCTCGATGTAGGTGGACTGGGTGTCGGGGGTGCCCGATCCGTCGATGGTCCAGTTGAAGGTGCTGCAGCCGGTGGCCGACCCGAAGTACCGCACCACGGGCCGGACGTTGCTCACGTCGCGCCGGTAGGTGAGGTCGTAGGTGAGGTACACCTCCTGGCTCTCCATCGACCGGCTCATGAGCTCGTAGACGCCCTTCCAGGTGTCGGTCCCCTTGACGACCATGCCGTACGGGTCGCCGATGTCGAGGACCGT
Organism: Acidimicrobiia bacterium; assembly: GCA_039812605.1. Lineage (GTDB taxonomy): Bacteria > Actinomycetota > Acidimicrobiia > Acidimicrobiales > Iamiaceae > Aquihabitans. The sequence continues at coordinate 34,907 of JBDIAX010000005.1, read as the reverse complement.
CTTCTCCGCGCCGGCCGCGGCCACGATGCTGCCCGGGATGCCGAAGGTGCTCCCGTTGGGGCAGGCCGGGTTCGTGCCGTTCGATGCGCCGAACACGAAGTGGTGCAGGTGCGCAGAGGTGGCCGGGACGGTCATCCCGTCCGCGTCGACCAGGTCGATGTCGATCTTGGTGATGGCGAAGTCGCCCTCGGGCTTGGGCACGTCGATGAACAGCCCGCTCGGACCCATGGCCTTCGAGCCGGAGGTCGAGGCCATGTCGCCCATCTCCATCGGGGGCAGGGTGATGGGACCGATCTTGCCGTGGTACGTCTCCCGGCTCCCCTGCGACGGCCAGCCCTCGGTGGGGTCGGCCGCCAGGGGCGCCTCGGCCGACACCTCGTCGGGGGTGAACACCTCGTAGGTGCTCCAGTCGCCGACCTCACCGTCGCAGGTGGCGCGCAGGTCGTAGGTGCCGGGCGAGGACGGCGCGGTGAGCGTGACCTTCGATGGCACCGTCCAGGTCGGGACCACCGAGGAGCTCTCCGCGAGCACCTCGTCGCCTCGACCGATCGTTACCGTGGCCCCGTCCTCGCAGTCGCCGTAGAGGTAGGCAGCGACCTGCCCCCCGACCGGCGAGGACGTGGGGCTGACCCGATCGGCGTACACGTCGGCGTAGCCGCCACCGAGGTAGAAGAGGCGGGCGCCGTAGCTGAAGCCGTCGGCCAGCGGGTCGCCGCAGGTTGCCGTGACCTCGATGACGTAGAGGTCGGGATCGATGGGAACCTCGGCGGTCCACGTGCCGTCGGCCTCCGGGGTGACCTCGATGGTCGCGTCGATGACGCCGGGCTCGTCGTTGCCCCCGACCACGGCAGCGTTGGCCGCGACCGCCGCCACCAGGTCGCGCTGGGCCAACGCCTCGCCGAAGGCCCGGTGGGACTCGACCGGGCCTTCCGCGATCCCGTAGGTCCGGTACGAGATGGTGACGGTGCGACCGCCCGTGCACTGCTCGCCGGCGATCGAGATGGCGTCGTCGCCGACCTCGTAGCTGATGGCACCCGACGGGCTCGTGCCGCTCACGGTGAGCAGTTGCGGTGCCGAGAACGACTCGATGCTGGAGTCGCCCTCGTCGTCGTAGCTCGAGCACGCGGCCAGCACCGTGTAGGGACCTTCGGCGATGGGTTGGGTGGTGGGCCCTCCGCCCAGCTCGTCGGCCATGGAGTAGTCGGGCCGCAGCAGCGTGAGGTCGAAGGTGGCGGTGCCGCCGCTGACGTCGCCGTCGGCGCCGGTGACGAACCCGATGTCGCCCCCGAGGGTGAGGTCGCTGCCCTCGAGCAGGAACACCGACGCGTAGTCGGCCCCCTCGCACCCGGTGATCTCCGCCCGCACGGCCTGGCCGGACGCGGCCGTGGTGCGCGACAGGGTCACGAGCGGACCGGTCATCGCCGGCGTCCCGGCAACGATGTCGATGGCCACCTCGGGGTAGGTGAACAGCGTCTCGGTGACCTCGGTGTCGGTGGTGAAGTCGTAGGTGGTGCGCACGCAGCGACCCACGAGCGCGGCAGGTTGGTCGGGGTCGACCCAGCCGGGGACGGTGAGGCGAACCCGCGCCCCGGACACGACCTGTCCGAAGGCGGCGAAGCGCCGGTCGACCCCGCTCCCGGTGAGGAGCCGGACCTCGGGCGACTGGTACCAGTACGACGTGTCTCCTTCTTCGGAGGTCATCGGGCACCCGTTGGCGGTGGCCGAGAACATGGCGCCCACCGCCACCGACGACTGCCACGGCGTGATCGCCGGAGCTGCATCGGCCGACGGCGCGCCGGCGACCAGGCCGACCGCGATCGCGGCGAGCGAGGTGAGGATGGCCAGCGGCCGACGTCGGAGCATGTGGGGAGCCTTCCGATCGGTGTGCGACACCGGCACGCCCTGCCAAGGGTGTGGCCGCCGCCGCCGAACTCGGCCCAGCCTGCCACACGCCCCTGACAGGAACGCTGCAACCAGGTTTCAGTTCCGCGTCAGGCGGGGGCTCGGCGAGGTGGTGTCAGCCCTGGACGGTGCCGGCGCCGAGCGCCTCGGGGAGGCGGTCGCGGTAGGCGCGGACCACCTGTGCGGCCTCGACGTCGACGAGCCCGTCGATGCGGAAGCGTTCGCCGCCCGCGACGCCGAGATCGGCCGCCGCGACGCCCGCGGCGGACGCCGCGTCGAGCACCTCGGCCACCCGGTCGGCGGCGACCGCCACCACGACCCGGCCCGGAGCCTCGGCGAACAGGTGGGTGGCCGACGGCACGCCGGCCACGTCGACGCCGACCCCGGACCGTGCGGTGAGCTCGGCGAGGGCGAGGCCGAGGCCGCCCGACGACGCATCGTGCACGCCTGAGGGCACACCGTCGCGCACGAGGCTTCGGACCACGTCGGCCACTGCGGTGAGCGCGGGGCCGTCGAACGGCGCGAGGGTGCCGCCCTTCTGGCCGGTGGACCACGCCACGGCCGACCCGGCGAGCGACGGCTCGGGACCGGTGAGGTCGTCGCCGATCAGCACCAGGCGATCGCCGTCGCGCAGCGTGACCCCGGGAGGACGGCGCTCGAGGTCGTCGATGACGCCGAGCAGGCCGACGACCGGCGTGGGATCGATGTCGACTCCGCCGGTCTCGTTGTAGAGGCTCACGTTGCCGCCGACGACCGGCAGCCCGAACGCCCGGCAGGCATCGGCCATGCCGTCGACCGCCTCCGAGAGCTGCCACATCACCTCGGGGTGCTCGGGGTTGCCGAAGTTGAGGCAGTTGACCACCGAGATGGGCCGGGCGCCGACGGTGGCGAGGTTCAGCACCGACTCGGCGATGGTGAGCGAGGTGCCCGTGCGCGGGTCGACGGCGCACCAGCGGTGGTTGCCGTCGGTGGTGAGGGCAAGCCCGCGGCCGGTGTCCGCGCCGGTGGTGGGGTGCTTGAGCCGCAGCACGACGGCGTCACCGCCGGGGCCCTCGACCGTGTTCAGGAACAGCTGGTGGTCGTACTGCGACGACACCCACGAGGTATCGCAGAGCAGACCGAGGAGCGCACCGGCCACGTCGTCGGGCGCGACTGGGGCGTCAGCCGCTCGGGCAGCGCGGTCGGCGGGCTCCGCCATCGGTCGGTCGTAGAGGGGCGCCGCGTCGTGCAGCGACGACGCCGGCACCTTGGCCAGCTCGGGGCCGTCGAAGCCATCGACGATCCGCAGCCAGCCGACGCCGTCGACCGGGTCGGTGACCTTGCCGACGACGGTGGCCGCGACCTCCCACTGCTCGCAGAGGCGCATCACCTCGGGGAGGCCATCGGGCGTGACGATGGCGAGCATCCGCTCCTGGCTCTCGGAGGTCATGACCTCGAAGGGCTCCATGCCGTCCTCGCGCCGAGGCACGGAAGACACGTCGAAGTCCATGCCCATCTTCCCGTTGGCGGCCGTCTCGCTCGCCGCGCAGGTGAGCCCGGCGCCGCCGAGGTCTTGGATGCCGACGACGAGGCCGGCGTCGAGCAGCGCGAGGCACGCCTCGATGAGCCGCTTCTCCTCGAAGGGATCGCCGACCTGCACGGCGGGACGCTTGTCCTCGCTGCCCTCGTCGAAGCCGGCCGAGGCCAGCACGCTCACACCGCCGATGCCGTCGCGGCCGGTGGACGAGCCGAGCAGGACGGCGAGGTTGCCGACGCCGGTGGCCTTGGCGAGCACGAGCCGCTCGGCCGGAAGCACCCCGAGGCACAGCACGTTGACGAGCGGGTTGCCCTGGTAGGTCTCGTCGAAGACCACCTCGCCGCCGACGGTGGGCACGCCGACCGAGTTGCCGTAGCCGGAGATGCCCGAGACGACGCCCTCGGCCACCCAGCGGCTGCGGGCATCGTCGAGGGGACCGAACCGCAGCGGGTCCATCAAGGCGATGGGCCTCGCCCCCATGGTGAAGATGTCGCGCAGGATGCCGCCGGCGCCGGTGGCCGCGCCCTGGTAGGGCTCGATGTAGCTCGGGTGGTTGTGGCTCTCGATGCGGATGGCCGCAGCGATGCCGTCGCCCACGTCCATGACGCCGGCGTTCTCGCCCGGGCCCACCAGCACGCCCTCGCCCTCGGTGGGGAGGCGCTTCAGGTGGATCCGAGAGGACTTGTACGAGCAGTGCTCGGACCACATGACCGAGTACATCGAGAGCTCGAGGCGGTTGGGCTGGCGCCCGAGGATGTCGACGATGTCGGCGAGCTCGGCGTCCGTGAGCCCGAGGGCGATGTGGATCGGCGTCTCGTCGGGCTGGGGCGCATCGGCGTCGGTCACGCCGCGAGGCTACCGGCCGTCGCTCAGGCCCCAGAACCGGGGCGCTCGGGCACCTCGACCACCACCGAGGTGGCCTTCACCGACGCGGTGGCGATGGCCCCGGGAGCGAGGCCGAGGTCACCGACGGCCTCCGCGGTGAGGATGCTGACCACCCGGTGGGGGCCAGCCTGGATCTCGACCTGGGCGATCAACCCGTCGACGTCGACCTTGGTGACGAGGCCGGTGAACCGGTTGCGGGCCGAGCGGGTGCGGCTGGAGCCGACGGTCGGCTCGTCGGCGTGCTCGACCAGGTACGCGGCGAGGCTCGCGCCGTCGACGGTGCGCTGCCCGCCATCGGTGCGCCCCCCCTCCACCTGGCCGGCGTCCACCAGCCGCCGCACCGTGTCGACGCTGACCCCGAGCAGCTCTGCCGCCTGACCGATCCGCAGCTGCACCACGACCCGGAGCGTAGGCCGCCTTCGAAGCGTGCCGCCGAGCGACGCCCTCCACGCAGGCCAACATCGCAGATGCGAGATATTGTCCAGTGATGCCACGTTCCTGCAAGGCTCTGGTCGCCGTCGCCGCAGTCGCCCTGGCCCTCGCATCCTGCGGGAGCGACGCAGGCGACGAAGCATCGGCCCCGACGACCCCGACGGGGTGCACCGCCGAGGGCGAGATCACCGTGGCGGCCGCGGCGTCGCTGACCGAGGCGTTCACCACGATCGGCGACCTCGTGGAGGCGGACTGCCCCGGGAGCACCGTGGACATCACCTTCGACTCCTCGGGGAAGCTGTCCGAGCAGATCCTCTCCGGTGCGCCCGTCGACGCCTTCGCATCTGCAGACGAATCGAACATGGAGAAGGTCGCCGATCAGCGGGAGGGGGAGCCCCAGGTGTTCGCCCGCAACCGACTGGTCATCGTGACCGAGCCCGGCAACCCCACCGGCATCGCATCGCTCGCCGATCTCGCCGACGCCGGGACCGTCGCGCTGTGCGCCGAAGGTGCCCCGTGCGGGAGGTTCGCCGCGCAGGCGCTCGAGGCAGCCGGCGTCGAGATCGATGAGTCGCACGTCACCCGAGGCGCCAACGCCAAGGGAACCCTGACCGCGGTCACCGAGGGCGACGCCGTCGCGGGGATCGTCTACGTCACCGACGCCCAGGCGGCCGGCGATGCCGCCGACACGGTCGAGATCCCCGACGACCAGAACGTGATCGCGACCTACCCGATCGCGACCATCGACGGCCCCGGCGACGACGACCTCGCCGAGGCCTTCGTCGCCGCCGTGCTCGGCGAGGAGGGCCAGCGGGCGCTCGCCGCGGCCGGGTTCCTGCCAGCGACGTGAGCTGGTCGTGAGCCGCCGACGGCCGTCGCTGGCGGTGGCGATCCCCGCCGCGCTCGGCGTCGCGCTGGTCGGGCTGCCCCTGCTCGGCCTGCTGCAACGAGCGGCGTGGTCGTCGCTCGCCCACGACCTCACGTCCGACGCATCGCTCGACGCCCTCCGCCTGTCCCTCGCCACCTCGATCGCGGCGACGGGGGTGGCGCTGGCGCTCGGGCTGCCCCTCGCCTGGGTCCTCGCCCGCACCGACCTCCCCGGCCGGTCCGTGCTCCGCGCCCTCGTGCTCCTCCCGATGGTGCTCCCGCCCGTGGTGGGCGGCGTCGCGCTGCTCAGCGCCTTCAGCCTGCGCAGCCCGCTCGGCGGGTGGCTCCACGACGCCTTCGGCATCCAGCTCACCTTCTCCCCCGCCGGCGTCGTCCTCGCGGAGGCGTTCGTCGCCTTGCCGTTCTTCGTCCTCACCGTCGAAGCCGCGCTCCGCCAAGCCGACGATCGCTACGAGCAGGTGGCCGCCACGCTGGGAGCGAGCCCGACGACGACCTTTCGACGGGTCACGATCCCCACCATCGCCCCGGCGCTGATCGCCGGGGCCGTCCTCGCCTGGGCGAGGGCGCTGGGCGAGTTCGGCGCCACCATCACCTTCGCTGGCAACGTCGCTGGACGAACCCGCACCCTGCCGCTCGCGGTGTACCTGTCGCTGGAGTCCGACCCGGACGCCGCGATCGCGTTGTCGCTCGTGCTGCTGGCCGTGTCGTTCGTCGTCCTCGTGGGGCTGCGCGACCGATGGATGGGACGATCGTGACCCTCGCGGCCGAGATCCGCGCTGGCCTCGCCGGCGGCTTCGAGGTGGAGGCCGACCTCGTGGCGCCTCGCGGCCGGGTGCTCGCGCTCCTCGGCCCGAACGGGGCGGGCAAGTCGACGATCTTGCGCGCGATCGCCGGCCTGCTGCCCATCGATGGAGGACGCATCGAGCTGGGGGGCAACGTGCTGGACCAGCCGCACGAGGGAACGTGGGTGCCTCCGGAGCACCGCCGCGTCGGGCTGGTCCCCCAAGACCTGCTCCTGTTCGGGCACCTCTCCGCTCGCGACAACGTGGCCTTCGGGCTGCGCGCCCGAGGCGCGTCGAAGGCCGATGCTCGCCGAGAAGCCGACGGCTGGCTCGGACGCTTCGAGCTCGGCGACGTCAGCGACCACCGACCGCGACAGCTCTCGGGAGGCCAAGCGCAGCGCGTGGCGCTCGCGCGCGCGCTCGCCACCCAGCCGGCGATCCTGCTGCTCGACGAGCCCCTCGCCGCGCTCGATGCCGGGACACGGCGACGCACCCGCCGCGACCTGCGCCGTTGGATCGACGACTTCGAGGGACCGACGATCGTGGTGACCCACGATCCGGTGGACGCCCTCACGCTCGCCGACGACGTGGCCGTCGTCGAGGCGGGGCGCGTGACCCAGGCCGGGGCGCTGGGCGAGGTCGCGAGCCGACCCCGGACCGCGTACGTCGCCGAGCTCCTCGGCACCAACCTGCTCGAGGGCGACGCTGCGGGCACCGAGATCCGCGTGGGGGCCAGCATCGTGGTGGCGGCCGAGCCCGCCGACGGCCCGGTCTTCGCGACGCTGTCGCCGTCGGCGCTCACGCTCCACACCCGCGAGCCGAGCGGGAGCGCCCGGAACCGGTGGCCCGTCGAGGTCGAGGAGCTGGATCTGGTCGGCGAGCGGGCCCGGGCGCGCGTCCGCACCGACCGTGGGCTCCGCCTGGTCGTCGAGGTGACGCCCGCCGCGCTGGCCGAGCTCGGGTTGCGGGTCGGTGACGCCGGGTGGGTCGCGGCCAAGGCCACTGAGGTCGTCGTCTATCCGCGATAACGCTGGCCCCGCGTCCCCTTGGAATTGCGCAAATCAGATTCGCAACACATTCGATATCGTCAAGTCGCACTTTCCCCATGTACTTGTGCCAATGGTTGATGGCGTGGTTGCCTTCCATGCATGGCTCCGAAGAAGAAGACCCGAACCATGTCCGCTGAGCACAAGGCCGCCCTCGCAGAAGGCCGTGCGCAGGGACGTGCCGTGCGCAACTACCTCGAGGCGCTCGAGGCCACCAAGCCAAAGCGGGGCCGCAAGCGCACCCCGGATTCGATCAAGAAGCGCCTCGACAAGGTCGTGATCGAGCTCGAGACGGCCGATCCGCTGAAGCGCCTCCAGCTCACCCAGGAGCAGCTCGACCTCGAAGGCGAGCTGGCCGCCGGGGAGACCACGGTCGACCTCGACGCGCTCGAGGCGGAGTTCGTGAAGGCGGCCGGTGGCTACGCCGCCCGCAAGGGCATCAGCTACGGCGCGTTCCGCTCGGTGGGCGTGCCGCCCGCGGTCCTGCGGGCCGCCGGCATCCGCCGAGGAGCCTGAGGGTCAGGCTGTTGCTGCGGCGCTGGCGAGGAGCGACCGCAGCAACGGCACCCCATCGGCGGAGCCCAACAGATCGCTGATCGCCCGCTCGGGGTGGGGCATCAGTCCCACCACGTTGCGGCCGGCGTTGCAGATGCCGGCGATGTCGTCGACCGAACCGTTCGGGTTCTCGACGTAGCGCAGCACGATCTGATCCTCTGCTCGCAGCTCGGCGAGCGTCTCGGGAGCGCAGGTGTAGTTGCCCTCGAAGTGGTTGATGGGCACCCGCAGCACATCGCCCACCGCAGCCTCGGCGGTGAGCACCGAACGCGTGGATTCCACGCGCAGCTCCACCGTGGCGCACAGGAACTTGAGGCCCCGGTTCTTCTGCAACGCACCGGGGAGCAGACCGGCCTCGGTGAGGACCTGGAACCCGTTGCAGATGCCGACGACGGGCCCACCCGACGCCGCGAACTCGTTGACCGCCGACATGACCGGCGAGAACCGGGCGATGGCGCCGGGACGCAGGTAGTCGCCGTGGGCGAACCCACCGGGCACGATCACCGCGTCGACCCCGCCGGTGGATGCCTCGCCGTGCCAGAGGATCTCGGCGTCGCCGCCGAGCGCGCGCACCGCCTCCATGGCGTCGAGCTCGCAGTTCGAGCCCGGGAAGAGGACGACGCCGACGCGCGGCGCCATCAGGCGGAGGCGCCAGCGGTGACGGTGATCGAGGCGTCCTCGATCACCGGGTTGGTCAGGAAGCGTCGGGTGAGGTCCTCCACCTCGGCCCGAGCGCTCGCCTCGTCGGCAGCCTCGAGGTCGAAGCGGATCGACTTGCCGACCCGAACCCCTCGCACCCCGTCGAAGCCGAGGTGGGGAAGGGAGCGCTCGATGGTGGCGCCCTGGGGATCGGCCACCCCCTCGCGCAGCGTGACCTCTACCTGCACCGAGAACAGCATGCGCCCATGGTCGCACACCGGCGCTCGAACCCCGAACCGTGGATCATGCGACGCCGGGCCAGTCGGCGAAGGACCGGCCGGTGATGCGCTCGTAGGCCTCTACGTAGCGGGCGCGGGTGGCGTCGACCACCGCCTGCCCGAGCGGCGGCGGGGGCGGGGTCTTGTCCCAATCGAGCCCGTCGAGGTAGTCGCGCACCGGCTGCTTGTCGAACGACGGCGGCGTGGAGCCGGGCGACCAGTCGGCCGCTGGCCAGAACCGCGACGAGTCGGGCGTGAGCACCTCGTCGCACAGGATCAGCTCGCCGTCGACGAGGCCCAGCTCGAACTTGGTGTCGGCGATGATGATCCCTCGCTCGGCCGCCCAGGCCGCACCCTCCGCGTAGATGCGCAGCGACACGTCGCGGGCGCGCTCAGCCAGCTCGGTGCCGATGAGGTTCGCGGCCTCCTCGAAGGAGATGTTGATGTCGTGGTCGCCGACCTCCGCCTTGGTGGACGGGGTGAACACCGGCTCGGGGAGCTGCGAGCTCTCGAGGAGGTCCGCCGGGAGCGTGGTGCCGTGCATGGTGCCCTCGGCCTTGTACTCCTTCCACGCGGAGCCGGTGATGTAGCCGCGCACGATGCACTCCACCGGCAGCATCTCGGCCTTGCGGGTGAGCATCACCCGACCGGCGAGCTCGGGATCGTCGGCCGCGATGCCCAGCGCCTCGACCTCAGGACCCTCGGTGGCGATGAGGTGGCCACCGATGAGGTCTGCGAACTTCTCGAACCAGAACGCCGACATCGCGGTCAGGACGCGGCCCTTGTCGGTGATCGGTTCGTCCATCACCACGTCGAACGCCGAGATGCGATCGGAGGTGACCATGAGGAGTCGGCCGTCGCCCGCGTCGTAGATGTCGCGGACCTTGCCGGAGTAGAGCTTGGGGAGGGCGATGTCGGTCATACGGCCTCGCAACCTACCGCCCGACCCCGCCGGCGGACACGCCCGATCACGGTCCCCGAGGTCAGAGGATGTCGCCCGGCCGGTAGGCGGCCGCGCCGGGATCGGCTTCGGCGAGCACCTGCACCTCGGCCACGAACGCGGCCACCTGGCTCGGAGCGAGGCCCACGAGGTCGAGGGGGTTCGCGATGGCCGATTCGATGTCCTCCGCGGTGAGCGCCACCGCGCCATCGGCTCCCCGGGAGATGCGCTCGTCGGAGGTGAGGCGCGCGATGAGGTCGTTGTCGCCGCCCTCGCGGAGCTGGAGCGCCACGGCCACCGCGTGCTCCTTGATGGCCTCGTGCGCCTGCTCGCGCCCCACCCCAGCGCGCACCGCGGCCATCAGGACCTTGGTCGTGGCGAGGAACGGGAGGTACCGCTGGTTCTCGCGATCGATGACCGCGGGATAGGCGCCGAACTCGTCGAGCACGGTGAGGAACGTCTCGAACATCCCATCGATCGCGAAGAACGCGTCGGGCAGCGCCACCCGCCGCACCACCGAGTCGCTGACGTCGCCCTCGTTCCACTGGCCGCCGCTCAGCGCCGCCACCATCGTGAGGTGGCCGCCGAGGATGGCGTTGAAGCCGCACACGCGCTCGCAGGAGCGGGCGTTCATCTTGTGGGGCATGGCCGACGAGCCGACCTGGCCGGGCTTGAAGCCCTCGGTGACCAGCTCCTGGCCGGCCATGAGCCGCAGCGTCGTGGCCAGGCTCGCCGGCCCGGCGGCGGCCTGCACCAGCGCGGACACCACCTCGAGGTCGAGCGAGCGGGGATAGATCTGCCCGACGTTGTGGAGGGTGCCGGCGAAGCCGAGGTGGCGACGGACCGCTTCCTCGAGGAGGGCGACGCGCTCGGGGGTGCCGAGGAGGTCGAGCATGTCCTGCTGGGTGCCCACCGGCCCCTTGATCCCGCGAAGGGGGTAGCGCTCGAGCAGCTCGTCGATCCGCCGGAGCGCCACGAGCAGCTCCTGGCCGGCGTTGGCGAAGCGCTTCCCGAGCGTGGTGGCCTGCGCGGGGACGTTGTGGCTGCGACCCGTGATGACGGTGGTGGCGTGCTCGGCCGCACGCTCCGCGAGGCGGGCGAGCGTGGCCACCATCCGACCCCGCACCAGCACCAGCGCGTCGCGGACCTGGAGCTGCTCGACGTTCTCGGTGAGGTCGCGCGAGGTCATGCCCTTGTGGATGTGCTCGTGGCCCGCGAGCGCCGAGAACTCCTCGATGCGCGCCTTCACGTCGTGGCGGGTGACCCGTTCACGCGTCGCGATGGACTCGAGGTCGACCTGGTCGACGACCCCTTCGTAGGCGTCGATCACCCCCGGGGGGACCTCGACGCCGAGCTCGTCTTGCGCTCGCAAGACCGCGAGCCAGAGCCGCCGCTCCAAGACGACCTTGTGCTCGGCGGACCAGAGCTGCGCCATCGGCGCGCTGGCGTATCTCGAGGCGAGGACGTTGGGGACCACGGGCTTCACCCAGCGGACGGTACTCGTCGCGATCCTGCTGTCCCGAAGCCTTGATCGCGCCCGCTTCGTGCCGATCCGAGGGAGGCACTTCGGAACGGGAGGAACACATGTCGCACTGCATGCGGCACTTCGAAGAGCCCTACGTGGCCGACTGCCGGAACTGCCATCGCCCGTTCTGCTCGCGCTGCCTCGTGTTCGCGTTCGGCCCAGACAAGCCCCCGTACTGCATCGGGTGCGCGCTCAACGCCTCTGGGGTTCGCAACAAGGGCCTCGTGCCCACGGGCGCCGCCCAGCCCAAGTCGACCGCGAACGCGCGCCACGACCGGGCGAGCCGCAAGGAGGAGCGACGGGCGGCGAAGGCCCAGGCCAAGGCGACAAAGGCGGCGGCGAAGGCCGAGCCCGCGATCAGCGAGGCCGCCCGCACGAGCAACGTCCCCGCGCCCGCCCACATGGCGATCCCCTCCGCTCGCTACGCCCCGCACGCTCCGCCCCCGTCGGAGCGCCCCGTCGGCTGAGTCGGCCGCGTCAGCTGCGTCAGCTGACCGAGGCGCGCGCCTCGCGATCGGCGACGAGCTTCTGCTGCAGGTCCTCGTCGGAGATCGCGAGCATCTGCACGACGAGGAGCGCGGCGTTGACGGATCCGTCGACGGCGACCGTTGCCACGGGGATCCCCTTGGGCATCTGGACCGTGGCGTACAGGGCATCGACGCCGTTGAGCGCGCCGCCCGACAGCGGCACGCCGATCACTGGGAGCGTGGTGTGGGCCGCCGCCGCACCGGCCAGGTGGGCGGCCATGCCGGCACCGGCGATGACCGCCGAGTAGCCGTTCTCGCGCGCCGATCCCACGAACGCGGCGACCTTGGCCGGCGTGCGGTGGGCCGACATCACCTGCACATCGGCCTCGATGCCGAAGCCCGACAGCGTGTCGGCCGCCGGCTCCATCTTCGGTCCGTCGTTCGGCGAGCCCATGATGATCGCCACCTTGTACTGCCCCACGGCCTTGGTCCTCCTCGTCGGTGAGCCACCGACGCTAGCGGGAGTCGCCGTAGGCATCCGACGAGCGGACCGACTCGATCACCGTGAGCAGCGCGCCCCCGGACCGCAGCCACTCGGAAGCGGGAGCGGCCGCCGATGCGCTCGGCGGCGCACCGAGGAGCGCGAACCACACGACGGTGGGCCCGACCACCGGAGCGAGCCGGCGACGGCCCTCGTTCGACTCCGAGAACGTGGTCATGGTGCGCCCGCGGGTCCACCCCATCGCCAGCCGACGCATCCAGTAGTCGAGGCCGCCGGCATCGGGATCTCGCCCGAGGACCGAGCGGTACACGAAGCGGACGAAGTCCGCATCGCCGAGCGTTCCCGTCGCCCGCCGGAACTCCGGCGACGCGGCGAAGACCGACGAGATCGAGGTGAGCGTGCGGCCCTTCGCCCGCTGAGCGACCCAGTACCGCAGACCGGAGGAGTCCGGTGGACGACCCAGGTACGCCCCGTACAGGCGCACCAGGGGTTCGACCTCGCTCGGCCACCGTCCACCGGCGAGCCGCGACTCGATCACCGCGGCTCGGCTGCCGCCACCGTCGACGAACGCGCCGTACCAGGCGAGCTCGGTGGCCGACGGAGCTCGCCCGTCGACGTCGTGGAAGACCCCCTCGACGAACGCCGCCGTCGACGCGTACGGCCACGACGGCGATGCCCGCGGCGTGAGCTCGGGGGTCAGCGCCGACCGTGCACCGGTGCCGCCACCGTTGCGCGCCGCCACAGCGACCTGGATCGGCGTTCCCTCGACGAAGGGCACCGAGATGGAGGGCGCGGGAGCGACGACGGCTCCCTGGGCGGGCACACCGCGCCCGGGCTCGAAGGCGCTGGCCACGATCCATCGAACCGGCGGCGTCGTGGGTCCCGGCGTCGAGGTCGGCGGGGCCAGCGTGACCGCAAGCTGGAGGGTGCCTCCGTCGCCGAGCTCCACCGCCCCGAGCGCAGGGGCGTTCGGGAGGGTGTGGGACCAGTACCCCGTCTGGTGCACCAGCGTGCGGACCTCGACCCGGGTCGACGCGTACGAGCTCGCACCGCTGGTGGCGCGGAATCGGTAGGTGCGGTCCGATGCGTCGCCGGCTTCGGTCGCACACCGGACGACGACCGACGACCCGACGGCGATCGGGCCCAGGGACCGGCCGCAGCTCGTTCCCGGACCGGTGAGCGCGACCGAAGGAGCCGACGCGGGACCGTGGTTGGTGACCGCGACGGTCAGCCCGACTCCGGCGCCGCCGCGGGCGACCGTCTCGACCTGGTCCGCGGAGGCCTCCACGGTCAATCCGGTGGCAGCCGGCGGGACCATCGGCACGAGATCGGCGAGCACCGCCCCGCCGCGCAACGCACCGGCGGCGTCGCGCACCTGGAGGAGACCGCCACCATCGTCGAGGCCGTCGGACGAGAGCACCCCGGCGACCAGCTCGCCCGACGCTCGGGCCGGCGCCGAAGCGACCTCGTCGACCGGCACCGTGACCGTGGCTCCCGCGGGGATCACGGTCCCCGGCGGCAGCGTCGAGCTGCCGGCCCCGGTGAGCGTCCACCCGGTGAGATCGATGGCCTCGACCGCAGAGGGGTTCTCGAGGACGACGAAGTCGAGCGCCGCACTTCCATCGCCCGCGTAGCGAGCGGCGACGACACCGACGGGCAGCCCCTCGGTGGGCGCGGCCGGGACCTCGTCCTCGTTGCGATGGGTGGCGAGCAGGTCGGTCGTGCGGAAGGCGAGGTACTGGGCGATGAGCGCTTCGCCGTCCGCGGCGCTGGCGATCGCCCGCGGCCACCTCGCCACGTCTGCGGCCTGGTCCTCGGCCACGGTCGCCGCCATGACCTCTAGGCGCTGGTCCAGCTCACCCGACCCCAGGTAGCGGTCCGCGAGCGTCCGCAGCCGGCGGAGGTACATCTCGCCGAAGGCTGGATCGGTCCGCAGCGCGCTCAGCAGCACGTCCGGGCCGTAGGGGAACAAGGCACCAGCCCCGGGCGTCAGGGTGGTGTCGAAGTCGGTGGCGATGAACCGCCAGCGCCCGGTGCGACCGTCGCGGAGGAGCTGGTAGTTGTGCACGGTGGTGTCCCAGTGGCGAACGATCGCCCCCGTGGCGAGGAAGTCCACCAGCGCGGGGACGTCGAACAGGTCTCGCAGCTCAGCGGCGCGAGCCAGGGTCGGCGCGGCATCCACTGCCTGGACCAGCTCGTACAGGTGCGTGAAGTCGCCGTCGTCGGGGTCGACCTTCTCGTAGCGATCCGCCAACGCGGCGGGCGACCCGTCGCTCGCGAGCACACCCACGATGTCCTCGGGCTCGAACTGCTCGTCGCCCGGGCCATCGAACCCGTTGCGCGCCCGCCACAGCGCGTCGTGCTCCTCGGTGAACGTGAACAGCCCGAAGTCCACGCCGTTCTGCTCCACGTGGACCTTGGCGATCTGCCCCATCGACGGGTTGGAGTCTGCGTAGATCGAGGAGGCGAGCGGAGCGACCGCACCCGATGCGTCGTTCAGGTCGCCGTCGAGCACGAACTCGTCCACGGGGTGCGCGAGGAACGATCCGGCGAGCGGCTCCCCCTTGGGCATCTTGAACTTGAACGACAGCTTCCTGAGGTCCCTCGTGTGACCGCTCACCCGAACCTCGGCGCCGTCCCAGACCTCGCCCTCCACCGCGACCACCGCGGGCACGTAGCCGTTGGAGTCCTTGTTCGCGACCAGGTGGGCGTAGTCATCCGGATCGAGGTACCAGTCGACCAGGGGCAGCTCCGAGGTGGGTGCTGGGCGAGCCACCAAGCTGGCGAATCGTGGTCGCGCCGCACCGTCACGTGGGAGCGATGCCGCGCCCGACCCGTTGGAGGCGAGTACCCGGTACCGCAGGAGCGTGCCGGCGGGCTGCGCCGCGAGCGTGGCCCCGTAGGTGCCGTCGGCGGCAGCACCGTCACCGTGCGCACCGTCGTCGAGCAGCGGCAGGGTGATCGGCGCAGCGAAGTCGATCACCACCTCGAGCGAAGCGGAGGTGGCGTCGTGGATCGCAGCGGTGAAGGAGATCGCCTGGTCGGCCTGCAGCGAGCCGGGAACGACGCCATCGATCGAGGGCTGCGTGCCGAGGCCGAGCTGCGAGTTGGACGCGCCTGGTGTCGGGGCGGGATCCGATGGGCGCCACGACGTCGCCGAGGCGTTGTCGGCCATCGGGCCCACGAGCTCGAGCGAGGGACCCTCGCCGTCGGGGGTGACCGGCCACGGCGAGGCATCGTCGTACGCGACCGTGTCCAGCACCGTCGCCGATCCCGACGAGATCGCGACCGTCTCACCGCCGTTCGACAGCGAACCGGTGTAGGCGAGCGCGGGAACGGGTGCCGACGGGAACGCGGCCGCGTAGTCCGTGGGAGATTCCGCCGCGACGACGAACGCACCGGGGTCGAGCGCCGTGCCGGCCGGGAAGCAGCCGCCGATGCCCGCGGTGAAGCACGCGCCGCCGAGGTCGACGGGTTCTCCACCAGGGTTGTGCAGCTCGAGGAACTCCTCGCCCTCTTCGGGAGGGTGGTAGTGGATCTCGTTGATCACGACCGTGCCCGCCACGGGATCAGCGCCCGCAGCGGGAACCGCCGGGCTCACGGGGCTCACCAGGAGCGCCGCGACCGACCCCAGCGCGGCCACGGCGGCGACGATCTTCGCCATCCCACCCCACTCCCGCATCGGGGGCAGTCTTCCACCGCCGCCGGTGCCGTCGCCGCGGCACCGGCCCGGTCAGCCGACGAGGCGATCCAAGGCCGAGCTCAGGTCCGCGTGGTCGGCGATCACGGCATGGCCCTCCACCCCGTCGGAGCCGTCGTCTGCCCGGCCCGGATCGTCGAAGATGCCGCGGTAGCGCACCGCCGCCATCCCGATGCCCCGAGCACCGGCCACGTCGGTCCGACGCAGGTCGCCCACGTGCGCCGCTTCGCCCGGGTCGATGCCGCCGAGGCCGTCGAGGGCGTGGGCGAAGATCGCGGCGTCGGGCTTGAACGTCCCGACCTCGTCGCTGAACGACCAGTGGTCGAAGCGGTCGAGCACGCCGTGGCCGGCGAGGAACCGGCGCAGCGTGGTGGAAGGGGCGAGGCCGACGTCGCAGACGATGCCGATGCGCACGCCCCGCGATCGGAGCTCATCGATCGCGGCCACCACGTTCGGGGTGGGCTGGGGGTCGTGGGCGGGATCCGGGTCCGTGATCGAGGCCACCAGGCCGTCGCGCACCGCGGGCGGGACCTCGATGCCGAGGTTCGCGACCATGTCGTCGACCGCAGCCACCGCCCCGTAGAAGCGGTTCTCGCGCCAGTGCTCGTCGAAGCGCTGGCCCGCGTGGCGCATGGCCACCAGGACCCGATCGCCGTCGACCTCGATGCCCTCGCCGGCGAGCAGCCCCAGCCAGGCGGCGAGCCGACGCTCACGGAAGCCCGCGTCGTCGGCGCGGATCAGGGTGTTCCAGAAGTCGAAGGTGACCGCGCGCAGCGCCACGTCGAGCGGCGGATCAGCGCTGGGGGCGGCAGACGCCGTCGGTGACCGCAGCCTCCGCGACCGCCGCCGCCACGAGCTCACCCACCCGGGTGTCGAACACGGACGGGATCACGAACCCCGGGCGCAGCTCCTCGGAGGAGACCGCGGACGCGATGGCCTCGGCCGCCGCCTGCTTCATGTGGTCGGTGATGTCGGTGGCACCGGCGTCGAGCGCGCCCCGGAAGATGCCCGGGAAGGCGAGGACGTTGTTGATCTGGTTCGGGTAGTCGCTCCGACCGGTGGCCATGACCGCCACCAGGCCCTTGGCGACCTCCGGGCGGATCTCGGGGTTCGGGTTCGACATCGCGAACACGATCGGGTCGGTGGCCATCTTCCGCAGGTCGTCGGCGTCGATGACGTCGGGGGCGCTCACGCCGATGAACACGTCGGCGCCCGGAAGCACGTCCTTCAGCGAGCCGCTGATCTGCTCCGGGTTGGTGATGTCGGCGAACTTCTGCTTCACCACGTTGAGATCGGTGCGGCCGTTGTGGATGGCGCCCTTGGTGTCGCAGGCGACGATGTTGGACACCCCGGCCGACATCAGCATCTTGGCGATCGCCACACCGGCGGCACCCGCGCCCGAGATCACGATGCGCAGGTCGGCCATCTGCTTGCCGACGATCTTGAGGGAGTTCTCGAGGGCGGCGAGCGTGACCACGGCCGTGCCGTGCTGGTCGTCGTGGAAGACGGGGATGTCGAGCAGGCCACGGAGGCGATCTTCGACCTCGAAGCACGCCGGCGCGGCGATGTCTTCGAGGTTGATGCCACCGAACACCGGGGCGATCCGCTGCACCGTCTCGACGATGGCATCCACCCGCTCCTGGAGCGGGGTGGTGGGCCCGCCCGCGTCGATGCAGATCGGGAAGCCGTCGACCGCGGCGAAGTTCTTGAAGAGCAGCGCCTTGCCCTCCATCACCGGCAGGGACGCCTCGGGGCCGATGTTGCCCAGCCCGAGCACCGCGGTGCCGTCGGTGACGATGGCGACGGTGTTCTTCTTGATCGTGAGCTCGTGGACCCGCTCGGGGTGCTGCTCGATCTCGGTGCACACCCGCGCCACGCCCGGCGTGTAGGCCATCGAGAGGTCGTCGCGGTCGGCGACGTCCATGCGGGCGAGGACCTCGATCTTGCCGCCGTCGTGCATGTCGAAGGTGCGGTCGAACCACGACAGCACGTCGATGCCCTCGACGCCCTCGAGCGACGCGACGACCTCGGCGATGTGCTCCTCGGACGAGCAGTTGACGATGAGGTCCTCGTCGAGGTGGTCTTCCTTGGCCTCGAAGCCCTCGAGCGCCACGATGTTGCCGCCCACCCCGCCGATGGCGGCCGCCATGCGGCCGAGCGTGCCCGGCTGGTTGTCGAGCCGGACCCGGATGGAGACGGAGAACGCGGCGGTGGGCGAGACCATGGGGGTCGACGCTAGCCGGACCCCTTCAGGGCTCCCCAACCTCCTCGCGCCCTGCCAGCAGCGCCAACACGTCGCCGGCACGGAAGCGGCGATGGCCACCGGTGGTGCGCCGGACCGTGAGCGTGCCGCGGTCGCCCCAGCGGCCCACGGTCTTGGTGGAGACCCCCAGGAGCGACGCGACCTCGCTCGGTGTCAGCATCGCCGCGGGGTCGAGACCCGAGCCCGCTCGACGGTCGGAGGGGGGACGATCGGCAACCACCATGACGGATCCTCGGGAAGGGCAACAGGATCGCCGGGGGTGTCGACGTGACCGCTCACCGTAGCGCGCGCCGCCTGGCCGCGGATCCGATGCGCCCGATCAGCAGCGAGCCGATCGCCGAGCCCGGCCGTCAACCTTCGAACGAGAAGCCCAGATCCGGGGCGGTGACCAAGGCCTGCACGGGGATCCCGTGCTCGGCCGCCATCGCGGTGACCGTGCCGCCCCGGTCGACCACCGGCATGAGCAGCACCACCTCGGCACCGGCCCCACGGACCACCTCGGCGGCTTCGAGCATCGAGACGCCGCGGGTGACCGCGTCCTCGGTGATGACCACCTTGTCGCCCGGCTCGAGCGCGCCGGCGATGCGGCCGCCGCCGCCGTGGTCCTTGACCTCCTTGCGCACGCTGAACGCGCGCAGGTCCCGCCCGCGCGTCGCCGCGATGCCGGCGAGGCTGAACGCCATCGCGTCCGCACCCATGGTGAGGCCGCCCACCGCCGTGACCTCCGGGGGCAGCGCGGCCAGGGCCGCCTCGGCCACGAGGAGCATGCCGTCGGGGCGGCAGGTGGTCTGCTTCGCGTCGATGAACCAGTCCGAGCGCTTGCCGGACTTCAGCACGAACTCGCCGCGCTTCACGGAGTGGGTCAACAGGTGCTGGATCAAGGCATCGTGGGTCATCGGGGTTCGACCCTACCGACCGTGCGGTGCCACACTTCGTGGCGTGGCGCGGGTGATCGCGGTGGCGAACCAGAAGGGCGGGGTGGCCAAGACCACCACCACGCACGCCATCGGCACCGCGATGGTCGAGCGAGGTCGCAAGGTGCTGCTCGTCGACCTCGATCCTCAGGCCTCGCTGACCTGGGCGTGCGGGGTCGACCCCGACGCGCTCGAGGTCTCCATCCACGACGTCTTGCTCAAGCGGGCGAAGGCCGCCGATGCGATCGTCGACCTGCCGGCGCCGCCGCCCGCCAAGCCCGACAAGCCCGGGGTGATCCACCTCCTGCCGGCCACGATCGACCTCGCCGGCGCCGAGCTCCACCTGCTCACCAAGACCGGGCGCGAGTACGTGCTGCGCAAGGCCCTGTCGAAGGTGGCCGACTCCTACGACCGGGTGATCATCGACTGCCCGCCGTCGCTCGGCATCCTCACCATCAACGGCCTCACGGCGGCCGACGAGGTGGTCATCCCCCTCCAGTGCGAGTCCCTCAGCCAGCGCGGCGTCGGCCAGCTGCTCGAGACCATCGAGGACGTGCGCGACTACACGAACGAGGACCTCGAGGTTCGCGGCGCCATCGCCACGCTGTTCGACGGGCGCACGAAGCTCGCCCACCAGGTGGTGGCCGAGGTTCGCAAGCAGTACGGGATCAAGGTCCTCGAGCCGTTCGTGCCGAAGAGCGTGAAGGTCGCCGAGGCACCGGCACGAGGCCGCAGCGTGCTCACCCACGCCCCCCGGTCGCGCAGCGCCGAGGCCTACCGGGAGCTGGCCAACCAGATCTACGGCCGCAAGGGCAGCTGATGGCCGACGACGCGGACGACGGCGAGGACCCTCGCCCGATGCCCATCGACGCCAAGCGTGGCGGGCGCCGGAGGTCCCTCGACCCCCAGGGCCGCCGCGCGCTGTTCGAGACCCCGGTCTCCGCGGCCCGAGACACGATCCGCTCGGGCACCCCGCGCGACGGTCGCGAGGCGCTGTTCTCCACCGGCCCACGTCAGACCGGCACCGTGGTGGTGTCGTGCGGGTCCTGCAAGGCCCGCAGCCGCATCAACCTCACCGACCTCGGCCTGCGCTGGCTCGGCGGCACGGTCTGGATCCCGGGCAAGCGCGACGGCCACTGGATGCGCTGTCCGAGCTGCGGTCACCGCACCTGGTGCGCCATCGGCTGGCAGGACTGAACGTCGGCCCGGCGGGCGAGGTCAGCGATCGAGCTCCGCGCTCAGATCGACGACCGGGCCTCGAGGGGAGGTCTTCCCGAGCAGGCTCTTCTTGTAGGGCAGGACCAGCCGAACGGCCTCGACAATCGCCCCGTCCTCGAATCGCACCCCATCGATCCACAGGGAAGGGCCACCGGCGTGGGCCCGCTCGTAGGTGACCGCTGCACGTCCAGAGGCTCCCGTGCGTCGTGCGTTGTACAACGCGTCGAGGTCAGCTTCCGCGTCGTAGGAGTAGCTGAACGAGTCATCGGAGATCGCGATGGTTCGCTTCGAGCCTGGCCCGTGGGCACCACCGTCGCGCACCAACTGTGCGAGCCACCGTCCAGCCCAATCTTGCAGCGGCGCCACGATCACCGGCCTCCGCCGCTCGCGACCGCCGCGAAGGAGAAGGTGTCGAACGGCTCCTTGGGATCGTCGTCCGAGGAACGCACCACCTCGCAGCCTCGGTGCCGGGCGATCGCGGTCGACAGCGTGGTCGCGAACCCGAGGAGGTGGGATCCGTCGACCTTCGCAGCCTTCGCAACCGACTCGTAGGACGTGAAGATGTCGGGGTCGTTGCCGTAGCCGCTGTACCCGAGCGAGGCTTCAGGGTCTCGGCAGGTGATCTGGAGCACGACGTCCCACAGCTTGAACATCTTCTTCACGCGGCCCACGCGGATCTCGTCGATGTCGTCGTAGCTCCACTTCCAGACGAGCACGCGCCCTGCCTTCTCACCGCTTTCCCCCCACGCGCTGCGACCACGCATCACCCCGATCAACGCCTGGGTCGACACCATCAGCCGATGATCTCCGACGCCGACGGTCTTGCGCTCGTAGTCCAGCGGTCGCCCGCTGCGAGGGCCCAGGTCCGACGCGCCCAACATCGCTTCGAGCCGAGCGCCCGTGACGGTCCAGATGCCGAGGGACGGCTCGGTCTCCGTCTGCTCCGGGGCACCGGTGATGCTCGACGCCGTGACGCCCAACCGACCACGGATGCCAACCTTCCGCGTCTTCGCCTTGTACACCGCGATGGCCGGCACCACCGTCATGCGGTTGCCCACGATGTCGTCCTGCTGCCCCGCGTCGTCCACCTTCGCCCACCCTCGGTGCGGATCGCTCGCCGCCGTCCCACCAGCGATCATGTCGTGCGCGCACAACGAGCGCAACCGTCCCTCGGACGCCGCGGTGGATGGACGACGCCTCACGAACCGGCTTGAGGTTCGAGCAAGGTGGCGCCGGCGCCTGCCATGCTGCACGGCGTGCATCGGTTGGCTGGGAGCGACGCAGGGTTCCTCTTCATCGAGACCCCCTCGCAGACCTCGGTCTGCGTGGACCTCGTGGAGCTCGCCGAACCGCCGGAGGGCACGCCGCCCCTCACGTTGACCACGCTGCGCGCCTGGTTCGAGGAACGGCTCCCGCTGATCCCGCCGTTCCGCTGGCGCCTCGAGCACGTGCCCCTCCAGCTCCACCACCCGCTGTGGATCGAGGACCCCGACTTCGACCTCGACTACCACCTGCGCGAGCGAACGCTGCCCGCGCCCGGGGGCCTGGAGGAGATCGAGGCGTTCCACGCCGAGCACCTGCCGCTCCTGCTCGACCACCGACACCCGCTGTGGCGCGTCACCCTCGTGCACGGGCTCGACGGCGGCAGGCGCCAAGCGCTGCTGTTCCAGATCCACCACGCCCTCGCCGACGGCGCCGCGATCCTCTACACGATGGCCCAGCTGTTCCACCCGCTGCCCGACGGGCCGCTCCCCCCGCTCGCCCCCGCCGAGCAGCCACGCCGGGGCAAGGTGCTCGGCCAAGCCCTGAGGGAGCAAGCCAGGAGCTGGCGGGCCATCCCCTCCATGTTCAAGGACACGAAGGCGAAGTTCGCCGCCGCCGAGGCCCGCCGGGCCGAGGAGCACCCACCCGTCCCGCGGGCGATGGGCGACGCGCCCGGCACGATCTTCAACCTCCCCGGGCCGCCGCGCCGGATGACGGCTCGCACGAGGGTCCCGCTCGCCGACCTCCAGCAGGTGCGCAAGGCCGTCGGGTGCACCATGAACGACGTGGTGCTCGGGGTGGTGGGTGGCGGGCTGCGCTCGTACCTCGCCGAGCGTGGGCGGTTGCCCGAAGGGAGCCTGGTGGCCAACGTGCCGGTGTCGGGCGACCCGCCGGGAACGCCGCCACGATCGTGGGGCAACCGGTTCGCCAACTTCTTCGTCTTCCTCGCCACCGATGTCGACGATCCGCTGGAGCGGCTCCACACGATCGCCGAGGGCACGGTGGAGGCGAAGGTGCTGCTCGAGACGCAGGGCCACTTCACCCTCACCGAGTGGCTCGAGCGGATCCCGCCGTTCGTCGGGCGGCGGGGCGCCCGCTGGATGATCGGCCGCAACGCTCGCAACACCAAGGCGGCCGACTACAACGTCCTCGTCTCGAACGTCCGCTTCACCGATGACGACTTCGCCGTCGCTGGCACCGACGTGGCGGCCGTCTACCTCACGGGCCCGATCGGCGACGACGCCGGGCTCAACATCACCGTGGTCGGCTACGGGCCGTGGCTGCACGTGACCATCGACGCGAGCCCCGTCGCCGTCGACGACCCGCACGAACTGATCGATGACCTCCGTGCCTCGCTCGCGGCGCTCGTGGCATGCACCGCCTGAGCGGGGAGGATGCCGGGTTCCTCTCGATGGAGGGCCCCGAGCAGGCGATGAACACGATCGCGGTGGCGGTGCTGCGGGCGCCTGATGGCGGCCCGACCGCGCTGACTCGCGACGACGTGCGCGCCCACCTCGAGCGCCGGCTCGACCAACTCCCCTCGTTCCGGTGGCGGATCGTGCCCACCCCCTTCGGCCTGCACCAGCCGCTGTGCGTGCGCGACCCCGACTTCGACCTCGACTTCCACCTCCGCACCGCGACCCTCGATGACGGTGAGCGCCTCGACGATCGCTTCGCCTGCCTGGCCGAGAAGCACCTCGACCGCCGCCACCCGCTCTGGCAGGTGACGCTCCTCGACGGGCTCCCCGACGGCGGGCAGGCGCTGGTGCTGAAGTACCACCACTGCCTGGCCGATGGCGTCGCCGCGCGCACCACGTTCGAGCGGGTGTTCTCCGACCTCGACACGGCGCCGATCCCAGGCGAGCCGGTGCCGTGGCAGCCCGAGCGCATCCCATCCGCGCCGATGCTGATCCTGCTCGCCCTGCTCGCCCACCTGCGCGGCCTCCTGCGGATCCCCGGCCTGGCGCTGCGCACCACCCAGGGCGCCAAGGCTGCGAAGGAACGGCGCGAGTCCGCGGCGGTCGCCGTGCCGGACTTCAGCGGCGCGGCGCCCAACACCGCGCTCAACCGCGCCTTCGCCCCCGAGCGCGCCTACGCCCGCGCCGCCCTCCCGCTGGCAGGCGTGCGTCGCACCAAGGACCTCGCCGGCACCACCCTCAACGACGTCGTCCTCGCCGTGGTGGCCGGGGCCGCTCGTCGCTACCTCGACGATCGCGGCGAACGACCGACGCTGCCATTGCTCGCCAGCGTGCCCGTCTCCTACGAGCCCGCCGACGCGCCGCTGCGCCAGGCCGGCAACCGGTTCTGGAGCTTCACCACCTCGCTGGCCACCGACATCGACGACCCCGCCGACCGGCTGGCCGCCATCAGCACCACCGCCGCCGAGGCCAAGGCCCAGCTCGACCTCCTGGGCCCCGACCTGCTCCCGGCGTGGCTCGATCTGGTCCCGCCTCTGGTCGCCAAGCCGGGGGCTCGAGCCCTGGTGGACCGGTTGCGCGCGCTCGGGCCCGACGACCTCGTCGATGCCAACGTGCTGATCTCCAACATCCGGGGGCCCGCCGAGCCGTGGCCGCTGCTCGGCGCCGAGGTGGTCGACCTCTACATCGACGGTCCGCCCAGCAACGGCGTCGGGTGGAACGTGATGCTCTGGAGCTACGGCGACCGCATCCTCATCGGGGTCTTGGCGTTCGCGGACGCCTTGGTCGAGCCCTCCAAGCTCACCGGGCACCTCGAGGCGTCGTTCGCCGAACTGCTCGACGCGGTCGAGCGAGCCTCGCTCAACCCGGCGAGCTGAGCTCCCGCCACGCCCGCTCCAGCCGCAGGACCGCCTCGCGCAGCTCCGGCTCCGAGCGGGCGAACGTGAGCCGAAGGCGATCCCGATGCGCCGCGGGCGTCGCCGTCAGGCCATCGGCGGGGGCCACCGAAACGCCGTGGCGCACCGCCACCTCGGCGAAGCGGGCGGCCACCGGCCCGGGAAGCCGGACCCAGAGCGACAGGCCGCCGTCGGGCACGTCGGCCGTCCACGTCGGGAGGTGCGCCGCGAGCAGCCGGTGCAGGGCGACCGCCCGAGCGGCGAGCGCCTCGTTGCGGCGGGCGACGAAGCGATCGTGGCCTCGGTGGTCGAGGAGGCGCAACGCCATCGCCTGGCTCACCGCGGACGAGCCGAGGTCGTGGGTCGCCTTCACCCGCACGAGCCGAGCCGCCACCGGGCCAGGCGCTCGCACGAAGCCCACCCGAAGACCGGCCCAGAAGCGCTTGCTGTAGGAGCCGACCACCGCGATGGGGTGGTCAGGTGCGTGGGCGGCGATCGGGGGCGGCAGCCGATCGGTGCCCCAGTCGAGGGCGAACATGGCGTGGTCCTCCACCAGCGGCACGCGGTGCTCGCGCACGAGGCGAGCGATCTCCCGGCGACGGTGATCGGAGAGCCGCCCACCCGTCGGGCTGTGCACGCCGGACTGCACGTACGCGAGCGCCGGCCGCTCCGCCAGCGCCGCCTCGAGCGCGCGCAGCACCGGCCCACGGCGATCGACCGGAACGGGAACCGGGCGCGCCCCAGCAGCGAGCACGGCCGAGAGCACCCCGGGGTACGTGGGGTCGTCGACGACCACCGCATCGCCGGGCCGAAGCCAGCAGCCCGCGGCGATCGACAGCCCTTGCTGGGCACCGGTGGTGATCACCACCTGCTCCGGCTCGGTGGGCAGCCCGATCGCACCCAACCGCTCGGCCACCCGGCGCCGAAGCTCGGGCAGGCCCCACGGATCGGCGCCGGCCTCGCCCAAGTCGCGGGTCGACACCCGGACGTCGGGAAGCCCGGTGGGGTCGGTGAGCACCGAGATCGACAGGTCGATGAGCTCCGGCGAGGCGGCGCGCTCGACCAGTCGGCGAACGAGGCTCGATCCCTCCCGGCCCGGCGGCGGTGCCCCGCCGGCGGGGCCGGCGACGAACGTGCCGCTTCCCGGGCGGCGCTCGACCAGGCCGGTGGCCACCAGCGCGTCGTAGGCCGACACCACCACACCCCGGCTGACCGCGATGGCCGGGCCGAGCATCCGCTCGGAGGGCAGCCGGACGCCGGACGCGACTTCACCCTGCTCCACGGCCGTCGTGACCGCTCGGGCCAGGCGTCGGTAGAGCGGGCCCGTCCCAGCCGTCCAGTCGCCGAGCGCGTCGACGAGGTCTGCGGTCGCGGAGGAACGTGCCACCTTGGCAGAAGTGGACCTGTTCACCATGGTCCACTTCTGCCACGGTTCGACCTCATGGTCAAGACCACCCTGCTCCACGCAGCACCTGCCCCGCTCGGGTCCGCACCGGCGCGCATCGGCTCCTCGGCGATACGCGACCTGCTCGCGCTCACCCGCCGGCCCGACGTGATCTCCCTCGCTGGCGGCCTCCCGAACGAGGCGAGCTTCCCCGTCGACGCCATCGCCGAGGTCACCGCGTCGGTCATGGCCGACGACCCGCTCGCCGCCCTCCAGTACGGGCCCACCGAGGGGACCGACGAGCTGCGGGCCATCGTCGCCCACCGTGCAGGCGTCGATCCCGCGCACGTCCTCGTCACGTCGGGGTCCCAGCAGGCGCTGGACCTCGTCGCCCGTGCGGTGCTCGACCCGGGCGACGTCGCCGTCGTCGCCGATCCGGCCTACGTGGGCGCGCTCCAGGCCCTGCGCGCCACCGGCGCGGCCCTCGTCCCCGTCGCCTCGGACAGCAGGGGCCTGCGCGTCGAGGACCTCGCTGCCCTCCTCGACCAGGGCCTCCGCCCGTCGCTGGTCCACGTCGTCGCCGCGTTCGACAACCCCACCGGCGCGACGCTCGATGCCCGACGCCGCATCGCCCTGGTCGAGCTCGCCGAGGAGCACGGGTTCTGGATCGTCGACGACGACCCCTACGGCGAGCTGCGCTGGCGGGGCCTCGCCCCCGCGCCCCTCCGGTCGCTGAGCGATCGGGTCATCACCCTCGGTTCCACCTCGAAGGTGCTGTGCCCCGGCCTACGGGTCGGGTGGGCCATCGCCCCACGAGCGGCCATCGAAGCCATCGCCGTGCTCAAGCAGGCCACCGACCTGCACACCAGCTCCTTCGCGCAAGCGGTCGTCGCCCGTCTCCTGGGCGACGACGCCGCCATGGACGCGCACCTGGCGACCCTTCGCGACACGTACCGGCGCCAAGCCGACGCCCTGGCCGATGCCCTGCAGCGCCAACTCCCCGGTCAGCTCGCGTTCGCCCGACCCGACGGCGGCATGTTCCTGTGGGCCCGCCTCGCCGACACGATCCGACCCGGGGCCTCCACCGCCGACCTGCTCCCCCAGGCCCTCGACCACGGGGTGGCGTTCGTCCCCGGCGCCGCGTTCGCCGCGTTCGCCGCGGGCGACCCGAGCGCCCACGACCGCCACCTGCGCCTCTCCTTCGCCTCCGCGTCGCCCGCCCAGCTCGACGAAGCCGCCCGCCGCCTCGCCCGCACCCTCACCCCCTGACCCCACTCGAACCTGGCGCGATCTGTCACCCATGGCGGAACGAATCGCGCCAAGAACCAGGGAGACCCCGAACCTGGCGCGATCTGTCACCCATGGCGGAACGATCCGCGCCAAGAACAAAGGGAAGGGCGATCGGCCCTGGGTGCGCGACCACGGGCTGCGGCACACTGGGGGAGGCCCACCGGGCCAGGAGGACTCCCGTGGATCTCACCGTCATCGCCGTGCCCGGCTACTTCACCACGATGGGCGCCGAGTACGCCTACCTGAAGCACCAGGCCAAGAGCCGCCCGCCCACCGCGGGCGACTACGAGCGCGACGACACGCTCGCCAGCCTCGCCATGGGCGTCGGCAGCCTCCTCGCCCCGCTGACCATCAAGAAGATCGCCGACCAGTACCTCACCCCCGGGAAGGGTCGCTACGGCAAGGCGCTCGTGGCGGGCGCGGTCGGGGCAGCCGCCGTCGCCACCATCGCCGACGTCGTCGCCCGCCGCCAGGAGCACGGCGAACTGCCCGAGGCCGGGACGGTCCCCACCGCGGAGGCCACGACCGCCACCGACGCGGCGCCGTCCAACCGCCCGCGCCGCCGCTCGCTCGCGCGCAAGGTGGCCTCCTCGGCGAGCGTGGCCGCGGTGGCCGGCGGCGTGCTCGCCGCTAGCACCGCCTGGGCCAGCCGCACCGCCGCCACCAAGATCTTCGCCAAGCACGATCGCGACCTCGGCGACGGCGCGCTGGCCACCCTCGGCGCCATCGTCGGCTGGGACTTCATCTACTACTGGAACCACCGGTTCATGCACGAGACCCGGTGGCTGTGGGCGATCCACGTCGTGCACCACAGCTCCGAGCGCTACAACCTCTCGACCGCGCTGCGTCAGCCGGTGCTCGATGTGGTCGGCATGTTCGTGCCCTACGGCCTGCTGTCCGCGGCCGGCTTCCGACCCGCCACCATCGAGACGGCCCGGGGCGTGAACCTGCTGTACCAGTACTGGATCCACACCGAGACGATCCCGAAGCTCGGGCCGATCGAGGAGGTGTTCAACACCGCGTCGCACCACCGGGTGCACCACGGCTCGAACCGCCAGTACCTCGACCGCAACCACGGCAGCATCCTCATCGTGTGGGACCGCCTGTTCGGCACGTTCGAGCGCGAGGACGAGCCGGTTCGCTACGGGCTCACCAAGAACATCGAGACGTTCAACCCGCTGCGGATCGCCACCCACGAGCACGAGGACATCCTCCGCGACGTGGCGGCCTCGAGCTCGTGGTGGGAGCGGCTGCAGTTCGTGTTCCGCGGCCCCGGCTGGGCCTACGACGCCCACCGCCGCGGCTTGGGCGCGCCGCACCCCGTGGCCGAGGAAGCCCACCACGAGCCCGCCGAGCCCGACCCCACCCCCGTCGGCGCCGCCTGATCACCCCCAAAAACGCCGAAATCTCCGCGTCTGTGGTCGCTGGGCGACCACGAGCGCGGAGATTTCGCCAGAAGGCGGCCAGGCCCGGTCAGCCGGCGACGAAGATGTCGACGCTGGGGCGCATCTGGCCCACCGTGTCGAGCACACCGTGGATGCGGTGGCCTTCGAAGGCGGCCGAGGCCCGAGCCGACTCGTCGCCCTGCTGGGCGTCGAGGGCCGGGAAGCTCTCCTGGACCATGGCGTAGTCGAAGCGCGGCGCCCACTTGCGCGAGCCGAGGCGAGCGGTGATCGAGCAGTTGTCGACCATGTACGCGATGCCGCGGGCGTGCATGTAGGGGTTGAGCGAGTCCGTGGCCTCGATGACGGACTCGTTCACGATCTCCGACAGCGGGTGGCCGGCCTCGTCGAGCACGTCGATCTGGGCCATCATCGTGGCCACGTAGGCGCCGGCGGTGAAGGGATCGAGCGGGATCTCCTCCTCGACCCGAGCGGCGCGGACCGTCTCGCCGACGCGCCACATCTCGGTCTGGTCGATGGTGGACATCGGGTACTTCTCGAGGCGCTCGCCGGCCACGATGACCGAGCGGATCTCGTTGCCCGTGCGCACCTCGTCGTAGATCTCCTGGAGGATGGCCTTCATCGGCAGGTACGACGCGTCGTAGGCCCGCTTGAAGACCTCCTTGCCGGCGTCGTCGAGCTGCTCGTAGACACCGAGGATGCCGTGGTGGCTGATGGTCTTGGAGATGGGGCCGGTGACCGACTCGGCCGAGCGCAGGAACGCCTCCTCGGGCGTGGCGCCCTCGTCCTTGTACTTGCGGTAGAGCGCCTCGACGAGGCCGTGGACGCCGCCGAGGAGGATGCCGCGCTCGCCGAAGATGTCGGACCGGTACTCGGACTCCATCGTGGTCTGGAAGGAGTAGGGGGAGCCGAGGGCGACCGACCACGCCAGCGCCTGGTCGGTGGCCTTGCCGTCGACGTCTTGCTGGATGGCGAAGCTGGCGTTGATGCCCGCGCCGTTGACCTCCGCGCCCTGCACGTAGAGGGCGCGGACCGAGGGACCCATGCCCTTCGGGCACACGGCGACGACGTTGACGTTGGCGGGGAACTCGTCGCCCACGTTGTCCAGGTGGCCGAGCAGGAACCCGTGCGAGAGGCCGAGCGTGGCCCCGTCCTTCAGGTTGTCGAAGATCTCGCGGTAGTGCAGCGCCATCGCCGCGTCGGAGATGAGCACGATGACGAAGTCCGACGAGCGCACGATGTCGAACATCTCGCCGAGGGTGCCGTCGTCCTCGCTGAAGCCGGCCTCTCGGGCCGCGGCGAACGAGCTCGACCCCTCGCGCAGGCCGACCGCCACCGCGATGTCGGTGCCGGCGAGCGAGTCGCGCAGGTTCTGCGCCTGGGCCGGGCCCTGGGAGCCCCAGCCGATCACCCCGATCCGGGAGATGCCCTCGAGCGCCTTCGGCAGCAGCGGGAGGAGGTGGCGACCGCCTCGCACGATGGCCTCCTTGGTCCCCGCCACCTCGATGATCTCCTTCTCGAAGATCTGCGTCTCGAAGTCGAGTTCCTGCGCCATCGTGGGTCCTTCCGGATGCTCGACGGGCACCGCGCCCGTCGTTCGAACGACCGGCAAGGCTAGCGGTGGCATCGCGCACCGGCCCCATCCGAACGGGGCACGGCGGTGGCTGACCGGCGCGCGAACGGCCCGCCCGTCGGCCACGATGGGGGGTCGACCGAGGAGGCCGCCATGTGGTTCGTCATCACCGTGCTGTTCACCGGCTTGATCGCCGGCGCGATCGCGAAGGCGCTCGTCAGCGGCCCGGCGCCGAAGGGGTGCCTGCCGACCACGGTGCTGGGCGTCGTCGGGTCGCTCGTCGGCGGGTTCCTCGGCTACGTCCTGTTCGACAAGGACCTCGACGAAGGCAAGCTCCAGGTGTCGGGCTTCTTCGGCTCCATCGTGGGCGCCGTGCTCGTGCTGTTCGTGTACCGGGCGCGAGCACGCCGATCGTGACCCGACCGAGCCGCGGCCGATACGGGGTCGCCGCGGGGGCCATCGCCTGCCTGCTCGCGACGACCGGGCTCACGTCGTGCTCCAAGGACCGAGGCGCATCGCCGACCACCACGGCGACCTCCACCACCACGACCATCCCTGTCGCCGAGCCACCCGAGGTGCTCGACGCGGGAGCCGCGCCCCGACGCCAGCTCCGACCCACGATGCACGCCGGAGACCAGGTGCGGCTCCGGGTGGCGACCGACGTGATCGTGCACCAGACCGTCGACGGCCGCCAGCAGCGGCTCGACACCCCGCCCATCGTCCAGCAGGTCGCGCTCACCGTCACCGATGCCGACGACACCGGCTACGGCCTCCGGATCGAGATCGACAGCGTCGTGGTCAACGGCAGGGACTCGGACCTCGACGCCGAACGCGTCCAGGCGCTCACGGACCAGGTCGCTCCCCTCGCCGGCCTCGTCGGCACCTCCCGGTTCGACCACCTGGGACGACCGATCGCCATCGAGATCGACGCACCCGACGGGCTGAGCGACAGCGCCCGCAGCGCGCTGTCGGGCCTTCGCGACCAGCTCGTGCACCTCGCGCCAGCGTTGCCGGAGGAGGCGGTGGGCGTCGGCGCCCGGTGGACGTCGCCGATCGCCACCGCCGACGGCGGTCTCGACCTCACGGGCAGCCAGACGGTCGCCATCACCGCCATCGACGGCGACCGGATCTCCTACGAGGTCGTCATCGACGCCGAGGCGCCCGCCCAGGAGCTCAGCTCCGGCGACCACCTGACCTCGGCGAACGCCACCGGCGAGGGCACGGGCTGGTTCGACCTGGCGAGCCCCGCCTACGCGGTGGACGTGACCACCAAGGGCACCGCCACCTCGACCCGGGAGGCGAGCCGGGTGGAGCAGCGCACGCAGACCGTCGTCCGGGTGACGCCCCAGGACCCCTGACCCCACCGGCGGCCCCGAGCCAACGCCTCTAGCATCGAGGTCGCTGTGAGCGATCCACGAACCCCGGGCGATGCACCGCTCGAGGTGTGCCTGACCCTTCCCGCGCTTGCCGACCATGCCCGCGTCGCGCGCCTGGCGATGGCGGGGATGGCGACGCGCAACGGCCTCTCGTACGACGAGGTCGAGGACCTGCGCATCGCGGTGGGCGAGGTGTTCGCGCTGCTCGTGAGGCACCCCGACCCCACGGCCAGGATCCGGCTGCGGTGCCGGGTCACCGACGACGAGGTGGGCATCGAAGCCGACCGGACCCCGGCGGTGGCCCTCGACCCCGTCGACGAGCTCACCACCGCGATCCTCGGCGCGGTCGTCGACGAGGCCACGATCGACGGCCCGGCGGCGCGGGTGGTGCTCGTCAAGCGATCGGAGCACCCCCGGTGACGCTGAGCCCCCGAGAGCGCGCACGCTCGCAGGCGCTCTTCGTCGAGTACCACCGCACCCGCGACCTAGAGGCGCGCGACGAGCTGGTGGCGCTCAACCTCCGCCTGGCCCTCCACCTGGCGCGCCGGTTCGACCACCGCGGCATCCCCCTCGATGACCTCGAGCAGGTCGCATCGCTCGGCCTGCTCCACGCGATCGACCGGTTCGACCCGACGCGCGGCGTGGAGTTCTCCACGTTCGCGACGCCCACGATCCTGGGCGAGCTCAGGCGCCACTTCCGCGACCGGGGCTGGGCGGTCCGGGTGCCGCGTCGGGTGCAGGAGCTCCACGTGCGGCTGGGCACGCTGCTCGCCGACCTCACCCAGGACCTCGGTCGGTCCCCGACGATCGCTGAGCTCGCGGCGGCGTCGGGCGCTTCGAGCGAAGAGGTGCTGGAGGGGATGGAGGCATCGCTCGCCTACCGCTCCCGTTCGATCGACGGGTCACGGCCCGACGACCGCGACCCGCCCACCGCGCTCGGCAGCGACGACCTCGAGCTCTTCCGGGCCGAGGACCGCGTGCTCGTGGCGGAGCTCCTCGCCGAGCTGCCGCAGCGAGAGCAGCTGATCATCCGCCTGCGGTACTTCGACGAGATGACCCAGCAGCAGATCGCCGATCGCCTCGGCATCTCCCAGATGCAGGTGTCGCGGCTGCTCACCAAGTGCCTCGAGGAGCTCCGCCGCCGCTCCGAGGCAGGAAGCCGCTGACGACGGCCGCTGCTCCGCTGCTCCGCTGTTCTGTTGTTCCGCTGTCCAGCGGGTCAGCGGCGCCCGGTGGAGCCGAAGCCGCCGACGCCGCGGGCCGACTCGCCCAGGTCGTCGACCTCGGTGAAGGCCGCGACCTCCACCCGCTGGATCACCAGCTGGGCGATGCGCTCGCCGCGCTTCACCTCGAACGCCTTGGTCGGGTCCAGGTTGACGAGGATGACCTTCAGCTCGTCCCGATAGCCGCAGTCGATGAGGCCCGGCGAGTTGAGGCAGGTGACCCCGTGGTGGAGGGCCAGCCCGCTGCGCGGCTGCACGAAGCCAGCCGTGCCCACGGGCAGAGCGACGGCGACCCCGGTGGGGATCAGCGCCCTCCCTCCGCCGGGAGCGAGGACCGCGTCGACGCGCGCCCGCAGGTCGGCGCCGGCGTCGCCCGCGTGCGCGTAGCTCGGCGGCGGAAGGTCGGGATCGAGGCGGACGAACGGGACGTGCAGCACGGTCCGGACGCTACGAGGTCAGCGGCGCCCTATCCTCCCAAGGTGCTCGCGTGGATGGACCTGGAGATGACCGGCCTCGATCCCGACCAGCACGTGATCGTCGAGATCGCCACGATCGTCACCGACGACGAGCTCCAGATCGTGGCGGAGGGACCCGACCTCGTCATCCACCAGAGCCCCGAGGCGATGGCCACGATGGACGACTTCGTGCGCGACATGCACACCCGCAGCGGCCTGCTCGACGCCATCGCGGCATCCACCACGACGCTTGAGGATGCGGGCGAGCAGACCCTCGCGTTCTTGCGAGAGCACGTGCCGGAGGCTCGGACGGTGCCGCTGTGCGGGAACTCGATCGGCACCGACCGACGCTTCCTCGCGAAGCACCTGAACGACATCGAGGAGCACCTCCACTACCGCTCCGTCGACGTGTCCACCATCAAGGAGCTGGCCCGCCGGTGGTACCCCGAGGTGCTGAGCGCGCTGCCCCGGAAGGCCACCGCGCACCGGGCGCTCGACGACATCCGCGAGAGCATCGAGGAGCTGCGGTTCTACCGCTCGCGGGTCTTCGTCCCACCGCCCGGCACGGGGGCGCCGGGGCCGGTCCAGGGCTGAAGGTCCCGACCTCGTCGAAAATCAGTTGACAGCTTCCGCCTGCGCGCGGTTCCCTGTCCGGGCGCCCAACGGCGCACGACCCTGTCCGCATCCGCACCGGAGCGCATCCGTGAGCACCAAGACGACCACCACCTGGGGCTATCAGGCCACCACCGGTGCCGTCGCGCGCTCGCGCTGGTGCACCGAGGATGCTGCTCGATTCGCCTCCCGCCACGCCTCCGTCGCCCTCGCCGCAACCGCAGCGATGCCGTCGAACCCCGTGGTGAACAAGGTGAACAAGCACCACGGCATTCGCCACCGGCCTCCGGAGGACTCGTAGCAGGGGAACCACCCCCGCAACATCGAGATCCGAACCTCCGAAGGCCGCTGGGAACGCCCAGCGGCCTTTCGCCTTTTCCGGCCCGGATGCGGACGACACCGTCAACCCCGAGAGCCATGACCACCCACCCACCCGACTGACCGACGACCCGAAGACACGAGAATGGGGAACCCGATGCTGACCGCACCGGACTTCGATGCACAGACCGAGCTGGAGGACCTCTCCTGGCAGGCCGACGCCCTCTGCGCCACCGGTGGCGCCGGGCTCACCGCCATGTTCTTCTCCGAGGAGCTCCAGGACATCGCCGCCGCCAAGCGGCTCTGCACCGAGTGCCCCGCCCTGGTGCCGTGCCTCGAGGGAGCCATGGCCCGCCGCGAGCCCTGGGGCGTCTGGGGCGGCCAGCTGTTCCTGAACGGGAAGATCCTGGCGTCCAAGCGGCGCCGGGGCCGTCCCCCGAAGGTGGCGCGCCCCGAGGACCAGCTCCCCGAGGTCCCGATCCCCGAGCACCTCCGCTCGGCCTGATCGGGCGACGATCGCTCCGACCCGACGGAGCCGCGAGCAGCACGGGCAACAGACCTGTCTGAGCCCCGACCTGCAACGCACACCACACGCCGGCGTCGGCCTCCTCCAACGAGGGGGTCGGCGCCGGCGGCGCGTTCCGCTTCCCCTCGCCCCTGCCCCGCCCCTCCCCCGGTCTCTCTCCCCCGGCGGCGGATTCTCGGCACGGAAGGTGGACGCCGATGTCCACCTTCCGTGCCGGGAA